>NZ_MWQN01000002.1:623992-1247984 GCF_002024165.1 Embleya scabrispora
TGTGGCGGGTGACTCAGCCAACGCGTACGCGCCGCGCCGCCCGGTCCCTCGTCGCCACCGTCGCCGTCGCCGCCGTGCTGGGGGTGGCCGGGTGCTCGTCGGATGATCCGGTGACGTTCAAGGACGGCGACCACACCGGGCCGGTGGACGAGGCAGCCGGTCGGGTCTTCGCCGAGGCCCGGCTGGTCCCGGAACGCGCGCTGGACGAACGGCAGTTGGCCGCCTCGGCGGAGACCATTCGCAAACGGGCGAGCGCGGGGCGGCTGCCGGTGAAGTCGGTGACGGTGCGCGACGGCGCGCTGGTGGTGCGGATCGCGGTGAACCCGTCCGGGGACGACACCCGGCGGCGACTCGCGGCGATCGCGCACACCGGGCAGCTGAGCGTGCGCGCCGTGACGGCCGTGACGCCGTACCCGCCCACGACCGGGGGGACGGGCGGTACGGCGACCCCCTCGGGCGGGCCGGAGTGCGGCGATCCGGCGGTGCCGCGCGTGGACGATCCCGCGGCGCCGATCGTGGCCTGCGACGACAAGCCGACGGAGAAGTTCACGCTGGCGCCCGCCGTGATCACCGGGGCCGATGTGGCGAAGGCGGAGGCCAAGGCGCCGCAGGGCTCGGGCGGTTGGGAGATACGGCTCGACTGGACGGAGAAGGGCCAGGCCGCCTTCACCGCGCTCACCGCCGACGCGGCCCGGCGCGACGAGCCCGGCAACCGGGTTGCGATCGTCTGGGACGGTAGGGTGCTGGTCGCGCCGATGGTGCGATCCGCGATCCCCGGGGCCGCGGTGATCGCCGGCACCTACACGGAGGCGGATGCCCGGCAACTGGCCGGGACGATCGGCTCGGGCATGTTGCCGGCGGGGTTCAGGGTCGAGTCGTTCGAGCCGGGGCGCTGAGGGGTCCGGTCCCTTTCGGGAGCGGGTCCGAACGCGGCTGCTCCTCGTGTGCGGCCGTGGCGGCGGCGATCCGCTCCCGCGTCGGGCGCCGATCCACGGCGGTCGGTGCTTCGTCGATCAACCGGCCGAGGGTTACCGAAGTCGTCGGCCCCCGCCCATCCGCCCCTTCGACCGAAGGAACAACCGTGACCGTCCCCTATCCGCCGATCGAGCCCTACGAGCACGGGATGCTCGACGTCGGGGACGGCAACCGCGTCTACTGGGAGAGTTGCGGCAATCCCGCCGGTAAGCCCGCGCTCGTCGTGCACGGCGGTCCGGGGTCGGGGTGTTCGACGGGGGTGCGGCAACTGTTCGACCCGAATCGCTACCGCGTCGTGCTCTTCGACCAGCGCGGGTGCGGGCGCAGTACACCGCACGCGAGCGATCCGGACACCGACATGCGGTACAACACCACCGAGCACCTGCTCGCGGACATCGAGCGGCTGCGCGAACACCTGGGCCTGGAACGCTGGTTGTTGTACGGCGGCTCGTGGGGATCGACGCTGATCCTGGCCTACGCGCAGCGCCACCCCGAGCGGGTGTCCGAGATCGTCATCCCGGCCGTCACCTCCACCCGCCGGGTCGAGATCGACTGGCTGTATCGCGGCGTCGGCCGCTTCCTGCCCGCCGAGTGGGAGCGTTTTCGGAACGCGGTGCCCGAGGCCGAGCGCGACGACCCGGTTGCGGCCTATGCCCGCCTTCTGGAGAACCCGGATCCCGCGGTGCGCGAGCACGCGGTACGGGAGTGGTGCGCGTGGGAGGACGCGGTGGTGGGGGGCGAACCGAACGGCCGGCCCGACGCGTACGGCGGCCGTCCGCCGGCGGCCCGCACGGCGCTGGTCCGGATCGCCGCGCACTACTTCTCGCACGGCGCGTGGTTGCCCGAGGGCGTCCTGATCCGCGAGGCCGGCCGCCTCGCCGGCATCCCGGGCGTACTGATCCACGGCCGCCTCGACCTGAGCAGCCCGCTCGACACCGCCTGGCACCTGTCCCGGGCCTGGCCGGATGCCACGCTGGAGGTCGTCGACGACGCCGGCCACCTGGGCAGCGACGCGATGCGCGCCACGATCCTGGCCGCCCTCGACCGCTTCGCCACGACCTGAACCCCGCCGCCGGAGCCGATCGCGAAACGCGGTGGCGGTTCCGCAGTGGCACCGGCATGCTGGGGCGAATGTTGATCAGGGAAGCGGAAAGCGGCGACTGGGCGGCGATCTGGCCGTTCTTCCACGAGATCGTCGCGGCCGGCGAGACGTTCACCTATCCGCTCGATCTCGGGATGGACGAGGGTCGCGAGTGGTGGTTGCCGGCCCCGCCCTCCCGCGCGGTGGTCGCGGTGGACGAGGCCGGAGTGGTGCTCGGCACGGCGAAGATGAATCGCAACCACATGGGCAACGGGTCGCACATCGCCAGCGCCAGTTACATGGTCGACCCCGCACACGCGGGGCGGGGGGTCGGCCGGGCGTTGTGCGAGTACACCATCGAGTGGGCCCGCGCGCAGGGCTACCGGGCGATGCAGTTCAACTCGGTCGTGGCGACGAACGAGCACGCGGTGCGGCTGTACCGCAGCCTCGGCTTCGAGGTGATCGGCACCCTGCCGGAGGGGTTCGACCACCCGAAACACGGCTACGTCGGGCTGCACATCATGCACTTGGCGCTGTGAATCAGGCGATTTCGAAGGCGCTGCGCAGGTAGGTCAGGTTCAGGCCGTCCTGATACGCGCCGCCGCCCTCGTGGCCGTTGAACGTATGTACCTCCATGCGCTTGTCCGCCGCGTAGTGGTGGTAGGCGGCGAACACCGTGGAGGGCGGGCACGTGGTGTCCATCAGCGCCACGCTGAACCGCGCCGGGGCGGTCGCGCGGGCGCCGTGGTTGACCGCGTCGAAGTAGTCGAGGGTGCGGAACACCCGGTCCACGCGGTCCCGGTGTACGGCGAGGTAGCGGGCCAGTTCGCCGTAGGGACCCGTCGCGGCGATCTCCGCGCCGCGACGGAAGTGGCACAGGAACGGGACGTCGGCCACCACCGCGGTCAGGTCCGGCACCAGGCCGGCGACCGTGAGGGCCAGACCGCCGCCCTGGCTCGCGCCGAGTGCGGCTATCCGGGTCGGGTCGACGGCCGGATGGCTGCGGGCGACGGCGATCGCCCGCACCGCGTCGACGGTGACCCGGCGGTAGTAGTACCGATCCGGGTCGGTGACTCCCCGGGTCAAAAAGCCCGGGTGGGTGGAGCCGTCGCCCGCGGGCGCGTCGTCCCCGGTGGCGCCGGCGCGCCAACTGCCGCCCTGGCCGCGCACGTCGATCACGAGATGGGCGAACCCGGCGGCGGCATAGAGCAGTTGCTCGTGCGGCAGGCCTCGACCGCCGCCGTATCCGGGGAACTCCACGACACACGGCAGGGGTCCGTCCCGATGCACGGGCAGCACCAGCCAGCCGTGCACCCGTTGGCCGCCGTGACCCGCGAAGGAGACGTCGCACACCTCGACGCCGGTCAGCGGACCGGTCTCGGGCGTGAACGTCGGGTCGAGGGGGTGGGCGTCGGCCTCGTCGAGCGTACGGGCCCAGAAGGCGTCGAAGTCGGCCGGTTCGGAGCGCTTTGGGAAAAATTGCTGCAACTCCGGCAGTGACAGGTCGCTCAAGGGCATGGCGGGTTCCTCTCCGGGGGGCGGCTCTGATCGGCATTGTCGGGGCCGGCGGATCGCGGTGATCATCCGGGGCGGGACGCCGACCGAACGGGTGCCCGAACCAAGGGTGTTCCCTGAGCAGTCGGGGGCCGTGGACGTAGGTTCCCGGCAGTACTTCCGTCCTGCTCGCTGCGTCGTCGGGAGTAGTACCCCTAGGGGAGAGTCCTCCCCAAGCAGTAACAGCAGTACCTACACACGACTGATTCACCGGTGCTTTCGGACCTCTAGATTTGTCGAGTAGAAGACGACGACCAGTCGCAGAAGAGAAACCAGGGGACTCATGAGCGCCGCAGGGAAGTCGGGGACCGTGGCCGCGTTCGTGCGCTTCGTCGTCTGCGGCGGTGGCACCGGACTCGCGTCGAGCGCCGCGCTCGTGGCCCTCACCGGGCACCTCTCCATAGCCGTCGCCAACGCCCTGGTGACCGTGGTCTTCACACTCCTGGCGACCGAACTGCACAGCAGGTTCACCTTCGGCGCGGGTCGGGCGCGGGGTCGACTGCACGTCCAGGCCGCGCTGTCCGCGCTGGTGTGCTACCTGTTCACCACCGGCGCGATGCTCGCGCTGCACGCGATGCAGTCGTCGCCCGGCGTGGTCAAGGAGCAGGCGGTCTATCTGACGGCCTCCGGGATCGCCGGGATCGCCCGGTTCCTCTTCCTGCGCTTCGTTGTTCGGGTTCGGGCGCGTTCGCACGCGGCGGAGGTGCAGACGGGGATCGGGGTCGGAGCGGAGTCGGTGACGGCGGTGGAGGTCGGTGCGTGGGTGGGTGCCGGCGCCGCCGTGGGCGAGTCCGCGGCCGGCCCCGCTGCCGCGCCGCCGGCCGTGCCCGTCTCGGGGCCCCTGCCGTCGGTGTTCGTGCCCGCGTCCGCGTCCGTCTCCCCCTCCGCGGCGGATGTGGTGTCGGCTCTGTTGTCCGCTCCCGCCTTCGTGCCCATGGCGTCCGCGCCGAAGCCGGCCGGTCGGGGTTCGGGGCGGGTGATCGAGTCGCTTCTGATTCTTCCTGCGTCCGATGGCTGGGTCGCGCCGACGCGCGCGGCCATGGTCGCGACGGCGTAGGCGTCATACCTTCGACAGGAGTCCGTGGATGACCCGCGCCGCCGCCGAACACTACGAGCGAATCCTGGCCGCCAACTACACCTGGATGCTGGGTGGCGACCTGGCACCGATCGCCGCCGGGCAGGGCGAGTTGCTGACCGGGCTGGGCGTCGCCCCGACGACGACGTCCGCGGTGGCCGTGGATCTGGGCTGTGGGCCCGGCAACCAGAGCCTGGCCCTGGCCGGACTCGGCTTCAGCCGGGTCCTGGCGGTCGACACCAGCCGGATCCTGCTGGCCGAACTGGCCGAACACGCGGCCGGGTTGCCCGCGATCGAGCCGGTGTTCGGGGACATCCGCAAGGTATTGCCCGAGTTGACCGCGCCGGGCGAGGTCGCGGTCGTGGTGTGCATGGGCGACACGCTCACCCACCTGTCGACGAAGGACGACGTGAGCGCGCTGCTCGCCGAGATCGCGCGGGCTCTCGCCCCCGGGGGGCGTCTGGTCGTCACGTACCGCGACCTGACCGAAACCCTGCATGGTATCGACCGGTTCATCCCGATACGGAGCACGGACGATCGGGTGTTCACCTGCTTTCTCGAATACCCGGACGACGACACGGTCCTGGTCCACGATCTCCTGCACGTCCACGACGGCACCGGCTGGACCCAGCACGTCGGCAGTTACCCGAAGCTGCGGATCGCCCCGACCTGGCTCGCCGAGCGCTGCCGGGACGTCGGGCTGACGGTCGAGCACAACCGGACGGGCGCGCGGGGCCTACAGATCCTGGCGGCGCGCAAGGACTGAGGCGGGGGCCGGGGCACCGGTGGGTGTTCCCGCAGGTCGGGGCGGGTGGAAATCGGATGCGGGGCGGCCCTCGGCCGTGATACTCCAGGCTCCCATGGGAGATCTCGAAACCGCGCGACTCGTACTGCACCCGCTGACCGTCGCCGAGACGGAGCGGGTGGTGGCCGGTGAGCCGGCCGCCGACGACCGATGGGAGGCCGGCTATCCGACGGCCGGGGACGTGGCCGGGGCCGGCCGGTTTCTGCGTACCTGCGCGACCGTCGGGGATCCGGGGGCCTTCGGCAACTACGAGATCCGCCGGCGGGAGGACGGTGTGGCGGTCGGTGGCGTGGGCTTCCACGGCGTGCCGGACGAAAGCGGCACCGTCACGATCGGCTACGGCCTGATCGAGGCGGTCCGGGGGCGCGGCTATGCCACCGAGGCCCTGCGTGAACTGCTGCGCTTCGCCCGAGCCGCGGGTGTGACCCGGGTCGTCGGGGACACCGCGCACGACAACGTCGCGTCGCAGCACGTGATGGCGGCGGTGGGGATGCGGCTGGTCAAGGAGGAGGCCGGACTGAAGCACTATGCGATCCAGTGGTCGCCGGGCGCCGACGGGGCGGAGCCGGCGGCCGACGCCCCGGTGCGGGTCACGCGCCCGTGACGGCGGTTCTCCGGTAGGCGTCGGGGGTCTGGCCGGTCCAGCGCTGGAAGGCTCGGCGCAGGGCACGGGCGTCGGTGTAGCCCAGCCGCCCGGCTATCGACTGGACCGGTAGCTCGGTGTCCCGCAGCAGCGTTGCGGCGTGCTCGTGCCGCACCGATTCGATCTCGTCCCGCCAGGTGGTCTCCAGGTCGCTCAGCCGGCGCTGGAGGGTGCGCGGGCTCATCGCCATCCGGTGGGCGACCATCTCCAGGCTCAGCTCCTCGCCGCCGAGGGAGCCGGCCAATACCGACCGGAACCTGCCGTGCCATCCGGCCGCCGGGCGGGCGTTCTCCAGCAGGTTGTCCGCGTATCGGCGCAGGATCAGCCCGAGTTCGTCGTCGCCGGGGCCGGTCGGGCGCGGGCGTTCGGCGTCCATGTCGAGGAAGGTCATCGAGTTCGTTCGGGCGCCGAAGTCGATGGCGCGGGTGCCGAACGCCTCGATCAGATGCCGGTGGTTCTTCGGGGCGTCGTGCGCGAGGGCGACGTGTACGGGGACCACGCCCGGGCCCCGGGCGTCGCGGGCCCGCTTGAGCATGACCGCCATCGCGAATTCGTCGATCGCGGTGACCGCCGCCGGCGAGTAGTTCGCGATGCCGTAGGTGACGGTGAGGCGTCGATCGTCCTCGACCACGGTCATCTCGACCACCGGGTCGGACATCGTCGACACGTAGCGTGCGGCGTCGCGGCAGCCGTCGGCGAACGAGCCGGCGGAGGTGAACAGGTAGTCCCACACGTGCAGCCGACCCAGCGTGGCGCTTTCCGCGGCCCGGATGGCGACGTCGGGTGGGCCGGTGGCGACGGCCAGCTCCCAGGTGCGGACCACGCTGGCGGTGGGCACCCGCAACAACGGGTTCGCCAGCGTCTCCGGCTCGAAGCCCGGCAGATGCGCGAGTTCGCTCAGCGCCACCCCGGCTCCCAGGGCAGCGTCCCGCACCACGCGTGCCGCGTGCGAGGAGAGCGTGTACTCGATCACTGGCGGAGCATATCCGGACGGTCGCCCGCAATGGGGATCCGGGATCTGTCGTTTTCGGTCCCCTTGTTGACGTGAAGTGTCTCGTCGGCGGGTTGTGGGGTCCCCGGGGCGGGCCTCGGCGGTGGAGGGTGGAGTTCGATCAGGGCGAAAAGCGCGACCGCCGTCCCGATTTTCGGGACGGCGGTCGTGGTGGGGGAGGAGGTGGGATGGGGTGGGGGTGGGGCGGGTCAGGCGCCGACGGTGCCGTCGACGCCCTCGCGGAGGAAGTCGGCGTGGCCGTTGTGGCGGGCGTACTCGTGCATCAGGTGCAGCATGACCAGGCGCAGCGACACGTCCTGGTCCCACTTGGCGTTGTGGCCGATGACGTCCAGGGACTCTGCCTCGGCCTCGATCCGCCGCGCGTGGGCCACCTCGGTCTCCCAGGCGGCGAAGGCCTCCGAGCGGGTCGACTTGCTCGCGTCGTAGGCCACCTGGAAGTCGCCTTCGTCGGACCACACGAGCGGGATGTCCTCCGCGTTGATCACCCGCCGGAACCAGGTGCGCTCGACCTCGGCCATGTGCCGGACCAGTCCGAGAAGGGAGAGCGTGGACGGCGGCATCGATTGCCGGCGCAGCTCCTCGTCGGAGAGTCCTTCGCACTTCATCGCGAGCGTGGCCCGGTGGAAGTCGAGAAAGGCCCGCATCATCTCGCGTTCGTCGCCGGTCACGGGTGGGTCGGGGCGCCGGTCGGTGGCCATGGGTGTGCTCGCTTTCGCTCCGCGTCGGTGTTCGGGTGGACCTGCTTTCTAGCAGGCCGCGAGCTCGTACCCCTGACCGAAGTCGCGGAGGACGCGGGCGACGGCCCGGCGCGCGTAGGAGGTCGAGGCGGTGAGGTCGCCGGCGGGAAGGGCGCGGAGGAACGCGGCGGCTTCGGGGCGAAAGCGCGGGCTGAGCATGCCGAGGGCACCCGCGGCGCGGCGGGTGGCGACGGGGGGTGTGGCGGGGGCGGCGAGGACGCGGCGCAGGTGTTCGGCCGCTTCGTCGAGGAGGCGTGGGCTGAGGGTGCCGAGCAGGCGGGCCGCGCGGGTGCGGGTGTAGGGGGTGGCGTCGGGGGCGGCGAGAACGGCGCGGAGGGTGGTGGTGACGTCGGGGAGGGATTGGCGGCGCAGCTCGAACAGCCTGCGGGCCACGGTGACTCGGTCATGGAGGCCGGTGTCGATGGAGGTGAGCAGGAATTGCAGTGCGGCGACGCCCTCGGCCTCGAAGCCCTGCCCGAGATCGGCGAGTTTCGTCGCCGCCGTGGCCCGAGCGGACGGGGTGAGGTCCGGCGCGACGAGGAGGGCGCGGAGGTGGTCGGCGCCTTCGTGGACGTAGCCGCGGCCGAGCCGGCCGAGGGTGTGGGCGGCGAGGGTCCGGGCGAGGGGGGCGGCGGAGGGGTGGGTGAGGATGGTGCGGAGGGCTTGAGCCAGTTCGTCTCTGCGGGCGGTGCCGACCACGTGGAGGGCATGGGCCGCCCTGCATCGTTCGGTCGGGTCGATCTCGGGTGCGGTGACGATGTTCCAGAGCGCGTCGGAGGCTTCGTCGAGGTAGCCGGCGCGGAAACTGCCGAGGGTCCCTGCGGCCATCCGGCGCAGGACCGGCGGGGAGGCGGGGTCTCGGAGGATGTCGCGCGTCAACGAAATCGCATCGTTTGTGCAGGCGGGGGAGATCGTGACGCAGGCGTCGGCGAGGGCGATGCGGGTCGGTGCGGACAGACCGGGTGTACTGAGCAGGGCTCGACTCATGGTTGTGCCCTCTTCGGTGTAGCCCTGTCCGTACGCGGCGAGAAGCCCGACGGCAACCGCTCGGTCGCTCGGTGGTGTCGTCTGGCAGGCGGCTATCTCGCGCAGAGTGTTCGCCGCCAGAGCTTCGTTGTCCGGGCCTCGATCGGACAGCTGACTGGCGGTCCAGGCGCGTGACTCCGAGTCGGCATCGGGAGCCGAGAGCAGGTCCCGAAGCGCGGCCGTGGACTCCGCCATGTGGCGCACATCGCAATAGCCCAGAATCTGCGCGGCCTCACGCCTGGTCTCGGCGTCCGGGTCCGACGCGTACAGGACGGTGCGAAGGACGTCGGCCACCTTGTCGGCGTCGCCCCCGAGAGTGCGCAGCGTTCGCGCCGTTTCGGGCCGATGCCGAAGGGGGGTGTCGGGGTCGCTCAGCATTCTTCGGAGCCGGCTCGCCATGGAGTCCAGCGCGCCGGGCGCGAGGGGTATCAGCGTGATCGCGATGTTGTTGCGGAACGACGGGAAGATGTTCGGGTCGTCGAATAGTCGGGTGAGGGTATCGATTGCCTCGGGGACATGGATCGCGTCGAGGCCCGACAGGCACCGAGCGGATTCCATCCGTACCCAGGGTCCGGCATCGGGTGCCGTCAGGGTCTCCCGCAACCCTCGAATGGCCGCCGGTACGAACGTGGGCCCGAATTCGGACAGGCGTTCCGCCGCGATTCTGCGGTCCTCCGCCGTCACATCGGCGGCGGCGAGTGTTGTTTCCAGGTATGTCGCCGCCTCTGTCACATAGTCGGGACCCAGGCGCCCCAATGTGGCAGCGGCGTTGATGCGCTGTCTCGCGGCGGACGTCGGCGCGGCCAGTACGCGGCGAATGATGTCGGCGGCCTCGGTCAGTCGAGTCGGGTCGAGTCGCGTCAGCGCTTGCGCGACGCCACAGCGCTGGGAGGCGTCCACACTGGACGATGCCAGGAGTCGGAGCAGGGCATCGGTGCTCTCCTTCGAGTAGGCGGGCGCAAGCTCCGCCAGCATCACGGCCGTTTCCGCGGCGTCGTCCATGTCCCGCGTCGCCAGGTCCGCGCGCAGTAGGTGCGCCACTTCCAGAGTGTGACTCGGACCGAGGTCGGCCAGGAAGCGCATGGCCCGCCTGCGCACATACGAATTGGCGTTGGGCGCGACGACGACGCCCCGGAGAACATCCGCGGCCTCCTCCGTATACGCGGGACCGAGCGCGGCCAACTGCTCCGCGGCGAAGATGCGATCGAAGTGAGAGCTGTGTGGCGCGGTTTGCACCTCACGCAATGCCTTCGCGGCTTCCGGGGCGTGCATGGGATCGATCTCGGCCAGCGCGCGGGCGGCCCGAGCACGTTCCTGACCGGCCGACGCGGCGTCGGTGAGGACGGTCCGAAGCGCGGTGACGGCAGCGTCCTTGTGTTCCGGCGCCAGCGAGGCCAGTCCATCGGCGGCGTCGATCAGGTTTGCGGCTGTGACGTCATCCGAGCGGAGCGCGGTCCACAATGCTCCGGTGGCCTCCGCGACATGCGCGGAACCACAAGCGGCCAGCGCGCGCATGGCCGAGATACGTGTGCGGAGGGAGACGCCCTCCCGGCCGAGTAACCCGCGCAGGATGTCGATCGCGATCGTGGTGTCGTGGGACGCCAGCGACTGCGCCAGCCGAACGCGGACATCGTGCTTCGGGTAGCAACTCCCCAGGAAGTCGAGCAGTGTTCGGCGAACGGCGGGCTCCCCGAGCAGTGCCGCCGCGTCCGAGGTCGCGCGTCGCAGCTCTTCGTCGCTCGAATCCCGGGTCAGCGTCAACAGCAGATTCGCCGCGAACGACTCCGTGTGCCGGCTCGCCGCCGGGACGCCCCGGGCCAGGAGTTCGCCGGCCAGCGCCGCGAAGTCGCCGGTGCCGCGGCCCAGCCAGTCCAGGATCGCGTCGCCCGTGCCGTACCGGTGGGCGTGGTGGGCCAGGATCGCGTGGGCGAACAGGTCGCCGTGGACGGCTCGGTGCACCACGTGGGTCCAGTCCGGGGCGGCCGGGTCGAAGTGGGCCGGCAGCCGGTCGGCGCGGACGTCGGCGGCGAGGTGTTCGGCGAAGCTGTAGTGAGTGAAGCGCAGGAAGTCGTGGTGATGGGTGAAGACGCCGACCGTGCCCAAAACCGACGCGACGAGTCTGGGCCACTCCGGGACGCCCCGGCGGGTGGCCCGACAGTCGTGTTCGTCGAGCCAGTCCAAGGCCAGGTCGAGGAGGGGGCGGGTGCCGGCCGTCGGGTCGGTGACCACTGTGACGGCCAGGTGTTCGACGAGTTCGGGGCGGTGGTCGAACAGGAAGGCGACGGCGGCTCGGTGTACGGCGGGGCGCAGCGTCCAGCGTTGCAGCACGGTTTGTTGTTGCTCGTGCATTTCCTCCAGGTGTGCGTCGGTCAGGAGGGTGAAGTAGTCGCAGTAGAGGGTGAATCGATTGCTCGGCAGCGGCGTGGTGGGGTGTTTGCGGTAGACGAGCGCGGCCACCGTCGCCAGCAGTGGCACGCGGACCAAATCGCGCACGCCGGCGGCCTCGGTCTGGCGCAGGAAGCCGGCCGCCAGGGTCGGTCCGTCGGGGTGGTCGCGGAACCAGCGGTGGGCGAATTCGCGCAACTGCTCGCGGTCGAACGGCTCCAGCGTGTAGGTCCCGGTCGCCGCGTGTTGCAGCGGGGCCAGTTCGTCGTTGGGCAGGGGCCTGGTGGTGATCAGCAGTCGGAACCGGCCGTCGGGGTTGCGGACCCGGCCGGCCAACTCGGCGACCAGGCCGCGCCGGCGCTCCGGGTCGGTGATCTCGTCCAGGCCGTCGACGATCAGCAGGCACGTGGTGTTCTCGGGCAGGTGGTCGAGCAGGTCGTCGGGGAGGACGTAGTCGAGGTGTGGCGCCAGTTCGGTGGACAGGATCCGGACCAGGCGCGGGATCAGCGCGCTGCGCCCGGCGGCCAGGCGGCCGGCGGTGACGCGCAGGGGCAACAGCCGTTCGGGATGCGGGCCTTGGGTCTCTCCCGACTCGTAGGCGAGGGCCAGAGCCGCGGCCAGTTGCAGGCTCAGCGTGGACTTGCCCTGGCCCGCGCCGCCGGTGATCAGGACGTGGCGATGCAGTCCGAGTGTGTCCTCGGCGGCTCGGGCGGGGGCGATCGCGGGTCCGCTCGGCTCGGTCGATACGAAGTGCCGTTGGTGGTGCTCCGCGTCGCGCGGGTCCCGGCGGGGATCCCGCATGCGGTCGAGGGGTTGCCGGGTGGGCGTGGTCGGGGCGCTGCGGGCCTGTTGTCGGACGTAGACGGTGGCGAGTCCGTCGAGTGGCGCGTCGTAGAGGCGGTAGGTGAAGTTGCGCGCGGCGATGGTCTGCGCGTGCAGCAAGTCCCGGAGGTGGGGCGGTAGTCGGGGCGCCGCGTCGGCGGCCGAGGGGTGGCGGTTCCAGCCGAGCACGATCCGGGCGCCCTGGTCCTCGTTGCGCTGTCGGGGCCGGGGGAAGCCCAGTTCGGGCAGAATCCGGTGCAGATGGGCATGCACCGTGGCCAGGTCGAGGGTCTTCGGACCGCCGGGGACGCCGTTTTCGAGGACGTCGATCAACTGCCCGGTGAAGGCCGTGTATTGCCCACCCACGGGCGCGATCGCCTGCCGGGTCGCGGAAGCGGCGGCCAGGACGTAACTGCCCTCCACCCGGGACAACTCCGTCAGCCGCTCGTCGTCCGGACCCATCGCCCCGGCCAGGGCCCGGCCGGCGAAGCAGCAGTCCAGGAGCACCGCCTTGGCGGGGACCCGGCGCGCCGCGCGCAGCACGTCGCGGATCTCCTGGAACGGCAGTGCCGTGTAGGGGCGTTCGGGGCGGCATCGGGGCAGGGACAGCAGCAGGTCCTCGCTGTCCGGGGAGACCAGGCCGTGGCCCGCGTAGTACAGCAGGACCAGGTCGGTCGCGGCGGCCGTGGCGTCGGTGAGCGCGTCCAGGACCAGGTCACGATGGTCCGGCTGCTCGATCACGACGCAGTTCTCGGGGGGCAGGCCCCAGACTTCCGGGTCGGTCAGCAACTCCCTCAACCGGGACAGGTTTCGGGCCACGGCCGGCAGCGGGGTCAGGTGTTCGAAGGTGTGTGCGCCGACCAGGACCACCCGGGATCCGCGGGGGTCGTGCGGTGCGGTGCTCATGTCGAACGGGCCCGGGACGGCGGGTCGTGGCTCGGCACGTGCATCCACCCCCCTCGACCGGCCGGGTGGTTCAGCTTAATGGGTGGACCCGACGGGTGGGGTGAAACGGTGGGGTGGGGCGCGCGGACCCGCGGATGGTCGGTGCGGGGTGGAATCGGCGGTAGCCTGCCGAGCGCATTGTCGAGGTTCGACGCGGAGGTCTGCGGAGTGGGCAGGGCGGCGGAGCAGGGGACAGCGGTGGAGGCCGAAACCGATGCGGCGGAGCGGGCCCGGGTGGCGCTGCTCGACGCGGTGGCCCGGATGGCCGGCCGGGTGGGCAAGGAGGCGGTGAGCGTCAAGGAGCTCGAACAGCTCGCGCGCACCTACGCGATCGTGGTGGGACCGAGTTCGGGGGCGGCCGCGGCCTTGCCGGCCGAGAGCGCGGGCGGTACGGACCCGGCGATGGCGGAGACCCTGCAGATTGTGCCGGTGGCGCAGCGGGGTGGTGGGGACGGGCGGGAACTGCCGTAGTAGGCGGTGTCGGCGGGGCGGTCGGGGTGACTGGAGCACTCGGGCGGGTGAGGCGGGTCGTCGCGGGTGGGTGATGGTGGGGTCGCCCGGGTGGGTGAAATCTCCGGCGTGTGGGGGCGCGCCTGTCGCGGATCCGTCCCGAGGGCGCTGCGGGCCCGTTACAGGCCGGGGCGGGGGCGTGACATCGTTTCGACGCCTTTCGTTGACTCAACCGAACGTTTGCAGCGGCAAGCGGGCTCTCGCCCCCGTTCGTGTTGGAGGCTGTCGTGTGTGGTTCCCAGGCGCCCGGACCCCGCCCACTCGAAGCGTCCACCTGGCCGGAACGGTACGCGGAGCCGCACCCGGACGCGCCCTGCGCGATGTGCGAAAAGGATTTCACCGCGCCCGACATCGGCTGGGGCCTGCTGCTCAGGCGCGGCGTGTACGGCAATGCCTACCTGTGGCGTTCGGGGCGGGTACGCGGGTACGTCGTCGTGGTGTGGACCGGCGGCCACGTCGTGCGCCTGACCGATCTGACCGCACGTCAGCTCGCCGGCTTCATGACCGAGGTGACCTCGGCGGGGAGGGCGATCGAGGCGCACTACCTGCCGGTATCCGGGCTGAACGTGTCCCTCCTCGAAAACGACATCCCGCACCTGCACGCACACCTGATCCCCCGTCACCCCACCGCCCCGTTCCCCGACCGCCCAGCCGCCTTCGCCCACCTCGACCGGGACCGACAGAACGAGGCCCACATCCAGGCGGACGCGGCGGCGTTGCGAGCCCTGCTGGCTTACACGGGGGCGGCGGAGGGGGCGGTGGGGGAGGAAGGTTCGGAGGAGGTCGGCGGGTGAGGCGGTCGCCGGGGCGGGGCGTGGGATAACCCGTTGGTGGTCCCGGTTCCGGCTGGGATGATCGGCGGATGTCCGCAGCCGCCTCCGCGTCCGTGCCGCCGCCGTCCACGACATCCGGAACGTCCGCCGGGAAGCCGGGGACGCCCGGGACGCCCCAGGCGCCCGTGCCGACGGAGCGGGTGGTGCGGTGCCTGGTCGACGCGGTGTTGGGCCGGGATGCGGGGCGGGTCGTGCGGCCCATCGACGAGGGCGGGGAGCACTCCTCGTGGTGGGTCGGATCGGATCACGTCCTTCGGTTGGCTCGGGACGCCGATACGTCCGACCGACAGCGTCGCGAGATCGCGCTGCGCGACCTGCTGCGTCCCGTGGTCGGCGTCGGGCTGCCCGCGAGCGTGGTCGCCGGCGAGTGGGCGGAGGGGCTGGCCTATTCGGTCGACACCCGCGTCCCCGGTACCTCCGCCGAACTGCGTCGGGTCTCGCGACGGGGCGAGGCCGGCCTGGCGCGGATGTTGGCCGGCCTGGCCCGGGTCACCGAGGCGGACGCGGTCGGCGTCGGCCTGCCCGTGGTCGCGCCCCGGTCGATGGCCGAGCTGCGCGAGCCGGCCGAGGCGGCGGCACAACGGCTCACCGCCGACGGCGAGTTCGACGGCGCGCCGCTGCGCGGTCCGAGCGCGGATCCCGTGTCGAGCGTCGTCGTGCACGGAGACCTCAAGGGCGAGCACCTGATGGTCGGCAGCGGCGGTCGGGTGCGCGGAGTGCTGGACTGGACGGACGCGGTGGTCGGCGATCCCGCCGAGGACATCGCCGGACTGGCCATCGCGGTGGGTGCCGCGGCCGCCGTCCGGGTGGCCGCGGGAGCCGGATACGGCCCCTGGACGTGGGCCCGTGGGCTCGCCCTCGCCCGCCACGACACGCTGATCCGCCTCGCGGACCGCTTATACGGCACGGACGACAGCCCCATCCCCCTGCTACGCATCCAACGCGACCGCGCCTGGCAACCCTCCGCCCTCGACACGGGCCAAGCGGCGCACCGGTGGCCATGGCCGACAGTCGCCCAGCCCCACCACTGACGCCACGCAGCGCACGCCCAGGACCAACGCCAGGCGTCTCGGCCCCATCCGCCGCCCGGCCCGCAAGGGGCTGGGCGTTGCGGTTGCAGTTGCGCGGTTCTGGTGCGGGGTTCGTCCGAGTCGGTGGGGCCCCGCCGCAGGCTCGGACAGGTCCCGCACCGGGGCTCGCAATCGAAGGCGCAAACCTCAGTAATGTCGACCGGTGTACTGGTCGCGCCCGGGCGGCGGTCGTGCCGGCGTTCCGCGTTCCGTGCCGTGCGTGTGACGCTTTTGCCGGGCCTGGACGGCGGATGTTCGAACATGGGAGTTGCCGACGTGGAGCCCTCCGCACGTGAGCCGATCGAATCAGCCGAGCCGATCGAATCAGCCGAGCCGGTCGATCCGGCCGAGCCCGTTGGCGAGGCGTCTGCCGCCGGTGGTTATCGGCGATCCGTCGGGTCGCCGCGGGGGGAGGCTCGGCGGCGGGAGTTGCTTGAGCGGGTCACCGCGGATCTGGCGGCCAATGGGCTCGTGGACTTTTCGCTGCGTCGGGCCGCGCGTGCGGCGGAGACCACGCACAAGGTGCTGCTCTACCACTTCGACGGGGCCGACGACCTGCTTCGGCAGGCCATTTTGCAGCTGCGTGATCGGCGGATCGATCGCTCCGTCGCCGCCGGGCGGCCCGGTTCCGATCGGCTGCCACTGGCCGAGTGGGTGCGCGTGGTGTGGCCGATTCTGGTCGGTGACGAGGCGCGCGTGCTCGACCAGGCGATCGGGCTGGCGATGTACGACCCCGACCGCTATGCCGAACTCGGCCGTGGGGCGTCCCGGCAGTATCTGCCCACGCTGCTTGCCATTTGTCCCGAACACTGGTCCGAGCAGCGCAAGTTCGAGGTCGCCGAGATGATTCTCGCGGTGCTCCGGGGGTTTTTGGTGGATGCGCGGACCAGTGGTGATACGGCGGGGGTCGCCGCCGGGTTCGAAGCGCTGATTCGGGCGCTGGAGCGGGAGGAGGCCGCCGAGGAGTGATGGCGGCACGCGCGCGTCTCGGGCCCCGTGGACAGTTTGCGAACCACGTGGTTCACTTTTTTGGAGGGCGAACGGTGAACGGTGGACGGCGAACCGTGAACGCTGTGTGATGCCGGAGGGGGAGATCGTGGCGCAGAAGGAAGTGCGGCTGTCGGTGGGGCCGATCGAGTACGAGGACACTGGTGGCGACGGGCCCACGGTCGTGCTGCTGCACGGCTTCTTGATGGATTCGTCGTTGTGGGATCAGGTGATCGCCGCGCTGTCCGTCGACCACCGCTGTGTGGCGCCCACCCTGCCGCTCGGGGCGCACCGGCACGCGATGTCCGCCGACGCCGACCTGTCGCTGCCCGGAGTGGCCGCGCTGGTGGGGGAGTTCCTGGACAGGCTCGACCTGAGTGACGTCACCCTCGTTGGCGTCGACACCGGCGGGGCGCTCGTGCAACTGCTGATCGCCGGCGGAGACACGGCCCGGGTGGGGCGGGTCGTGCTCGCCTCGTGTGACGCCTTCGACAACTTTCCGCCCGGGCTCACCGGCCGGACCCTCGTGCGCGCCGGCAAACTCCCGCCGCGCCTGTTCGGGCTGTTCATGCGGCAGATGCGGCTGCGCCCGATACGTCGACTGCCGCTCGCCTTCGGGTGGTTGACCAAGCGCGGCGACGCCGCCACCGCGCGCTGGGCGGCGCCGATCCTGTCCCGACCCGAGATCCGCCGCGACGCGGTGCGCATGTTGCGCGCGGCCGGCGCGGACACCGACATCCTGCTCGGGGCGGCGGAGCGCCTGCCCGACTTCGGCCGCCCGGCCCTCGTGGTCTGGGCGAGCGCCGACCGGGTCATGCCCCCGGAACACGGCCGCCGCCTCGCCGAACTCCTGCCCAAGGGGCGGCTGGTCGAGATCGACGACAGCTACACCCTCATCCCCCTCGATCGCCCCGCGGAACTGGCACGAGTCGTACGGGAGTTCACCCCCGCGACCGATCCGGCCCGGTAGCCGGCGCCGGGACCGGTCCGCGCGACCGGCGGTCCGCCGCCGATTCCCCGTCGGCCCGCCGTCGATGGAACGTCCGGCGATAGGCGTCGGGCGGTACGCCCACGGTGCGGTTGAAGTGGCGGCGCAGAGTGGCCGCGGTGCCCATGCCGGTGGCCTCGGCGACGGCGTCCACACTGTCGTCGGTGGTCTCCAGCAACTCCTGGGCCCGGTGGATGCGTTGGATCAGCAGCCACTGCAACGGAGTGGTGCCCGTCACCGACTTGAAGTGCCGGCCCAGGTGGCGTGAGCTCATGTTGGCCTGGCGGGCCAGGTCCTCCACGGTCAAGGGCCGGTCCAGTCGGCCCGCCGCCCAGCCGAGCAGTTCGCCGAGCGGGTGGTCGGGCTGTTCGGGTACCGGGGTCGCGACGAACTGGGCCTGGCCGCCCGGGCGGTGCGGCGCCACCACCAGGCGGCGGGCGATCGTGTTGGCGACCGTCGAGCCGTGGTCCAGGCGAATCATGTGCAGGCTCAGATCCATCGCGGCGGCCTTGCCGGCCGAGGTGAGCACGCTGCCGTTGTCGACGTACAGCACGTCCGGGTCCACCTCGACCTCGGGGTAGCGCTCGGCCAGGGCGTCGGTGTGGGCCCAGTGGGTGGTGGCCCGTCGCCCGTCGAGCAGCCCGGCGGCGGCCAGGACGAACGCGCCCGTGCAGAGCGAGGCCACCCGCGCGCCGGCCTCGTGGGCCGCGCGTACCGCGTCGACGAGGTCCGCCGGCGGATCGGTGTCCACATCGGCCCAGCCGGGGACGATCACCGTGTCGGCGCCGGCGAGCCGGTCGAGGCCGCCGTCGGGTTCGAGCAGGAAACGCCCGTCGACCCGCACCGGGCCGGCCCCGCAGACGACGACGTCGTACCAGTGCTCCACGGAGGCCGAGGCCACGGCCGGTGCCGGAGAACCGAAGACCTCGTGGGCCAGGGCCAGTTCGAAATGCAGGATGCCGTCGGCGACGGCTATCGCGACTGTGCTCACGTCCGGAAGTGTACGCATCATGTCGTTCCGGACGCTCGTCCGGCCGGTCGGGTCATCGACACGATGTTCGGGTCGATCAGGCGGACCGGGAGCGACCGGCGCGGTCGGACGGTCCCACTACCGAGAGAAGTGACATGCGCGCCATCAGTCAGGACGTTTTGGGGGACCCGTCGGTCTTGCGGGAGGTGGAGGTGGAGCGGCCGGTGCCCGGTCCGAGCGAGGTGCTGGTCCGCGTGTGCGCGGCGGGGGTGAATCCGACCGACTGGATCCACCGGGCCACCGGCCTGATCCTGGGCCGGCCGCCGTTCGTGCTCGGCTGGGAGGTGTCGGGTGTGGTGGCGGCGGTCGGCCTGGGGGTGGCCATCCATCGACCGGGCGACGAGGTGTTCGGCATGCTGGGATACCCGTACGGGAACGGGGCACACGCCGAGTATGCCGTCGCCGCGGCCCGCCACCTGGTGCGCAAGCCGGCGAACCTCGACCACGTCCGCGCCGCCGCGCTGCCGCTGTGTGCGACCACCGCGTGGCAGGCCCTGGTCGATGTCGGGGAACTGCGGTCCGGGCAGCGGGTGTTGATCCATGCCGCCGCCGGCGGGGTCGGCCACCTGGCGGTGCAGATCGCCAAGGCGCGCGGCGCGTACGTCATCGGCACGGCGAGCGGGCCCAAGCACGACTTCGTCCGGGCGCTCGGCGCCGACGAGGTGATCGACTACACCGCGACCGACTTCGCCGAGGTGGTGCGGGACGTGGACGTGGTCCTGGACGGCGTCGGCGGCGAGTACGGGCCGCGCTCGTTGCCGACGCTGCGTCCGGGCGGCATCCTGGTCGCGATCGTCAACCACGTGCGGGACCTGGACGTCGAGCGATACCGGGTCCGGGCCACGGAGATGCTGGTCGAGGCGGATCATGCGGCCATGCGGGAGATCGCGGCCCTGGTCGAGGCGGGTCGCCTGCGTCCCGAACTGGATTCGGTGTTCCCCCTGTCGGCCGCCGCCGAGGCGCACGCGCGCGGTGAATCGGGGCGGGTCGCCGGGAAGATCGTGCTGACCCTCTGACCCGGCGCGCCGGCCTCCGGCCCCCGATCCCTGGCCCCCGGCCTCCGGGTCGCTACGGGCGCGGCTCGCTGTACCAGCGCCAGGAGGTGCGGCGCGGGTGTCCGGGCAGGTCGCCTCGGCCGGTGGCCCACAGGAGGGTGGGCCAGGGGTCGGTGTCCTGCGGGACGTCCGGGAAGATCCGGGCGACCACTCGTGCGCACACGTCGGCGGGCGGGGTCCAGGGCAGGCCCAGGCCCTCGGCCAGGTCGTACGTGTGCACCACGGTCTCCAGGATGCCCATCGCCGCGAAGCCCTCGGGGTCCGCGTCGCCGAAGGTGTGGTGGGCGCGCACGCTCGACGGCGTGGTCCGCACCATGGACACCAGCAGGGCGCCGCTCGCCTCCAGGACCTGCAACAGCCCGCCGGGGCCGGCCGCGCGGTTCGCGTGGATCGCGTTCGCCGGGCCGCCCGTGCGCCGGCTCTCCCAGACGAAGGGCACGTTGGCGGTCAACGGCGGCGTGCGCAGGCCGAGTTGGGCGGCGTACGCGAAGAGGTCGTCGCTCAGGTGCTCGACCGTCTCCCAGCAGTCCCACTCCAGCGAACCGGCCCGGTCGTCCCAGGCGGTCGCCGGCGCCTCGCGGAGCGCGGCCACCGCGAGCCGGACGACCTGGTCCAGGTCGTCCGCGGTCACGGGCCCGGGCAAGGCGGGCGGACGGGGCGAGCCCGGTTCGGGCGTGGAGTCGGAGGCGGCGGCCGGCGGCGAATCGTGCATGGCAGGACCGTACCGCCACCGGCAACCGCCCACGCACGACCACGGCCGACCGCGAGCCACCACATCGCGCCTGGCCGCCCTCGGCCCCCGCCGCCCGCTTGGCCGCCGTGCGCGGCCGGCTCCCTCCGCCGCCTGCCGCCTGCCCGGCCGCTCGCTCGCTGCAGTCGTCCGCCGGCTGCCCTGCGGCGCCCCTCGGCAGACCGCCGACTGCTGCCTGCTGTGCGCCGCCCTCCGCCGCCCCGCCGCCCGCCCTCCGCCGCCGCCGACGCCGAGTGCCTACCGCCCGCCTGGCGGCCGTGCTCGGCCGGTCCCTCCGCCTGCCGCCCGCCTGGCCGCCGCTTTCGGCCCGTCCCCGCCGCCGACGCCCCCTGCCTGACCGCCCGGTCCGTGGCCGTCCGCCTGCTGCGCTGCGGCGTCCTCGCCCGCCCGCTGCCCGGCCGCTCGCTCGCTGCAGTCGTCCGCCGGCTGCCCTGCGGCGCCCCTCGGCAGACCGCCGACTGCTGCCTGCTGTGCGCCGCTCTCGGCCGCCCCGCCGCCCGCCCTCCGCCGCCGAGTGCCTACCGCCCGCCTGGCGGCCGTGCTCGGCCGGCCCCTCCGCCTGCCGCCCGCCTGGCCGCCGCTTTCGGCCCGCCCCCGCCGCCGACGCCGCCTGCCTGGCCGCCCGGTCCGTGGCCGTCCGGTCCGTGGTCGTCCGCCGGCTGCGCTGCGGCGTCCTCGCCGCCCGCTGCCCGGCCGCCCGCTCGCTGCCCGGGTCGCCCCCCTCACGCCCTCCGCCCCCGCCGGCTGCCGCTCGGCGCCCGCCGCCGGCGCCTGTGGACTCCCCGGCTGCCGGCCTTTGTCCGCCCCTTTGCCGGCTGCCCGTGGGGCCGCGTGCCCGGCTGTGTTGCGCTTGTGTTTTCGGGGGCGTCGGCGTTGTACTCTCCGTGTTAGGTGTAGTACTACAGATGGAGTGGTCAGCGTGGTACGCAGGAATGACGAGCGAAGGGCGGCGCTGGTTGATGCCGCCATCGAGGTGCTGGCCAAGGAGGGGGCCCGGGGGCTGACCTTTCGGGCGGTCGACGTCGAGGCGCGGGTGCCGACCGGTACCGCCTCCAACTACTTCACGAGCCGCGACGACCTGCTCACCCAGGCCGGCGCCCGGGTCTACGAGCGACTGCAGCCCGGCGAGGAGATCATCGCGCGACACCGCGCGAGCACGCCGGACCGGGAGACGTACACCGTGCTGATGCGCGAACTCGTCGACCGGGTCAGCGCCTTCCGCACCGGTTACCTCGCGCTGCTCGAACTGCGCCTCGAGGCCACCCGGCGGCCGGAGTTGCGTACGGTGCTGACCGAGCGGGTCCGAGCCGACGTGGCGGCCAACGTGAGCTACCACGAGCAATCCGGCCTCCCCGGCGACGCCACCGCGGTCCGCCTCCTGTACCTGGCGTTCAACTGGCTCATCGTGGAACAGCTCACCCTGCCGGACGTGTTCCCACCGGCCGAACGCGACCGCCTCGTCGAGGCGGCGGTCGAACGCATCGTGGGAGCGTGAGGGCCCGCGCGGAAGTCCTGAGCCGACCGGCGCCCCGGAAGGATCGGGTCTCCGGGGCGCGCGATGACCGCTCAGTACCGTGGTCCGCATGACCGTCGATCAGCAACTCGTCGACGCCGCGATCGAGTTGGCGCGAGGGCGATTTCCCGGACAGGACTGGTCCGGTGCCGCCGCCCTGCGCCTGGACGACGGGACGATCCTGACCGGCACCGCGCCGAATCCGCCGAACAACGCCGTGCGCCTGTGCCACGAGACCGGGGCGATCTGCGAGGCGTACAAGCTCGATCGGAACGTGGTGGCGTCGGTGTGCGTGACCGCCGCCGACGAGGGCCGGGGGTATTGGGTGCTCGCCCCGTGCGGGGTTTGCCAGGAGCGGTTGTTCGCGTACGGGCCGGACGTGGCGGTGGCCGTTCCGGAGCCGGCCGACCCGCGCCGGTGGCACAGCCTGCGTCTACGTGACGTACAACCCATTGGTTCGCACGGGTGTTCCCGGACGATGTCTGGCCCTACCGGCCGGAGGAGACCGAACCCACCGGATAGCGGCGGGCCCCGTCCGCAGGCGCCGCCAAGGTTCCGGGAGCCGGGGCCGGATTCGTTCCCGCCGCAGGTCGCGGGAGGCGGAACCGGTTCCCCTCCCACCGGGGTCGGGCGTGACGTCCGTCCCGCACCGGTCGTTGGTCCGGGCACAGGCGCGTGTCGGGGGCGGGTCCGTCCCGCCGGTCCGCCGCGTGCCGTCGACGACACCGTCGTGTACCCCGGGGTGATCGCGC
Source organism: Embleya scabrispora (assembly GCF_002024165.1). NCBI lineage: Bacteria > Bacillati > Actinomycetota > Actinomycetes > Kitasatosporales > Streptomycetaceae > Embleya > Embleya scabrispora. The sequence goes on from NZ_MWQN01000002.1 coordinate 646,542, forward strand.
GAACGGCCCGGAAGCGCCCGGAAGCGCCCGGGAGCGTCCAGGGGCACCCCGAAGTACTCGGATCGACCATGGGGAGACCGACACGTGAGCGACCACCGCCACAACGCCATCGCGTACGCCGCCATCATCCTCGAACGCGCGGACGGAGCGGTGTTGTTCATGGAGCGCAAGGACACCGGCTTCGCCGATGGCCTGCTCGCGCTCCCGGGCGGCCTGGTCGACCCCGGCGAACTCCTCATCGAGGCGTGCGCCCGGGAGACCCGAGAGGAGATCGCCACCGACGTGGCCACGGCCGACCTGCGCACGGCCTACGTCTCGCAGGTGCTCGGCGACACCGGCGCACCGGTGATCGGCTGGTACTTCCACACCGCCGCCTGGAGCGGCGATCCCACCAACGCCGAACCCGACCAGTGCGCCCGCCTGGCCTGGCTCGACCCCACCGACCTCCCGCCGGACGTGGAACCCACCGACGCCACGGCGGTGACCGCCTGGCACACCAAGGCCCACCCGACCACCTGGGCCTGAGCGCCCACGCGCCGGGCCCCGCCAAGATCCGCCGGACAGGGCCTGCCTCGGGCCCGGGCCCGCGCGGAAGGCGGTGATCACCAGCGGTCGCGGGCGGCGAATTTGGTGAGCAAGTGGCCCACGTGGGTCCCGGTGGTGCCCTCGGTGATGTGCGGGCGGCGGGCGATCCCGGGGTTGGTGTGGCCCCCGGCGACCAGGACCTCGTGTTCGCGCGGTGTCCCGGGCAGCGTGGTGCGCGGGGCCGGCTCGACACTCCCGCCGGACCGCCCGCGCGTCCCCGCGATAGTCGACGGTGACCCGTATGTTCGCGATGCGCGCGTGCCGGGTGATGTTGGTCAGTGCCTCCGGGCCGATCCGGTACGCGGACAACTCCACGCCGGGCGGCAACGCGGCCGGTTCGCCGAGCACGGCCGATGCGACCCGCAGACCCGCCTCGGCGCTGCGGTCGAGCAGCGCGGGCGGATCGGCCAACCCCGGCGGGGCAGCCGGTCGCCCGGGCCGTCCGCGCGCAACACCCCAAGCAGGCCGCGCATTTCGCGGATCGTCTCGCCGCTGATCCGCCGGATCGCCGCCAACGCCTCCCGGGCCTCCTCCGGCCGGATGCGGAAGGGCACCTTGCAGCAGGCGTTCCAGGCGTTGAGCAATACGACCGGGGCGGATGCCGCCGGGCGGCCGTCCACGGTGACGGCGGCCGTGGTGTGCCTGGTGTGGGTCGGCGTCGCGGTGGCGGTCGCGGCGTGGGTGATCGAGCGGCGGGACGGGTGAGGGTGGGAGTCGGCCTCGATGGCCTCGGGGTGACATGCGCGTGGCCGTCCGGCCGGGGGTTCCGGGTCGGACGGCCAGGTGCGGCGGGTGGGGGTGCGGTTGCCGGGGAGCGGGCGTTGGGCGCCCGGGGTTGTCGTGCGGTGCAGCCCGCCGTGCACGTTGCCGTGCAGGTTGCCGTGCGAATCGCCATGCAACTTACTGTGCGGCTCACTGTGCGAGTCACCATGCAAGTTGCCATGCAAATTGCGATGCAGCTCGCCATGCAAGTACCAGGTCAGAGGCGTTTCTGATGCTCGTGAGCACGGTTCTCAACGGACCTTGTTGAACACCCTGCGCGCCCATACATAACCGACCAGGGTGGCCCCGAGGCACCAGGCGAGGGCGATGATCGCGTTGTTGCCGATCTCGGTGCCGAGGAGCAGGCCTCGGAGGGTTTCGATGATCGGGGTGAACGGCTGGTACTCGGCGAACCAGCGCAACCCCGTGGGCATCGAATCCGTCGGGACGATCGCGCTGCCGAGGAACGGCAGGAACGTCATCGGCATCGGGATGTTGCTGGCGGTCTCCACGTTCTTGGCGACCAGGCCGATGCCGGCGGAGATCCAGGTCAGCGCCAGCGTCAACAGCGTGAGCAGGCCGATCGCGGCGAGCCATTCGAGCGCCGTGGCGTTCGGCCGGAAGCCGACGGCGAGCGCGGTGCCGATCACCAGGGCCAGGCTGACCAGGGTCTGGATCACGCTGCCGACGACGTGTCCGGTCAGGAACGCCGCCCGGGACACGGACATCGTGCGGAAGCGGTTGACGATGCCCTCGGTCATGTCGACGCAGACCGAGATCGCCGTGGCCAGGGCCCCGGAGGTGGCCGCCATCAGGATGATGCCGGGAGCGACGTAGTCGATGTACTTCGTGTCGCCGGTGGGGGAGTCGGCGATCCCGGCGCCGAGGGCGTTGCCGAAGGCGTAGTTGAACAGCAGCAGCATGACGATCGGCATCGCGACCACGGAGACGGTCACCGAGGGGTAGCGCAGTGCGTGTCGCAGGTTGCGGCGCAACATGGTCGCCGAATCGGTGACCGCGTAGGAAAGGGTGCTCATCGCGGGTTCTCCTTCCGGGAGTCCGGCACGTGGTCGACCTGCGGCCGGCCGGTGAGGGTGAGGAAGACGTCGTCCAGGTCGGGGGTGTGCACGGTCAGTTCCTCGGCGGGGATCGACGCCGTGTCGAGCGCGTCGAGGATGGCGCGCAGGGTGGGGATGCCGGGGTCGCACGGGATGTTCAGGGTGAGCGCCTCGTCGTTGCGGCTGGTGGCGCGGAAGAGGTCGGCGGCGGCGTCGAGCCGGTGCACGTCGGCGAAGCGGAGCCGGATGTGCGCGCCGGGGATGCGCCGCTTGAGCTCGTCGGCGGTGCCCTCGGCGATCAACGTGCCGTGGTCCAGGACCGCGATCCGGTCGGCGAGTTCGTCGGCCTCGTCCAGGTATTGCGTGGTGAGGAGGATGGTGACGCCGCGATCGGCGACCAGGTCGCGGATGATCTCCCACATGATCCGCCGGCTGCGCGGATCGAGGCCGGTGGTCGGCTCGTCGAGGAAGATCACCCGGGGATCGCCGACCAGGGTCATCGCCAGGTCGAGCTTGCGTCGCATACCGCCGGAGAAGGTGACCACCGAGGTGTGGGCGACCTCGGTGAGGTCGAAGCGGGCGAGCAGGTCGTCGGCCCGACGGCGGCCCTCGCGCCGGCCGAGGTGGTGCAGGTCCGCCATCAGGATCAGGTTCTCCCGGGCGGTGAGCAGGTTGTCCACCGCGGCGAACTGGCCGGTGACGCCGATGGATCGGCGTACGCCGTCGGCTGCGCCGGTCAGGTCGTGACCGGCGATCTCGGCCCGACCGGCGTCCGCAGTGATCAGGGTGGACAGGATCTGTACGGTCGTGGTTTTGCCCGCGCCGTTGGGTCCGAGCAGGGCGAAAACCGTGCCCTCGGGGATGCGCAGGTCGATGCCGTCCAGCACCTTCTTGTCGCCGTAGGACTTGGTCAGGCCGGTGGCGTCGATCGCGAGGGTACGGGTGCGGTCGCGGGTGGCGGTGGTCATGGTCGTGGTCATGGCGATCGGGTCCCTTGGGTCGTGGCTCGTCGATTCAGGCGCGGCGGATCACGATGTGGCCGATGGAGGTGCGGGCGTGCACCTCGACGGTCTGCTCGGTGGCGTCGGGCCCCTGGGCTGCGTCGAGGGAGTTGCGCACGCTGCCCATTCGGGTCCGTACGTCGAGCCAGGCCGCGGTGGACTCGCGGATGCCGACCTCGAGGTCGCCGGAGCCGGACTGGAGGTGTACCCGGCCGCGGGCGACCTCGTCGAGGCGGATCGTGCCGTTGGCGCACTTGGCGTCGACGTCGGAGTGCGCGATGCCCACGGTGATCCGGCCGTTGGCCGAGCCGACGTGCAGGCGGCCGACGACCTCGCGGATCGTGGTGTCGCCGTTGGCGTTCCTGAGCGTCGCGGCGCCGCCGACGGTACCGATCTCGATGCGGCCGGCGGCGCTCACCTCGGCGTCGCCGGCGACGTGGTCCGCGTGGATGGCGCCGTGGTCGGTGTGGGCGTCCAGGGTCGCGGCCGAGTCGATCCGGAGGGTGCCGACCGAGGTCCTCAGCCGGCAGTCGCCGAGCGGCCCGGCGCAGGTGAAGTCGGCCAACGGCGTGGTGCCGCGCAGGTCGGAGCCGGCCGGCAATTCGACGACGATGTCCACCGAGCCGGACTTGCCGAACGGCGACCGCTTCTTGGACCCCTTCACCAGCAGCCTGCCGTCGGTGCAGGTGACGGCGGTCTGCTCCGCCGTGCGTACGTCGTGCTCGTCCCGGTCGTTGACGGGGCGGACCTCGACGAGCGTGTCGGTGCGCTTGCTCGCGGTGATCCGGACCGTGCCGATGTCGAACTCGAGGGTGGCGGTGATGGGTTCGGGGGTGGCGAAAGTAGGCATGGCGGTGCCGTCCTCATGGCTCGATGCGAGGTGGTGCGAGTCGGGGTGACTCGGTGGTGTGGGTGCCGCCCGGCGGTGGGGGCGGGTGCGCGTGGGGCGGTGCGGCGGTGGGTCGGCACCGGCGCACCGCCCGGGTTCCGCTCTCGGCGTCGGCCCGGTGTCGGCCTCGGCCTCGGCGGAGCGGGCCCGGCTAGCGGGCCCAGCCCGTGTAGCCCTGGCGGCCGCGATGGCGGTGGGGGCCGGGGGCGGGGGCGCGCGGGACGTCGGGCTCCATGGCGCCGGCGACCGCGCGGACCAGCCAGGCGTTGACCGACAGGCCCGCGTGTCCGGCGGTCTCCTCGACCCTGGCCTTGAGATGGGCGGGGAGGCGGAAGTTGATCCGGGCCATCCCGCCCTCGTCCCCGTCCGGCGCCGCGAGTGGCGCCATCGACACGGTCTTCGGCGCCGGCTCGTCCGCTTCCGGCGCCGCGAACGCCTCCTGTGGCGGCGGCGTGGTCACCACGAACTCGGGGTCGAGACCGCGCAGGCGGATGTCCACGGAACCCGGTGCCAGCTCGCTGGTGACCTCGGCCATCGCTGCCGACAGCGCGTTCATGAGGGTGAGCCGGGCGGCCGACTCCAGAGGTGCGGACAGTCGTTCGGCCACCTCCCGAGCCTCGGCGCCGCCTGCGGCAGCGGCGATGGCGAGTTCCCGGCGAAGGTTGTCGACGTACGGTGTGAGGTCCATGACGTCATCATGGCACATTCATGGCGTCATGGCGAGCCAATGGCGCCATGAATGCGCCAGGGTCGTATTCCGGTTCGCTCGCGACGGCCCCTGAACAGAAAAGAGCAGCCCAAAGACGGCCGCCCGGAGCCGATGGCTCCGGGCGGGGTCGTGCGATGTGGCGGGGCCACGGTTGTGGGGTGCTGTTCCGGGCCTACGCCCGTGGCGAGTGGTGGCGCTCAGGAGGAGAGGCCCGACGCGCACTCGTCGGTGATCGAGATGGCGCGGGCCGGGCACATGCTCACGGCGGTGCGGACGTGTGCTCGGAGTGCGTCCGACGGCTGGGCCTCGTAGACGAGGAAATCGTCGTCGTCGAAGGAGAACACGTCGGGCGCGGCGAATACGCACTGGCCGTGGCTCTCGCACAGGTTCATGTCGACGGTGATGCGCATGGTTCGACCCCCTGGCCGGTGTGCGGGTGTGCGGGTGTGCACGGTGTGCGGGTGTGCCCGAGGCCTCAAGTCACGTCCTGGACGGGCGGGTTGAAGCGGGAGGCTTGTGGGGTGCTCCAGCGCAGCGGGACGGCGTCGGCGATCTCCACCACGTCCGTGACGGTGAACTCGACCAGGCGCTGCGCACCGGGGATTCGGGCGACCTCGTCGTGGTCCCAGAGGGTGCGGGTGGTGCCGGACAGGTGCAGGGACGTACCGCTGTCCCAACCCGGGACCAACAGCCCGGCCACCGGCCGCAGTTCGAGATTTCCCAGAGTCAGGAACATGGCGTTGCCGACGTAGTCCGGCCAGCGCAGCACGGTCGGGGACAACACCTCCACGAAGCCCGGGTTGCCGCCTCGGTGCGAGGCGTCGGTGTTGCCGAGTTCGTCGGCGGTGGCCACGAAGAACGTGTCGGCGGCGCGCAGGGATCGTTGCTGGGCCGAGGTGAGCGCGGTGCCCCGGGCGACCGTGCGATTGCCTGGCGCCTGACCGGAGTTCCGGTCTGCGAGGATGCGATAGTCGCGTTTCTGGATGTACTTGGGGCAGTTGCCGATGACCTGGTCGGGCAGTACGCGCAGGCCGCCGGGCACCGGCGTGGAGCGGCCGTTGATCCGCATCCTGCGTCGGGACGCCGGCTCGATGGCGATCGTCCCGACCCGGGCCGGCTCGCCGAGGAGATTCGCGAGCGGGTCCTCGGCGAGCGGCCGGGCGTCGATGGTGAGTGTGTATGGATCGGGAGCGGACAGGAAGCCGGGATCGCCGGTCAGCTGTGAGCACCAGATCCGGCCGGCCGCGTCCACGCCACCGATGATGATCATGGGCTGTGCGGCGAGGAACGCCGCGGCGACCGGCGGGATGGCGTCTCCGATGCCGCCGAGCGAGTGCGAGGCCTGGCGCGTGAGTTGGGCGCGATCCTGTACCGCGCGTTCCCCGCGGTGGTAGTCGGTTGCCACGACATTCCTCCGGATCTGCGGTATGCGGTGTGGTGTTGTGGGGCGCGCGGTGTGGGGCGTGCGGCCGGTGGGGATGCTGCGCGGGTCTAGAAGAAGCCACAGGTCGGCGCGCCGACGGTGGGGGCGTCGGCGGGGTCGGCGCCGGACGGGGCGTAGATCTCCAGGCGGATGCCGTCCGGGTCGGTGAAGAAGATCCCACCGGAGGTGCCGTGCTCGCCGTGCGGGACGACGCCCTCGTGGTCGAAGTGCGCGCCGAGGCCGCGCAGGACCCGTTCGGCGGCTCTCACCTCGTCGATGGTCTCCACCTGGAAGGACAGGTGGTGCAACCCGGGGCGCCGAGTCGGGAACGTGCCCTCGCTCTGCTGCCACAGCGTGATCAGGAGCTTTCCGTCCCGCCCCAGGAAGGCGAAGCGGCGACTCTCCTCGTTGCCTTCGGCCAGTACCTCGACCTCCAGGACCGCCCGGTAGAAGGACACGGAACGGTCGAGGTCGGTGACGTTCAGCCCGACATGACCGGTCTGAAGTGTCGCGAGGGTGCCCATCGTTGCTCCTTGTTTCCGGCTCGGTGCTCACGACGAGCGCCGTCGATCTAATGATTACACACTCTATAGGGCATTAGAAATTGGAGGCAGGGCAATCCCCCGGTTCGCCGACCGTGGGATTGGTTGCGAGTCTGCGGGTCAGCCCTTCGGCGCCTGGGGCTCGCGGCCGCCGTCGGGGTCGTTGAGCGCGGCGAACCGCACCCGGCGCCCCAACGCCGCGAAGCCGTACGTCAGTTGTTCGTAGTGCTCGCGCTGCTCCTCGAGTTGCCTGGTCACCTGTACGGTGCCCGGTCGCCGCGCCGCCCCGGAACCGGGCGTCGAGCCGGGCGCGGCGCCGGACGCCGGACCGGGCGGCGGCGGCCCGGCCGAAGCGGCGGGACCGGAGGCGGATCCGGGTGTCGAGGCCGCCTCCGGGAAGACCATCGTGGTGTACGTCGTTCCCGGCACCCGGGGGTCCCCGGCGCGCGGGTGGACGATGAAGTCCCACGACTGGGCGCCCCCGGTCCCCGTCCCCGGGTCACGCAGCAGCAGGGCGTACGCCGGCGGTTGCCGCCACACCTGGAGCGGGGCCAGCACCGCCAAGTCGGGGCTCACCACGCGCCACCGCGATGCCGGACGCCCGACATGGTGCAGGTCGGAGAACAGCTCCCGGCGCAGTTCGGCGTAGCGCGGTGCGATCGCGGCCAGGCCCTCGACCGCCGCGGCCACGTCCATCCGGCTGTCGCAGTAGTCGATGCCGCTTTTCCGGGCGTCGAGTTCGCTGCGTATCGATGCGTGCAGCACCGGGCCGAGTGCGCCGAGGGGGTAGGCGTCCTCGGCGCACTCGGCGGTGAAAAGTCCGGCCTCGTACAACTCCCGGTACCGCGCCCGCAGATCCACGTCGACGTTCTCCCCACACTCGGTCGCGGTTGTCCGATCAGGATAGGACGACGGTGCCCGACCCGACCCGACCCGAATGACCCGACCCGACCGGTGCCGAGCGGACGCGATGCCGACGGGCGTCGGTCAGCGACCGAGTTGGGTGTACGTCTTGAACGTGTACAGCCCGTCCAGGGTGATCGAATTGGTCCCGCCGGGCGACGGCAGGCCGTTGCGCTGGTTCAGCACCGTGCCGAGCGGACCACAACCGCCTGCGGCGGGGATGGCGACCGTGTTGTCCCACAGGGTGCCCTTGAGGATGGGCGGGTCCTTGGAGATCCACTCGTTGGGGCCCTTGCGCATCATGGTCAGCCGGATCGGTTGCTCGGCGGTGCCGATCGAGCAGTCCTTCGGCAGCAGCGGGCCGCTCAGGGCCAGGGTCACGTCCAGACCGCCGGCCGAGGTGCCGTGGGAGAGGAAGTCGAACCAACCGCCGTATTTCGTCTCGACGTTCATCCCGAGGAGTGGCGCGCGCTCGGGGAGGCCGGGCACGCCGAGCAGGCCGCCGGAGGTCGGGCTCGGGGTCGCGTGCAGCGCGCCGAAGACCTGGCCGGTGGTGCCGTCGGGCAGCGGGCCCTCGGCGTGCGTGATGGTCATCGGGCGAATCGGGACGACGGCTTCGCCCAGCCGCATCTCCCCGGTGGCGACGTGTACTTCGCAGCGCCACTTGTCGGGGTCCGCGCCGATGGGCAGCGTCGGGCAGTCGCCGAAGTCGAAGGTTGGCAGCCCGGCGGCGGACGGGGTCGCCCGGTGCTTCGGCGGGGCCTCGGCGAGTGCCGGTGCGGTGGTCGACGCCACCGCGCCGAGGGCCAGTCCGGTACAGGCGGCCAGCTTGGTGAAGGTGCGGTTTCTCCTGCGGTCCACGGTGATCGTTCCCCCTGGGGTGCGACTGGTGTTTCCGTTCGGCAATGACCGAACCCCCATGAACGTAGGGAAGTTCGGCCCCCACCCGGAATCCGGCGACCCCCAGGCCGGGCACTGGGGGCAGCCCCAACACCGGCGGGGGGATACCGGTCGGGGAGGCGGGGAGGGGGGAGGCGGCGACCGGCCCACGGCGCGCGGACCGCTCGGGGTCGGGATCAGGCGATGCGCTTGTAGTAGAAGGTGCCGTCCCGCAGCTTCCCGGCCGGGTCGGTCGCATAGTCCGGAACCAGGCCGTAGCGGGTCCAGCCGGCCGTCCGGTACAGGTGGTCGGCGGTGCTCTCGGCCTCGGTGTCGAGCAGGAGCAGGCGGCTTCCGCCGTCGGCGGCGCCCTGTTCGGCGGTACGCAGCAGGGCTCGGCCGAGTCCGTGGCCCCGGGCGTTGCGGTGGACCATGAGCTTGACCACCTCGGCGCGATGCCGGCTGTTCGGTCTGTGGTCCAGGACGAGACCGACCGTGCCGGCCACGCCGTTCGGGCCCCGGGCGACCCACACCCGGCGGCTGCCGTCGGCCACGGCGGAGTCCAGGGACCGCCACCAGGCCGCCGCCGCGGCGTGGTCGAACGGGGCGACGAAGCCGACGGAGGAGCCGCCGGCGACCACGTCGACGAGCAGGTCGGCCAGGTTCGCGATGCCGGCGCGGAAGTCGTCGACGGTCAGTTCGGTGATGGTGTGCAAGTCGGCTCTCCGTCAGGGCAGGACGATCAACAGGGCGTAGCGGACCGGTTCGGGGCCCGGGTTGCGAAAGCGTGAGCGCTCCCACGACCGGTAGCGCAGGCAGTCGCCGACGCGCACCTCGTGCGGCCGACCGCCCGTGGTGACCTCCAGGACGCCGTCCAGCACCCAGACGTGGTGTTCGAGGCCGGGTACGGACGGGCCGTCGTAGGCGATGTCCGCGCCGGGGCGCAGGGTGCCCTCGACCACCTCGCCGCGCAGGCTCGGATGCGGCGGGGACACCGATCGACGGGTGAAGCCCGAGGTCCGGTCCTGCCACACCTCCTGCCGTTCGGCGCGGACCAGTTGTGGCGGTTCCGACTCGACCTCGGCGAGCAACTGCGACATGGTCCGTTCGTACGCCGTGCACAACCGGCCGAGCAGCGCCGCCGTCGGGCTGATCTCACCCCGCTCCAGCCGGGACAGGGTGGACCGGCTCACGTCGGTCCGGCGCCCCAACTCGTCCAGGGACCAGCCGTGTTCCAGCCGGAGTTCGGTGAGCCGACCGGCCAGCCGCGCCTCGACCCGTGCGGCGGCGGCACGGTCCGGCGTCGCCGCGTCTCCGTCTGCGTCCTCTCTCATATTCGAGACGATATCCCGAATATGAGAGAGGACGCACGGTGGGGTCGGGCACGCCGACCGGCGCGAGGCCCCACGCGCGCTCAGCGGCCCCGGTGGCGGCCCCGGGACGCGGGCGCCGGTACGGTGACGGCCGGCGCGCCGGCATCCTTCGTCGGCGGCCCGTGATCGGCCGCGGCCAGGAGCGCCGCCAGTGCGGTGGTGACCGGGACCGAGGCGACCAGGCCGATGCTGCCGACCAGCGTGCGGGCGATCTCCTCCGCGACGATCTCGCTGGTGGCCACGTCCAGCACGTCCCGGCGCGCGATCGAGAACAGCAACATCAGCGGCAACGCGGCGCCCGCGTACGCCAATACCAGCGTGTTGACCGTCGACGCGATGTGGTCGCGGCCGATCCGGATGCCCGCCCGGTACAGCCGACGGGCCGTCATGGTCGGGTCGGCCTGCTTGAGTTCCCACACCGCCGAGGTCTGAGTGACCGTCACATCGTCGAGTACGCCCAGCGAACCGATGATGAAGCCGGCCAACAGCAGGCCGTGCAACTCGATGTGCGGATACAGCGCGTGAACGAGTCCGGTCTCGTCGGAGGTGTTGCCGGTCAGGTGCGCCCACCCGATGAACAGCTTCCCCAACACGCCGATCAGCGCCACCGAGACCAGCGTGCCGACCACCGCGACCGACGTGCGCGCCGATATGCCGTGACACAGGTACAGGGCCGTGAACATGATCGCGCTGCCGCCGACGACCGCGACCAGGAGCGGATCCGACCCGTGCAGGATGGCCGGGAGGATGAAGAAGGACAACACCGCGAAGCTGATCGCGAGCGCGATCAGGGCGGTCAGCCCGCGCATCCGCCCGACCACGATCACCGCGACCGCGAACAGGCCCGCGAGCAGCAGCATCGGCGGGCCGCGCCGGACGTCGATCACCGAATAGCGCAGGTCCTCGGGCGCGCCCGGGGCGTACGCGAGCACCACCCCCTGCCCGACCGAGAACCGGCGCAGCTGGTCCGGCCGGACCACCTCGGTGACCCGGCGGCCCTTGTCGGCGCCGGAGGTGACCTCGATGGTGGCGCGGCGGCAGTCGGCGGGCGGGGGCGCCGAGCCGGGCGCGGTGGTGGGCGGGGGCCAGGGAACGCCGCCGGGGGTGGCGTCCGGTGGGGGAGCGGCGGCGCCGGTGGAGCCGGCCGGGTCGCCCGAGTGGCCGCTGCCGGCGGCGAAGGCGTCGGCGTCCGCCTGCGCGCAGGGCAGCTCCTCGACCTTGGTGACGCGTCCGTCCCGGGTCTCCTGGTCGAAGCCCACGCCCGTACGCGGATGCGCGGGTGTGCCGCTGGGCCACAGCACCACGAGGCCGATTGCCACGGCGGCGGCGAACGGGATGAGTACGGCGGCCACCACGCGCCGCAGCCGGGTCGAGACGGGGGATGCGGGCCCGTGCGCGTGGGCGTGGCCGTGCCCGTGGTGCGCCGGGTGCGGCGGATCGGGCGGGTGCCGGTCGCTGCTCCCGTGGCTCCGCCGGCCGCGACCCGGTGCGTGGGTCGGGTCGCCGACGTCCTCGGGATCCTGGTGATCCGCTCGTGTCCTGCGCATGGCGAAGCCCTCCCGCCGATCGGGTCGACGCGTCGTCGTACCCGGGGTCTCGGGTCCCGGCGGGAAGCGTAGCGGGCCGTGCGGCACGGTCCGGAAGGGTCCGGGGGGACCGGCGGTGAGGTGAACCGTTCGGTCGTCGGCGCAAGCACCTTGCGGCGGATCGGGTACAGGCCGCAAGATTCTTGCCTGCCGATCGGACTCGGGTTCGATGCTTTGCGTGGGCAGCGCCGAGGACGGGAGCGTCGGGCATGGCCGAGATCGACAGCATCGACCACAACATCCTGCGCATGTTGCGCGAGGACGGGCGGCGCACCTTCTCCGAGATGGCCGGACAGATCGGCCTGTCGGTCGCGGCGGTCAAGCGCCGGGTGGACCGGATGCGCGAGGAGGGCGTGATCACCGGCTTCACCGTGCAGATCGACCACGCCAAGCTGGGCTGGGGCGTCGAGGCGTTCACCGAACTGCGCTACCCGGGCAGCATGCCGGTGAGCGAGATCGTGCGCACCGCCACGGACACCCCCGAGGTGCAGGCGGTGTACACGATCGCCGGCGATCCCGACGCGCTGATCCATGTCCGGGTCCGCGACATCACCCACCTGCAACAGGTGATCGATCACCTCCGGCGCAACGGAAACGTCACCGGCACCAAGACGCTGATGGTCCTGGGGTCGTGGACGAAGGAGCGCTGAGCCCGGGGCACGGGGCTTCCGGCCGAAATTCGGTTGAGGCGCCGCCTAGGGTTTGCCCATGAGCGAACGCATCTTCCGCATCACCGTCCGAGGCGCCTTCGACGGACTGGGCGAGGAGCAGCGGGCGGAACTGCTCGCCCGGGCCGCCGAACACGACGTGCTGCGGGCGACCTTCACGCCCGAGGGGCATCTGACGTACGACCTTGCGGCGCGCCCGTTCTTCACCTTCCGCTTCGTCGACTCGGGGGAGGCGGAGGAGGACATCGTCCCGGCGACGGAGCGAGCGTTGGCGGCGGCGGACCGGTGGCTGAGCGACCGCGGCTACGGCCACAAGAACCTCCGGGCCCAAGCCGAAGACCTGTCCCAGGCCCCGCTGTCCAAGCGCCAACGCAGGGCCCAGGCAGCCGGCTAGACCGTTTCGGAAGCCGCTCCCGGCGTCTCGCCTCCCGCCGGGACGAACCCGCTGCGAGGCGATGACCGGCGGCCGGTTCCAAACCGTTGTTACGGACCTCGGTGCGGGATCGGCCGTCGTCGTGGCACCCGGCGACTACGGTCCGAGCCGCTTGCGTGCGGACCCGGCCACCGGGATCCATGCCGCCCATCGGCGGTGGCGGCAACCGCTGTTCGTGCTGGTCACGGCCGAACGACGCGGTGGAAAGCCGCAGTTCGCGGCCGTGCCCGGAGCCGCGACGCGCACGGGACGAGGCGGCCCGATCAGTACGCGCCCATGGCGGACGAGCGTGCCCGCGTTCCTGTACGTGACCATGTCACCGGTCTGTGACGGCGCCGTCGTGGGTCGACGACTCCCGTATCGCCCCGGTGTTCGGGCTCGTCATAGTGATCGAGCAAGCACCGCGGGGCCTCGCCGGCTCCGGGCTTCGATCAACGGACACCAAGGGGACGTTCAATGTTCGGGAACCGCAGCAGGGCCCTCCTCCTCTCCGCCGCCGTCGTCGGCGGCGCGATGACGATGACGGCATGCCAGGGCACCGACTCGGGCAACGCCGCCCAGGGCAACCCGCCCGCCGCCGCACCGGCCGGCCAGACCGTCACCCAACCGTCCGCACTCGGCGCTTCGACCACCGGCGGCAACACCTCCACCGGCTCCGGCTCCACCGTCAAGGACTCCGCCTCGGGGAAGACCGTCACCCCGAACAAGGCCACCGGCACCACCTCCGGCGGCGCCGGCAACTCCGGCAGCGGCCCCGCCAAGTGCCGCACCGACGACCTCAGTTTCCTCGCCGACGACGCCACCATCGACGGCGACGACGACCGCACCGTCGCCGTCACCCTCGACAACCTCGCCGGCGACTGCACCATGACCGGCTTCGCCGGCGTCGACCTCAAGACCACCGCCGGAACCATCTCCGCCGAACGCACCGACGAACCCGTCGTCCCCGTCATCCTCAAGCGCGACACGTCCATCTCCTTCGGCATCCACTACCCGGCCAACGACTCCGGCGGCTCCGGCATCCGCATCACCGGCCTGCTCGTCACCCCGCCCGGAGAGACCAAGTCCGCCGACATCCCCTGGCCCGGCGCCACCACCCTCCCCGTCACCGACGGCACCGGCACCCCCGTCACCGTCGGCCCCATGGGCAGCGCCGGCCAAGGCGGCTGACACCCACCGCGCCCGAAAAACCCCGACACGGCCCGGAGCCCGTCCAGCGCATCATCGGACGGGCCCGGGCCGGGGTGTTTTCACTGTCGGAAACCATCGGAAAATGAGTGGAACGGCGTCACCGCGCGCCGTTACGGTGCTGCCGGACCCGTCCTCCAGGCAAGGAAGTGCCGTTGTACACCGTGTGAGATTCCCCGAGCGCTGTTGGTCGCGCGTCGCGCATCTGCGCCGCGCTGCTTCTTGCTGCGGTCTTCTCACTGGAACCGGTGTACACCCGTGCTCGAAACCTGGGTGGTCATGCCCACCCGCCTACCCCTCGTCCTCCGCCGCTGCCACGGCTGCGCGGCCGAGCACCTGCGGGCGAACGGCAAATTCCGCGTCAACGCGAACCACAAGCTCATCGACGTCTGGCTCCTCGCGCTCTGTACCGCCTGCGGGGAAACGGCGAAGCTGACGGTCCTGGAGCGAACGCACGTGCGCTCCGTACGACCCGATCTGCTCGATCGGCTGCATGCCAACGACCTCGGCCTGGCGGCCGAACTGCTCCAGGATCCGCTCGTTCGGCGCCGCAATCGCATCGCCCTCGACTGGACCGACGCCTGGCGCCTGGACACCGGCAAAACGGCTCACCCGGACCGCGAGACGATCGAGGTCGCGGTGCGGTTCGCGGCCCGGATCCCCGTCCGGCCGGTACGCCTGATCGCCGAAGGTTTCGGCCTGCCCAGAGCCGAGGTCGAGCGACTGATCACCGACGGAAAGATCGTCTCCGCGGTCCGACTGACCGGCAAACTCTCCGCCGACTTCACCTTCATGCTCAAACCCTGAAGCCCCTCGCGACCCGGGTCCTGTCCGGCAACTCCCGCCGGACAGGCGCTAGTCCCGGGTCGGGGTGCCTCGGGGAGCGAATGGGAAGGACTCGCGCAGGGACCAGTTGCCGTCCTCGTCGCCCACCACCAGGTCGAGTCCGGCGACCCGGGTGGTGAGGGGCAGGCGGGTGGTGACCTCCTCGGCCAGGGCCCGCAGTTCCTCGGCGTCCTGGCCGAGGGCGACGGTCAGGTGTGGTCCGACGTCGTCCGGATCGTCGAGGTAGGCGCCGCCGTAGGGGAGGCAGTCCGGCCAGCGGTCGGTCACCGCCTCGATCAGTCGCAGCACCGGGTCGGCCGGATCGGGGGCCAGCCACAATCCGCGATGGAACTGCCCGATCCGCTCGAACGCCAGCTCCATCGCGGGCTGCGCACCGGCGATCGCGCCCAGTGCCTCCAGGTCTGCGGCTGCGATCTCCGTGGGCGGCAACCACGGGTACAACACGGTCACATGCGCCGGAATCCCCTCGGCGACGCGCGGATCGTAGCGCTCCCGCCAGGGCTCGACGACCTGTTCCACATCGGGAACCAGCAACACAAGCGCACTGACCACAAACCGCTCGCCCATCCCCGAAGTCTACGGTCCGACGTCGGCCCCCGCGCCCATAGGCACGCCCGGCTCGGCGGCGCCGCTCCGGGGTCGTCGGCCGAGGCGCGCGTGTTTGCTCGTCCTGCCTCACCGCATGTCTCTCACCCTTGCGCAATCGACCGGGTACGTGGATCGGGATCTGGACGCCGACCCGGCGCGCTGGTTCCCGACGCGCGGCACCGACGTCCCGGCTCGATCCGCCCGGTCGAACCGTTCCTCGCCGGGCTGGGGCACGACGCCGCGACGGCATTGGCCGGATTCGACCGCAGGGTCCGATCGGGGACCCTGCCGGTTGGCGGAGTCGATCGGGACTTCAGGTGCGGGGTGCGGGGTGCGCGGACGACCGCGTCTGCGGTGGACGCGATCTCGCGTGCACCGCAGACGTGGTGTGGCCGTGGCGTCCGGCTTTCGTCAGCGCAGGGCGCGGGCGTCGCCGGCGATCTGTTGGGCCTTGGGGGCCGGGATGGTGCGGCCGGACTGGTTCTCCGCCCAGTTGGCCAGCTGGGGGTACTGGTCGTGGGCGAGCATGGTGGTCAGGGTGGCCACCGCGACGCGGTCGGCGCCGGAGGTCAGGATCAGGTGGGCCAGGCCGGTACGCGTGGCGGTGATCGTGAAGGTGGATTCCGTGGCCGTGGTGCCGCCGGGGCCCTTGGCTTCGGCGCGCAGGGTGTGTGTGCCGAGGGGGAGGGCGGTGGTGTCGATCGGGGTGCCCGCCGCGAAATCCTTGCCGTCCAGGGTGAGCCGCACCGACTCGGCGCCGGTGGTGTCGAGCGCCGGCACCGGGGAGGCCGCACGTTCGACGCGGGCGCCCGGGGCCGGGGCGAGGATGCGCACCGTCGGGGCGGCCGGCGTCGGCGGTGTGCCGTTCTGGCGCCACGCCGCGTTCCAGCCCGCGAGTTCGGCCGGGCGGTTGGTGATCACCGCGTCCACGCCGCCCGCCTCCAGGGTCTTCCACCCGGTGGCGTCGTCGACGGTCCAGACCATCACCGCGACGCCGGCCCGATGCAGGTCGGCGACCACTCCGGGGCGGGCGGCCAGGCCGCCGGCCGAGGGGTTGTAGGCCTTGAGGTCGAGGCGCTTGGCCAGGGCGACCGGGTCCGCGTCCAGGGCGCTGCGGAGCAGGCCCAGCGGCAGGTCGGGCGCCAACTCGTGGGTGAATTCGAGCGCGTCGACCTCGAAGCTCTGGACGAATACCCGGCCGCTCATCCCGGTGTCCCTGATGTCCCGGATGATGCGGGCCACTTCGTCCTTGGTGTGCTTGCCCTTGATCTCCAGGAGCAGATTGCCGCCGCGCGTGCGAAGGTCGTCCAACTGGGCGCGCAGCGTCGGTACCCGGGCCCCGGCGTGCAGCGGGGAGAACCACGAACCCGCGTCCAGGGCCGCGAGTTGAGCGGCCGTCAGGTCGCGGATCCGACCCTGGCCGTCGGTGGTCCGGTTCACCGTGTCGTCGTGCAGGATGTGCGGGATGCCGTCCAGGCTCGGCTGTACGTCGTTCTCGATCCAGTCGGCGCCGGCCCGGCGGGCGGTCTCGTCCGAGATCAGCGTGTTCTCCGGCGCGGCGGAGGACGCGCCCCGGTGCGCGACGACCGACATCGGCGCCCCCGGTGCCCGCAGGTAGGCGTTGGCCTCCGGGGCGAGCGTGGTGACCTTGACGTCGTCGAAGGAGACCCGTGCGCCGTTGACCAGGAGCGCCTGGCCGCCGTCGGCGGAGCGCTGGACCCGGGTGGTGCGCAGCGCCTCGCGCCCGTCCACGATCAGTCGGGCCCGGGCGCCGTGCACCTCGACCGCGATCCGTACGTCGCGGCCGGTGCCGGCGGCGGTCGGCGCGGGGCCGGTGTCGGTGACGTTCCAGGCGTTGGCGGTGGTGCGCTGGGCGAATTCGAGGCCGTTGCCGGCGGTGGTGCCGGTACGCATCGTGGCGATCGACCACGGTGTGTTCCCCGTGGCAGGTACGTCCAGGCCGAACGCGGTCCAGCGGGCCGCGTCGACGGCGCTCTCGAAGCGGGCGACCGCCTCGAAGCGGAAGTCCTCCAGGTGTCGGCCGAAGGTGATCCGGCTCTGCTGACCGGAGTTGGCGGACGTACCGACCAGGCGGCCGTTCTCGACCTTCCAGTCGCCCTCGACCGCGCGCCAACCGGCGGGCAGCGTGGAGCCGCCGAAGTCCTCCGAGACCACCACGTCGCCGACGGCGGGCGCGGCCTGGGCCGAGTCGGTCGAGGCGGCGACCGAGACGCCGGCGAGCGCGGCGGTCGCGGCCAGGCCCAGGGCGGTGCCCAGGGCGCCGGCCCGGAGCCGGGAGCGGTGCCGCCGAGGCAGCCGGAACGGTGACGCGGGTGTCTGTGCAGGCATGCCCGAAACGGTAGGGATCGCCGACGAACCGCCGACCACACGCACCTGAAGCCCGGACCAACGCTCGGCTCCGCAGGGTGTCCGACAGCCGACAGCCGGGCAAACCGCCCATCGATTCACATAGGTTCCGTTCCGCCCAGCGGCCCGAGCCCCGAGCCGCCGGGCCCCGAGCCGCCCGAGCCCCGAGCCGCCGGAGCCACCGGAGCCCCGAGCCCCGAGCTGCCCGAGCCCCGAGCCGCCGGGAGCTCGCCAGAGTCACCCGAGCCCCCAAACCGCCCATCCGCCCATCCGCCTAGCCCCCGGGGCTGCGTGAGTCCTCGAGCCGCCGGGGCCATCTGAGTTATCGAGCCGCCGGGCCCCCGAACCGCCGATCCGCCGGTCCCCCGATCCGCCGGGCTGCCGGGCCGCCGGGGCTGCGTGAGTCCTCGAGCCGCCGGGGCCATTTGAGTTATCGAGCCCCCGAACCGCCGATCCCCCGAACCGCCGATCCGCCCATCCGCCGATCCGCCGGGGCTGCCTGAGCCCCCGAGCAGCCGGGCCATCTGAGTTATCGAGCCGCCTGAGTTATCGAGCCGCCAGGGCCATCTGAGTCCTCGAGCCGCCCGGGCCGCCAGAGTCACCCGAATCACCCGAGTCTGCCCGAGTCGCCTGAGCCGCCCGAGCCCCCAGGCCAGCCGCGCCCCCGGTCCCGGCCCCCGGTCCCGGCCCCGGCCTCCGGAGCCCCTCGAGCCCCGAGCCCGCACGGCCCCGAGACCTTCCGCCCAACCGCATCTTCCGGAGCCGCAGCCCCCCGCTCCCACCCCCGACGCACCCGCAACTGCGGTGCGTGCCAAGCGTTTCGCAAGCGAGGCGCGGTACACCTGCTCTCGTCGAGGTCGGCCGGCGCGGTCCGACTCGACCCGATTCGTAGCCCTCCGGGCGTGGCGGTGCTACGGCTGCTTTCGGCCAACCCGAAGTAGTGGGGAGCAGGTGCTAGGCACAGTCAAATCCTTCCTCCACGATCTCCCCGGGAGCACATCGCCTGCGTCGCCGACCACGAATCGGCATGAGGAACCTTCAGGAGAGTCGATGAGTTCAACCGCATTCCCCGAGCTGGATCCGGCCGCACCCCTGGCCGCTGTGGTGGACGCCCGAATCGTGCACATGCCCGCTTCGATCGCGGTGATCGCCGGAGAACACCGGCTCTCCTACCGCGAGTTGGGCGAGCAGGCCGATCTGGTCGGGGCGCGCCTGGCGGCGGCCGGGGTGACCGGGGGCACCCTGGTCGGGGTCTGCCTGCCCCGCACACCCCATCTGGTCGCCACCCTGCTCGCGATCCTCCGCGCCGGAGCCGCGTACGTACCGCTCGACCCCGAGTACCCGCGCGACCGGCTGGAGTGGGTGATCGGCGACTCGCAGGCCCCCGTCGTGGTCACCGACCACGCCCACGAACACCTCCTGGCCGGGGCTGCGACCAGGCTCGTGCACGTCGACGGCCCGCCGCCCGCCGATCCGACGCCCGCCCGCGCGGCGACCGGCCCGGACGATCTCGCCTACGTGCTCTACACCTCCGGCTCCACCGGCCGGCCCAAGGGCGTCCGGGTGACCCACCGCGGGGTCGTGGCGATGTTGCGCTGGGCGGCCGACACCTATCGGCCCGACCAGGTCCGCGGGGTGTTGTGCTCCACCTCGGTGTGCTTCGACATCTCCGTCTACGAACTGTTCTTCCCGCTCGCCGTCGGCGGCACGGTGATCCTCGTGGAGAACGTGCTCGCGCTGGCCGACGCGCCCGCGCGGGACGAGGTCACCCTGATCAACACCGTGCCCAGCGCGATGGCCGCGCTGCTGCGCGGTCCCGGACTGCCGGCCGGAGTTCGTACGATCAACCTGGTCGGCGAGGCGCTGTCGCGGCGGGTCGCGGACCAGGTGTACGCGTGCCCGCAGGTCGAGTATCTGTACAACCTGTACGGGCCGACCGAGGACACCGTGTACTCCACCTGGGCCGTGGTGGACCGCACCGACCGGGCCGAGCCGCTGATCGGCGTACCGATCCCCGGCACCACCGCCCACGTACACGCCGAGGACGGCGAACCCGCCGCGGCCGGCGAGTTGGGCGAGCTGTACCTCGCGGGCGACGGCCTCGCGCAGGGGTATCACGGCCGCCCCGACCTGACCGCCGAGCGCTTCGTCACGGTGGCGGGGGAGCGCCGCTACCGCACCGGCGACCTGGTGCGCCGCAGACCCGACGGCGCGTTGGAATATCACGGTCGGGTCGACCAGCAGGTCAAGCTGCGTGGCTTCCGGATCGAACTCGGCGAGATCGAGGCGGTGTTGACCGGACACCCCGGAGTCCAGGCCGCCGCCGTGGTGCTGCGCGAGGACGCGGCCGGCCCGTTCCTGGCGGCGTTCGTGCAGCCCGCCGCCGGGACGCCTGCCGCCGGCCCCGCCGACCTGCGCGCCCACTGCCTCACCCGGCTCCCCGCCTACATGCTCCCGGACGCCGTCTCCCTCCTCCCGGAGCTGCCGCTCACCCTCAACGGCAAGATCGACCGCAAGGCGCTGCCCGAGGCGACCCGATCGCGCTTCGTGGCCGCCGAGTTCGTCGGCCCCCGCACACCCACCGAGACCCGCGTCGTGGCGACCTTCCACGACGTGCTGGGTGTGCCCCGCATCGGCGTGCACGACCCGTTCCTCGACGCCGGCGGCAACTCGCTCCTGGCCGTCGGACTACTGGCCCGCGTCGAGCGGGAGTTCGGGATCCGTATCCCGCTCGACACCTTCTTCGCCCTGCCCACCCCCGCCGCCGTGGCCGAGCGGGTCGACCGGGCCGAACCGGGCTCGGCCGGGCCCCTGGTCGAACCGCCGTACCGCGACCCGCGTACCCCCGTCCTGGTGGGCACCGTCCAGCGCGAGTTCGCCACGCACGAACTGGTCGCCCCCGGCAGCGCGTTGTACAACGTGCCGCTGCGGATCCGGGCCATCGGCGCGCTCGATCCGGTCGAACTGAGTCGGGCCCTGGGCGAATTGGTGCGTCGGCACGAGGTATTGCGCACCGCGCTGATGTTCCGGGCCGGCGCCGCGGTGGCCGAGATTCGACCCCCCTACCCGGTCGAGGTGCCGCTGCTCGACCTGCCGGACGCGGACCCCGCCCAGGTGGAGGCGGCGCTGCGCCCGTACGCGCGCCGGCCGCTGGATCGGGCGGAGGGCCGGCTGCTGCGCGCGGTCGCCGTCCGCACCGGCCCGGACCGGTATGAACTGCTGCTCGTGATCCACCACATCGCGATGGACGGCTGGTCGATCGGGCTGCTCCTGAACGACCTGGCCCGGGCCTATCAGGGTGTGCCGCTCGGCGAACCCGCGCTCCAGTACCGCGACGTGGCCGCCTGGGAGCGCCGCCACGCCGACGCGCACGAGGACGAGGCGCGCCGCTGGGCCGGCCGGCTGACCGACCTGAGCCCGGAGCAGTACCTCCCGGGCGATCGCACCCACGCCGACCCGTTCGACCCGAGCGGGGCCCGGTTCGCCCGCCGCCTCGACGCCGGCCTCGTGCGCGCCGCCGAGGAGTGGGCGGCCGGCGAGGGGGCCAGCCTGTACATGGCGATGCTCGCCGCCCTCGGCATCCTCGTGAACCGCTACACCGGCCGTACCGACCAGGCCGTACTCACCCCGTTCGCGGTCCGACCGCTGCCGGAACTGGAGGACGTGGTCGGCCCGTTGCTGAACACGGTGCCGCTGCGCTTCCGGGTCGAGGGCACCGACTCCTTCCGTGAGCTGGTGCACCGGCTGCGCCCCGTCGTGCTCGACGCGCTCGACCACAGCGCGCTGCCCTACCTGGAGCAGCTGCGCTTCGCGGGCGTGGCCGGCGCCGATACCTCCACACCCGTGTCCCAACTGCTGCTCGCGGTGCAGAACCACCCGGGCGCGGCGGTCGAACTGCCGGGCTTGACGCTGGAATTCCTGGAAGAGATGTGCAACGGCGGGGCCAAGACCGACCTGTCGATGTTCGTCGAGTTCCCGGCGAGCGGGCCGCTGCTGTCCGTGGAGTATCGCACCGGGCGCTACGACGAGGCCTCGATCGCGACGATCGTCGACCACCTGATGGCGATCCTCGCCGAGGGCCTGGCCGCGCCCGACCGGCCGATCACCGAAACGATCATGCTCGATCCGGCCGAGTACGCGCGAGTGGTCGAGGGCGCCAACCCCGCCCCGACCGCGCGCCCCGACGTGTGCCTGCCCGATCTGATCGCCGCGCAGATCGCCCGCACCCCGGACGCGATCGCCGTTTCCGCCGCGAGCGGCACCCTCACCTACAACGAACTCGATGCCCTCGCCGCCCGGCTGGCCCGCACCCTGCGCTACTACGGCGCCGAGCGCGGCACCCGCGTGGCAGTCGCCATGCCCCGCACCCACCTGCTGCCCGCCGCGCTCCTGGCGGTGTTGCGCACCGGCGCCGCCTACCTGCCGATCGACACCGACCAGCCGATCGCCCGCAACCGGGCCCTGCTCGACGACGCCAAGGTCACCCTGATCGTCGGGGAGAGCGCGCACGCGGCCGGGGTGCCGCTGTTGGCCGACCCCGGCTACGACGTGGTCCTCGTGGACGGCGACGAGGTCCGTTTGGCCCCCGCCGCCACGCCGGATCCGGGCATCGAGGCGGAGGACCCGGCCTACCTCATCCACACCTCCGGCTCCACCGGCCGGCCCAAGGCGGTCGCCGTCCCGCACCGCGCCATCGTCAACTTCCTGCTCTCGATGGCGCGCGAACCCGGACTGACCGCCGCCGACACGATGGCCGCCGTCACCACGCTCACCTTCGACATCGCCGCCCTGGAACTGTGGTTGCCGCTCGTGGTCGGCGCCCGAGTGGAGATCGCCGACCGCGAGACGAGCGCCGACGGCCGCCGACTGGCCGACTGGCTCGATCGCCGTGAGGTGACGGTGTGCCAGGCCACCCCCGCCACATGGCGCATGCTCCTGGAGGCCCACTGGCCCGGCCGCCCCGGCCTGGTCGCGCTCTGCGGCGGCGAGGCGCTGACCGGCGACCTGGCCGGCGCGCTGCTCGACCGCTGCGCGCGGGTGTGGAACATGTATGGCCCGACCGAGACCACGGTCTGGTCCACCCTGCTGCGCGCCGACCGCGCCCACGCCGCGCTGCGCGTGGTCCCGATCGGCACGCCGATCGACAACACCCGGGTGTACGTACTGGATTCGGCCGGCCGCCCCGCACCCGTCAACGCGCCCGGCGAGTTGTGCATCGCCGGCGCCGGTGTCGCGCTGGGCTACCTCGGCAACGCCGAGACCACCGCGGAACGCTTCGTCCACGACCCGTTCGGGCCGCCCGGCGCGCTGATGTACCGCACAGGCGACATCGCCTGCCGGCGCCGCGACGGCTCGCTCGAATTCCACGGGCGGGCCGATCACCAGGTCAAGCTGCGCGGCTTCCGGATCGAACTGGGCGAAGTGGAGGCGGGGTTGACCGCGCTGCCCGAGGTGAACGCCGCCGTCGCGAGCGTCTGGGACGCACCCGCCGGGCCCACCCTGGTCGGCTACGTCGTCTCGGAAACCCCGTTCACGGCCGCCGAGTTGACCGCCGCGCTGGCCGAACGACTGCCCCGCCACCTGATCCCCGGCGTGCTGATCCCACTCGACGCGCTGCCGCTGACCCCCGCCGGGAAAATCGACCGCAAGGCCCTGCCCGAGCCGCGTCCCGGCGGCAGCGGCGCGCCCCCCGAGGGCGACTGCGAGGAGATCCTGGCCGAGATCTGGCACGAACTGCTCGGGCCGGCCCGCATCGGCCGCGACGACCGGTTCCTGGGCCTGGGCGGCAACTCGCTCCAGGCACTGCGCATGGCGGCCATGGTCGAGGAGCGCTTCGAGATCACCTTCCCGCTGCGCGTGGTCTTCGAGGCGCCGAGCCTGGCCGCGATGGCCCGCCGGATCGAGGACATCCTGATGGCCGAACCGGAGGACCCCGAAGAGTTCGACGCGGGCGTGGACGTCGTCGAGCACACCGGCCCGACCCCCTACCCCGCCCCGACCGCGGGGGACGTACGATGACCGATTCCGAGGAGATCCTGACCACGCGCCCCGACCCCGACCGGGACCCGGAGCGCGCCCGCCGCGAACACCTGCGCCGCCGGCTGGCCCGGGCCCGGTCCACCACACCCCGGGCCGAGTTGACCCCCAGGCCCGCCGACGTACCCACGCCGCTGTCCGCCGCGCAACGCCGGATGTGGTTCCTGGCCCAGTACGAACCCGACGGCGCCGCCTACAACATGCCGCTTGTGCTGCGCCTGACCGGCCGCCCCGACGAGGGCGCGCTCGGTGCCGCGCTGACCGACGTGGTGGCCCGGCACGAGGTGCTGCGCACGGTGTACCCCAGCGTGGACGGCCACGTGCTGCCCACCGTCGTGGACGTCGACCGGTTCGCGATGCCCGTCGTCGACCTGCCGGAGCCGGACGTACCGGACCGGCTCGCCGCCGAGGCCCGGCAACCCTTCGCCCTGGCCGAGGAACTGCCGATCCGGGCCGCCCTGTTACGCTCCGACGACCGCTGCGTACTGAGCGTGGTGCTGCACCACATCGCGGCCGACGCCTGGTCGGTGGGCGTGCTGTTCCGCGAGCTGACCGCCGCGTACACCGCCCGCCTCGCCGGCCGCGCACCCGGTGTGCCGCCCCTGCCGGTCCAGTACGCCGATGTCGCCTACCGCCAGGAGACCACTCTCGCCGCCGAACTCGACCGGCAGCGCGCCTGGTGGCTGGACCGGCTGCGCGGCGCAGCCGCCACGATCACCGTCCCGACCGACCGCCCGCGTCCCGCCGTGGCCGACACCACGGGCGAGCGCATCCAGGTCGCCTTCGGCGCCGACCGCTCGCGCCGCGTCCGGGCCCTGGCCGAACGCACCGGCACCACCACGTACATGGTGTTGCTGACCGCCCTCCAAGTGGTGCTCGCCCGGTACAGCGGCGGCACCGACGTGACCGTCGGCAGCCCGGTGGCCGGACGTACGCACCGCAGCACCGACGACCTGATCGGCTGCTTCGTCAACACCCTCGCGATGCGCACCGATCTGTCGGGCGAACCGAGCGTGCGCGAACTGCTCGGCCGGGTCCGGGAGGGGACCCTCGCCGCGTTCGCCCGCCAGGAACTGCCCTTCGACCGACTCGTCGACGCGCTCGACCTCGGTCGCGAACTCGCCTACACACCGCTGTTCCAGGTACTGCTCAACGTGCACAACCAGACCTCCGTGCAGCCCACGCTGCCCGGCGTCGAGGTCGAATGGCGCGACACCTACACCGGCGCCGCGAAGTTCGACCTGGCGATCGCCGTGCTCGACACCGGCACCGCCGACGAGTTGCGCGCCGACCTGGTCTGGCGCAGCGCGCTCTACGACGAGTCCACCATCCGGCGCACCTTCGGCCACCTCGCCACCGTCCTGGACGCGATGGCGGCCGATCCGGAACGGCCGGTGGCCGAACTGCCGTTGCTCACCGCCGCCGAGGAGAGCGCGCTCGCCGGATGGAACGACACCGCACGCGCGTGGGACACCGCCGGCACCCTGCACGGCCTGATCGAGGACCAGGCCCGCGCCACCCCGGAGCGGCCGGCCGTCCGAGGCAGCGACGAGACGCTCACCTACGCCGAACTCGACTCCCGCGCCGCCGCGTTGGCTCGACGGTTGACCGCCTTGGGGGTCGGCCCGAACCGCGTCGTCGGGCTGTTCGTCGAGCGTTCGGCCGCGCTGATCGTCGGCATGCTCGGCATTCTCAAGGCCGGCGGCGCCTATCTGCCGCTGGACCCGCTCTACCCCGACGACCGCATCCGCACGCTCCTCGGCGCCGCCGACGCCGTCGCCGTGGTCGCCACCGCCGATCTGCACACCCGCGTCGGCGACGTCCTGCCGGTCGTCGCCCCCGACCCGGTCGCCCCCGCCGACCCGGTCCCGGTCCCGTCCGTCTCGTCGCCGGTTGCCGCCACGGATCTGTGCTACGTGCTGTTCACCTCCGGCTCCACCGGCACGCCCAAGGCGGTGGCGGTCGAGCACCGCAACTATCTCAACTACCTGTTCGGGCTGCGCGAGCGAATACGGCCCGGTCGGGCGGCCGACGGCCGGCCGTGGAACTGGGCGCTGGTGTCCACCTTCGCCGCCGACCTCGGCACGACGAACGTGTTCGGCGCGCTCACCTCGGGCGGCTGCCTGCACCTGCTCACCCGGGACCAGGCCACCGACCCCGACGCGTTCGCCGCATATCTGACGGCACATCGCATCGATGCGATGAAGCTGGTCCCCAGCCACCTGGAGGGACTGGCCGCAGGCGGCGACCGGTTCGCCGACGCGCTGCCGCGCGAACTGCTGATCTGCGCGGGGGAGCCGCTCCGCGCCGAACTGCTCGACCGGATCCGGGCGGCGCGGCCGGAGTTGACCGTGCACAACCACTACGGGCCGACCGAGACCACCGTCTCGATGCTCGGCACACCCGTCACCGAGGTGCCCGCCGGCGCGGCGAGCGCGCCGTTGGGGCTGCCGTTCGGCAACGTCGGCGCGCATGTGCTCGACCCGCTGCGCCGACCGCTTCCGGTGGGCGTGCCGGGTGAGTTGTACGTGACCGGCGCCGGGGTCGCCCGGGGCTATCTCGGCTCGGCCGCGTCGACCGCGGAGCGTTTCGTCGACCTCGACGGGTCGCGTGCGTACCGCACCGGCGACCTGGTCCGGCGGCGCCCCGACGGCCGGATCGAGTTTCTGGGCCGAGCCGACCACCAGGTCAAGATCCGCGGCTTCCGGGTCGAGATCGGCGAGGTGGAAGCCGAGCTCGGCGCCCTGCCCGGCGTACGCGAGGCGGTCGTGGTGGCCCGCGGCGAGGGCGCCGCCCGCAAGCTGGTGGGCTACGTGGTCGTCGAACCCGCCGCGCCGGACGGCCGACCCGCCCTCGACGGCGCCACGATTCGCGCCGCCGTGCGCACCCGCCTGCCCGATTACATGGTCCCCTCGGCGGTCGAGGTGCTGCCCGCGCTGCCCCTGACCCCCAATGGCAAGGTGGACCGCGCGGCGCTGCCCGAACCCGACCTCGCACCTGCCCCGGACACCCGCGTCGAACCGGTGACCGCCACCGAACAGGCCGTGGCCGCGACCTTCGCCGACGTACTCGGCATCACCGACCTCGGCGCCGGGGACGACTTCTTCGCCCTGGGCGGGGACAGCTTCTCCGCCGTCCGTGCGGTGCGTGCGATCGGCCGGGGTCTATCCATCATCGACCTGTTCCAGCACCCCGTGGTGGGCGAACTCGCCGCCCTGATCGACCGCCGGGCCGCCGGCCCCGAGCCCGACGAGGGCGATCGTTCGCTGCTGCACCGGCTCACCCGGGACACCGGTCCGACCACGTTGTCCCTGGTCTGCGTTCCGTACGGCGGCGGCAGCCCGATCACCTTCCAACCGCTCGCCGACGCGCTGCCGGCCGGGCACCGGCTGTACGCGGTGGAACTGCCGGGACACGATCCGGGCCGGCCCGACGACGAGCCGGAGCAACTGGACGCCCTGGCGGACCGGTTGGCCGCGCAGATCGTCGCCCGGATCCAGGGACCGATCCTGCTCTACGGGCACTGCCTGGGCGGCGCGTTGGCCACCGCCCTGGCCGCGCGCCTGGAGGCGGCCGGCGCCGAACTGCGCGGCCTGGCGCTCGGGGGCACCTTCCCGGCCGCGCGGCTCCCGGGTCGGCTCGCCGCGTGGGTGGCCGAGCGGCTGCCCGGCGACCGCATGTTGTCCGACCGGGCCTACCTCGACTACCTGCGGGCGATGGGCGGCTTCACCGATGTCTACGACGAGGCCGAACAGCGGTTCCTGATCCGGGCGTTGCGGCACGACGTGCGCCAGGCGGAGGACTTCTACACCCGCGCCTACGGCGACGAGCGGCCCGTGCCGGTGGCCGCGCCGATCCTGTGCGTGGTGGGCGACAAGGATCGGGCGACCCTGCTGTATGAGGAACGCTACGCGGAATGGGAGCACTTCGGCCCGCGTGTCGAACTCGCGGTGATCCCGAGGGCCGGCCACTACTTCCTCAAGCACCAGGCGGGCGAGTTGGCCCGACTGCTCGGCCGGTGGGCGGCCGGACCGCCGCCTACGGCCGAACTCCCGGCGGCGCGACCGGCGGCGGCCCGGCCGGATCTGGCCACCTTCGCCAAGGTGGCCGGCGGGCAGTTCGTGTCGATGATCGGCACCGCGCTGTCCACGTTCGCGCTCGGCGTCTGGGTCTACCTCCGGACCGGATCCGCCTTCGACTTCGCGATGATCTCGGTGGCGGCGGTGCTGCCCGCGGTGCTGCTGCTGCCGATCGCCGGGGCGGTGGCGGACCGGATGGACCGGCGGCGGATCATGATCGTCACCGATACCGCGGCCGCCGCGGCGATGCTCTCGCTCGGCGTGCTGCTGTGGACCGGATATCTCGACCTGTGGCACGTATACGTGGTCGCCTGCGTCGGCTCGGTCTGCAATGCCTTCCAACGGCCCGCCTATATCGCGGCGATCGCCCAACTGGTGCCCAAGCGCTACCTCGGCCAGGCCAACGGGCTGGCCCAACTGGGCGCCGGATCGGGCGACATGCTCGCTGCCCTCGCCGGCGGCGTACTGGTCGCGGCGGTCGGGCTGCACGGTGTGGTGTTGTTCGACATGGCGACGTTCCTGGTCGGGGTGACCGTACTGCTGCGGGTGCGCTTCCCGAACACGCTGTTCGAAAAGCGCGAGGAACCGCTGCTGCGCGAGGTGGTGACGGGCTGGCGCTACATCGTGCGGCGGCGCGGACTGGTCGCGATGGTGGTCTTCTTCGTGGTGTTCAACTACCTCTTCGCGGTGGCGACCGTGCTGGTGACGCCGATGGTGTTGGCCGACGGTTCGGCGGTGACGCTGGGCGTGGTCACCGCGGTCGGCGGGATCGGCGCGGTGCTCGGCGCGCTGGTGATGGCCCTGTGGGGCGGTACCGCGCGGCGGGCCACCGGGATGATCGGCTTCACCTCGGTGGTCGGCATGGCCGCGGTGTTCGCGGGCAGCCGGCCCGAGCCGGTCTTCGTCGCGGTCGGGCTGTTCGTGTTGTGGGCGGCGCTGATGATCCTCAACTCGCATTGGATGGCGCTGATCCAGACCAAGGTCGGGATGGAGTTGCAGGGCCGGGTACTGGCCACCAATCAGATGTTGGCGATGTCCATGATGCCGCTGGGCTTCGTCACCGCCGGGCCGCTGGCGGACCGGGTGTTCGAGCCGCTGCTGCGCTCCGACGGTGCGCTCGCCGGGTCGCTGGGGCCGATCCTGGGCACGGGACCGGGGCGCGGTACGGGTCTGTTGCTGGTCCTGGTCGGTCTGACCCTGGGCGTCTGGGGCCTGTTGGGGCTGGCGTACCGGCCACTGAGTCGCATGGAGGACGTACTGCCCGACGCGATCCCGGACGTGGAGATCGGCGACAAGGACGCCATCCAGGCGGCAGCGGACCGCCAGTTGGCGGAATCGGGACCGCCGCCGACGGCTTGACCGATCGGAACCAGGGCGGTGCGGGCGAGTGTGGTGGTGAGGACGTGCCGAGCA
Source organism: Embleya scabrispora (assembly GCF_002024165.1). Classification (NCBI taxonomy): domain Bacteria; kingdom Bacillati; phylum Actinomycetota; class Actinomycetes; order Kitasatosporales; family Streptomycetaceae; genus Embleya; species Embleya scabrispora. The sequence goes on from NZ_MWQN01000002.1 coordinate 675,870, forward strand.
GGACGTGTGCCAGGCCGGTCGCGCTTTCCACGCCCGCGCCGGCGGCGAGCAGGGCTACCAGTGCGAGGGCGTATCGGGCCGCCGCCGGGCGGAGTGGGCCTTTCAGGGCACGGCCGTGCCGGTTGCCGCCCGCGTCGCCCGGACGGCGGCGTACACCGTCGCCGACACGGCCGCCGCGCCTGGTGCCCATGTGGGCCGGAGGTGCAACGGCCGTGCGGACGGGGCCGGATCGGGGACGGGCGGGAAGGGGAGGACCACGACGACCTTCGGGCTCGGGTTCGGGCGGCGGGACTCCACCCTTGCCGCGCGGCCGCGTGGAGGCGTCGTCCGACGGGTCGCCGTCGGTTTCCCCGGGTGGGGAACGACCGGCTACCCCGAAGGGCCCGCGCGCCCCGGCCGCCGGCCGATCCGACCCGGCCTTCGGCCGAGTGTCCTCGAACGCCGGCCGGGCCGGATTACGCGGTCCGAACGTTTCGGAGCCCGGCCGGACCTGGTCCGTTCCGTCCTTCGCCCGGTGTTCTCGAGCGTCGGGCGGGCTGGGTTTTGTGGGCCGAGTGCACTCGGTCCGGCCTGCCCCGGGTCGGCTCAGCCCGGCCCGTCCCTGCTCGGCTCGTCCGTGGTCAGGGGGCGGGTTGGGTCGGGGTGGTTGTGAGGCTGGGGGTGGGGACTGTCAGGGGTGTGGTGAGGGGGAGGTTGGTGCTGGAGGTGCCGATGTGCAGGGTGTATGTGCCCGGTTCGGTTTGGGGGCCCTTGCCCGGTTCCCAGTGTTGGAAGGCTCGGGACGGGATGTGTAGGTCGACTGTGGTCTCCGTGTCGGGGTCGGCGGTGGCGTGGGTGTAGGACGCCAGCCAGGACACCGGGCGTTCGACGGTGCTGTCGGGGCGGCTCAGGTAGGCCTGGATGAGGTGGCGGCCGGGGCGGTCGCCGGTGTTGCGGACCGTTACCCTGGCCACGAAGTCCGGGCCTGACGGGAGTGTTTCGACTCCTACGTGGGTCCAGGTGGTCCAGCCGAGGCCGTGTCCGAACGGGTAGGCCGGGGTTGCGCCTGCTCGGGCCCAGCCGCGGTGGCCGATGTGGATGCCCTCGGTGTAGTCGAGGCGGCCCGCGATCGGCGTGGTGGTCAACACCGCCGGGTCGTCCTCGTACGCGGGCCAGGTCACCGGGAGTCGGCCGCCCGGCTCGACCCGCCCGAGCAGGACGTCGGCCAGCGCCGCGCCGAACTCCTGGCCGGGGAACCAGCCGACCAGGATCGCCGCGACCTCCGACCGCCACGGCAGCAGGACGGGCGAGCCGCTGTTGAGCACCACGACCGTGTTCGGGTTGACCTCGGCCACCCGGCGGATCAACTCGTCCTGCCGGCCCGGCAGGGACAGGTGGATGCGGTCGCGGCCCTCGCTGTCGCTCTCCTCGGTGCTGCCCACCACCACGATCGCCACCTCGGCGTCGGCCGCGACCGCGACCGCGTGCGCCAGGTCCTCGTTCTCGTGCGCCGCCGGCGGGTCGACGCCCAGGACGAACCCGGTGCCCGGGCGTTCCAACGCGAACTCGTGGCGCAACCGCAGCTCGACCTCCTGGCCGGCCTTCAGGTCCAGTTCGGCCCACCGCTCGGGCGGGGTCAGGATGCCGCCGAGCGGGTCGTCGGTGACCAGGTCCTCGTCCACCACCACGACGTCGTCCGCGGCCAGCCGGAAACGGCCGACTCCCGCGACCCCGATGCGATGTGGCCCGTCCTCGCCGACCTCCAGGACGCCGGCCGCCTCGATCGCCACGGCCTGCGCCACGATCGGATCGTCCAGCCACAACAGCCGTCCGCCGCCCCGCAGTTCCTCGTGCAGCACGGTGCCGTCCGGGCCCAGGAAGCGCACCCGCAGTCCACGTGCGCCCGACCCCGGGTCGCGCACCTCGGCCTCGGTGACCGCCGGCAGGCGGTGTCGGATCCGCGCGCCGACGGCGTGCTCCACCCGCACCTCGGGCCCGAGCGCGGCCCGCAATCCCGCGAGCGGGCCGATCGTGTACGGCGGGATCACCGTCGCGCTGCCGCCGCCCTGGATCCGCGGCGTGTCCGCGTTGGGTCCGAGCACCGCCACCCGGCGCACCCGGCCCGGATCCAGCGGCAGCGCCGTACCGGTATCGCGCAGCAGTACGATGCCGGCCGCGGCGGCCTCGCGCAGCAGCGCGGCCGGCTCCGGCGCGGGGGCCGGCGCGGGCGGGGTCGGTCGTACGCCGTCGAGCGCGCCGACCCGGGAGGCGAGGAGCAGCAGGTGCCGCACCTTGTCGTCCACCGCCCGCTCCGGCACCCGACCGTCGCGGACCGCCGCCACCAGGGCGGCGCCCCAGGGCTGGTCCGGACCCGGGCCCGGCATCGCCAGGTCCAGGCCCGCCCGCCCGGCGCCCTCGGTCGAGCGGGTCGCGAACCAGTCCGAGACGACCAGCCCGTCGAAGCCCCACTCGGTGCGCAACGGCGTGTCCAGCAGCGGGCTTTCCGTCATCGTCACGCCGTCGACCGAGTTGTACGCGGCCATCAGCGCCCAGACGCCGCCCGCGCGCACGATCTCCTCGAACGCGGCCAGGTGCACCTCGTGCAGCGCCCGCTCGGACATGCGCACGTCGACCGAGTAGCGCTCCGTCTCCGAGTCGTTGGCGGTGTAGTGCTTGACCGTGGCCGCCACGCCGCCCGACTGCACGCCGCGCACCAGTGCCGCGCCGATCCGTCCGGACAGCAGCGGGTCCTCCGAGTAGCACTCGAAGTGCCGCCCGGCGTACGGGCTGCGCTGGAGGTTGACGGTGGGGCCGAGCACGACGTCCACCCCCTTGCGGCGCGCCTCGCCGGCGAGCAGCGTGCCGACCCGCTCGACCAGGTCCTCGTCCCAGGAGGCGGCGAGCGCGGTCGGGCAGGGCAGGGAGGCGGACGGCTCACGCTCGTCGAAACGTTCGCCGCGCACGCCCGCCGGGCCGTCGCACAGCACCATCTCGCGCAGTCCGATCGCCGGTTCGGCGGCGGTGCGCCAGAATCCCGAGCCGGTGAGCAGTCGGACCTTGCGTTCCAGATCCAGTTCCGCGAGCGCGGCCTCGATCCGCGCGTGCGGGTCGGAGACCTGCGCATTCGGATCGAAAGCCGGCGCATCGGAGACCGGCGCATCCGGGTCCGAGCCCGGCGCCGGCGGGTCCGACTCCCGGGCCCGGGCTTCCGGCGCGCGGGGATCCGGTTCACGCCGATCCGGCACGCGCGGCGGGGGTGGGACGTCGATTTCGGGTGACGCGGCGGCGCCGTACGCCGTCGCGACCGGGGGCAAGGGGTGGGTGCGGTCATCATGACCGTTGGCCTGCGACACGAGGGGCACACTACATTCAATACATTCCAGCTGGAATGCTTTCACGAGGGGAGCCGGACCGATGTCGGATCGCACGGGGGCGCGGGGCCCGTACGCGCGAGGAGTCGCACGACGGCAGGAGATCGTGCACGCGGCCCTGGAGGTCTTCGCCACGCGCGGGTACGACGCGGTGTCGCTGCGCGAGATCGCCGCCCAGGTGGGCCTGTCCCATACCGGGCTGCGTCACCACTTCGCGTCGAAGGAGGACCTGCTCACGGCCGTGCTGCGGTACAAGGACGAATTGACGCTCACCCCGGACGAGCAGGTCGACGTCTCCGGGATCGCCTGGGTGCGGGCGAGCCGGGACGTGGTCGCGCTCAACGCCCGGCAACCGCTGCTGATCCGGCTGTTCGCCACGTTGTCGGTACAGGCCACCGATCCCGCGCATCCGGCGCACACGTACTTCGTCGAGCGCTACCGGATCGCGCGCGAGATCGCCACGCGGCACCTGGCCCAGGCCCGGGACGACGGCGACATCGCCGCCGACGTGGACGCCGAGCACTGCGCCGAGTTGATGCTGGCCGCGATGGACGGCCTCCAGGTGCAGTGGCTGCTCGAACCCGATCGGGTGGACATGGTCGCCGCATACGGGCAGTTCCTGGACCGTTTCCTGGCGGTGCTGGCCGTTCCGCTGCCCGAGGACGGCGGAACGGCGCAGCGGTAGCCGGGCGGTCAGCCGCCCGAACGCGCGATCGTGTGTCGGCCCGCCGGATGGGGCCGGCCCGCGTGCACGAAGGGCAGCGGGCTGTCCACGGTCAACTCCGTCGGCGTCACGACCACGCCGATCGGGCCGGCCGGGGTCGGTACCGCGCCCTCGGCCCGGGTCAGCGAACCGAGCGCGGGTTCGATCCGGGCCACCGCGAACCCGGGCTCGGCCGGCTCGACCCCGAGCACCCGGGTCATCAGGTCGCGGGTCGGCGTCGAGGACCAGCCGTGGCTGACCGTGCCGCCGTACCAGGTCTCGCTCCACGAGGTTTCGCTGCGGTCGAGCAGGACGAGCCAGTCCAGGCACAGGTCCGCGATCAGGTCGGCCCGGCCGGCCAGGGCCAGCGCGTCGTGCACGACGTAGCGGAAGAACGGCTGGGCCCGGACCACCCGGCGGTCGGTGTCCCACCACGGTTCCGGCGGCCCGGCCCGCAGGTGCGCGCCGCCGACCTCGGTGTCCGAGCCGGGCTCGGCGGGGCCCTTCGGGGCGCTGAACGCGGCGTGTACGAGGGCGCTTTCGTCGGTGAGCACGTGCACCAGACGATCGATCCGCGCCGCCGGGACCAGGCCGCCGACCAGCGCCGCGGCCTGCCCGTGCTGGGACGCCATCGGGCGCCGCTCGCCGTTGGCGATCGAGTCGGCGTAGCGCTCGCGTTCGGGATCCCACAACCGCTCGAACCCGGCCGCCAACCGGGCATGCGCGGCGCGCGCCCACTCGGCTCGGGAACGATCGCCGAGCCAGGACGCCAGTTCGGCGAATTCGAGCAGCGCGCGACCCCACAACCCGCACAGCGCGGCCGAGACGCCCTCGGTGTGCACGGCCGACCAGTCGATGATCACCCAGCCGAACACGTCGGTGGGCAGGCCGGATTCGTCCAGGAACGGGACGAACCAGCGCAGCACCCGCTCGACCACGGGCAGCAGTTCGGCGATCTCCTCGCGGTCGCCGACATAGCGGTACAGGTTCCACACCGAGTGCACCCAGTGCAGCGCCCAGTCCGGGATGACGGTGAAGTCGGCCCACTCGGCGTCGCCCGCCACCGCCATCGGCAACATGCCGTCCGGGCGCGGCGACGCGGCCAGCCGGGGATGCCAACGGGCCAGCCGCCAGTCGGCGTTGGTGGTCAGGTCGACCATCTGGTGCACCACCGCGTCGCCGGTCCAGGCGCGCTGTTCGCGGGTGGGGCAGTCGAGGTAGGCGTCGGCCGAGCACAGCGTCACCGTGCGCCGGCCGATCCGCCAGATCCGCTCCAGGCGCGGGTCCGAGCAGGTGAACCACGCGTCGCCGGTGACCGGATAGGTGCGTTCGCGGACGGCCACGCCGTGGACGACGACACCGTCGGGGGCCTGGACGAGCGCGCCGCGCAGCCCGTAGGAGTCGACGGATTCGAGGGCGCGGCGGGTGCCGTCGGTGGTCGTGGCCAGGCTCGCGTCGTGTTCGCCGGGTGCGGGCCGCCCGGTCGGGTCGGTGAATTCGGCGGTGTGGACCAGGACTTCGGCGCCCGCCGGGCCGGTCGCGTCGACCACGAGGGTGCCGGAGAGCACCCGGTCGGCGGTGTACGCGCCGTCCTCGCCCGGGGTCAGCGCGATCAGGCGCGGTCGCGGCCAGGCGATCGGCCGGCCGCCGAACGGGCCGCCGGGGTAGCTGGGCGGCTCGGGCCGGCCGGGCTCGCCGGTGGTCATCGCCCGCCGCACCACCGCCGCCGGCCAGCCGGGGTCGCGGTCGGGACGCTGCCAGTCGGCGGGCAGCGCACGGGCGTCGAGCAGTTCGCGCCCGCGCCCGGAGACGCTGCCGCCGCCGGGGGTCGCGGTCCAGCCGGCCAGGACCCGGCCCTGCCAGCGCTCGTCGGTGTGGAACCAGGTGTCCGGGCCGAGCCGGGCCTCCAGCACGAAGGCGCCGTGCACGAGATCGTTGGCGAACGGAGACGGCGGCAGCCACCACGCCGTGGGGCCGTCGTGTACCCAGGCGAGGGCCGTGACGACGTTGGTGCCCGGGCGCAGGGCCGGGGCCAGGTCGAGGTCGTCGTACGGCCGCATGCGCGGGTTCGCGCGCACCGGTCCGCGGGCCACCTCGACGCCGTTGACGGCCAGCGCGTAGCCGGAAAGGGCGACCAGGCGCGTGGGCACCCGCTCGGGGACCCGGTCCAACTCCAGGACGGCCCGCAGCGCGACGGTGTGCCGCCCGGAGGGCGGGCCGTCCGGCGACGCGGCCCAGATCCATCGGGCCCGCCAGCGTCCGGGCGGAAAGTCGTTGTCGGCGATCACGCGATCGTTCCTTCGTGTCGGGGAAGTGGGTGCGGCCGGGTCGGGGAGGCGAGCGGCGCACCCGTACGCCCTGGGCCCTCGTACGCCCGGGGCGGGTACCTGGGGCCGGTCCGGCGGCGCGGAGCCCTCCGGGGCCGCCGGAGGGGCCCTAACGGGCCAGATGCTCGCGCACCGCCGCCAGCCAGCGCTCCGGCTGCTCGGTCTGCGGGCTGTGTTTGGCGCCGGCGATCACTCGCAGGCGCGCGCCGGGGATGCCCGCCGCGAACTGCTCCGCCGCGCCGCGCAGTCGCCGGTCGTGTTCGCCGACCACGACGGTGACCGGGCAGGAGACCTCGGCCAGCCGGCCGACCAGCGACGGGTACGCGCCGAGCGCCCGCGCGCAGCCGACGAACGCGGCGCGGTCCATCCCGGCCAGCGCTCGCGACTGCCGCTCGCGGCGGGCCAGGTCCTCGGGCGAGGCGTCGGCGGGCGCGCGGGTGAACGGTTTGAGCAGGGTGAGCAGCGGTCCGAGGCCCCATCGGCCGACCACGGCGTTCAGACCCCGGCTCAGCACCCGCTGGACCGCGGACGAGGTGGGTTCGGCGGCGGTGTCCATCAGCACCAGGGAGCGCACCCGATCCGGGTGGGCCAGCGTGTACCGCAGCGCGAGCACACCGCCCATCGAGTGGCCGAGCAGGTCGAACGGCTCGGGCAGCATGCGCTCGGTGAAGGACTCCAGGTCGGCCGAGAGGTGGTCGAAGGTGTAGGCCGACCGCTCGCCGAATTTGGCGCTGTCGCCGTGCCCGCGGTGGTCGTACGCGAGCACCCGGCGATCATGGGCGAGCAGCGGCGCCACGCCGTCCCAGTCGGCCGCGCTGCCCGCGAATCCGTGCAGCAACAGCAGCGGTGCCGCACCCGATCCGGGGTCGGCCGAGGGCAGGTCGCGGTATCGCAAATCCGCCGCCGACCAGGGCGAACGGGGTGGGTCGAGGTGATGCGCTCGGGCCTCGCCGCGGGTACCGCCGGCGAGGAGTCGGGATGATGCCGTCCACGAAAGCCTTCCATCTGGCATGTATTCGATGTTAGCGTCCCGCCGTCGTGATGTGACACACAAATCCCCCGGATTCCCGACGGCCCGGACCCCGCGCCCACCGTCTCGACTCCCGATCCGCCGTCGGACGTCGGTGCTCCCCGGCATCGCCCCACCTCCGCCCCCACCCGCGAACCCGCGATCCGAACCCGGGATCCGAACCCCGGCCCGAACCCGCGATCCGAACCCGGGATCGAACCACCACTGATCCATTGCTTCCTTTGAAGGACAGGTGAGCCGTTGTGTTGCTCCGAGGAGACGGACCCGCTCCCGCGCGACGTATCGCTGTAGGCGTGCTGCTCGCCGCCTTCGGCCTGACCGCCGCGGCCGGCTGCTCGGTCGAGAAGAAGTCGGACGCCGAGAAGCCCTCGGGCCCGGCCGCCGCCCCGAGCGGCCCGGCCCGAGGCGTCACCGACACCACCGTCAAGCTCGGCGTCGCCGCCACCGACCCCGCCCAGCTCAAGGCCTTCGGCGTGCCCACCGAGGGCCCGGCGAGCAAGGACCTGTACACCGCCTGGGTCGCCGCGCAGAACAAGCGCGGCGGCGTCCAGGGCCGCACGATCGAACTCGCCTTCCGCCCGTTCCTGCCCACCGGCCCGGCCGAGGCGCAGGCCGCGTGCGTGGAACTGAGCGAGGACAAGAAGGTGTTCCTGGCCATCGGCATCCTCACCGGGGACACCCCGCTGTGCTTCACCGAGACACACGGCACCCCCTACCTGGGCCAATGGGGCCAGTCCGCCGAGCGCGACCGCCGCTCGAAGGCCCCGTTCGTCGCCCTGGAGATGGCCGACGACCGGCAACGCGCCGCCGCCGTCAAGGCGTTGCTCGACCAGAAGTCGTTGCAGGGCAAGAAGGTCGCGCTCTACTGGGAGGCCCAGGACGCGGCCGTCACCAAGAACACCGTGAAGCCTTTGCTCGACGCGGCCGGCGTCGACGTGGTCGTGCAGACCCCGCTCGACGACTACGGCAAGGACCAGGCCGCCGGCGACCAGGCGTTGGACACGCTGGTGCAGAAGATGCGCTCGGCGGGCGCCGACACCATCCTCAACACGTCCAACTTCTCCAACCTGATGATCGCGCTGCAACGCGCGAACTGGCTGCCCGAGCAGGTGTACGCCACCTCGGCCCAGGCGTTGAGCCCGGCCGTGGTCAAGACCACCGGGATCAAGCCCGCCACCATGGAGCGGGTGACGGTGGCCGCGCCGTACATCCCGACCAAGGCCGAACTGCTGGCCGATCCCGGACTGACCGCGTGTGTCGAGGAGTACAACGCGGGCGGCAGCGGCGAGAAGTTCGACGCGGGCGCGGCGAGCCGCGAGGCGCTGAGCGCGGTGGCCAACTCGTGTGCCGCGTTCCGGCTGTTCGTCCAGGCGTCCGACGCCGCCGGCCGCGACCTGAACGCCGCGTCCTGGCAGCGCGGCGCCGAATCGTTGACCAAGCTCACCCTGCCGGGCATGCCGCTCGCCTCGCTCGGTGCCGGCAAGCACAGCGCGGGCGACGCGGTCGGCGTGTTCCGCTGGGACGCGGCGCAGAGCCAGATGCTCCCGGCCGGACCGCCGATCTCCGCCGTCAAGTGAGCCCGTGACGGCGCGCGAAATCCCCAGAAAGGCCGAGCACATGGACGGCGGCACCGCCGCACCCCAGCGGGACGGCACCGGAGGCGAGCACGGCGATCTGGCCGACCTCGCCGGTGCGGTCCTGGACGAATCCCCTCCGACGGCCGCGCGACGGGCGTCGGGCCGGTCCCGGCGGTCCGCCGGCGGCGCCGACACCGCCCTCCCCGGTGTCGGCGCCGCCGGTGCCGACCCGGCCGGCAAACCCCCCGCCGAGGGCCCGACCCTGCGGCAGGGGCTGCGGCGCGGCGGCACCTCGGTGTTCACCGTGCTGCTGATCCTGACCGCGCTCGACGAACTCGAAGGCGCCGCGCTGGCGGTGCTCGCCCCCGACATCCGGGACAGCCTGGGCGTCGGCAACGGCACGATCGTCTTCCTCGGCGTCGCGGCGGGGGCGTTCACCGTGCTCGGCGCGGTGCCGATGGGCTGGATCGCGGACCGCTTCCGGCGCGGCCCGGTGATCGGCGCGTCGACGGCGTTCTTCGCGATGATGGTGTTCCTGTCGGGCTTCGCGATGAACGCGTTCATGTTCTTCTGGACCCGCTTCGGCGCGGGGGTGGCCAAGTCCAACAGCGGTCCCGTGCAGGGGTCGTTGCTCGCGGACACCTACCCGATCGGGATCCGCGGCCGGCTCGGCGCCTCGATCGGGGTGAGCGGCCGGCTCTGCGCGGTGCTCAGCCCCCTGGTGGTCGGCGGGATCGCGGCGGCCGTCGGCGGGCCCGACGGCTGGCGGTGGGCCTACTACCTGCTCGGCCTGCCGGTGGTGGTCTTCGCCGCGTTCGCCTTCTTCCTGCCCGAACCCCCTCGCGGGCAGTGGGAGAAGACCGAGGTGCTCGGCGAGGTGATCGAGGACGAGAACCCGCCGCCGATCTCGATCGAGGCGGCGTTCGCTCGACTCGGCCGGATCCGCACCCTCAAGACGGTCATCCTCGCCTTCGCCGCCATGGGCTTCGGCCTGTTCACCACGCCCGTGCTCGGCAATCTGTTCCTGGAACAGGAGTACGGCCTGGACGCGTTCGAGCGCGGCATGGTCGGCACCGCGGGCGGCGTCGCCGGGTTGCTCGTGCTGCCGTTCGTCGGCCGCTACTACGACCGGCGGTTCCAGGAGGACCCGGCCCGCGCGCTGCGGTTGATCGGGCTGTTGATCGTGCCCTCGGCGCTGTTCGCGCCGCTCCAGTTCTTCGCTCCGAACCCGGTGCTGTTCGCCGTCTTCGGGGTGCCGCAAGTGGTGCTGCTGTCCTGCGCGTTCGCGCTGATGGGCCCGCTGATGCAGACGATCGTGCCGTATCGGCTGCGCGGTCTGGGCACCGCGATGGCGTCGATCTACGTGTTCTTCATCGGCGCCACCGGCGGCGGTCTGGTCTCCGCGCCGCTGATCGACGGCTTCGGACCGCGCACCGCGGTGCTGATCACCCTGGTCCCGGCCACCATCATCGGCGGCCTGCTGATCATGCGCGGCGCCGAGCACGTGCACGGCGACCTCGCGCTGATCGTCGCCGAACTGCACGAGGAACAGGCCGAACACGCGCGCCGACAGGCCGAGCCGGACCGGCTGCCGGTGCTCCAGGTCAACCACGTGGACTTCTCCTACGGCCAGGTGCAGGTCCTGTACGACGTCGGCTTCGAGGTGCGTCGCGGCGAGGTGCTGGCGCTGCTGGGCACCAACGGCGCGGGCAAGTCGACCATCCTGCGGCTGATCGCGGGCCTGGCCACCCCCGAACGCGGGGTGATCCGGCTGAACGGACGCACCGTCACCTTCGTCGCCCCCGAACAGCGGGTGCGGATGGGCATCGTGTCGCTGGCGGGCGGCGCGGGGGTGTTCCCGGGGATGAGCGTGCGGGAGAACCTGGAGATGGGCGCGTACATCCACCGCGCCGACCCCGACCTGGTGCGCGAGCGCATCGAGCGCTCGCTCGCGCTGTTCCCGCGGCTGGTCGAGCGGGCCGACGAGCCCGCCTCGGCACTGTCGGGCGGCCAGCAGCAGATGCTCGCGTTGGCGATGGCGCTGCTGCACGACCCCGAGGTGTTGCTGATCGACGAACTCTCGCTCGGGCTCGCCCCGGCGATGGTGGGCGAACTCCTCGAGGTGATCGAACGGCTCCGGGCCGAGGGACTGGCGATGATCGTGGTCGAGCAGTCCCTGAACGTGGCGATGTCGATCGCCGACCGGGCGCTGTTCCTGGAGAAGGGCCGCATCCGGTTCGAGGGCGCGGCGGCCGACCTGGCCGAACGCGACTTCGTCCGGGCGGTGTTCCTGGGCGGCGACGCGGGAGCGGACACCTCGGACGAGCGCAGCGCACCCGGAGAGAGCGTCGACCATGGCTGACCTGATGACCCGCCAGATCGCCTTCGACGGTCTGGTCAACGGCCTGGCGATCGGCCTGATCGCGCTCGGCGTGGTACTCGTGTACCGGTCCAGCCGGGTGATCAACTTCGCGGTCGGCAACCTCGGCGTGATCGGCGCCGCGCTGCTGCCGCTGGCCGTGATCAACTACGGCGTGCCGTTGTGGGCCGCGCTGCTCGGCGCGCTCCTGGTCGGCACGCTCGCCGGCACCGTCGTCGAACTCGCGGTGATCCGACGCCTGTTCCACTCCGCCCGGGTCACCGTGCTGATCGCCACCATCGGCGTGGCCCAGGCGTGCGTGGCCGCGGTGCGCTCGCTGCCCGATGTGGACGGCGCGGTCCGGGCAAGCTACCCGGTGGCCATCGACGCCCAGTGGCAGATCGCCGGCGTGCGGGTCACCGGCGCCCAGGTGTGCGTCCTGGTCGTGGTGCCCGTCGTGGCCGGCGCGCTGACCTGGTTCCTCGGCCGCACCACCCGGGGCCGGGCGGTCACCGCCTGCGCGGAGAACCCCGACCTGGCCCGCACCGTCGGGATCAGCCCCAAGATCGTGTCCACCGTGGTGTGGACCATCGCCGGCCTGCTGTCCACGCTCGCGATGATCCTGATCGCCGGCCAGTCGGGCCGGGTCTCGGCCACCGCCGACCTGGGTCCCAACACCATGGTGCGGGCGATGGCCGCCGCGGTGATCGCCGGACTCACCTCGTTCCGCTGGTCGATGCTCGCGGGCGTGCTGATCGGCGTGCTCCAGGCGGCCGTTCGGTTCAACTTCGTCGAACAGACCGGCCTGGTCGACTTCCTGCTGCTGTGCGCCGTGGTCACCGCGGTGTGGGTGCGCGCTCGGCGCGACGCGCGCACCGACCAGCGAGCCGGAAGCCGGGCATTCGCCACCGGACCGCGACCGGCCCCGATCCCCGAGCGACTGCGCGGGGTGTGGTGGATCCGGCACATGAGCAAGCTCGCGCTGATCGTGCCGCTGCTGATCGCCGTACTGCTGCCGCTGGTGGTCACCCAGGCCTCCCGGCACCTGCTCTACGGCACGATCCTCGCGTTCGCGATCTGCGCCTGCTCGCTCACCGTGCTCACCGGCTGGGCCGGGCAACTCTCGCTCGGCCAGATGGCGTTCGCCGGACTGGGCGCGCTCACCGCCGCCGCGCTGACGCGTGGTTTGTCGATCGACATCGGCGGCGACCGCACCATCGCCTTCCAGGCCCTGCCGTTCGCGCCCTCCGTGCTGCTGGCCGCGCTGGTCACCGCCGCGCTGGCCGCGATCGTCGGCGCCGGGGCGCTGCGGGTGGACGGCATGCTGCTCGCGGTCAGCACCTTCGCGCTCGGCGTCGCCGCCGCGGCCTACCTGTACCGGCGGCCGTTCCTCACCGACGGCAACGCCTCCTCCGTGCCGATGCCCAGGGGCGACCTGTTCGGTCTGGACCTGGCCGACGAACGCACCTACTACTACGTGCTGTTGGTCGTACTGATCGTGGTCCTGGCACTGCTGGCCCGACTGCGCGCACACGGCATCGGGCGGCGCACCATCGCGGTCCGGGACAACCCGGAAGCCGCCGCGGCCTGCACCGTGCCCCCACTGCGCACCAAGGTCACCGCATTCGCCCTGTCCGGCGCGATCGCCGGCCTCGGCGGGGCGCTGCTCGCGGGCAGCGTGCAGAGTGTGCCGCTGACCGAACGGTTCTTCCAGGTATCGGACTCGTTGACCCTGGTGGCGATCGTGGTGATCGGCGGACTCGGCTCCACGATCGGTCCGGTGATCGGCTCGGTGTGGGTGGTCGGCTTGCCGGCCTTCTTCCCCGGCAATGCGCTGGTGCCGCTGTTCGCCTCCAGCATCGGGCTGCTCGTCCTGCTCCTGTACTTCCCCGGCGGTCTCGCCCAGATCGCCAACGCGGCCCGCGCCGCGCTGCTCGACTGGGCGGAGCGGCGGCTGCCCGAGCCGAGCGCGGCGTCGGCGCCGGCGTCGACGCGTGCGCCGAAACCGGAACGCCCCATGCGTGTTCGGGAGCGGGCCGCCGCCGAGGCCTCCGCCGCGGTCGACGGAACCGACGCGCCCGTGCTGGTCACCCGCGAGGTGTCCGTGCGCTACGGCGGCAACACCGCCGTCGACAAGGTCTCCATCGAGCTGCGCCCCGGCGAGATCCTGGGCCTGATCGGGACCAACGGCGCGGGCAAGTCCACCCTGCTCAACGCGATCGGCGGCTTCGCGCCGGCCACCGGCTCGGTCGAACTGCTCGGCCGCGACGTCTCGCGCCTGGCTCCGGCCCGGCGGGCCGCGCTCGGCCTGGGCCGCACCTTCCAGGCGGCCCGGCTGTTCCCCGAACTCACGGTGCGCGAAACGGTGTTGGTCGCGCTGGAGGCGCGCGGTCGATCCGGGCTCGCGGGTACCGCGCTGTTCCTGCCCGCCGCCACGCGCGCCGAACGCCGGCGGCGGGCCGAGGCCGCCGACCTGATCGACCTGGTCGGTCTGGGCCGCTACGCCGACACCCCGGTGGCCCGACTGTCCACCGGAACCCGGCGCATCGTCGAGTTGGCCAACCTGATCGCGCTCGACGCGCGGGTGTTGTGCCTGGACGAGCCGACCGCCGGCGTCGCCCAGCGCGAGACCGAGGCGCTGGGTCCCCTGCTGCTGCGGCTGCGCCGGGAACTGGACGCCGCGATGATCGTGATCGAGCACGACATGCCGTTCATGATGTCGATCAGCGACCGGCTGTACTGCCTGGGCGCGGGCCGGGTGATCAGCGAGGGCACGCCGGAGGAGGTGCGCTCCGACCCGGCGGTGATCGCCGGCTACCTGGGCACCGACACCCGCGCAATCGACCGCTCCGGCGCCCTCGGAGCCGGCGCCCCCGGCGCGCCGCAGCCCGCCCCCGTTTCCGTTTCCGCCCCCGTTTCCGTCTCGCCGCACCTCGCGGCCGATCCCGCGCCGGAGAACTGACCCATGCCCCTGGACCCGCCGATCCAACGCATCATCGACCTGCTCGCCGACCACCGTTCCGCCGACCCGCCGCCTGGCACGTTGGCCGAGCGGCGCCGACTCGCCAACGCCACGATGCGGCTCGCCTTCACCGGTCGCCCCGACGACGTCACCGCGACCGACCACCGGATACCGGTCGCGGGCGGCGAAATCACCGTGCGCATCCTGCGTCCGGCCGGACTGCCCGCCGCCGCACCGGCGTTCTACTTCATCCACGGCGGCGGCTGGTTCCAGGGCGACCTGGACACCGCCGAGGTGGAGTTGGGGCCGATCACCGCGCAGGTGGCCTGCGCGGTGGCGCTGGTGGACTACCGGCTCGCGCCCGAACACCCCTATCCGACACCGCTGGAGGACTGCGTCGCGGGCTATGCGTGGCTGCACGCCCACCACGCCGAGCTGGGCCTGGACCCGAGCCGGATCGCGGTCGGCGGGTGCAGCGCGGGCGGCAACCTCGCCGCGCTGCTGTGCCTGGTCGCCCGCGATCGGCAACTGCCGATGCCGGTCGCGCAGTTGCTGGACGTACCCGGCGTGGACCTGACCCGGATGGAACCCTCGGCCGGCCCCGAGGCGATCGCGGACCTCGGCGGCCTGACCCCCGAGGCCTGCAACGAGTTCTTCGACCTGTACCTGCCCGAGGGCGTCGACCCGCGCGACCCGCGCGTGTCCCCGCTGTTCGAGCCGGACCTGAGCGGTCTGCCCCCCGCGGTGATCACCATCGCCGAGCACGACCCGCTGCGCGACCAGGGCGAGCGCTACCTGACCCGGCTGCACCAGGCGGGTGTGCCCGCCGCGGCCTTCCGCGTCCTGGCCCACCTGCACGGCGGCTGGGTCATCCCCGGCACCGTCACCCACGCCCTCGTGGGCGATCTGCGCGCGGCGTCGGTGCGCCGCGCCCTCGACGGCACGCTCGCCCCCTGACCCCGGGGCGCGGCTTCGGTCATCCGCCGGACGACCGAAGCCGCGCCCCGGTCGGATCCACCCCGTTTCACCCGCGTTCCATCCCCATCTCCATCCCCATCTCCATCCGCATCCCCTCCGATCCACCGTCCCCGACGAAACACGCGCCATCGTCGTCCGATTCATCCGTTTTTGTTCTTTTTCACCCTCGCGTGACCTTTGGAGGTCAGGGTGTCCGTCCACATCCGCAGACAGCGGGCCACTCGGCACACCGCGGCCAGACGCCGCCTCGCCGTGTCGCTCGGCTCGGTCCTCGCCCTCGTCGCCGCGCTGTTCGGCGCGGTCCCGGCCGGCTCGACGCCCGCCGCCGCGACGCCGCTCGTGCAGGGCAGCGTCGCGCAGTACGGCGTCGCCACACAGCTCAACGTCCCCGTCACCATGGCCGACGGAACCGTGCTGCGGGCCGACGTCCGCACGCCCGCCGCCGCGGGCACCACCACCCCCGCCGCCGGATCGTTCCCGGTGCTGCTGATCCAGACCCCCTACGGCCGGGGCGGCGTCGAGGCCGAACTGTCCTGGTTCACCCAGCGCGGCTACATCACCGTCAGCGCCGACGTGCGCGGCACCGGCACCTCGGCCGGCTCCTGGTCGCCCTGGGCGCCGATCGAGGGCCAGGACGGCGCCGCACTGGCGAACTGGGCCGCCGCGCTGCCGCACGCCGACGGCAAGGTCGGCCTCTACGGCGGCTCGTACGCCGGCATCAACCAGATCATGACCGCCGCCGCCGTCGGCCCGAACTCGCCGATCAAGGCGATCTTCCCGCTCGTGGCCGGCAACGACCTGTACCGCGAACTGGTCACCATGGGCGGCATCCCCGACTCCCAGTTCATGTCCTTCTGGCTCACCTACACCGGCATCTCGCACATGACCGCGCCGCTGGCCGAGGCACTGCGCGAGGGCTCGACCCAGAACATCCTGGACACCCTCACCCTGGAGATCCAACACCTCGGCGGCGTCGCCCAATCCAACCTGCCCATCCTCACCGGCCTGCTCGGCGGCGGCGCGCAGGCCTACGACGGCACCTTCTGGCAGCAGCGGCGCCCCGCCGACATGCTGGCGAGCGTGGTCGCCAACGGCGTGCCCGCGTTCCTGGTCGGCGGCTGGTACGACCTGTTCCAGCGCGGCGCGTTGATGAACTACGCCGGACTGCAGAACGCGTGGGCCGGCCGCCCGGTCGGCGCGCCGATGACCGCCGACCAGCCGGTCACCGACCGCTACCAGCTCCTGATGGGCCCCTGGTACCACGACCCGCGCCAGGACCCGACGCTCGACCTGCCCGCGCTGCACCTGCGCTGGTACGACAAGTGGCTCAAGGGCATCGACACCGGCATCACCGGCGCCGCGAACCCCAACCCGCTGCACGTCAAGGAACTGGGCACCAACCGCTGGCTTGACACCCGCGCCTACCCGTTCACCGGCGCCGACCCCACCCGCCTGTACCTGGACAAGGGCCGCACCGGCAGCGCCCCGGCCTCGGCCAACGACGGCGGGCTGAGCACGACCGCGCCCACCGCCAACGGCAGCGAGTGGATCAGCTGGACCGCCAACAACAGCCCGTGCACCCGCTCGACGGCGCAGTGGCTCGGCGGCTTCATCAAGGACCCGGCCTGCACCGACAGCAACACGGCACGGGAAACCGGGACCGGCTCGCTCGTCTACACCACGGCTCCGATGACCGAGACCAAGGTGCTGGCGGGCCCGATCGGCGCCACCCTGTACGCCCAGTCCAACACCCCCGAGACACACTGGGTGGTGACCGTCACCGACGTCGCCCCCGACGGCTCCTCGGTGCCGCTCAGCTCGGGCGCCCTGGCCGGCTCGCACCGCGCGATCGACCCGGCCAAGAGCTGGTACGCCCCGGACGGCAGCATGCTGATGCCGTACCACCCGTCGACCCAGGCGACCACCTCGTCCGTGCCGACGAACCAGGTCGTGCGCTACGACGTGGAGGTCTTCCCGACCTTCGCCTCGATTGCCCCCGGCCACCGGATCCGGGTGAACATCACCACCGCGGACACCCCGCACCTGTCCGCCACGCTGACCCAGACGCCGGGCTTGCTGGCCGGCATCTGGCAGCTCAAGTCCGGCCCCGCCAACCCGTCGTCGGTCACCATCCCGCTGGCGCCGGCCTCGGCGTTCGGCACGGCGTGCACGAGCGTGTGCCCGTAGCGGTGCCCGCTCGATGACGGCATGACCCACACGCGCCCGGCCGGGGCAGGCTCCCCGACCGGGCGCGTGTCCGTGTGCCCACCGCGCGACCGCGCCGCGCCGACCGGCGCCGTCCGCGACCTCCGGTCGGCGGGTGGGTTCGTGGCTCTGGGATCCTGGGCGGATGCGCGTGGCACTGCTCGGGACGGTCCGGGCCCAGGGGGACGACGGGACGCCGATCGAGATCGGGGGCGTGCGGCTGCGCATGTTGCTGGCCCGGCTCGCGCTGGACGCCGGACACGTGGTGTCGGTCGACACGATCGTGGACGGGCTGTGGGGCACCGAACCCCTGGCGGACGCCGGCAACGCGGTCCAGACGCTGGTGTCGCGGCTGCGCAAGGTATTGCGGGCGGCCGGGGTGTCGGTGGACCTGGTCGGCGGCGGCTACCGGCTCGCGCTGCGCCCCGCGGACGTGGACGTGCGCCGCTTCGAGGAACTGGCCGCGCGCGGCCGACGGGAGCTGGCGGCGGACCGCCCGGCCGAGGCGGCCTCCGTGCTGGCCGAGGCGCTGGCCCTGTGGGAGGGGCCGGCGCTGGGCGACCTGGCCGACGCGCCGTTCGCCCGCCCGGTCGCCGCCCGCCTGGACGGGCTGCGCGTGGACGCCGCCGAGGACCGGTTCGAGGCGCACCTGCGGCTGGGCCGGCACGCCGAGGTACTGGCCGACCTGGAAGCGGCCTGTGCCGCACACCCGTTGCGTGAGCGCAGTGCGGCGATGCGGATGCGCGCGCTGTACGCGGCGGGCCGCCAGGCCGAGGCGTTGACCGTTTTCGAGGAGGTGCGCGGCCGGCTGGCCGGGGAACTGGGCGTGGATCCCTCGCCCGAACTGCGCGAGACCCATCTCGCGGTGCTGCGCGGCGAGTTGGCGCGCCCCGCCGCCGCGCGTCCCGAGCCGGTCGCGGATCACCTGCCGACCCGGTTGACCGGCTTCTTCGGCCGCGACGCGGAACTCGGGCTGCTCGCCGAGCTGATGGCCGGCTCCCGCCTGGTCACCCTGGTCGGCGCCGGCGGCGCGGGCAAGACCAGGTTGTCCGTGGAGGCGGCGACCCGGCATCCGGCCCACGGGCGCGGCCGGGTCTGGTTCGTACCGCTCGCCGGCGTGGGCGGCGCCGACGGCGTGCTCGACGCGGTGACGACCGCGCTCGGCTCCTGGGACCTGCGCTCCTCCGACGCCCGCCCGCGCCGGACCGGGTCACCGCTGGAGCGGGTTGCCGAACTGCTCGATGTGGGCGAGGCCGTACTGGTCCTGGACAACTGCGAGCACCTGCTCGACGCGGCGGCGGAGCTGGCCTACGGCCTGCTCGACCGGTTGCCGCGACTGACCGTGCTCGCCACCAGCCGCGAGCCGCTGGGCATCACCGGCGAGGCGCTGTGCCGGGTCGGGCCGCTGCCGGTCCCGGTGCCGATCCCCGAGCACGGCGCCGCGCCGGACCCGGACACGGTCGCGCAGGCCGCGTCGGTGCGGCTGTTCCTGGACCGGGCCGCCGCCGTGCGGCCGGGCTTTCGGCTGGACGCGGCCACGATCGGCCCGGTGGTGGAGATCTGCCGGCGCCTCGACGGGATGCCGCTGGCCCTGGAGTTGGCCGCCGCCCGGCTGCGGGCGATGAGCGTGGAGCAGATCGCCCGACGGCTCGACGACCGGTTCCGGCTGCTGAACGCGGGCAGTCGGGCCGAGGCGCCGCGGATGCGCACGCTGCACGCGGTGGTGGAGTGGAGCTGGGACCTGCTCGCCGAACCGGAGCGGATGCTCGCCCGCCGATTGTCGGTCTTCCCCGGCGGCGCGACCGTGGACGCGCTCGAAGCGGTGTGCTCGGACGGGGGGTTGGCCGCGGACGACGTGTTCTACGTGCTCGGCTCGCTGGTGGAGAAGTCGATCGTGGACGCGGTCGGCGACGGCGAACCGCGCTACCGGATGTTGGAGACGGTACGCGCCTACGCGGCGGAGCAGTTGGACCGCGCCGGCGAACGCGCCGAGTTCGCGGGCCGGTTCGAGCGCTGGTGCCTGGACCTGGCGGAGCGGCACGACCCGCTCCTGCGCACCGCCGCGCAGTTGGCGGCGCTGGCGACCCTGGACGCCGAGTACGCCAACCTGATGGCCGCGCTGCGCGCCATGCTGGACGCCGGCGCGGCCGAGCCCGCCGCCCGATTCGCCGCCGCGCTGTTCTGGTACTGGGGCATTCGCGGGATCGGCGCGCCGTTCGAGACGATCGTGCCGGAGGTGCTGGGCTTCGGCGACGCGCTGCCCGAGGCCGCGCGGGCCGCGTTCGGCGCGATGCACGTGCTGGCCGCGATCACCGTGCCCCGGCTCGCGGACAGCGAGGAGTTGCGCGCCGCGCTCGCCGAGTGTGCCCGGACGGACGTGGTCGCGCGCTATCCGGCACTCGCCGTCGGCCTGCCGCTGGCCGCCTTCCTGTCCGGGAACGCCGAGATCGGCGAACGCGAACTGGCCCGGATGTCGAACGGGCCCGACCCGTGGGCGCGGGCATGCGCGCACTGGGCACTGGACTTCGTGTGCAGCGACCGCGGCGACTGGACCTCCGGCGCGTTGGCACGAGCCGAGGCGCTGCGCGGATTCCGGGCGCTGGGCGAGCGGTGGGGCCTGGCGTCGGTGTCGATGGCCGTCGGCTCGCACCACTCGATCCGCGGCGAACACGCGGCGGCCGTCGCCGCCTTCGAGGAGGCGGTGGCGCTCATGGCCGAACTCGGCTCCGAAGACGACCTGGCCATGTACCGGGGCATGCTCGCGGCGGAGCGTATGCGTGCCGGCGACCTGGCGGGCGCGGAGCGCGAATTGCATGGCGCCGAGGCGCGGGCGCGGGAGCGCGGCCACCGGCACCTGGAGTTGACCGTGCTCTCCGGCCGCGCCGAACTGCACCGCCGGAGGGGCGATTTCGCGGCGGCCGAGGCGGCGCTCGACCGGCTGGACGTCCTTGCCGAGAGCCTGTCGCTGCCCGCCGAGCTGGTCGGTGACCTGGTCGCCAAGGGCCGCGTGGCCACCCTCCTGGCCCGGGCCGCGAACGGCGGGGGCGACGATGTGTCCGGGCGGGTCCGGGAGTTGCTGGCGACCGGCTCGGCCGGCGCGATCCGGCGACGCGATTTCGCCGACGCCGCGCCGGCGGCGGAACTGCTCGCCGCGCTGTTGGAGGCGACGGGCCACCCGGTCGACGCGGCCGAGGTGCTGGGCCTGGGCACGGCGCTGCGCGGGATCTTCGACGCGGGCAGCCCGGATCTGCGCGCCCTGGTCGACCGACTCGTCGCGGTCCTGGGCGAGGACGGCCACCGGGCGGCCTACGACCGGGGCGCGACGTTGTCCCGGAACGCGGCGGCGACCGCGCTGACCGCCCGGCTCACCCTCGATGCCCGTGCCGACGCGGCGCCGAACTCAGCCTAATAGACCTGGAGTTCGAGGAGGTTGCCGTCCGGGTCGCGGACGTGGGCGCTGTGCAGGGTGGGGCCCCAGGCCGGGCGGTGGGTGGGCGGTGTGACGGGCCGGGCGCCGTGCGCCAGGCACAGGGCGTAGCCCGCGTCCAGGTCCGCGACTCGGCTGACCAGCATGGTGCGGTCCCGGGTCGCGCCCGGCGCGGCGGCCGGCAGGTCCTCGGTGTCGACCACTGAGGCGAGCATCGCCCGGTCGAACAGGGCGAGCGCACCCTCGGTGCCCACGTCCCAGCTCGCGTACGGGCCGTTCTCGTCGCCCCTGGCCCGGGTGGCGCCGATCAGCGCGGGCAGCACCGCGTCGTAGAAGCGGAAACACTCGGTGAATCGGTCGACGAGCAGGCGTGGGTGGAGGGCGTCCATCGAAACTCCTGTTCATAGGTGTGCACCAATGATTGGTGTGACCCTACAATAACGTCATGGACGAGACCACGCCCCCGACGCTGACCGCGCTCAGCACCTACCTGCTGTCCCGTGTCGGCAAGGCGGCCCGGAATCGGCTCGGCGAGCAACTGGCGCTGCGGGGACTGCGGTTGTGGCACACGGCGGTGCTCGCCGCCCTGGCCGACTTCGGCGCGCACGCCCAGCGCGACCTCGCCGCACGCCTCGGCATCCATGCCAGCGATGTGGTCAAGGTGCTCGACGAACTGACCGCCGCCGGCTGGGTGGAGCGCACCCGTGATGCGGCCGACCGCCGCCGGGTGCGGGTCACGCTCACCCCGGCCGGGCGTGCCGCGCTGGCCGAGCAGGAGGCGGCGGCGCGCGCCGTACAGGAGGAGATCCTGACCCCGCTGAACGCCGAGGAACGTGTGCTCCTGCACGACTTCCTGCTCCGGATGCACCACGAACTGCCGCTTCGCTGATCCGAAACCGGGCGGCGCCCGCGCTCCGAGGCGCCGATTTGGCCTGCGGATTCAAAGTGTGTTCGAGTATCCGGGGACGGGCATGATCCGGTGCGGCGGCCGGACGAAGATCACGCGATCGGAGAGGAACACCAGTGAGCGATCGCGGGATCCGGGAGTACGGCCTCGACGGGGAGTTGGCACGTGTCGCGGGTGTCGAGGTCCGACTCGTCGTGGACGGCTTCGCGGCCTGGGGCCTGGAGTGGGTCGACGGGCCCACGGTCGACCGGATGCGCGCCCACGTGGCCGCCGTACGGGCCGGTCGGCGGGGCATCGCGCCGCCCGAACACCGGCTCGACTACCGACGCCGGCAGAGCCCGCGCGCGTGGGCCGCGCGGGCCGTCGCCGCGATGCGGGACGTGAGTTCGGTCCGGGCGGTGGCCGCCGGCGCGGCGCTGCGGCGCAACCACCCGGCGGGCCGAAACCGACGCCCCGGCGCGCTCCGGCCGGAGGACCACGCGCTGCTCGACCTGGTGCAGCGGCTGTACGAGGGCAGCGCCGACCCGGAGCGGGCCGACCGGCCGGAGGACGAGCCGCTGATACGGCGGCTGCTGGCCGAGGGCAACCAGTCCAGGGAGGCGATGTGCCGCATCCTCAACGACGCCGACCCCGACCTGGGCCTCGGCGCCGAGGACCTGCGCCGCACCGAGGCCGGGGGGCCGATCCTGCGCCTGGTGTCGGGGGACTCGGGCCGCTGAGGAGCACAGCGGCCGTGCGTGCCGCGCGCGCTCAGCCGAACGCCGCCACGAACCGTGTGCGCAGGTCGTCCAGCCGCTCGACGGGCTCGTTGGCGAAGACCAGGCGCAGATACGTGTCGCCCGCCGGGCCCCACCCGTTCATCGGTGTGGCCGCGACCCGGCCGAGTCGGAACAGCCGTTCGGCGGCGACCTCGGGCGGCAGGCCCATCGCGACCGTGTCGATCAGCAGCGACCAGCCGCCGTGCGGGCGGATGCACGGGTAGTCGGCGAGCCGGTCGAGGATCCGCTCGCAGCGGCCCTGCCAGATCGCGGTCGCGGCGGCGACGTCGGCGTCGGCGTCCGGTGCGGACAGCGCGGCGGCGACCGCCTCCTGCGCGATGCCGACCGGGCAGACCACATTGCTCAGGCCGACGAGTTTGACGTCGGCCATCAATTCGGCGGGGCCGACCACCCAGCCGACCCGCCAGCCGATCATCCGCAGTTCCTTGGCGGCCGAGCCGCAGGTGACGGTGCGGTGGGCCAGGCCCGGGTGCGCGGCGGGGTGGTCGGGGCCCTTGCCGTCGAAGCGGATGCGCTCCATCGCCGCGTCGTGGATCACCCAGCAGTCGTGCGCGGCGACCGCCCGGGCCAGCGCGTCCCAGTGGCTGCCGTCGAGCAGCGCGCCGGTGGGCATCGCCGGCGCCATCACCAGCACGGCGGCGGTGTTCGGGCCGACGGCGGCCGCGAGTTCGTCCGGGTCGGTGTGCCAGCCGGCCGCGCTCGGCCTGCACGGCACGTGGCGCGGGACGCCCCCGGCGAGGCGGATCCGGTTGACCAGGCCGGCGTAGATCGGGTCGGCGATCACCACCTCGCGTCCGGGTTCGACGGTGGCGAGCAGCACGTCGAGCACGCCGTTGAGGCCGCCGGCCGCGTTGACCACCTCGGTGTCCGGGTCGTACGCGCGCCCCGCGATCCGGCCCACGTGCGCGGCGACGGCCGCACGAAGCCGGGCCGAGCCGTGGAACGGCAGGTAGCTGTTGGCGTCGTCGTCGTCGATCGCGCACCTGGTGGCGGCCAGTGCCACGGCCGGCGGGCGGATGTCGGTGTCCAGGTTCTCCAGGCGCAACAACTGCGGGTCGTGCGCGGCGTCGGCGGCGTCGCCGACCTTGTCCACGCCGATGCCCGGGATGTGCCGGAGGCGGGTTACCCGAGTGACCATGATCCCGATCTCCCTCGAACGTGCCGGTAAACTGGTACGTCGGTCCAGCATAATGAACGACCCGATCACCGCAAGGGAAACCACACGACCACCGCAGGGGAACCGCGTGACCATCGCCCGCGACATCGGCAACAACATCCGCGTCCTCCGCGAGGCGGCCGGCCACTCGCTCGCCGACCTCGCCGCGAGCGCCGGGCTGAGCAAGACCACGCTGCACGGCATCGAACAGGGCGAGGCCAATCCGACGCTCAGCACCCTGTGGGCGCTCGCCGCCGCGCTGGACGTGCCGTTGGGCGGCCTGCTCGACGGCGGCGCGTCGGTCGTCACGGTGGTCCGGGCCGACCGGGGCCCGAGGGTGCGCGGCGACGCGGTCCGGGCCCGCCTGCTGCACCGGGTGCACGTGCGCGGCTGGGTCGAACTGTACGAACTCGACGTGGACACCGCCGAACAGGTGTCCGACCCGCATCGGCCCGGCGTGGAGGAGTGCCTGCTGGTCACCGAGGGTCGGGTGGAGACCGGACCGGCCGCCGATCCCAGGGAGTTGGCGGCGGGCGACTCGATCCGCTTCGACGCGGCCCGGCCGCACGTGTACCGGGGGCTGGACGAGCACAACCGGGCGGTGCTGCTGATGGTGCATCACTGAGCCCGGGGCCGCTGCCGCCGGATGTGGGCAGGGTCACCGTACTGTGACCAACCTTCGTCGTGTCGCAGCGAGTTCGGGACGGTTGACTCCCGCTATGGCATCCTCATTCGCTCCCGGGGATCCGGTTCGGCCGGACCTGCCGGGGCCCTTCCACATCGGCACGATCGAGTTCCCGTTCTGGACCGGCGGGCCGGGGTTCACCCTCGCCAAGATCAGCTACCCGGCCGAATACGACGGCTGGATGGCCCCGGCCGACACGTCCGAGGGTTCGTACCCGTCGGTGATCATGGCGCCCGCGACCTGGACCGGTTCGAACATGTACGACTGGTTCACCGACTACGTGGTGCGGCACGGCTACATCGTCTTCCGCTACTTCCCGGAGAACATCCTCGCGCTCGACCCGCACATGCACGCGGACACCATCGGCGACGCCATCGACAAGCTGCTCGACATCGACGACGACCGGTTCAACCCGCTGCGCGGCCTGATCAGGAGGGACGCGTTCGCGGCGGTCGGGGTGTCCCTGGGCGGGGCCGGCGCGCTGCTCGCGGCGGCGCGCGACCGGCGCATCCGCGCGGTACTGGGCTTCGCCCCCGGCCGCAACGTGAAGCAGGCCGAGTTGTACGCGGGGATCGACGTCGAGATCCGCACGGTGGCCACCCCCACGCTGATCGTGTCCGGGCAGAACGACCGGATCTCCCCCGGATCGGGGGTGCACTACCTCGACCTGGTCCCGCGCGGCTACAAGGCGTACGTCGAGATCTCCGGCGGCAACCACGTGCAGTTCCTCGACCCGTGCGACGTGGACATCCACCTGCCCGGGCTGCCCCGGGACGGCAAGCCGGGGATCACCTTCGCCGAGCAGCACGCGATCACCAACGTGTACGCGACCGCCTTCCTGCACGCGGCGCTCAAGGGCTACGGCCACTGCGAGGCACACGTGTCCGGCGCGGAGGCGCTGCTGGCGCTGGCGAGCGGCGTACTCTCCGACCTGCGTTCGGAGGCGGGACCGCTGCCGCTGCCGTTCCCGGCCG
Source organism: Embleya scabrispora (assembly GCF_002024165.1). Classification (NCBI taxonomy): domain Bacteria; kingdom Bacillati; phylum Actinomycetota; class Actinomycetes; order Kitasatosporales; family Streptomycetaceae; genus Embleya; species Embleya scabrispora. Next base: position 701,289 of record NZ_MWQN01000002.1, read on the forward strand.
CGCCGGCGGGGGTACGGGGCGCGGCGGCGGCAGCGGTGCCGGCGGCGGTCTCCGGCGACATCGTCGGCGCGGCCGGGACGCTGGCGTCGGCGCTGGCACTGCGGGTCAACGGGCTGGTACGGGATCTGGCCAGAGGGGTGGAACGGGTCACCACGGAGGTGGAGAAGCGGATCGCCCGGTAGCCGGGGGCGAAAGCCGGTCGGCGCTCGCCCATTCGGTGTGGTTCGGTGTGCCGTGTGTTTCCGGGCCTCGACCGGCGTCGACCCTGAACCCATGGGTGACCGTGAACCGACGACCAAAGCCGTGCTCGTGCCCGCCGGTGCCGACCTCGTCGGTGCGCAGGGCGTCCGGATCAGCGAACGGGTGTCCACCGCGACGGTGGGCTCCGCACGCCTGTGCGGGTTCTTCGCCACGCTCGGACCGGGCGAGCGTACGGCCGTGCACCACCACGCGGAGGAGGAGACCGTCGTGCTGCTCACCGCCGGCAGTTGCGACGTCTTCTCCGGTGCCGGGCTGAGCGGCGGAGTGCACATGCGGGTGGGCGACGTCGTGTTCATCCCGTCCGGCTGCGTCCACCAGGTGCTGGCCGGGCCGCACGGCTTCACCGCGTTCGAGGTCAGATCGGGCGGCATGGACCGGACCGAACTGGTCGACCCCGCCTGACCGCACCCCTCTACGCCGCCGACACGAGGAGGAGTGACGCGCGGATCCCGAGGAGCGGCCCGCGGGCCCGCTCGCCGGGTCGATACGGTTGGGGCTCGCGAGCGGCGATCGGCGCGGCCGAGGGGCGTGCGCGTGGGTCCGGATTCCCGGGCCGCCGACTCGATCGTCGGATCGTGAGCCAGGAGGCAGCGGTATGGAAACGCGCGTCGTCGACAACCCGGCGAAGTCCCGCTACGAGATATTCATCGCGGCCGACAACGCCGCGGAGGGCGCCTCGGCCCCGGTCGCGCCACCGCTGCGGGCCGGCGAACTCGCGGGCTTCGCCGACTACTTCGTCAGCGGCGACGAGGTCGCCTTCACGCATACCGAGATCGAACCGCGCTTCGGCGGCCGGGGCCTCGGCGGGCGGCTGACCCACGCGGCGCTGGACGCGGTGCACGAACGGGGCCTGGGGGTGCTGCCGTACTGCTCGTTCATCCGCGACTGGATCGCCAAGCACCCGGAGTACACCGACCTGGTCCCGGAGGACCGCCGCGACGCCTTCGGGCTGTAGCCCCCGGCCACGGCGGACGGCGATTCCTCCGGGCCCGTCCCGCCTACGACTCCACGGCCATCCGGATGCCCAGGGCGACCATCACCCCGCCGGACGTCTGCTCCAGTCGGCGCCGCACCTCGGCCCGGCCGAGCACGGTGCGCATGCGGCCGACGAACCACACGTACAGGCCGTAGAAGCCGATCTCGAAGGTGGCCCAGATCGCGGCCAGCGCGATCATCGTGGGCAGTTGCGGCGAACCGCTCGGGACGAACTGGGGCAGGAACGACATCGCGAACACCGCCGCCTTCGGGTTGGCCAGGTTCAGCGTCAAGGCCGCCCGATAGGCCCGCCACCCGCCGCCCGGCTCCTCCTCGCCCGCCGCCCCCTCGGCCGCGGCGGTGAACCCGGTCAGCCCGTCCCGCCGCGCGGCCCGGATGGCCTGCACCCCGAACCCGACCAGTACCACGGCTCCGACGACGCGCATGATGTCGTAGGCCAACTGCGACGCCGCCAACAGCCCGGTCAGTCCGAAGGCCGCCGCGAGCCCCCAGACGAACACCCCGCTCTCGTTCCCGAGCACGGCCGCGAACCCGGCCCGCCGACTGCGCAACGAATGCCGAATGATCAATACCGAACTCGGCCCCGGACTGACCGCGATCAACGCACAGGCGCCGAGAAACGCCAACAACGTATGAGTCATGCCGGCATCCTGACCCCGCAACACCCCGAACGGCCACCCATTTCGTGGCGAACAGCCGTTGTCCCGAGCCCAGGACGACGGGCTGGACCAGCGGATGCAGGTCGTCGACGAGCCCGGCCCGCCACAGCGAGCGGGTGAGGGCGACACTGCCGGAAACGTCGATGTCCCTGCCCGGTCGCCGCTTGAACTCGCCCCATCTTCGGCTCCACGTCGGTCGTGTTCGCCCTCGTGTCGCTCCGGCCGACTCGCGGCGGGCGGCGGCCGGAGCGGCGACCGGGCCGGGCCTACCCGGGCCGGCGCGTCCGGAGTACGGGGAGGTCGGCCGCGCGGCCCGGGACGGGGCCGGTCAGGCCGTCGGGATCCGATCGGCCGGCACCTCGTAGATGATTTCGAGGCCGTCCACCTCGTCCATCTGTTCGCCCGTCTCGACGAAGCCGAAGCCGCGGATGGTCGCGAGCGACGCGGCGTTGTCGGGGGAGATGGTCACCCGGACGATCCGCACGTCGGGCTCTTGGGCCGCGCGTACCAGCAGCGACGCGAGCATCGCGCGCGCGTAGCCTCGACGGCGCGCCTCCGGCACCACGGTATAGCCGATCTCCACCATGCCGTTCGCGTCCGGCGGCCCGTGATAGCCGGCGTAGCCGACCACTGCGCCGTCCGGTTCGGAGACCGCCGCCCGGACCAGCCACGGGGCGCTCGCCGGGTCGGCGGTCACCTGGTCGAAGCGGTATCGCCACAACCGGCGCGCCTTTTCGGACACGAAGAATTCGGGCAGGTCGAGGCCGGTCTGTTCGCGGGCCTCGGCCAGGTCGCCGGCCAGCAGGGCGGTCAGCGGTCGGCCGACCAGCGGGATCCAGCGAACCTGCCGCTCGGGGTGGTGGACGGGGGCCGGGAGGCATCATCGGGATGGTTCACCAGCGGATCATCCGCGACGGCCGACCGGCCGTCCACCGCATTTCCCGACGCCCCTGCCGCAATCGCCCATTCGGACGCGGGCCGCCTCGCCTCGGCCCCGGCTCGCGCGGGCGCCGGCTCGCGCCGGTCCTCGCTCGCGCCGGGACCGGCCGCTCCCGCACCGGTCCCGGGCTTTCGCCCCGCCGAGCCCGAAGGGCTCAGTGCACCGAGAGTCCGCCGTCGACGAAGATCGACTGGCCGGTGACGTACGCCGAACCGGCACTCGCCAGGAACACCGCGGCGGCGGCGAAGTCCTCGGCCACGCCGTTGCGTCCGACCATGGTGCGGGCGGCCAGCGCGGCGACCCGCTCCGGGTCGGACGACAGCCGGGCGTTGAGCGGGGTCATCACGAACCCCGGCACCAGCGTGTTGGCGGTGACGCCGTGCGGGGACCACGCCTCGGCCTGGGAGCGGGCCAGCGACTCCAACCCGCCCTTGGACACGCCGTAGACGCCGCTCTGCACGAACGCGCGGTGTGCCTGCTGCGAGGAGACGTGGATGAGCCTGCCGTAGCCGCGCTCGGCCATGCCGGGGCCGAACCGCTGCCCGAGCAGATAGGGCGCCGCCAGGTTCACCGCCATCGTGGCGTCCCACACGTCGTCGTCGATGTCGCCCATCGGCGGGCGCAGGTTGATCCCGGCGCTGTTGACCACGATGTCGGGCTCACCGAAGATCTCGGCCGCCGCATCCGCCGCGGTCCGTACCCCGGCACGGCTGCCCAGGTCGGCGCCCACCCAGGCCGCCTTGGCTCCTTGGCCGGTCAACTCGTCGACCGTGGCGACCAGTTCGGCCTCGCGCCGGGCGAGGACCACGACGCTCGCGCCCGCCCGGGCGAGTGCCCCGGCGATGGCCCGGCCGATGCCGGAGCTGCCTCCGGTCACCACGGCGACCCGGCCGTCCAGCGAGAACAGTTCGGAGAGATATCCCTGCACGCTCATGTCCGCACCCTAGTGACCGACCCCCGTCGCGAAGGCGGGGGCCGGGTCGGAGCTTCGGGGTGACGCGGCGGTGTCGTCGGGTGTTCCGGATCACCCACCGGAGGCGCCGCGCCGGGCGGGGAAGCCGTGTGCGCGGGCGCCGATCACCACGGCCAGGACCGGGACGAGCAGCACCAGCACGCTCCACGGGAAGGACGTGGCGCCGAGCCCGTCGAGCAGGATCGCGCCGACCACGCCGCCGCCGGCCATCGCCACGTTCCACAGCGTGACGAGCACGGCCTGCGCCGCGTCCGCGTCCGCGCCGCCCGCCTCGCCCACGGCGGTCTGGAGAAGCGTGGGTGCGCCGCCCCAGCCCAGGCCCCACAGGATCGCCGCGAGATAGACCACGGCGTGGCTGTCGGAGAGCACCGCGAGCACACCGGCTCCGGCGGCGAACAACAGCGTGGCGGCGATGGTGAGCGCACGCAGCCGGCCGTGGATCTGCGCGCCCACGATCCAGATGGCGATGAGCGACGCGCCGCCGAACACGAGCAGGACCAGGTCGGTGGAGCCGTCCATGTCGACGTGGTCGAGGTAGGAGGCGATGTAGGTGTAGAGGATGGTGTGCGCCAGTACGAACACCAGCGTGACGAACAGGACGGGGCCCACCCCGGGAATGGCCACCGTGCGCAGCAGGGGCTTACGTTCGTCCGGGCGTTGGCCCGGGTGGTCCGGGACGAGCGCGACGATCCAGCCGATCAGCAGTACGGCCAGCGCGGTCATGATCCAGAACGTGGTGCGCCAGCCGAACGCGTCGCCGAGGAAGGTGCCGGCCGGCACCCCGAGGGACAGCGCGACCGGGATGCCGGCCATCACGATGGCGATCGCCCGGCCCTGGAGGTGCGCGGGCGCCAGGCGGCGGGCGTATCCGGCGAGCAGTGCCCAGGCCACGCCCGCGGCCACTCCGGCCACGAAGCGGGCGACCATGGTGAGCGGGTAGTTCGCCGAGACCGCGGTGACCGTGTTGGCCGCCGCGAAGCCGCCCATCGCGGTCAGCAACAGCCGTTTGCGGCGCCAACCGGCGGTGGCGGCCGACAGCGGGATCGCGGTCAGCGCGGTACCGATCGCGTAGATCGTCACGGATTGACCCATCGCGGATTCGCCGACCCCGAGGTCGGAACTCATCGCGGGCAGCACCCCGGCCGGCAGCGTCTCGGTCAGGCTGGTCGTGAACACCGCGGTGGCCAGCGCCAACAGGGCGCCCATGGGCAGCTTTCGGTGGGCGATCGTGGTGTGGGAAGGTGATTGTGCGGTGATGTCGTTGCTCATGCTGCGTATGCTCGAACCCTCACATTGGTGTGAAGGTCAAGCGACGAGACGTGAGGTGGATCACATGCGTATCGGAGAGTTGTCGGAGCGCACCGGTACCCCCCGACGACTGCTGCGCTACTACGAGGAACAGGGCCTGATCGTCGCCGATCGTTCGGCGAACGGATACCGGCACTACGACGAGTTCTTCGTGGACCGGGTGATGCAGATCAGGGGCCTGCTCGACGCCGGGTTGCCGACCCGGATCATCCGGCAGATCCTGCCCTGCCTCGACAAGCCGAGGATCATCCACTTCCCCGACGCGACGCCGGAGATGATCGCCACGCTCGAACACGAGCGCGACCGGATGACCGAACGCGTCAACTGCCTGATCCGCAACCGGGACGCGATCGCCGAATACCTGGACGCGGTCCGCACCGACGACCGTTCCCTGGAATCGGTGGCGGCGTCGTCCTGACGGGTACCGGCCCCTGACCCGTACCGGCCCCTGACCCGTACCGGCCCTGACCCTTGCCGGGCCGACCCGTACCGCGCGAACACGCGCACCGACACGGCACCCGGGCCGTCCCCCCGGGGGCCCGAGTCCCTTTGCCCGCCCGCATTCGCCTCCGCGCGGGCGACGCACACCACCGCCGCCCCGCGCGCCCGAGGCATCCGGACCAAGTCGTGCCCGCAGGCCGACCCGGGCACCGGACGGCGGCCGTGCGGATGCCGAACTACCCCAGCGGTGAGCCGGGTTCGTGGCCGCCGCCCGCCTGACGGGTGATCACCCCCATGCGGTTGGAGGCGTTGATCAGGGCGATGATGGCCACCATGGCGGCGAGTTGGTCCGCGTCGTAGTGTTCGGCGGCCCGGGCCCAGACGTCGTCCGGGACACCGCCGGCGGCGTCGGCGATGCGGGTGCCCTCTTCGGTCAGTTCCAAGGCGGCGCGTTCGGCTTCGGTGAAGACGGTGGATTCGCGCCACGTGGCGACCAGGTTGATGCGGACCTGGTCCTCGCCGGCGTGTACGGCGTCCTTGCTGTGCGCGTCGGTGCAGAATCCGCAGCCGTTGATCTGACTCGCGCGGAGCATCATCAGGTCCCGGGTTCGGGACGGCACCGTCGAGTCGTTGATGATCACCCTGCTCGCCGAGGCGAAGTGGCGCATGGACCTGGCCACGACCGGGCTTGCGAAGAGGTTCGAACGGGCTTGCATGGTGGGCTCCTTGCGGTTGACGGGAGAGAATCGGGTCACATGCACGGGACGAGATGGCCCGGCGGGTTGTGACATGGCCCGGCACGAAAGACGGGGGCGGCCTACGCGCTGCCGTTGGCCCCTGGTTCCGTCGCGTGGCGGCGGTTCGCCTCGCGGGACATCGCCCAGGCGTCGGCCACCGGGCCCACGTGGGCCGGCTTGTCGGGGTTGAGCACGGTGCGGATCGTCTGGATCCGGCCGTCGAGGATGTCCAGGACCCAGGCGCTGACGACCCGACCGTCCCGGTCCCGGAAGACCGCGCCGGGCTGCCCGTTCACCTCGTGCGGCGTCACCACGACACCCACCAGCGCGATCTGCGGAACGGCGACGGCCAGCAGCCGGGTGACGTTTGCCAGGCCGAGCGTGTGGGCGGCGAAGAGGGGGGCCTTGCCGCCGCTGTCGCCGACCATGTGCACGTCCGCAGCGAGCAGTTCGCGCAGGGCGTCGACGTCGCCCTCTCGGAAGGCGTCGAAGAACCGCCCGGCGAGTTCCTCGCGTTCCCTGCGATCGGCCTCGAACCGGGGTCGACCCTCGTCCATGTGCCGCCGCGCCCGCACCGCGAGTTGCCGGCACGCGGCCTCGGAACGCCCCACGGCCGCCGCGATCTCCGGGAAGCCGAACGCGAACACCTCGCGCAGCACGAAGACCGCGCGCTCCAGCGGACTCAGCCGCTCCAGCAGCAACAGGGCCGCCATCGAGATCGAGTCGGCCAACTCCGCCGACCGTTCCGGATCCTGGTACGGGTCGGTCAGCAGCGGTTCGGGGAACCACGGCCCGACGTACTCCTCCCGCCGCACCCGCGCCGACCGCAACACGTCGATCGAGATCCGGGTGACCACGGCGGACAGGAACGCCTTCGCCGACACCGGCCGCGTCGGCGACGCCTCGTAGCGCAGCCACGTCTCCTGTACCGCGTCCTCGGCCTCGCCGACACTGCCGAGGAACCGGTAGGCGATCGAGAAGAGCAGCGGCCGCAACTCCTCGAACTGCCGTGCCGCCCCGGCGGCTTCCCGGGGCGTCACGCCAACTCCTCCTCGAACCCCCGCCGCCACGACGGATGACGTGGTTCCCAGCCGAGTTCCCGCTTGGCCTTGGCATTGGCGAAACCACGGCCCTGGGTCATCATCACCACCGCCTGCTCCCCGGCGAGGAGTCGGGCGAGCCAGGTCGGGATCCGCATCGGCCGCTTCGCCCCCGCGCACGCCGCCAGGTGCGGCAACCACTCGGCGGCCGGCGCCGGATCGTCGTCGACGATGTTGAACACCCCCGTCGCCCGGCGCTCCACCGCCGACACGGTGGCGCTCGCCGCGTCGTCGAGATGCACCCACGAGCTGTAGCCGCCGGCGCGCCCGACGAGGGGATACTGCCGCTTGCGCACCAGTTCGATCTGATCGTCGATGGCTCCCGGGCCGTAGAACGCGCCGTAGCGCAGGGCCGCGCCACCGGCCGCGAGCACCACGTCCTCGACATGCCTGATCCCGAGCATGCCCACGTGCGCCGCCGTGCCCTCCATCAGGTCCAGCGGATCCTCTTCGGTCTTGACCCAGCCGCCGCGGCGGATGCCGTTCCAACTCGCGTAGCTCTGCGCCACAACATGGGACACCCCGGCCGCCTTCGCGGCGGCGAGCAGATGGTCCGTCCCCTCGGTCCGCAGCCGGTTGGTGACGGCGAACCAGCGATCCGGGTGGCGCAGATCGGGTTTGCCGGCGTGGGTCGGCGAGATCGCCGTCATCTGGTGCACGATCGTGTCCGGTCGTGCCCTTGCCACCGCCGCGTCGACCGAAGCCGCGTCGAGCCCGTCCATCACCACCGCGTCGGCGCCCAGTTCGGCGAGCACGCCCAGCTTCGCCGCGCTCGTCGTGGTCGCCGTGACGTGATGCCCACGCGCCACGAGCTGCGGCACCAGCCGCCGCCCCAGAACCCCGCCCCCGCCTGCCACGAACACCCGCATACCCGCCACCCTTTCGGATCGGAAACCGGCCTCACGACCCGAGACGAGACAGCCCCGCCGGGTGTGACATCGCGGTTTCGGGCGGCGGCCGGCGCGCCCTATGCGCTGCGGATCCGCTCGACACCCGCGCGGCGCAGGGCCGCCGCCAGGTTGTCGCGGGCCGTGGTCTGCGCGGCGATCCGGGCATCCAGTACGGCCAGCCGGTCGAGGGCGATGCGCAGGGCGGTATCCGACGGGGGGCGGGCGGCGACGTCGACCCCGGCGTCCAGGCAGGGCAGGAACGCCCGTACGTCGTCCAGGGTCAGGCCGACGGCGAGCAGGTCCCGGATCGACCGGACCCGGGCCACCGTGCGCTCGTCGTACTCCCGGTAGCCGTTCGCCGCCCGCGCCGACTCGATCAGCCCCGCCTGCTCGTAGTGCCGCAACGCGCGCGGGGTGGCCCCGGTCGCGTCCGCCAACTCCCCGATCCGCACCCGACCCTCCCGGCCCGCCTGGACGGGTCGACACCCCGGCCCGATCCCCCCGATCCTCGCACGGCGGCTATGCCCGGACCGGTGGAACCCCCGCCGTCGGCGCAACGGGTCCGGCCCACCGGCCGGGCCCTAACCCACGACCGCGCCGCCGTCGACCGGGAGCACGACGCCCGTGACGAAGGAGGCGCCCGGAGCGGACAGGGCCGTGATGGCCCACGCGATCTCCTCCGGGGTGGCGATGCGGCCGAGCGGGGTGTGCGCCAGTTGCCAGGCGCGGATGGCGGCCTGCCGTTCGGGGCTCACCCCGTTGTGGTCGGCGATCGGGGTGCCGACCGCGCCGGGGGCGACCGCGACCACCCGTACGCCGCGCGGGGCCAGTTCGACCGCCCAGCTGCGGGTGAGCAGTTCGAGGGCGCTCTTGGTCGCGGCGTAGAGCGAATTGCCCGGCCACGCGCGTTGGCCGACCGAGGTGGTGATGTTGACGATCACGCCGCCGGCGTACTCCAGGAGGGAAAGCGCGGCCTGGGTCAACAGGAGCGGGGCGATCAGGTTGGTGGCGAGCAGCGGGTCGATCGTGGCGCGGGTGTAGGCGCCCAGCCCGCCGGTGCCGACGACGCCGGCGTTGTTGACCAGGACGTCGAGCCGGCCGTGCGCCTCGGCGATGCCGCGGACGACGCGCTCGGGTTCGCCCTCGGCGGTGATGTCGGCGGTGAGCGGGATGATCCGACCATGGCCCTCGGCCGTCTCGGCGAGTGGTTCGGGGCGGCGGCCGACGGCGATCACGTGGGCGCCTTCGGCGGCGTACGCGCGGGCCGCGGCCCGGCCGATGCCGGTGCCGGCGCCGGTGATCAGCACGACGCGGGGGCCTGCGGTGCGGGTTTCGGTGGTGTCCATGCGGCGATGCTCCGACCCTGCCGCCAACGGCAGGGTCAAGCGCACATCGACGCGGGCGGCTCGGCGCGCACATCTCGAACACGGGTGCGGTGCGGGGACGTACCCTTGCGGATTGATCCCCTGGCCGGCCCCTGGCCCGTTCCACCCGTAGGCGGAGGTTGTAGATGTCCCAACCCGCTCCCCGTTCGCGGCCGCTCCGTACCCGGATCGCGATCTTCGGCGCCGGCAGCATCGGCGGCTACCTGGGCGGTCGGCTCGCCGCGTTCGCCGACGTCACGCTCGTCGGCCGACCGGCCCTCGCCGACGCGCTCCGGGACGGGTTGACGGTGACGGGGGCGGGCCGGCCCCCGACGGTGGTCGAGTCCGGGCGGCTGACCGTGGCAACCACGCCCGACGCGGTCGCCGGCGCCGACTTCGTCCTGGTCACCGTCAAGTCGGCGGCGACCGCCGAGGCCGGCCGGGAACTGGCGGGGCGGCTGAGCCCGGCCGCGCTCGTGGTCAGCCTGCAGAACGGGATACGCAATCCCGCCGTGTTGCGCGCCGCGCTGCCCGCGCACACCGTGTTGGCCGGCATGGTCCCGTTCAACGTCGTACGCACCGAGCCCGCCGTGTTCCACCAGGGCACCTCGGGCGCGCTGATGATCGACGCCAACCCTCGGGCGCTGCCACTGGTCGACGTGCTGGTCGAGGCGGGCGTACCGATCCAGGTCCGCGAGGACATGCCCGAGGTACAACACGCCAAGCTGCTGATGAACCTGAACAACGCGATCAACGCGCTGTCCGGCCTGCCGCTGCGCGACCAACTCGGCCGGCGCGACTACCGGGCCTGCCTCGCGCTGTGCCAGGGCGAGGCGCTGGCCGCGTTCCGGGCCGAGGGCATCCGCCCGGCCAAGCTCGGCCCCGCCTCCGCCGCGCGCACCCGACGACTGCTCTCGCTGCCCGACCCGCTGTTCCGCCGGTTGGCGAGTTCGACCCTGCGGGTGGACGCGCAGGCCCGCTCCTCGATGTGGGAGGACCTCGAACGGGGCCGGCCCACCGAGATAGACAGCGTCCAGGGCGAGATCCTGGCCATCGCCGAGCGCAACGGCCTGACCGCACCGGCCAACGCGCGCCTGATCGAACTGATCCGCGAGGCAGAGGCCGCGCCGCCGGGGAAATACCGCCACTGGAGCGGCGCGGACCTCCTCGCCGAACTCACCCGGGCGGTCGCGGCGGCCTGATCGGCCCGCGGAGGCGGTCGCGGCGGCCGGATCGATCGCGGCCCGCCTCACCAGCCTCGCGCGGCCCGGATCAACCGCTGTTCCACCAGGCCCAGATGCGGGTGCTGCGCCGCGCCCGCGCGGCGTACCAGGAAGCCGGTGTTGATCGGCGGGTCGTCGGGGGTGAGCAGCGCCACGAGCGCGCCGGTCGCCAGCTCCGCCGCGCACAGGTAGCGCGGCAGGACGGTCAGGCCCGCGCCGGCGACCACCGCGGCCAGTACGCCGCGCAGGTCCGGGACGGTGATCGCGGCACGTTCGGTGAGCCGGGTGCCGAACACGTGTCGCCAGTAGCGGCGGGCGATCGGCAGATCCTCGGCGTAGCTGACCAGCGGGATCCCGCGCAGCGCGGCGGGGCCCTCGGCGGCGATCCGCGCCGGGTCGATCCGGCGCGCCCACACCGGCGCCGCGACCAGCACGAACTCCTCGTCCATCAGCGGTACGGCGGCCAGCGTCCGGCCGCGCGGCCGGGTCGTGGCGAGCACGAGGTCGTGCCGACCCGCGCGCAGCCCCTCGAGGAGGTCGTCGGTCAGCCCGGTGGCGATCCGCAGCAGTACGCCGCGCTCGATCAGCGGGGCCAGCGCGGGCAGGACGAGCGTGCACAGGATGTCGGCGGGACCGGCCAGGTGTACCGGCTCGGCCGGCGGGTCGACGCCGAACCGGTCCGGCTCGGTCACCTCGGCGAGCGCGTCCAGCGGCGCCGCCACCCGCACCGCCAGGTCGTCGGCGACGGGTGTGGCCGCCACACCCCGGGGCAGCCGCTCGAACAGCGTGCGTCCCAGTCGCCGCTCCAGCGTTCGGATCTGGGTGGTGACCGTGGGCTGGGACAGGCCCAGGACCCGGGCGCCACCGGTGAACGAGCCGGCGCGGTGTACGGCCAGGAAGGTGCGCAGCAGACTCAGGTCCAACGGGCCGCGCACGTCCGGTATCGCGGACGTCGGAGCGGACGTCGGCGTCGGAGCGGATGGCCGCTCCGCGCCCACCGACCCATCGGAATTCACATGGCTCATGAGGGAGAGCCTATTTGAACCCCGATGGGTGGGCGATCTACGTTCGAACCCGACGGCGCGAGGCTGTGCCGGCCGATCGCACGCGGACGCCCGGGCACACCCCGCTCGGCCGTCCCGAATGGAGGGATGACAGATGGCGAAGATCCTGTTCGTGCTCACCGGGGCCGACCACTGGACGCTGGCCGACGGTACCCGGCACCCGACCGGCTTTTGGGCGGACGAGGCGGTCGCCCCGTTCGAGGCGTTCACCGCGGCCGGTCACGAGGTCGTGGTGGCCACGCCCGGCGGGGTCGTGCCGACCGTCGACGCGGCGAGCCTGGCTCCGGATGTGAACGGCGGTCCGGGCGGGGCCGCGGAGGTCGCCGCGGGCCTGGACCGGTTCGCCGCGCTGCGTGCGCCGCTGGACCTGGCCGAGGTCGAACTCGCCGACTACGCGGCCGTGTTCTACCCGGGCGGACACGGGCCGATGGAGGATCTGGCGGTCGACGCGACCTCCGGCGCGCTGCTCGTCGCGGCGCTGGCCTCGGGCAAGCCGCTGGGTGTGGTCTGCCACGGGCCGGCCGCGCTGCTGGCCACGGCGGACGCGGACGGCACGTCGCCGTTCGCCGGCCGTCGGATGACCGCGTTCACCAACGCCGAGGAGACCCAGGCGGGATTCGGCGAGCGGGCGCACTGGCTGCTCCAGGACCGGCTGATCGACCTGGGCGTCGACTTCCGCGAGGGTGGCCCGTGGGCGCCGAACGTGGTCGTCGACGACAACCTGTACACCGGCCAGAACCCGGCCTCGGCGGCCCCGCTCGCCCGGGAGATCGTCAAGGCCCTGGGCTGACCTCGGCCCCCGCGGCACGGCCCGGGGCGCGGGTGCGCCCCGGGCCGAGTGGCCGGTGGGCATTGCGCGCCGCATCAGTGCTCCGGCGGCGGGAACACCACGGTGGTGGCGGCGCCCGACGTGGAGGTGCCGATTCGGATCGATCCCGAGACGGGCTCGGGCACGGGCGGTGCGGCGGCCTCGCGCGGGGCGGCCTCGGGCGGGGCGGGTCGGTTGCCGGCGGGGGGCGGCGCCGAGGGGTTGAGCAGTCGCGCGGTCGGGATCAGGACCGCGGTGAGGACGGCGACCACGGCGAACGAGGTGTTGAGCGAGGCGTGGTCGGCGATGGCGCCGACGATCGCGGGGGCGATCAGGCCGGACGTGTAGGTCACCGTGGCCACGCCGGCGATGGACCGGCTCGGATTCTCGCCGATACGGCCCGCCGCCGCGAACGTCAGCGGCAGCACCGCGGCCACCCCGACGCCGAGCAGCGCGAAGCCGAGCATGGCGGGCAGGGGGGAGTGCGAGGCGGCGACGACGGCCGCGCCGACGGTGCTCAGGGCCGCGCCGGCGCGGATCGTGCGCGTCACCCCGAAGCGGTCCACGACCGTTCCGGAGAGCAGTCGGGCGACGGCCATCGTGCACGCGAATCCGGTGAAGGCGAGGGCCGCGACGCCGGGGGAGGCGCCGGCCACCTCCTTCAGGTGGACCGCGCTCCAGTTCGCCCCGGCGCCCTCGGCGAACACCCCGCAGAAGCCGACGGCGCCGATCGCGAGTACGGCCTTGGACGGCAGCGCGAAGCGCGGTGGGGCGTCGGTGTCGGCGCCGCTGCCACCACCGGTGACGGCCGGCCGCGCGTCGAGCAGGTTGCGGCCGGCGAACCAGCCCGTGACCGCGAGCAGTACGCCCAGCCCGGCCATGTGCAGTCGGGCGTCCAGTCCGGCGAACGCCGCCGCCGCGCCCACGCCCGCGCCGAACAGCGCGCCAGCGCTCCACATCCCGTGCAGCAGGGGCAGCGTCGAGCGCTTGACCCGCTGCTCGACGACGAGGCCCTGCGTGTTCATCGCCACGTCGGACATCCCGGCCCCGACGCCGAACACCAACAGCGCCGCGCACAACCACCCGAGTCCGGGCGCGGACAGGGGCAACAGCGGCACCGCGCACCACAGTGCGATCAGGCACCGCAGCGCGGTCCGCCCCCCGTGCCGATGCACCAGCGAAGCAGCCAACGGCATGGCCAACGACGCCCCCACGGCAGGCGCCGCAAGCGCGACCCCCAACTGCCCCGCACTCAGATCCAGATGCCCCTGCAACCACGGCAACCGCGCGGCGAACCCGCCCCCCACGGACCCATGCACCGCAAACAGCAGGCAGGCCGCAACCCGAGCCCGCCCGGCCTCCCCGGCGTCACCACCGCCCACATCACCCGCACCGCCCCCCTCACCCGCGCCGACGCGTCCGCCCGCATCGCCCAACCGACCCGCGTCGGCGATCTCCGGCCCGGTGCCCCTCTCGTCAGCGGTCATGCACCCGGCCGCGTCGCCCACTCGACCCGCGTTTCCCGCCTCGTCCGCGCCGCGTCTGTCGCCCGTGTTCGGAGTGCCCTGGATGTGTGTCTCGGTCATGGCCGGAAAATTATCAGGCAGGGTTCCTGAAAGAAAGTCTTTGCGTAGGATCGGTTCCCATGACCGTCACCGCCCGTACCGCCACGCCGAGCACGTGTCGTGCGATCAACGACCGCCTGGCCCTCGATCTGCTGATCGAGCACGGCCCCCTCACCGCCGCCCAGCTCAAGACGCTGACCGGACTCTCCCGCCCGACCGTGGCGGACCTGGTCGACCGCCTCGGCAGCGCGGGACTGATCCACCTGGCCGGCGAATCGGGCACCCGCCAACGCGGCCCGAACGCGCGGTTGTACGGGATCGTCGCGGAGCGCGCCTACATCGCCGGCCTGGATGTCCGCCTGGGCGGCGTCGAGGTGGTCGTCGCCGACCTGACCGGCCGGATCGCCGCGTCCGGCACACTCGCGATACCGGCGAACCGGGAGCCGACCCGCGCCATCGCCGACGTCCTGACCCTGGTCGACGACACCGCCGCCCGCGCCGGCGCCGAGACGCTGCACACGTTCGGCGTCGGCGCACCCGGTCTGATCGACCCCGTCACCGGCAACCTGGGCGTGGAGGACTTCCTCCCGGCCTGGCACGCCCTCCTGCCGGCCGCGCTCCGCGACCGCGGCCGGGTGGTCCTGGAGAACGAGGCCAACCTCGCCGGCATCGCCGAACAGCGCTTCGGCGCGGCCCGCGGCCTGGACACGTTCGTCCTGGTGTGGCTGGGCCAGGGGATCGGCGCCTGCGTGATGCTGGACGGCCGGCTGCGCCGCGGCATGTCGGGCGGCAGCGGCGAGTTGGGCTTCCTGCCGGTCCCGGGGACGGGCCGGCTGCCGTCGCGGGCGGACTGCGAAGGCGGCTTCCAGAGCCTGGCCTCGGGCGCCGCCGTGGAGGAGTTGGCCGCCCGGCACGGCCTCACCGGTACCGCCGAGGACTGCGTACGGGCCGCGGCGGAGCGGGACACCGGGGCGGGAGCCGCGTTCCTGGACGAACTCGCCGACCGGGTGGTACTCGCCGCCGCCGCGCTCGCCGTCATCCTCGACCCGGGCTGCGTGGTGCTGGGCGGGGAGACCGGCCGGGCCGGCGGCGCGGCCCTCGCCGGGCGGGTCGAGTCCCGACTCGCCGAGCTGACGCCCCTGCCCACCCGGGTCCTCGCGGGGACCGTCCCGGGCAGCGCGATCCTGGACGGAGCGGTGCTGACCGCCCTCGACGACGCCCGCGACGACCTGTTCGGCAGCCCACAGCGCTGAGCCCACCCGAACCCGCCGCCATGCCCGACGCGAAGCCCGAACGGCCCGCGTCCCGCATCACGCCCGATACGTACCCGAGAGCATGCCCGCCGGCGCCACCGCGCTCCACGCGTCGAAGAGTTCGGTGACGTTCGAGTAGCGCTCCGCCGGGTCGCGCCGGGTCGCCCGTTCGACCACCGCGAGTTGCGCCAGGGTGCCGCGCCACGCGCGTTCCTCGTCGCCCGCGTCCAGGAGCAGGCGCAGCGTGCGGCCGAGCAGGAACACGGTGCCGGCCCGAGTGACCAGCGCGCCGCGCCGACTGTGCTCGGGCGGCATGTAGCGGGTGGACCCGGACAGCCGGGCGCAGTCGAGCACGAACGGCGCGCTGCGGTACTCGTCCAGGTCGATCAGGTGCACCCGACGCGCCGAAAAGTCGTAGAGCACGCAGCCGTCGTACCAGTCCACCCCGACGTAGCCGGCCGCGTCGATCAGCCGGTGTGCGTCGAGGATCGCGTCCAGGGCCGCGTGCACGTCGTCCAGCGGCAGTGCCCGAAAGCGGGCCAGCGGCGAGGCCGCGCCGGTGCGCAGCAGCCTGCCCGCACGTTTGACGGTCGAGTGGTACAGCACCTCGCCGGACTGCCACGGCCCCACCGTCACGGGCACACCGCCGGCGCTGAAGGTGTGCAGCACGGGCACGATCGCCGGGTGCCGGACGTGCGCGTGCAGGTCGATCGCGCGACGCAGGCTGAGCGCGGACGCCGGGTTGGGGCCGGTCTTGACGAACCAGTTCCCCTCGGCGTGCACTCCGTAGGAGACCGCACCCGAATCCTGGTCACCGAAGGTCGTGTGCACGGTTCCGATCGAGCGCAGGAAGGCGGCGGGATCCTGCGGGGTGTCGACGGCGTCGAGCAAGGGGTGCGGCACGGCAATCGGCCTTTCCTGACGGATGTCCGGGACCCGCCGCCCGGGGGTCGGCAGCGTGGACGGATCGAACTGGTGGGCATCGGGTCCTTACGGCGAAGGTAGCGCCCCCGACAAGGCCGATGGGCCGTTTTCCGCGGAAGCCCCGCAGATGAGGAGCCCGGGAAGCCGGAAAGGGAACAAAAATTCGAACACCGACGTCCCGAAACCGGCAATCCCGCAAGCACATTGCCACCCACCACCCGACGAGGCGGAGCGCGGAGGTCCGCCGCGTTCCGCCTCGCCCGCCGCACCACGGAGGGGCCTCCCCAAAGGCGTTCCGCGGGGCTATTCAATCCGGTTCGGCCCGAACCCCGCCGGATCGGCCGGCACGCTACCCCGATCGCGTCAGGACCCGGGGGAATTGCCTGCACACCGGATCAGACCAGCCACAAAGCCGGCTCGGACCCTGCCACGTTAGCCCCGCCCACACCCCCTCCGACAGACGATTACCAGCCACAACCCCAAAGTCCAGCCACCCCACCCACAGCCCAACCCCCGCCCCCAGAAAGCAACTTCAACCCACCCCCACCCCCACCCCACCGCCCACCCCCGAGGCGCGTCAGCGCCCCCGCCAGGGGCCACCCACGCGATCGACGCGCGAAGCGCGGAGAGCGGCGGAGCCGCCGCTTGTCTTTTGGGCTGGGCGACCCGGAGCGAAGCGGGGGAGCAGAAAAGCGGTGCCTCGCGAGCCGGCGCGAAGCGCCCAACAAAAAGCCGCCGCCACCGCCACGACCCCGGCCCACCCCTACGCTCCCGTCGCGACCGCGCCCACACCCCCACGCCGCGACCACACCCCCCGCACGCCCTTCCACCCGAGCAACCCAAGCTCCCGCCCCCTGCCCAACCCGCCCGCTATGCTCGGGACATGCATCGTGTATCGGTTACGAGTTGGTGGCGCTCCACATAGGAGCGACCGCCCATTCGGGCCTGACCAGGGTCGTTCGTACGGACGGCCCTTTTTTCGTGTCCCCAAGGAGACGGGCGAGTGCCGTGCCGACGGCGGCTCACCGACCATCCACCGGGAGACCGACCGTGCTCGACACCACCAGCACCGCCACCACCGCCACCACCAGCACCACCACCGCAACCACCGCAACCACCCCAACCACCCCAACCACCCCAACCATCACCACCAGCACCACCACCACCCCAGCCACGCCCCCCCAAAGCGCCGAGCTGGAGAAGCTCATCCAACACAAGCCCGGCCGGTTCCGGGTGCTCACCGGTGACCGCCCGACCGGCCCCCTCCACCTCGGGCACTACTTCGGCACGCTGCACAACCGCGTACGGCTCCAGGATCTCGGCGTCGAGGGATTCCTCATCATCGCCGACTACCAGGTACTGACCGACCGCGACGTCGCCGACCGCCTGGTCGAATACGTCGAGGGCCTGGTGCTCGACTACCTGGCCATCGGGATCGACCCCGACCGCACCACCATCTTCACGCACAGCGCGATCCCGGCGCTGAACCAACTGTTGCTGCCGTTCCTCAGCCTGGTCTCGGTCGCCGAACTGAACCGCAATCCGACCGTCAAGGACGAGATCGCGCACTCGCGGCAGGCCGCCGTCAGCGGGCTGATGTTCACCTACCCCGCCCACCAGGCCGCCGACATCCTGTTCTGCAAGGGCAATCTGGTCCCGGTCGGCCAGGACCAGCTGCCGCACATCGAACTCACCCGGTCCATCGCCCGCCGGTTCAACGACCGCTACCCGACCGGCGGTCGGCCGGTCTTCCCCGTGCCCGACGCGCTGCTGTCGGCCGCGCCGCTGCTGCTCGGCACCGACGGCACCAAGATGAGCAAGAGCCGGGGCAACGCGATCCCGTTGGGGGCGAGCGCGGACGAGACGGCCCGGCTGATCCGCGCGGCCCGGACCGACGCCGACCGGCACATCACCTACGATCCCATCGCCCGGCCCGGCGTGGCCGGCCTGGTGCTGTTGGCCGCGCTGTGCCAGGGGCGCGACCCGCACGCGGTGGCCGAGGAGATCGGCACCGCCGGGGCCGCCGCGCTGAAGCGGACCGTCACCGAGGCGGTGAACGAGTTCCTGGCCCCGATCCGGGCCCGGCGCGCCGAGTTCGCCCGCGATCCCGAGCAGGTCCGGCGCGTGTTGCGGGCGGGCAACGAGCGGGCGAACGCGGTGGCCGACGAGACGTTGCGCGAGGTTCGGACGGCGATGGGCGGCATGTACTGAAGGGCGCCGACCGAAGCGCCGCACGGACGGCGGTTGCGGCAGGCCGCCGTTGCCCGCCGCAACCCCGTCCCGCCCCTCAGCGGGCCGCCGCCCCCGTCCGCGCCGCCCGCCCTTCAGCCGCCGTGTCCACCGGCGGCCGCTCCCGCATCAGGAACGCCACCACCACCGCCGACCCGAGCAGCACCGCCGACCCGGTCCACAGGGCCAGGTGCAGACCGTCGATGAACGCCGTCGAGGCGGCCTCGCGCACGACCGGCGGCGCCGAACCCAGGTGCCCGATGCCCCCGCCGCCACCGGACGTGCTCGCGTCGACCACCTGCCGGGCCTGGTTCGGCGGTACGTTCGCCCGGTCCAGGAGGTCGCCCAGCCGACTCGACATCCGCGCCGTGAGGATCGCGCCCAGTGCGGCGATGCCCACCACGCCGCCCAGTTCGCGCGCGGTGTTGGAGACCGCCGAGGCCATACCGGCCCGGGCCGGTTCGACCCGGGACATCACCGCGATCGAGATCGGCGTGAAGCACAGGCCCATGCCGCCGCCCAGGAACGGCAACACCCAGCAGAACTCCAGGTACGTCACGTCCTTGCCGTAGAAGGACAGCCCGCCCAGCGCGATCCCGCACATCGTCAACCCGACCACCAGCGGTACCCGCGGCCCGATCCGGCCCGCCACCCGCCCGGAGATCGGCGCCGCGATCATGATCGCCAGGGTCGACGGGAACGACGCGAACCCGGCCTCGGTCGGCGTGTACCCGAGCACGTCCTGGAGGTAGAGGCCGAGGAAGAAGAACGCGCCGAACATCCCGAAGCTGACCGCGAATCCGCCCCACACGGCGGCGCCGATCACCCGGTCGCGAAGGAAGCCGACATCGAGCATCGGCTGGGCGGCCCGCAGTTCGACCCCCACGAAGCCGACCAGCGCGACCACGGCCAGCGCGCCGGCGCCGAGCACGCGGGCCGAGGTCCAGCCCTGGGCCGGGCCCTCGATCAGCGCGAACACCAGTGCGCCGACGGCGGGTACGCCCAGGAGCACGCCCGGTACGTCGAAGCGACCGCGGCGTTCGGCGAACTCCGGCAGCACCAGGGCGCCGATCACGATCCCGGCCACGCCGATCGGCACGTTGATCCAGAACACGCTTGCCCAGCCGAACGCGTCCACCAGCGGACCACCGATCGCCGGGCCCAGCGCCAGTCCCGCGCCGGAGACCCCCGACCAGATGCCGATCGCCCGGGCCCGCTCCCGGTCGTCGGTGAACACGTGCCGGATGATCGACATGCTGCCCGGCAACAACAGCGCGCCGCCGACGCCCTGGACCGCGCGACCGGCGATCAGCGCCGCCAACGAGCCGGCCAGCGCGCAGACCACCGATCCCGCCGTGAAGATGCCGAGGCCGATCAGGAAGACCCGGCGCCGGCCGTACCGGTCGCCCAGTGTGCCGCCGGTGAGCAGCAGCGCGGCGAAGACGAGGCTGTAGCCCTCCATCACCCACTGGAGCCCGCTGACTCCGGCGTCGAGGTCGCGGTCGATGCTCGGCAGCGCGTTGGACACCACGACGTTGTCGAGCATCGCCACGAACAGCGCCACACACAGCGTGGCCAGGACCAGCCCCTTGCGCGGCGCGCCGGCCCGGTTCGACCCGGACCCCGGCCCCGCTCCCGACTCGGGGAACTCGTGCGACATGGCTCTCCCTAACAGCGTTAGTCGATCCCTAATGGTGTTAGATTGCAATGCGCCGCCGCCCGGCGCAAGGGGATTCGTCCGACCCGGGTTTGCGACGCGACGCGAATGCGGAAGGAAATCGACCTGATTCCGGGGGAGTATCGACCGAACGAGGTCGACGGCAACGCCCTCGGCGGAGTCGACGACGAGGAGTGGGTATGACGGGCAAGGGCCGGGCGCGACCGGACGGCACGCGCAAGCGGCCGGCGGTGACCCTCGACGCACTGGTCGAGGCGGGCCTGACCGTGCTCGAACGCGACGGCCTCGACGCGCTGTCGATGCGCTCGGTCGCGGCCGAACTCGAGGTACGGGCACCGTCGTTGTACTGGCACGTGCGGGACAAGGAAGAGTTGTTGGACCTGCTCGCCGACGGCCTGCTCGGTCGCGGCGCCCGCGAACTGCCGCCGACGCACGGCGACTGGCGCGTCGATCTGCGCGAACTCGCCTGGTCCTTCCGAAGGTTCCTCAAGGCGAACCGGGATTCGGTACGGGTCCTGATGGGTCGTTTCCCGTCCGGGCCGGGGATGGCGCCGGTGCTGGAGCATCAGCTCGCCGTGCTGGACGAGGCGGGCTTCGACCGGCAGGACGCGGCCTACATCACCTACGGCCTGGGCCTGCTGGTGAGCGGATTCGTGTACAGCGAGCAGCGGCCGATCACCGCGGCGGTGGCCGCCGGAGTGCCCATCGGCGAGGCGGTGTCCGCGATCGGCGACACCATCGCGGCGTTCCCGGCGGACACCTACCCGCACCTGGTCGCGGCGGCTCGCGAACTCACCGCCCCAAACATCGACGAGCGCTTCACCTTCGTCCTGGAACGCTTCCTGGACGGTCTGGTCGCGTTGCCCCGCCGACCGAAAACCGAACCGCCGGCAGCCGCCGACGCATGACCGATCGCGACCCCGCCCATCCGCTGCGTCACGATGCGTCCGTCGACGCGCCCGCCGATCCGCCGCGCCAATGCGGCGAGTTCACCAGCTATCAACCCGTCCTGTGCCCAACAGGGCGGTATTCGGTGGACGGTGGGGCGGTCCATCCAGGACAATCCGCCGTCGGACCGCTGGCAAGCGATGAGTTTCGGGGCGCCGGACGGTCCGAATCTCGGTATGGCACACAGCAGTAACGGCACCGCACGGTTGGCTACGCGCGGTGTTGCGGACAGCCTTGGTCGCGCGTTCTCGAACCCGGCACAGAGCTGACTCCGTGAAGTCGATCGACCGCTGCTTCCGTTCGGAATCAGCCCGTCAGCTGGGGGATACATGAACCGGATCAAGGCGCTTGCGGCGTTGCCGTGCGGGCGCCGATCCAAGTGGGTCGTGCTGGCGTTGTGGGTGGTGCTGCTCGTTGCGGCGGCGCCCCTGGCGAGCAAGCTGACCGACGCGCAGAACAACGAGGTCTCGTCGTGGCTGCCGGCCGACGCCGAGTCCACGAAGGTGATCAACGAGCAGAAGGACTTCCGTCCCGACACCACGGTGCCCGCCGTGGTGGTCTACGAACGTTCGTCGGGCCTGACCCAGGCGGACCAGGACGCGATCGTCGCCGACCGTACGGAGTTCGGTAAGGCCAAGGGCGTGACCGGCAAGATCGAGGACACGAGCTTCGACAAGGACCGGAAGGCCGCCCAGATCCTGGTCCCGATCGGTATCAAGGACGGCGGCTGGAACGATCTCGGTGACGCGGTCGACCAGCTCAAGAAGGCCCTGAAGGACAACCCGACGGGCCTGAAGTCCTACGTCACCGGCCCCGCCGGGCTCGGCGCCGACCAGGCCGAGTCGTTCGAGGGCATCGACGGCACGCTGCTCTACGCCACCCTCGGCGTGGTGGTGCTGATCCTGCTGTTCACCTACCGCAGTCCCGTCCTGTGGCTGCTCCCGGTGATCTCGGCCGTGGTGGCGCTGTTCAGCGCCCAGGCCGTGGTGTACCTGTTCACTAAGGCCGGCCTGGTCGTCAACGGGCAGAGCGCGGCCATCCTGACCGTGTTGATCTTCGGTGCCGGAACCGACTACGCGCTGCTGCTGATCGCGCGCTATCGCGAGGAGTTGCACCGGTACGAGGACCGGCACGAGGCCATGGCGGCGGCGATGTTCCGCGCCGGACCGGCGATCGTGGCCAGCGCCGCCACCGTCGGCGTCGGCATGTTGTGCCTGATGGCCGCCGAGATGCAGTCCACCAAGGGCCTGGGCCCGGTCTGCGCCCTCGGTGTCCTGGTGGGCCTGATCGCGATGACCACGCTGCTGCCCGCGCTGCTCGTGATCGTCGGCCGCTGGGTGTTCTGGCCGGTGCGTCCGAAGTTCGAGCCGGACGCGATCACGCACGACGAGAAGGGCGTCTGGGCCCGGGTCGGCCGGAAGATCTCCGGCGGCCCCCGCGTGGTGTGGATCATCACCGCGGTCATCCTCGGCGTGATGACCATCGGCCTGACCAACCTCAACGGCGACGGCATCGCCAACAAGGACTCCTTCACCAACAAGCCGCAGTCGATCCACGGCCAGGAGGTCTCGGAGCGCTACTTCCCCGCGGGCTCCGGCGACCCGATCGTGGTGATCGGCAAGGAGTCCGCCGCGGCGGCGCTGATCCAGGCGATCCAGGGCACCCCCGGGATCGCCCCCGGCCAGGTGCACCAGACCGGTGCGGTGGGCGGCCGGGTCCAGATCGAGGCGACGATGATCGCGTCGCCCGACTCGAAGGCGGCCAACGGCACCGTCGAGCGGGTACGCGACTCGGTGCACGGGGTTCCGGACGCCGCGGCCAAGGTCGGCGGCGGTACCGCGACGCGCATGGACGTCACCTCGGCGTCCGAACACGACGACAAGGTGATCATTCCGCTGATCCTGCTCGTGGTGCTGATCGTGCTCGGCCTGCTGCTGCGGGCGGTGGTGGCGCCGCTGGTGCTGATCGCCACCGTGGTGCTGTCGTTCGCCGCGGCCCTGGGGATCAGCGTGTTCACCTTCGAGCACCTGCTCGGCTTCAAGGGCACGGACGTCGGCTTCCCGCTCTTCGTGTTCGTGTTCCTGGTGGCGCTCGGCATCGACTACAACGTGTTCCTGATGAGTCGGGTGCACGAGGAGTCGAAGCGCCACGGCACCCGACGCGGCATGCAGATCGGCCTGGCCGCGACCGGTGGCGTGATCACCTCGGCCGGCCTGGTGCTGGCCAGCACGTTCGCGGTGCTCGGCACGCTGCCGATCGTCGCGTTCGCCGAGATGGGCTTCACCGTCGCGCTCGGTGTGCTCCTGGACACCTTCATCGTGCGCTCGGTCCTGGTCACCGCACTGACCCTGGACATCGGCCGCAAGATCTGGTGGCCGAGCAAGCTGGCCGAACACCCGGACGAGGACGACCCGGAGCCGGGCGGCGGCGACACCCGCGAGGGCGTACTGGTCGGCTGATCCGGTAGTGCACGACCGGAGGGTGGTGGGCGGATCCTTCGCCCACCACCCTCCGCTGCTGTCCACGTACTCCCCCGTGGTGTCGAGTGCGCTGCATGCCCGCGGTCCGCGGGGTGGAAACGGGGAAATACCCCGCTCGGAAAGGAGATCGGCCGATCGACGCGATCGTGTTCACGTGCTCGCCGTGTCGCGGCACGAACGCCCGTCGATGGACGAGGACGTCGGCTTGTAGCGACTGATCCAACCCGGTTCCTGCAACGGTATCTGCGGCAGTGATCGTTGGACGTCGTTGATCCAGTCACTGCTTTCCACGTATTCCTTGACGATCGCCGTCAGGCGCCGGCAGTCGGCGCGATGGCCCTTGGGGAGCCCGATGCCGTAGTGCTGCGGCGCCCCGATGGTCAGGCCGGGGACCACCCGGAATCCGGCGGCGCCGTTCAGGTTCGCGAAGCCGTACAGGATGGTCTGATCCGTCGAGATCGCGGCCACCCGACCCGCCTTCAGGTCTTCCTCGCACGCCACAGCGTCGGCCTCGACCAACACGTCCACCCTCGCGGTACGCAACTGTTCCAAGGCGGTTTCCGACGTGGTTCCCTCCCACGTGCACACACGTTTTCCGTCCAGGTCCGCCATGGCCTTGATGTCCGCGCCCTCCCGGCCGACCATGAATCCCTGGTAGGTGGTGAGGTACGGGCCGACGAAGTCGATCTGCTTCATGCGCACGGCGGTGATGGAAAAGGACCCGACCACCAGGTCGACCCGGCCCTCGAGCAGCTTCGGGATCCGGTCGAAGGCGGATACTTCCGTAGGGACGACCGCCTTGATCCGCAACTTCTTCTCGATCATCTGCTCCAACAGGTAATCGGTGCCCGACCGGGTGTAGCTCTGCAGCAGCGAGACGCCGGGAAGGTCGTTCTGCATGCCGATCGAGATCGAGGACTTGCCGAAGAACTCCGGGTCGGACGTTTCGGCCGCGCAGGCGACGGGCGTCAGTGCGGCGAGCAGCAGGCATCCGGCCCGGCGTCGAAGGGTCTTCGTGTTCATCCGTTTCGTCGGTCTCCCTCAGTCGTGCACGATCGCGGTCGCCACGGACACGTTCATGGCACAACCCGCGTCGGTGTGCAGGGTCAGCGCGGCGCTGACGCCGCTGCGCAGTCCGCCGAGCGCGAGATCGACGGGAGTGCCGGCGACGACCCGCTCCACCACGACGGGACGACCTCGGCCGGTCAGCGCCACGTCGAGCCTCGTCTCCGGTACGCAGGACTGGGTTCGGCCGTCGGCGTCCTCGACCGCGAAGGTCAGGCGCAGGTGGGTACGGCGCGGCGTGCCGTCGATCACGAGGTCGATGCGACCGCCGTCCGACACCGATCTCGCGTGCGTGACCTCCACCCGCCCGGTGACGTCGACCTCGCCGTGGACGCGCAGGTACTCGGTCCACACACAGGCGGCGATGACGCAGGCGAAGGAGAGCACGGTCATCAATACGCGGTCTCGTTCCGACTCCAGAAGCGCGAACGCGCGTACCCCGGTGGCCATGACGGCGACGACCATCAACAGGTGGATCCATCGGGACGCGCCCTGCGGCCCACTGGGACTCCGAAGCAGAGCCGTGCCCACCAGCGCGCCGACCAGGAGGAACGGCGGCAGGCGCCACTTCTTGGTGCCGTCGGCGAAGACGTTGATGATGACATCGCCCATCACCCTGGCGATGGCGGACGCGTCGCGGCCTCGGGCAAGGGCCCATGGCCACGCCGGGCCGCCCGCTTCGCCGGGAACCCTGCCCCGGGTGCCGTCGGTGTCGGGTTTCATCCTCGCGTGCCCCGGACCGGTCCCGGTCGGTGTCCGCGATGGGCATCGCCCACGACCTTCTCGATCCGGGCCGCCGCGGTCGGCAGTTCGGACATCGGGTACTCCGATCCATGGGACGCGAACGCGCGCCCGAAAACGCCTCCCGTGCCGGGGAGGAGATGAGGTTGCCTCTTGTATCGGGGCGCGATGGCTTCCGGAACTCGCCCGATGCACTCGCCATGCGCAATGGCGCGTACGCCACTTCGGCGGCAGTGCGTGAATCGTTCGTCACCCGCGGTGTCGAGTCTGATACATGCGCGAGCCCGCCGGGTGGGATTCCGCGAAATCCCGGGGAAAAGAAGCGCGATCGGTCGGCGGCCCGTCGCCCGAGGGCCGGGCAGCCCCCTCGGCGCCTCGGTGGGCGGACCACGTCCGCCCACCGTCCGCGGATCTACGCCCGGGCGCGGAGCGCCGCCGTGAACCACGCGAAGACCGGGGCCGCGCTGGGCCAGGCCGGCCAGTTGTTGATGATGCCGAGCAGGGCCCAGTAGCGTTCCGCGCGAGGGTCGGCGCCCACCTCCATCCGCTCCACCAGCGACGCGACGAAGGCCGCGTCGGCCGGGCGGCCGAAGGCGGTCGCATAGGCCGCGATCAGCTCGGTGACCACCGGCTCGGCCGCGGCCGAGGTCGGCTCGATCCCGGCCGCGAGGGCCGCCTCGACCCGCTCCCGGGTGAGTTCGGACAGCCGCTCGTAAGTGCCCCGGGGGAGCTCGTTCGGGCGATCGCGCGCCTGGTACTCCGCCATCCGCCGGATCGACGCGCGGAAGTCGGGGTCGGTGACCAGTTCGCCGAGGTCGACCCACGCCTCCAACTGCTTCTGGGTCGGATCGTCCGGCAGGCTCGGCAGTCCGCAGCGCATCCTGGCCAGGAAGTCCGGATCCACGTCCAGGTCGGCGAAGGTCGCGTCGAGGAAGTCGGTGATCAACTTCCGGCGCTCCTCGTCGGACAGTCGGGCGAGTTCGTGCATCAGATTCATCTCCTCGGGACTCGAACCCCGCCCGGCCACCGCGCGCAGTACGGCCCGACGCAACCGCAGCGTCTCGATCTGCGTGTCCAGCGCCCGCGCGTGCGCGTCGGCGACCTCGGCGACGGTGACCTCGCGGGCCAACACCCGCTGGATGGTCGCCAGGTCGACGTCGAGATCGCGCAGCGTGCGCACGAGTTCGAGACGGGCCAGTGCGTCGACGTCGTACAGTCGGTAGCCGGCGGGACTTCGTCGGGTGGGCGGCACGACCCCCGCGTCCGCGTAGAACCGGATCGTGCGGACCGACAGACCGGTCCGTCGAGCCAGGTCGCCGATCGAATACAGGGGCGCGCCGTCCATGTCCCTCACCGTGCCGTCTCCACCCGGTGGAGACTCAAGTCCGAACCCCGAGGGTACGGCCGCCGAGGCCCGGGCCGGATCGGCAGCCGGGCCCCGGCCGGGATCAGCCCTTGAGCCCGATCCGGTCCATCAGCACCATGCCGTCGTTGCTCAACACCATGCCCACCACCGTCGACCGGTGGAACGCGGTGACCACCGACGACTGGTACGTCCACAGCGGCGCGTCCTGCTTGAGCTGCGCGGCGACCGCCGTGTAGGCGGCCTTGCGCTGCGCCGGGTCGTTGGTCGTCCGGGCCTGGTCCAGGTTCCGGTCGACGGTGGGGTTCGCGTACAGCAGGTAGTTGTTCGGGCTGGTGCTGTAGAGGTTCACGTACAGCCCGGGCTCGGCATCCGAGAGGTAGTAACTGAACATGGCCGCCTGGTAGTTCTTGTTGATCACGATGTCGGTCTGGAACGCGGCGATCGGCATCGGCGCGATCTTGACCGAGATGTTCCGCAGCGCGCGGAGCGAGGTCATGATGTATTCGGCGGTCCGCTGCGCGTTGGCGTTCTGCGGGATGGAGTAGGTGAAGTCGAGCGGCTTGCCCTCCGCGGCCAACTCGTCGAGCAGCCGCTGCGCCTGCGCACGGTCGGTGCGCTGGACGGTCTCGGTGCCCGCGTCCACGAGCGGGCTCTCCGGCGGGAAGATGCTGTGCGTGGGCGTACCGTTGCCGCTGAACGAGATCTTGTTCACCTCGTCCGCGTCGAGCGCGAGGTGCACCGCGCGCCGGGCGCGCACGTCGTCGAACGGCGCGCGCTTGGTGTTGAAGTAGATCGACTCGCCGCCGATGATCGTGACGGTCTTGGTCTCCAGGCCCTTCTGCCCGGCCCTGACCGGGTCCTCGGCGTTGACCGAGACCTTCATGTCGGCGCCGCCGGAGTAGACCGTCTCCAAGCCCTGGGTGCTGTCCTGGATGACCTTGAACACCACGGTGTCGGCGTACGGCTTGGCCGCGCCCTGCCAGTAGCCGCGGTTCTTGACGAAGGTCATGTGGTCGCCGGTGGTCCACTCCTTGAAGGTGTACGGGCCGGCGCCGACGGGGTTGCGGGCGAAGCCGGCCGGGTCCTTGCGGTACGCGGTCGGGGAGACGATGAACGACAGGTTCGAGGCCACGATGTGGTCGAAGTTGGCGTTCGGGCCGGTGAGGGTGACCTTCAGGGTGGTCGGGTCGACCACCTCGGTCGCCTTGACCGCCGCGATCGTGCCCGCCTGGTACGACTTGCGCGCCGGCGCGGCGTGCTCGTCCCAGGTGAACTTGACCGCCGTCGCGTCGTACGGGGTGCCGTCGGAGAACTTGACGTCGGGCTTGAGCTTGAGCGTCCAGGACGCGTTGCCCGGGTCCGGGGTCAGGCTCTCGCCGATCTGCGGCATCACCTTGCCGGTCTTGGCCTCGTGCCAGAACAGCGAGTCGTACACCGCGTTGAGTCGGCTGTTGTCGGTGTACGAATTGCTCAGCGCGCCGAACGGGTCCATCGAACGCATGTCGCTCGCCATCGCCACCGTCAGCGTGCCGCCGGACCCGGGTGCCACCGTGGAGGTGTCCGCGTCCTTGCCGGCCGTGTCGCCGCCGCCGCACGCGCCGAGCACCAGACACGCGGCGACGGCGGGGACCACGGTGCGCACGATTCGCCCGACGGGCACGTCCGCTCGGGCGCCGGGGCGGGCGGGGTCGGGATGCTCACGTGCGTTGTCCATGCGTGCGCCTCGTTTCGCTCGGTGCCTCGACCCCACAGGGCCGGTCGGAGGCGGAGCGTAATCGAAGCGGCGAACGATCTTTGTCGCGCCTTTTCGGGTAGTGATGGACGTTTCGCCGCATGCATGCGGCGAGTTGCCCGCCGGGCGGGAGCCCTCGTCCGCCGACGAGGACTCCCGTGACGGTGCGTCAGTACCGAAAACTGACGGTGTGTCAGTAGTGGACCGACCGTGTGTCAGCGGGTCGGGCGCAGGGTCTTGCTCCACAGGACGGTGGACGCGGCGTCGCGCAGATTGACCGTC
Organism: Embleya scabrispora; assembly: GCF_002024165.1. Lineage (NCBI taxonomy): Bacteria > Bacillati > Actinomycetota > Actinomycetes > Kitasatosporales > Streptomycetaceae > Embleya > Embleya scabrispora. Next base: position 730,316 of record NZ_MWQN01000002.1, read on the forward strand.
AGGTTGCCCGACGGGCCGTCGATCTCGACCTCGCCGAAGTGCTGGAAGCCCTCCAGCGGCGAGAAGTTCGCGCGCGGCGGGGCGTGCACGAACTCGGCCTTCGGGCCGAAGGTGCCGTCCAGCGCGTTGGGGCCGAACGCGCCGGCGTTCAGCGGGCCGGAGACGAACTCCCAGAACGGGTCGAAGTCCTGGAACGCGGCCCGTGACGGGTCGTAGTGGTGCGCCGCGGTGTAGTGCACGTCGGCGGTCAGGAACACGATGCCCCGGACGCCGCGGCGCTGCGCGGTGCGCAGGACCGTGGCGAACTCCATCTCCCGACCCAGCGGCTTGCCCGGGTCGCCCTGCGCGACACCCTCCTGCGCGTTGGCGCCGTCCGGTACCACCAGGCCCAGCGGCAGGTCGTTGGCGATCACCTTCCACGTGGCCCGACTGCGCGAAAGACCCTCGATCAGCCACTCGCGCTGCCGGTCGCCGAGCATGCCACGCTTGGGGTCGGCGTAGCGGTTGTCGTCGTTGCGGTCCTTGTAGGTGCGCATGTCCAGGACGAACACGTCCAGGTGCCGGCCGAAGGACAACTTGCGGTACACCCGGTCGTCGCCGATCGGCACCCACTCGCGGAACGCCTGCTCGGCCCGCGCGGCGAGCACGTCGACGCGCTTCTCGGTGTAGCGCGCGTCGTCGAGGAGCTGACCCGGGTACCAGTTGTTGCGCACCTCGTGGTCGTCCCACTGGTTGATCTGGGCGACCTCGGCGGTGAACGCGCGGTAGTTGCGGTCGAGCAGGTTGTACGCGAACTGGCCCCGGTACTCGGTCAGCGACTCGGCGACCTTGGACTTCTCCGGGGTGACCACGTTGCGCCAGATCCGGCCGTCGGGCAGCGTGACGCTCTCCACGAGCGGGCCGTCGGAGTAGACGGTGTCGCCGCTGTGCAGGAAGAAGTCCGGGCGCAGCCGGCGCATCTGCTCGAAAATGGTCATCCCGCCCAGGTCGGGGTTGCTGCCCCAGCCCTGGCCGACACAGTCGCCCGACCACAGGAAGCGCACATCGGAGCGGCTGCGCTCGTGCGGCGCGGTGACCAGCGAGCCGGTGATCGCCTCGCCGGCCGCGCCGCGCTCGCCCTCGACCCGGACGCGATAGTGGATCCGCTTGCCCGCCGGCAGGTCGCGCAGCCGGACCCGGCCGGTCAGGTCGCCGTCGGGGGTCAGCCACGGTCCGCGGATCCGGCAGGCGTCGCGCAGGTCGGGCCGGGTGCCGTACTCGACGATCAGTCGACCGGGCCGGTCGGCGCGGCCCCACACGATCGCGGAGGACGCGGTGACGTCGCCGCTCTGCACGCCGTGGCTCAGCGCGGGCCGGCCGGACGCGACGAACGCGGGCGCGTCCGACGTCGAGGCGGAGGCGGAGCCGGTGCCCAGGACGGGGGCGATCGCCAGGCCGGCACCGACGACGGAGCCGGTGCGCAGGAGGGTCCTTCTGTCCACTGATGTCATGGATACGTGTGTAGTGGCGCCGGGCGACGTGGGGGCGAACGCCGGTTTGACGGTTCGTCAAGACTGGTCGGCGGGCCGGGGTGAACCCGCCCGGCGACCTGCGGTCGAGGACGCGGCCGGTACGGTGGGCGGCGGCTTGTCCGGGTCCTTCCCGGGAGTGATCGTGGTCAAGTCCGTCGCCCGCGCGGCCGATACCTCCGACGACGTGCCCACGTTCCGGAGGAGACCCACCCGTGCCCTCGCTCGCCCGTGTCACCGCCCCCCTCGCCGCCGCCGGCCTCGTGCTCACCGGGCTCGCCGCGCCCACCGCGCACTCGGCGCCGGCCGCGCCGACGTCCAGCTACGCGGCGCTGGGCGATTCGTACAGTTCGGGGGTGGGGGCGGGCGACTACCTGCCCGGCGGCGGCGACTGCAAGCGCAGCGCCAACGCGTACCCCTCGCTGTGGCATCGGGCGCACCCGGCGGCGGAGTTCGCCTTCGCCGCCTGCTCCGGCGCGACCACCGCGCAGGTGCTGGGCGGGCAGACGTCCGTATTGAGCGCCGGCACCACGCTCGTGACGATCAGTGTCGGCGGCAACGACGTCGGCTTCGCCGACACGATCCGCACGTGTGTGCTCGGCACTGATCGGGACTGCGCGGACGCGGTGGCGACGTCGCGGGCGTATACGCGCGACCGGCTGCCGGCCGACCTGGACGCCACCTACGCGCGGATCCGGCTGCTCGCGCCGCGTGCGCGGCTGGTGGTGCTCGGGTATCCGCGTCTGTTCGAGCTGGGCGGTTGCCTGTTCGGGCTGAGCGAGGCCAAGCGGCGGGTGCTGGACGAGGCGGCCGACATGCTGGACGAGACCACGGCCGGGCGTGCGGCGGCGGCCGGCGCGGACTTCGCGGACGTACGGGACCGGTTCGCGGGCCATGGGGTCTGCGGGGCGGACGAGTGGCTGCACGGGGTGACGTTGCCGCTGGACGAGTCGTACCACCCGACGGCGACGGGGCAGGCGAAGGGGTATCTGCCGGGATTGGTCGCGGTGGCGGGGTGAGCGGCGGCGCGGCACGTGGTGGTGCGGCGCGTGGCGGGCCGTGCGTGGTTCAGGTCGGGCCCTCGGTCAACACCTCGCCGAGCGCGGTGCGTTGGTAGCGGACCGAGCGCCCCACCCGCAGGCCGGTGACCAGCCGGGCGCGGCGCAGTACGGCCAGGTGGTCGCCGACGGTGCCCAGGGGTAGGTTCAGCCGGGCGGCCAGTTGTGTGGTGGTGGCCGGGATGTGCAACGCGCGCAGGATCAGCGCGCGCGTGCCGCCGAGCAGGTCGGCCAACGCCGCGTCGTCGGAAGGGGCCGGGGCGCCCAGGAGTTCGGCCACGCCGCGGGCCGGATAGACGATGGCGTACGGCCACGGCGGCTCCACGTAGACGATGCTCGCGCCGAACGCCGAGGGCACGAACAACAACCCCGCGCCGCCGAGCACGATCGTGCCGGTGCCCTGGTGGCCGCCCACCTCGATCGCGCCCTCGTCGTGCCAGCGCAGCCGGGGCGACAGATCGCTCAGCGCGGCGCCCCAGCCGTAGGTGGTCAACCGTCCGGCGGTGCGCACCAGATCGTGCTGCAACACGGCGTGCAGCGCCGGCCACTCCGGCTCGAGCAACGTGGCCCACGCCGCCTCGATCGCGTCCGCGAGCCGGGCGACCACGTCGGGTGCCTCGAACAGCGCGCGCGCCGCCGCGGACGGCGGGCGCAACCCGGCCAGATTGCGCGCCAACTCGCCACGGGCGCGATCCAGCGGAGTGGCCCGTACCGCGGTGAGCTCGTCCCCGATGCCGGTCGGTATCCCCGCCGGCGGCGGATGCAGGAAGTCGGCGTTGTAGCCGCCGCGCCGATACAGCGAGGTCATCGCGGCGACCGCCGGCATCTCCCGCCGCAGCCGCTCGTACGCGGGCCGCAGCCGCTCGATCCACGGCCGCAGCGGCCCGGCGCGATGACTGCCCGCGAGGGTCCGCAGCACCAACACCGTCTCGCCCAGCGGGGAGATCGCGAACCTGCTGCGCGCCACGTCGGCCGGTCCGACCTCGATCCTGAGCACCGACACCTCCTGCCCGCAGCCTGTCAGGTTTCGGTGTGTGCCGAAAGCTTGGCCCGGGCCCGGCGCGCCTCGGCAGGCTCGCCGCATGATCGGTGACGATGTCGGACCGGCGACCTACCGGGAGATCTTCGCGGTGGGCGCCTTTCGGGTGCTTTTCGGTTCCTACGTACTCCTGCTGGTCGGCGACACCGTGCGGATGCTCGCGCTCGCGGTGCTCGTCTACGAACGCACCGGATCCCCGGCGCTGTCCGCGCTCGCGTACGTGGCGGGCTTCGTGCCACAGGCGTTCGGCGGGGCGCTGCTGCTCTCACTGACCGACCGGCTGCCGGTGCGGGCGGCGATGGTGGGCTACGACCTGATCCGCTGCGTCATGGCGCTGGTGCTCGCGGTCGACGTGCTGCCCGTGTGGGCGGTGCTGGTGCTGCTCGCGAGCGTGGGCCTGGTCAGCCCGGTCGCGGGTGCGGCTCGGCAGCGCACCCTGCCCGAACTGCTGCACGGTGACGCCTATGTGCTGGGCCGCTCGGTGTTCGGGGTGACCGCCGGGGCGATGCAGGTGCTCGGGTACGCGGTCGGCGGGGTGCTGCTCGCGCTGGTCGGGCCGGGCGGCGCGCTGGTGTTCGCCGGGGCGGTGGCGCTGGTGTCGGCGTTGGTGGTGCGCTTCGGGCTGGCGCGCGGGACGGCGGCGCAGGGCGGCGGGGCCGAGGCGAACGCCGCGGGCGAAGCGGGCGGCGGGGCCGAGTCGCGGGCTCGGCCCGAAGGCACGATACGTGCGACGTGGCGGGTCAATCGCGAACTGCTCGGCGATCCGGTCGTACGCGGCCTGCTGCTGGCCCAGTGGGTGCCGGCGAACCTGGCCGTGGCCGCCGAGGGGGTGATCGTGCCGTACGCGCCCGATTCCGCGGGGCTGTTGTACGGCTCCACCGCCGCCGGGATGCTGCTCGGCAATCTGCTCGTGGGGCGCTTCGTCCGGCCGATCCGACGGGAGCGGCTGGTGCCGTGGCTGGCGCTGCAACTCGGTGTCCCGCTGCTGTTGGTCGCCGCGAGCCCGCCGGTGGGGGTGACGGCCGCGCTGTTCGTGCTCTCCGGTGCGGGCTTCGCCTACCAACTCGGTCTGCAACGCCGGTTCCTGGCCGCCGTCCCGAAGGCGGGCACCGGGCAGGCGATGGGGCTGGCGATGACCGGGACGATGACCCTCCAGGGCGCGAGCATGGCCGGGGCCGGCGCACTGGCCGGGGTGGTCGACCCCGGGCATGTGATCGCACTGTCCGGCGTGGCCGCGGTCATCGGGACGGCCATGGTGTGGCGGATGTTGCGGCCCGGGGACGTGCCGGTGGCGAAGGCCGCGGTGGTGTGAGCGGGTGGCGGGGGATCGGTCCGACTTCCGCGCGGCCTCGTGCGGCAAAATCGCCTTCGGGATTTCGTTCCGACATTCTGTGCGCCGGGATGTCGAGAACGGTGGGCCGACTCCGACCCGGATACGAGCGGCCCGCAGGGGCCGAAGGCAGTACGCGCACGAGGAGCGAAGTCATGAAGTTCATGTTGCTGATCTACAACCGCCCCGGTTTCGTGGAGGAGCTTTCCGAGGCGGAGCGCACCGAGTTGTTCGGCGAGGTCGACGCGATCATGGCCGAGCTGACCGCGTCCGGTGAACTGCTCGGCGGCGAGGCGCTCGCCGACCCGGCGCAGACCAGGACGGTCCGGGTACGGGACGGGGTGCCGGCGGTCACCGACGGCCCGTTCATGGAGGCCAAGGAGCACTTCGCGGGTTACCTCCTCGTCGAGTGCGAGAGCACCGAGCGGGCCACCGACATCGCCGCCCGCTGGCCGGACGCCAAGCGGTGGGCGATGGAGGTGCGGCCGGTGATGTCCGAGTCGGGGACGGAGATGTGAGCCGGGACGCGCCCGCCGAGGACCTGCTGCGGGAATTGGCCCCGCAGGTCCTCGGTGTGCTCGTCCGCCGACACGGCCAATTCGACGCGTGTGAGGACGCCGTACAGGAGGCGCTGCTCGCGGCGACCGTGCAGTGGCCGGCGGACGGGCTGCCCGACCACCCGTTCGGGTGGTTGCTCACCGTGGCCGACCGGCGGCTGATCGACCACTGGCGCAGCGAACGTGCCCGGCGCAACCGCGAGGAGCGGTTGGCCGCACAGGCGCCGGCCGACGAGCAGGTGGCGCCCGCACCCGACGGGGAATCGACCGGCGCCCACGACGACGCGTTGACCCTGCTGTTCCTGTGCTGCCACCCGGCGCTGTCGGGGGCCTCGCAGGTGGCGCTGACGCTGCGTGCGGTCGGCGGCCTGACCACGGCCCAGATCGCGGACGCCTTCCTGGTCCCCGAGGCCACCATGGCGCAGCGGATCAGCCGGGCCAAGCAGCGGATCAAGGCGGCGGGCGGCCGATTCGGCACCCCCGCCGGGCCCGACGCGATCGAGCGGCTCCGAGCGGTGCTGCACGTGCTGTACCTGATCTTCAACGAGGGCTACACCGCCAGTTCGGGCCCGGACCTGCACCGGACCGACCTGACCGCCGAGGCGATCCGGCTCACCCGCGCGGTACACCGGCTGCGGCCGGACGACGGTGAGATCGCCGGGCTGCTGGCGCTGATGTTGCTCACCGACGCGCGGCGGCCCGCGCGGACCGGTGCCGACGGCGCGCTGATCCCGCTCGCCGAGCAGGACCGGACCCGCTGGCATGCCGGGTCCATCCGCGAGGGCACGGCCCTGGTCACCGACGCGCTCACGTGGGGGCCGCCGGGGCCCTACCAGGTTCAGGCCGCGATCGCCGCGGTGCATGCCGAGGCGGCGCGGGCCGAGGACACCGACTGGCCGCAGATCCTCGCGCTGTACCGGCTCCTCGCCCACCTGTCCCCGGGGCCGATGGTCACCCTGAACCAGAGCGTCGCGGCGGCGATGGTGCACGGCCCGCAGGCCGGCCTGGACCTGCTGGACACGCTGGCCGGGGACGAGCGCATGGCCGGCCGGCACCGGGTCTGGGCGGTACGGGGCCACCTGCTCGAACTGGCCGGGGACCGCGAGGCGGCCCGGGAGGCGTACCGTACGGCGGCCCGCCGCACCACGAGCCTGCCGGAGCGCCGCTACCTGGAGATACGCGCGGCGCGGGTGGGCGGGGGCGCCTGAGAGGAGTCTCCGCGGAGTGTGTTCGGCGCCGATGTCGGTCTTCGCGCGCAGCCGGTGACCCTGGCCGGCGGCAAGCCGCGGGTCGATCGTGGCCTACGGGGCGGGGTGGGTGGACACGCGTCGACGCGGGCGGCGGGAGCGGTGGCCCGTGCGGTCGCCGACCAGGGCGGCGAGGCGGTCGAGGCCGGCGTCGATGCGGGCCGGGTCCAGGTCGCCGCCGGACAGGCGCAGCCGGTGGGCGGGTCCGATGCCCGGGTCGTAGAAGTGCGCCATGGGCGTCCACAACACGCCGAACTCCCGGGCGGACACCTCGAGTAGCGCGTCGTCGACCACGAACGGAACGGTCAGCACGGTGAACGGGCCACAGGCCGGGCTGTGCCAGTGCACTCGGCCGGCCAGTGGGCCGTGGCCGAAGCGGCCGGCGAGGCCTTCGAGGAGGTGGCGGGGGTTGTGCAGGTATACGCGTGCGGCCCAGGTGGTTCGGTCGCGGGTGCCGGTGGTGACGGGTGGGATGTGGCCGCTTCGGGTGAAGGTGTCCACGTGTATCACCCGGCGGCGGGTGTCGAGGGCGTGCAGCGACGGCGGGCGGTGGTGGGGGTCGGCGGTGGCGGGTACGGGTGCCGGGCCGTAGGGGTCGTCCTCCAGGATCGGCAGGTCCAAGTCGGCGACGAGATCGAGAAGTTCGTGGCGGGCGGGCAGGTCCAGGCCGATTCCGGCCGGGGTGGCGAAGTCGGGGACCAGGTACAGCGCTCGGGGGCGCAGTCCGGCGGCGCGGGCGCCGTGTACCTGGGCGGCGAGGTCGTCGAGGTCGACGCCGCGCGGGCCGTCGGCGACGGGGACTACCGGCAGTTCGGCGAGGCGGGCGGCGCGGGTGAGGCCGATGTAGGTGGGCGCGACGGCCAGGACCACGTCCCGATCCGAACGGCGCAGCGCCCGCAACGCATGGGCGAGCGCCTCCTGATGCCCGTCGGCCGGCTGGGTGCGGGCCGGGTCGACGGGACGTCCGGCGGCCAGGGACACCGCGCGCGGGTAGCGGTCGGCGACCTCGTCGAGCAGGGCGGTCGAGCGCAGCACGGGGTCGACGCGCGCCGGGGCGATCGACGAATCGGGCGTCCGAATCGGGCTCATCGCACCTCCGTTGCCGCACTCGCCGGGCCGCCGACCCGGTGCGCGGGCCGGGGGATCGCCGGTTGGCGACGAGGCTAGGAGGGTGATGCGCGGGAAGGGCGGGATCTGAGCAAAACGTGAGGTTCGAGGGGCGGGTCGGGCTGTTGGTGGGGGCTCGGCCGTTGCCGTGTCCCAGGGCGCGGCGGGTCGGGGCGCCGGCCTGCTCAGGGTGTGGGGCGGTCCGAACGGGCGGGGCGCGCCGGGCGCCACATCGTGGTGACCACGTGCCCGGTGTCCAGGGTGACCGTGTCGAGGGTGGTGAAGCCCGCCCGCTCGTAGCGCGCGTTGTTGGCCGGGTTGCACGACTCGAGGTAGGCGGGCTCGCCGAGGGCGTCGATCCGGGCCAGGTTCTCGGTCAGCAGGCCCATGCCGAGGCCGCGGCCGCGGTGGTCGTCGTGGGTGGCCAACAGGCTCAGATAGAAGTGCGGTTCGCTCGGTTGCGCGTCGCCGAGCAGTTCGAAGATGCGCAGGATTCCGTCGGCGGTGGGGCGATCGGTGAGCTCGACCAGGAACGTCTCCAGGTCGCTCTCCTCCTCCGCCGCCAACTCGCTCGCGCCCGGCGGGATCCACAGTGCGGCGGCCTCGACGTGCTCGGTGACCAGCGTCCAGGGGTGACGCAGCGCGGAGCCGGCGAGCAACCGCCACAGCCCGGCCGCCTGTTCGGCGCGACGCCCGACGTCGGGAAATGCCGGTCCCCACATGGGGTCGTCGAAGAACGCGGTGGTCAGCGCGGCGACGATCGCATCGGTGTCGGCGCTCGTCGCCACTCGTGCCGGTACGGGGTGGTACGGGGAAGTGCTCACCCGCCCAGCCTAGTTCGACCCCGCCGGCAGCCCGCCGTATCCCCGCTGGTCAGCCCGAACGCGCAGGCATACGGGGCGATTTCCGTCGACCGGCGGACCGATTCCGCGCGCCGGATGGGCCCGCCGTCCACCTCCGCACTCCCGACCGCCGACGGGTCGAACGGGAGCGCGGGTCGGATCGACCACCTCCCACCGAACGAGAGCGCGGCGGCCGGCAACCTCCTCCCCGAGGGCGACCGAATCGGACGCGGTCGACACCCCGCCCGCCCCGCCTCCGCCCGAGTACAACCACCTGGTCGTCGCCCCGGACTGGCGTGGCGGGGTCGTCGTCGGGTAGATGTCGACCATGACCGCACGAGCAGCCCAGCCACCTCCGAACCGCAGCGTCGGCGGTCACCACCTACCCGTCCAACTCAGCCCACTCGCGCGCCGCCTTGCCCCGGCCGGCATCGCGCTACCGGTCCTGATCCTGGCCGCCACCCTGTTCGCGGTGGCCGCCGACACCAACGCGTCAGGTGCCCGCGCCCTGTGGATCCCGGCCGCGATCGGCTCCATCATCGGAGCCGGAATCGCCTGGACCGACATCCTGATCGTCGTACACCGCCGCCGCCCATCGGGCCGTTCCCTCCCGCCCGCCGGCGACCGGCCCCGGAGCACGGATGGCTGACCGCGGCCCGTGACCGCCCCGCACCGGGTGGGGCCGGCGGCGTCGCGTCACACCGGCGTGCGGTGTCGCGCCGGACGTCTTCCGCGAGTTGCCGGGTGCGGCGCCGGAGTGGGCATCCGCCTCGACGAGGTACGGCCCGCAGCTACCCGGAGGTCGGCCCGCCCGGCGGCGCCGCCCCGGCCGCGGCCAGCCGTCCGGCCAACTCGTGGCAGCGGGCGCCCAGTTCCGGCGGCGCGAGCACCTCGAAGGGGTGGCCGAGCAGCGCCACGTGCATGAGGACGTAGTCGAGGCTGCCCCCGCCGCTGACGACCTCGCAGCGGTCGTCCCCGCGCGGGTGGACGACGGCCGCCGACGGGGGGATCTGCGCGCGTACCGTCTCGGCCGGCGCGTGGACCAGGAAGCGGGCCCGATGCGCGTACACCCGACTCGCCACACCCTCCTGCACGTACGCCGCCGCGTCCGGCGCGGCCCGCGGCCGAAAGCGCCAGGTCCGGGCCGACACCCCGGTCATCCGGTCGACCCGGAAACTGCGCCAGCCGTCCCGGTCGAGGTCGTACGCGAGGAGATACCAGCGTCGATCGGAGGCGACCAGCCGATACGGCTCGACCCGCCGCCGCCGTACCTCGCTCCCGGACGGGTAGTCGAAGCCCGCCTCGACCTCGTCCCGGCACGCCCCCGCCAGCGTCATCACCACCTCGGGGTCGACGGGCGTACGTCCCCGGCCGAAGAACTCCACCGAACCCGACAGCGCCCGCACCTCGTGCCGCAACCGCGCGGGCAGCACCCGATCGAGCTTGGTCAACGCCCGGAGCGCGGCCTCCCCGGCACCGGCGACCGCGCCGCCCGCACCCGCCAGCAGCGAGACCGCCGTCGCGATCGCCTCCTCGTCGTCCAGCAGCAGCGGCGGCACCTCCTGCCCCGCCCCGAGCCGGTAGCCCCCGCCGACCCCCTGTCCGGCGTGCACCGGATACCCGAGCACCCGCAGCCGCTCCACGTCGCGCCGCACCGTCCGCGCCGTGACCCGAAGCCGATCGGCCAACTCCGCCCCGGTCCACACCCGACGCTGCTGCAACAACCCGAGCAACGTGAGCACCCGCTCCGTGGTCCCCAACTCGCCACCGCCCGCCACATCCATGCCTTCCAGCGTGCCAGAGAAAGCGGACCGATCCTGTCCTCGATGCGTGCCAGCATTGCCGAGGTGGGAGGAGCGGCAAGAGCCCCCACGACGATCCACATCCGATCTCACGAACGGACCACCCCATGAGCCGGCACATCCAGATCACCTTCGACGCCCACGACCCCAAGGCCCTGTCCACCTTCTGGCGCGACGCCCTCGGCTACGTCCACCCCGCCCCGCCCGGAGTCGACCTGCCCGAGGGTGCCGACCCCCTCGCCGCCTGGGACGACTTCCTCGCCCGCGTCGGCGTCCCGGAGGACCAACGCAACTCGCGGTCGGCCATCGAGGACCCGGACGGCCGGGGCCCGCGCGTGTTCTTCCAGCAGGTACCGGAGGGCAAGTCCGCCAAGAACCGCGTCCACCTCGACGTGCGCGCGGCCCCCGGCCTCCGGGGCGACGACCGCATGGCAGCCCTCGAAGCCGAATGCGCCCGCCTCGAAGCCCTCGGCGCCAAGCGGGTACACCGCCAGGACCCCGCCCCGCCCCTCGACGCCGGCCACATCGTCATGACCGACCCGGAAGGCAACGAATTCTGCCTCGACTGACTCCGGGCCCGAGACCGCCCCGATACCGGCCGCCCCCAGGGCCCCGGGTCCGCGCCGTAGGGGGCGATGACCGGTGGAGGCGGTCTCGGGCGTTCGGCTCGGCCGGGAGTCGGGCCACGCGGCTTGGTGTGGTGGCCATCGTGAGGTACGGCGCGGCGCCGCCGCGAGATCCGAGCGGCGCGACGTGGGCCGCAACGAGGGCAATCCGCCCACTGCGGAGCGTGATCGATCGGCGACGCCCAGGTAAACGGCGTCGGATCATCGGGAAAACCTTGACACGCTCTATTGGTCTGGACCACTTTGGCCTAGACCAATAAGCGCGCAGGGCGGGCTGTCGCGCAGGCAGTCCCATCGCTACCACCCACATCGCTTCTCCACGCACGGAGGCAGTAGTGGCACGCGTTCCGCACGTTCCGCGAGCGAAGTCCCCTCGCCGCGGGCATCCCACCATCGCCGCCCTCGCGGCGATCACCCTGGCCGGCGCCGGTCTCACCCTCGTGGGCGCCGGCAGTGCCCGGGCGGCCGACAACCTGGTGAGCAACTCCGGCTTCGAGGACGGACTTTCCGGCTGGACCTGTTCGGCCGGCTCCGGCGCGGCGGCGAGCACCCCGGTGCATGCCGGCACCGGAGCGCTCAAGGCCACCCCGGCGGGCGCGGACAACGCCCGCTGTAGCCAGACCGTCACGGTCCTCCCGAACTCCGCCTACACGCTGAGCGCCTGGGTCCAGGGCAGCTACGTCTACCTGGGCGCGACCGGCACCGGCACCACCGACCCGTCCACGTGGACGCCGGGCGCCGGCACCTACCAGCAGCTCACCACCACGTTCCGGACCGGTCCGTCCACCACGTCCGTCACCGTCTACACCCACGGCTGGTACGGCCAACCGGCCTACTACGCCGACGACATCACCCTGTCCGGACCCGGCGGCAGCACCCAGATCCCGGCCGCGCCCACCGGTCTGACCGCGGGCACCCCCACCGACACGAGCGTTCCCCTCTCGTGGAGCGCGGTGCCCGGCGCGACCGGCTACAACGTGTACCGCGACGGCGCCAAGGTCCAGTCCGTGACCGGGACTTCCGCCACGGTCACCGGCCTGACCCCGTCCACCGCGTACTCCTTCCAGGTCACCGCGACCAACTCCGCCGGCGAGTCCCCCAAGTCGGCGACCGTGAGCGCGAGCACCACCGGCGGCGGTACCCAGATCCCCGCCACCCCGACCGGTCTCACGGCCGGCGCGCCGACGTCCACGAGCGTTCCCCTCTCGTGGAACGCGGTGCCCGGCGCGACCGGCTACAACCTGTACCAGAACGGCGCCAAGGTGCAGACCGTGACCGGGACTTCCGCCACCGCCGGCGGACTGACCCCGGCCACCGCGTACAGCTTCCAGGTCAGCGCCACCAACGCGGCCGGCGAGTCGGCCAAGTCCGGCGCGGTGACCGCGACCACCACCAACGGCGGAGGCGGCGGCACGCTGCCCAAGCACGTACTCACGGGCTACTGGCAGAACTTCAACAACGGCGCCACCATCCAGACCATCGCCCAGGTGCCCGCCGAATACGACATCATCGCGGTCTCGTTCGCCGACGCCACCGGCCAGGCGGGCGGCGTATCGTTCACCCTCGACCCGGCGCTGAACTACTCCGAGGCGCAGTTCAAGGCCGACATCGCGGCCAAGAAGGCGGCCGGCAAGAAGGTGATCATCTCGGTCGGCGGGGAGAAGGGCAGCGTCTCGGTCAACAGCGCCTCCGCCGCGAGCAACTTCGCCAACACGCTGTACACCCTGTTCCAGAACTACGGGTTCGACGGCGTCGACATCGACCTCGAAAACGGCATCAACTCCACCTATATGTCACAGGCGTTGCGCTCGCTCTCCGGCAAGGTCGGCCCGAGCCTGGTGATCACCATGGCGCCGCAGACCCTCGACATGCAGTCGACCGGCACCGAGTACTTCAAGACCGCGCTGGCGATCAAGGACATCCTCACCGTCGTCAACACCCAGTACTACAACAGCGGGGCGATGCTCGGCTGCGACGGCAAGGTCTACAGCCAGGGCACGGTGGACTTCATGACCGGACTGGCCTGCATCCAACTCGAAGGCGGCCTGGCGCCCTCGCAGGTCGGCCTCGGCCTGCCCGCCTCACCGCGCGGCGCCGGCTCGGGCTACGTCTCGCCGACCGTCGTCAACAACGCCCTGGACTGCCTGGCCAAGGGCACGGGGTGCGGCACGTTCAAGCCGAGCAAGACCTACCCGGGTCTGCGCGGCGCGATGACGTGGTCGACCAACTGGGACGCCCTGAACGGCAACCAGTTCTCCAACACCGTCGGCCCGCACCTCGACACGCTGCCGTAGCGCCACCGGGGCCTGTCCGGAACCCGGGGGATCCGGTGAGATCCCCCGGGATCCACCGAGATCCATCGGGATCCACCGAGATCCATCGGGATCCGCCGGACAGGCCCCGCCCGGGCCGGACCACGCGACCGGCCCGGGCTCCCCGCACCGTCCCGTCCCGACCACGCGAGGAATCCCATGTCCGGATCCACCAGCGTCCGTCCCCCCACGCGAGCACGCGCCAAGCGGCTGCGCCCCCTCGTCGCCGCGACAAGCACCGCGTTCCTGACCGCCGCCATGCTCACCGTCGCCGGCGGCGGTGCGGCCGACGCCGCGGACACCGCCGGTGCCGCCGAACTGGTCCAGAACGGCGGCTTCGAAACCGCCCTGACCGGCTGGACCTGCAGCGCCGGCAGCGGCGTCGCGGTGACCACCCCGGTGCACGCGGGCACCGGAGCCCTCAAGGCCACCCCCGCCGGCAGCGACAACGCGCGCTGTTCGCAGACCGTCACCGTGCAGCCCTCCTCGGACTACGTGATCTCCGGCTGGATGCGCGGCAGTTACGTCTACCTCGGGGCGACCGGCACCGGAACCACCGACCCGTCCACGTGGACCGGCTCCGCACCGGACTGGACCCGCCTGACCACGAACTTCCGCACCGGGCCGAGCACCACCTCGGTCACCCTGTACACGCACGGCTGGTACGGCACCGGTGCCTACTACGCCGACGACCTCTCCCTGGTCGGCCCCGGCGGCACCACCCAAATCCCCGCCACCCCCACCGGATTGGCCGCCGGCGCGCCGACCGCGACCAGCGTCCCGCTGTCCTGGACCGCGGTACCCGGCGCGACGAGCTACAAGGTCTACCGCGACGGGGCGTTGGCGCAGACCGTCACCGGCACGAGCACCACGGTGACCGGACTGACCCAGGCCACGGCGTACAGCTTCCAGGTCAGCGCGGCCAACTCGGCCGGGGAGTCGGCCAAGTCGGCCCCCGTCACCGCGACCACCACCGGAGGAGGCACCCAGATTCCCGCCACCCCGACCGGCCTCGCGGCCGGCGCGCCGACCACGACCACCGTGCCGCTGTCGTGGACGGCGGTGTCCGGCGCGAGCGGCTACAACGTCTACCGCGACGGGGTGTTGGCGCAGTCCGTGACCGGCACCGGCGCGACCGTGACCGGACTGACCGCCGCCACCGCGTACGGCTTCCAGGTGAGCGCGACCAACGCGGCCGGCGAATCGGCCAAGTCGGCGGTGCTCACCGTCACCACCGCGACCGACGGCGGCGGTGGCCAACTGCCCCCGCACGCGCTGATCGGCTACCTGCACGCGAGCTTCGCCAACGGCGCGGGCTACACCAAGATGGCCGACGTACCCGCGAGTTGGGACGTGATCAACCTGGCCTTCGGCGAGCCGACGTCGGTCACCTCCGGCGACATCCGGTTCAACCGCTGCCCGGTGACCGAATGCCCCGGCGTGGAGAGCGACGCCGACTTCAAGGCCGCCATCCGGGCCAAGCAGGCGGCCGGCAAGAAGGTACTGATCTCGATCGGCGGCCAGAACGGCCAGGTGCAACTGTCCACGACGGCCGCGCGCGACAAGTTCGTCCAGTCCGTCGGCGCGATCATCGACACCTACGGACTCGACGGCCTGGACATCGACTTCGAGGGCCACTCGTTGTCCCTGAACACCGGCGACACCGACTTCAAGAACCCGACCACCCCGGTGATCGTCAACCTGATCTCGGCGGTCAAGACGCTCAAGGCCAAGTACGGCAGCCGGTTCGTGCTGACCATGGCGCCGGAGACGTTCTTCGTGCAACTGGGCTACCAGTACTACGGGGCCGGGCAGTGGGGCGGCCAGGACCCGCGCTGCGGCGCCTACCTGCCGGTGATCTACGCCCTGCGTGACGACCTGACCCTGCTGCACGTGCAGGACTACAACTCCGGCTCGATCATGGGCCTGGACAACCAGTACCACAGCATGGGCGGCGCCGACTTCCACATCGCGATGACGGACATGCTGCTCACCGGCTTCCCGGTCGCGGGCAAGACCGAGAACATGTTCCCGGCGCTGCGCCCGGAGCAGGTCGCGATCGGCATGCCGGCCTCGACCCAGGCGGGCAACGGCTGGGTGTCCACCACCGAGGTCAACAAGGCCCTGGACTGCCTGACCAAGGGCAGCAATTGCGGGAGCTACCAGACCCACGGTGTGCGTCCGAACCTGCGGGGCCTGATGACCTGGTCGATCAACTGGGACCGGTTCAACAACCTCGAGTTCTCGCGCAACTTCGACACGTACTTCCGCAGGTAGGCACCGCCCGGGAAGCCCCCCGGGCGGCCATCCCCGATACGACCCCCGCCGCCGGTACCCACGCGAGACCGGCGGCGGGCCGGTCCATGTTCGGCGACCCGCCCGATCCTGTCACGGGTGCAGCCAGTTCCCGTCCCGCAGGAGGGTGCGGCCCTTCAGCTCATTGGCTTCGCGCCAGGCCTGGAGGAGCCGCGGACGCAGGTGGAAGTAGTGGTACGGGGCGGCGGTTTCGCGCGGATCGAAGCCGCAGGCGGCGGCGAACGCGTCCGCCGTGGCGGCCGCCATGTCGGCGACCGCCACGGGTTCGGCGTCGGCCTCGATCATGATCACGTCGCGGGTCGGCCCGATGCCGAGCCGGGCCGTACCGCCTGCCAGCAGGTTGCGCGCGGTAGGGCTCGTGGAGACGGTCGCGATCAGGATCGTCTCCCCGTCCCAGCGAAACGACAGCGGTACCAGATACGGCGTTCCGGTCTTCGCGTCGGCGGTGGCCACCCAGGCGTCCACGTCGTGTTCGAGGCGGTGCAGGGTGTCCAGGCGGCGCTGTTCGGCGCTGCGGGCGGGCGGTCGCGGCGTGCTCATGGTGCGGGTGCCTCCGGATTCGGTACGTTCGGCGCGTCGTCGTCGGACACGCCCTAGTCTCGCGGACGGGCCGGGCGCCAGAAGCGGGGGCCGATCTCCAGGGCGAGCGCCGGCAGCAGCAGGCTGCGCACCAGGAGGGTGTCCAGGAGCACGCCGACCGCGACCAGCACGCCCTGTTGCAGCGCGTTGACCGTGGGAATCACGGTGAGCGCGGCGAACGTGGCCGCGAGCACCAGGCCGGCCGAGGTGATCACGCCGCCGGTGACGGCCAGTCCGGTCAGGATGCCCTCGCGGTGCCCGCGTTCGCGGACCTCCTCCTTGGCACGGGTCATCAGGAAGATCGTGTAGTCCACGCCGAGTGCCACCAAAAACAGGAAGCCGAACAGCAGCAATCCCCGGTCGATCCGCGGATATCCCAGCGCGTGGTAGAGCAGCCCGGCCGCGCCCACCGCCGACCCGAACGACAACACCACGGACAGCAGCAACACGATCGGCGCGACCACCGAGCGCAGCAGTACGATCAGCATTCCCAGGACGACCACCAGGATCAGCGGGATCAGCAGCCTCTCCTCCTCGCCCTGCGCGTCGGAGGTGTCGAGCGTGACCGCGGTCTGACCGGCGACCAGGGCGGACCGGGTCTCGGGCGACGAGTGGCGCATCGTGTGCCGGATGCGCTCGATGGTCTGTCGGGCGGCGTGCGTGTCGGGACTGTCCCGCAACACCGCGGCGATGTGCGTCCAGCCGCCCGAACTCGCCACCTGCGTGGCCGAGTCCACCCCCGGCACGCCGGGCAACGCGCGCAACGCCGCGGCGGCGCCGGCGTCGCGCACGTACACGTCGGCGGGTGCCGAGGAGCCGGCCGCGAAGTGTTCGGCGAGTCGCTCCTGCCCGATCACCGAGTCGACCTTCCTGGTGAACTGCTCGCCCTGGGTCTGCCCGCTGCTCAGGGTGAACGAGCCGCACGCGAGCGCCGCGAGGACCACGACGCTGCCGATCCAGACCGGCCGGGGCCGCCGGCCGACGCCGCGCGCGATCCGGTTCCAGGTGCCGTGCTCGCGCGCCGCGCTCGCGGCCGCGTGGCCGCCCGCGCCGTCATCCGCGTAGTCGCCCGTGTGACGCGGGATCAGCGGCCAGAACACCCACCGGCCCAGAATGACCAGGAACGCGGGCAGCAGCGAGGTCATCGCGCAGAACACGATCAGCACGCCGATCGCCACCACCGGCCCCAGGCCGCGGGTGGAGTTCATGCTGCCGAACACCAGACACAACGTGGCGACGCCGACCGTGGCGGCGGACGCGGCGATCGCCGGCATCGAACGGGTCACCGCCAGCGCCATCGCCTCGTGCCGGTCCTCGTGCCGACGCAACTCCTCGCGATAGCGCGCGATCAGCAGCAGGGCGTAGTCGGTGCCGACACCCAGGACCAGGACCACCAGGACGTACGAACTCTGCCCGTTGACGGTCAGACCGGCGTACTCGGCCAGCAGGTAGACCACGCCGGACGCGACCTGGCCGGCCAGTGCCACCGAGATCAGCGGGATCAGCCACAACACCGGACTGCGGTACGTGATCAGCAGCAGCAGCGCCACGATCGCCAGCGTGGTGGCCAGGAGCGCGGCGTCCATCCCGGAGTAGACGTCGATGAAGTCGGCGATGTTGCCCGCCTGACCGGCGATGCGCACGTCGAGTCCGGCGACGGCGTGGTCCTCGGTGAGCTTGCGGACACTTTTCACGGCGTCGCCGAGCACCGCGTTGTCGCTCTTGTCGGTCCTCAGCGGCACCGTCAGGTACGCGGCGCGGTGGTCCTGCGACACGACGGCCGGGGCGATGTCGGCGGCGGCGATCCGCCGCTCCAGCAGTTGCCGCCGGTCCTCGCCGACCCGGGCCAGGTCGGTGCCGCTCAGGCCCTCGTCGCGGGTGTAGACGACGACCGCCGTCATGACGTCCTTGGCGGTGAAGTACCTGTTCGCGACGTCGATCGCGTGGGTGGACTGGGAATCGGCCGGCAGCCACGTCTGCTGCTCGTTGTTCTGGACCGAACCGAGCTTGGCGGCCAAGGAGCCGCCGACGCCGATCAGCAGCAGCCAGAACACCAGCACCACCCACTTCGAGCGCCGCCCGGAGACGAACGAGGCGTAGCGCCGAAACGGGGACGGTGGTTGCGGTGGCGGCGTGCCGGCGCCGGCCGGTTCGGTCATGGAGGTCTGCGTGGTCATGGGTGCTCACCAAGGGTCGAGTGGGCCGCGCCTGCGTCGGTCGAACCGCTGACCCGACGGGGACGGCGAATGTGACACTCGACCGGGAGGTGTGGCCCTGCCCGATGCGTGGGCGGATCCGAGCCGGTCCGCGCGGCCCGCGGAGCCTCAGTCGACGCGGTGGCCGAACTCGGCGGCGAGCGTGTCGAGTTCGGGGGTGCCGAACTCGTCCGTCAGGGCCTCGAACGTGACCACCTTGTCGTCGCCGAAGCGGCGGATCTTGGCGGCGAACGTGTCCGGGCGCAGGAAGCGGGGCGGGTTCGACTTGCTGTGGAACTTGTCCGCGTACATCACCAGGCGCTCCTCGACCGACTCCGCGACGTAGTCGTCGACCGGGATCGGCAGCTGCTGGTTCACCACGTCGGCCCGGGTCACGCCGACGCCGGTGTGACAGGAGCAGAACCGGTGCAGCACCTCGGGCAGGCCCTCCTTGCGCAGGATCTCCGCGCCGAGCAGGCCGTGCCGTACGTAGTTGGCACCGTCGAGCCGACCGGTCTCGTCGTAGAGCCGGTACACGCCGATGTCGTGCAACAGGCACCCGGCCCGCACCAGGTCGTGGTCCACGCCCGCGCCGGCGGGGCCGGCCAGGAGCTGCTCCGCGACGCGCCAGACGATTCCGCAGTGGGTGTGCACCTTCTCGAAAACCGCTCGGGTGGGTGCGTACGCCTGGTGCAACGCGGTGATCTCGGCGACCGTCGGAAGTTGTGCCATCCGGGGAGCCTAGCCGAGCGGACGCCGGGTTTGTCCGCACGGGCGGCGAGTCCGCGTGGCGGTGGCGCTGGGGTCGCCCGCGCCCGGCCGCCGGCTCGGTCGGGGCCCGGACCGGAGTCGGTAAGGTCCGGGATCGGGTGGTGTGCGGGGGTGAACCGGCCTGTGTCGTGCGTGAGTTCGATCTCCAGTCGCCCCGACGGGTATCCTCGTGGTCGCCTGATGTTCGCCCGGTCGATCCTGCGGGGGCATCCCGGGATCGGGCACCGTGGAGGGGCGACGGCCGGCGACGTGCGCGCGCACGCTCGGGCGAGTCCGTCCGCGACCGACGGCCATCCCAGCGAACCAGGACACGCGATGACCCCGACCACGCTCGCAGGGCCCGCTCCCGCCGGGCGCACCGACCACCACGCGTTCATCGCGATCGAGGGACCGCCCGGCGCGGGTGCCGCCGCGCTCGCGGACACGCTCGGCGCGGCCCTGGGCTGCACCCCGATTGCCGGACGCGCCGCCTCGATCCGGCTGGACACCCGTCCCGGACACGGCCTGGGCCTGGCCGGCCTGCTGCGGGCCGACGCACTGGTCAAGCGCCACCGGCCGAGCGGGCCGGTGGTCGTACACACGTGGGCGGCCGGCGTCGCCGCCGACGGGGCGGCGATCTACCGGGCCGAGGGAACGCGGCTCAGCGCCCAGGTCGCGGAGTACCGGGCGGTGCTGGAGGAGCCCACCGTCACGGTGCACCTGACCGGCTCGGCCCGCACCCTCCGCGACCGCCTCTCCGGCCAGCGCGTCCTGTCCGCCGACGACCGCGGCTGGCTCACCCGCCGAGGCGCCCTCGAACGCGTGGCCGAGGCCCACCTGACCCTGGCCCACGAGGCCGACCCCCGACACGCGATCGTGATCGACATCGACGGCCACGACGCAAGCGCGGTAGCCGACGTGGTCATCACCACCCTCCAATCCCGCAAGATCACCACCCCCAACGCGGCATAGCCACCACCGGCCCGGTCGCCGCCACCCCGCCCCGCCGCCGTCCCGCCACCCCCGCCACCCCCGCTGCCCGTGCCGCCCTGCTGCGTGCGTTGGGATCGTGGCGGTTTTTCGGTGGGTTTGGGGTTCTCCGGTTGGGTGTTGGGGGTGCGTATCGTGACGGGGATGGGTGGTGGTGTCGTGGGGCTTCGGGAGATGAAGCGGGCTCGGCTGGTGGGGGCGATTTCGGATGCCGCCATCGGGCTGTTCGTGGCTCGGGGATTCGACGCGGTGTCGGTGGCCGAGGTCGCGGCCGCGGTGGAGGTGTCCAAGCCGACGCTCTTTCGGTATTTCCCGACCAAGGAAGACCTTGTGCTGCATCGGTTCGCCGATCATCAGGACGAGGCCGGGCGGGTGGTGGCGGGGCGTCCGGAGGGCGTTTCCCCGCTGACCGCGCTGCGCCGACACTTCGTCGCCGGGCTGGAGCGGTTCGATCCGGTGACCGGGCTCAGTGACGCGCCGGAGGTGTTGGCGTTTCATCGGCTGTTGTACGGGACGCCGAGTCTGGTGGCCCGGCTGCTCGCGTACACCGATCGGGCCGAACACGCGCTGGCCGACGCGCTGGGCGGGCCGGATCCGCTCGAGGCGCTGTTGGCGGCCGGGCAGATCGTCACCGTCCAGCGCATCCTGGCACGGGAGAACTGGCGCCGAATCGCCGAGGGGGAGCGGGCGGCGGTGTTGCTCCCGGAGGCCCGTGCGGCGGCCGAGGGGGCGTTCGATCGGCTGGCCGGGGGGCTGGGCCGGCTCGTGAATGTTACCGAGTAACGTATTTAACCGGGTTGCATTATCCTGGGTGCATGACGTCCCTCGATGCCGAACTCGTCAGCGAGCGCTCCCACCACGAGACCTGCCGCGCCGTGCTGGCCGCGATGGTCGAGGGCGCGGCCGAACACGTCGTCACCGGCGAGGACGTCTCGGCGTCCGGCGCCGACGCCGAGGCGCTGGGTTACACCTTGCGCAGCCGGGCCCGGGAGATGGCCGAACTCCCGGAGACGCCACTGTTCTTCGGTCGACTCGACTTCGCCGAGACCGGCGCGGCCGGCGAGCACCGGGGCGGCCGGTATCACATCGGTCGGCGCCGAATCGGCATCGATCCGACCGTCCCGCCCCTGGTCGTCGACTGGCGCGCGCCGATCTCCCGGGCCTTCTACCGCGCGAGTGCCCGCGACCCCCAGGGCGTCGCGGTCCGGCGCCGCTTCGGCTGGGCGCCGCGCAGCGCCGGCGCTGCCGAGGACCTGACCAGCTTCGAGGACGAACACCTGGATGCCGGCCCCGACCCGGACGACCGCGATCCCGCGAGTGCCCCCGGGGCGATCCTGGCCGGTGAGCTCAACCGCCCCCGCGTCGGGCCGATGCGCGACATCGTCGCCACCATCCAGCCCGAACAGGACGACCTGGTCCGCCGGGCCCTGAGCGCGTCCCTCTGCGTCCAGGGCGCACCCGGCACCGGCAAGACCGCCGTCGGCCTGCACCGTGCGGCCTACCTCCTGTACACCCACCCCCGGCGCATCCAACGCGGCGGCCTGCTGATCGTCGGACCCAACCGGGCCTTCCTGCACTACATCGCCGAGGTGCTGCCCGCTCTCGGCGAGACCGGGATCCGCCAGGCCACGATCGACGACGAGGTCGGCCGGCATGCGATCCGGGCCCGGGACGAACCGGCCGCCGAGGTGGTCAAGCACGACGCGCGCATGGCGACGGTGCTGCGCCGCGCGCTGTACGCCCGGATCACCGCGCCGACCGAGCCGGTGGTCATCCCGGACGGCTCCTACCGACGCCGTATCCCGCTGGACGAACTGGCCCGCATCGTCGACCGGGTGCGTGCCGAGGACGCCCCCTACGAGGTCGGCCGGGAGCGGGTCCGGGCCCGCGCGGTGCGGATGCTGCAACTCCAGGCCGAGCGCAACTCCGGGCCGCCGACGGGAGAATGGCTGCGCCGAATGGGCCGGGCCAGGGGGCTCGTCGCCTTCGTCGACGGTTCCTGGCCCAAGGCCGGGCCCGAACAGGTGCTGGCCGAACTGCTGGCCGACCCGGACGCCTTGGCGCAGGCCGCCGACGGCGTGCTGACCCCCGCCGAGCAGCGCGCCATCCACTGGCACAGGCCGCCCCGCTCGCCCAGGAGCGCCCGCTGGTCGGCCGCCGACCTGGTGCTGCTCGACGAGATCGCCGGACTGATCGAGCGGCCCGGTACCTACGGCCACGTCGTCGTCGACGAGGCCCAGGACCTGTCCCCGATGCAGTGCCGCGCCCTCGCCCGGCGAATCGGCTCCGGCTCGGTGACCGTGCTCGGCGACCTGGCCCAGGGCACCACCCCCTGGGCCGCGCGCACCTGGCCCGACCTGCTCGCCCACCTGGGTCGCCCCGACGCCGAGGTGGCCCCGCTGACCGTCGGCTTCCGCGTCCCGGCGGTGATCGTGGACCTGGCCAACCGACTCCTGGCCGCCTTGGACGTGGACGTGCCGGCGGCCCGATCGTTGCGCCGGGACGGTGAGTTGACCATCCGCGAGGTCGCCGACCCGGAGCCCGCCACGGTCGCGGCCGTACGCGCCGCACTCGCCCGCGAGGGCTCGATCGGGGTGATCGCCGCCGACACCGGAACCGAGTCGCTGCGCGCGGCCCTGACCGCCGCCGGCATCGCCACGACCACCGCCGACGCACCGGACCCGACCGGCGTCGTCCGGGTGACGGTGTTGCCCGCGACGCTGGCCAAGGGCCTGGAGTACGACCACGTCGTGGTGGTCGAGCCGGCCGCGATCGTGGCCGCCGAGGCACGCGGCGCGGGCCGCCTGTACGTCGTGCTGACCCGGGCGGTGTCCCGACTGGACATCGTGCACGCCCAACCGCTGCCCCGGGTGCTGCGGGCCGCCCTGGAGTGACGCACGCCGGCCGCCTGCTCGCCACCCGTTCGCGGTAGCCGGGCGGGCGGCGGGCGGGAGGCCGACCTACCGTGTGGGAGGGAACCGTCCCCGGACACGGCCGGTGATCGACCCGGGAGGCCACGATGTCGGGCGCGACGCACGAGGTGCCGGTGATGATCGCCGGCGACGCGATCGGACACGTCGGCGGCGGCGCCCGGACCTGGCGATATCGGCTCTGGCGGCATCTGCGCGCCCACGATGTGCGGCTCGACCTGGTCGGCTCCGACGACCCCCTCGACGACATCCGGACCGAGGTCGCCGAGTATCGGCCGGACTACCTGCTGGTCCTGCTCGGCGTCGACGAACTGCGCCGGCCGGCCATCGACCCGGGTCGCTTCGAGGCCGACCTGCGCGCCTCGATCGCCGACGCCCGCCGCGCCAATCCGAACCTGCGGATCGTGCTCGGCCACGTCCTGCCCACGCATCACGCGGGCCCCGACCCGGAGTTCGCCGCCCGCGCGGCCGGCTACAACACGCGCATCGACGCGATCGCCGCCGACCTGGACACCGCCGACTCGCCGATCGTGGTGGCCGGCACCGACGCCGAGTTCGACGCGGGCGACCACACCGCCGACGGCCTGCACCCCAACCCGGCGGGCGAGGTCCGTATCGCGGCGGCCTTCGCCGACGCCCTCGCCGACCGGTTCCACCTGGGCGCCCACTACCCGCGCCCCTTGCCCAAAGCGGCCGGCGGCGCCACGGCCCCGCGTCCCCACCGCGACCGGGCCGACTTCGACCCGGAGTAGCGCTCCACGAGGTCGCCTTCGCGGTGCGCTGCTCGCCCTCGCGCTCGCGGCGCTCGTGGTCGGCGTGGTGTTGCCGGCCGCGAACCCGGACGGCGGTCATCCGTACCGGGATTCGTTCGCCGGCGGGCCGGCGGACACCCCGGGCCCGGGCGCCCGGGTCGAGCGGCAACTGCACACGGTATGGCTGCTGTCCGGGTTTCCGGCGACCATGGCGGAACAGAACACCTGCCTGGGCCGGTTGCGGGCCGCCGGATGCGAACAGGTCGGCGCGGAACGGGGCTTCGTGGTGCCGCGCTGCGATCCACCGGGGTCCGGCGCCGGCGGTGGGCATCGGGGGTGTACGCGCCTACCGGGGCGGCACGAGGGTGAAGTAGCGGTCGAGTACGGCCCGGTCGCCGGTCGCGGTCAGGTGGTCCGCCGGGATGCGCTGCCACAGGAACAACATCAGGTCCGAGGCGGTACCGGCCAGTTCGACGTCGGCGGCGCCCGGGGCGTCGAGGTGCACCACATCCCCGTCGAAGCGCACGGACCACGCCTCGGGGCCGTCCGTACGCCGGAAGCGCAGGTGTTCCCCGGCTCCCGGTGCGGCCTCCCTCCACTCCCGTCGGGCCGGCGCCATCACCTCGAAATTCTGCCGGATGGCGTCGACGGCCACCTCGGCCGCGATCGGCGCGGCGGGCCCGAGGGCGTTCTCGGCGTCCCAGCGGTGCACCGCCGCCTCGATGGTCTGCATGCGCAGCCAGAAGTCGACGGTCTGCTCCTCGGACCAGGTCCAGACCGCGGTTTCGCCGGGGGTGTCCGCGAACGCCGCGACCAGCGCGCTCGCGCCGTCGGCGAACCAGTCGACCAGGCCGACCGGCAGCGGTCCCGGGGTGGGCCCCTCGCCGGGGACCGGCCAGCCGTCGCGCTCGTCGGGCAGGTGGTACACCGACGCGTCGGCGTGGTCCGGGATCGCGGTGAGCCGGTCCGCCACCACGGCCGTCACGAGGCGGTGCACGGCACCGAGGTGGCCGACCAGGTCGGTGACGGTCCACTCGGGACAGGACGGCACGCACGGGGCCTCCCCCGCACCGAGAACCCGACGCACGGCGACCTCGAAGGCCCGGACCTCATGCCGAAAACACGCGAGACGATCCATCCCGCCATTATCGATCGGCCCCCACGCGCGCCGGCCAATTTCCCCATTTCCGACCAACCCACAGCCCCCGACCAAACCACACGACACCTCCCGCGCCCGCCCCCGGCCGGACACCCCGCGCCGGGCACGCCCCGCCTCCGGGCGGCGTCGGTCCGTGCGCCCCGTCGCCAAGGCGCACCCCGTCGCCCGGGTGTGGCCCGGCGCCACGGCGGGGCCCGGTGTCGGGGTGTTGCGCTGTATGGGTGTGCGGTCTCGCGGGGGGTCCGGTTGTTGGCGAGGCTGGTGAGGTGGGTGGTCGGCGGCTGTTCGCGGGTCGTCGGAAGAAGTTCGGGGTGCCGCGTGTTGGCGCGGTGGCGGATCGGGAAACGGCCCGGTCCGGAGCCTCGTCCACCACCCCCACCCATCACCCCCCGAGCACGTCGAGGAGCAGCCATGAAGCAGGACAAGCACCCCGCCTACGGCCCGGTGGTCTTCCGGGACCGCTCGGCCGGATACGCCTTCCTGACCAAGTCCACCGCGGTCAGCGAGCAGACCATCGAGTGGGATGACGGGAACACCTATCCGGTCATCGACGTGGAGATCTCCTCGGAGAGCCATCCCTTCTACACCGGCAACGCCCGCCCGGTGGACCCCGAGGGCGAGATCGCCAAGTTCGAGCGCCGGTACGGCGATCGCTCCGCCGGTGGCGACGGCGGGAGCGGTACCGGGTGACCCGTTCCGGATGAGCGCCGGCCGGGACTGCGCGCCGACCGAAGGGGGTTCGCGGGCCCGACGTAGCGACTCCCGCTCACCGCACGTGAGTTGGTCGGCCGCGTCGGGACCGCGCGACTCCCGGGTTGGTCCTTGTCCGTGGCAACGAAACGGGAAGATCACCAATAGGCTTACCGCCAACGGGAACCCCTCATTTCTCTCCCGATGGACGGAGCCCCCATGACAGACGACGCGCAGGTGACCGACGTGCCCTCGGCCGACGGTGCGGACAGGTCCGACGACGGCTGGCGGCCGGTCGGCATCGACATCTCGACGCCCAGCATCGCCCGGGTCTACGACGCGGTGCTCGGCGGCAAGGACAACTATCCGGTCGACCGCGCGATAGCCGAGGCGTCGTTGGCGATCGTCGCGGAGATCGGCGACGTCGCCCGATACAACCGGGCGATACTCGGGCGCGCGGTGCGGTTCATGGCCGAACAGGGCATCCGCCAGTTCCTCGACCTCGGGTCCGGCCTGCCGACCGTGCAGAACACCCACCAGGTGGCCCAGGCGCACTCGCCCGAGGCCCGTGTGGTCTACGTGGACAAGGACCCGATCGTGCTGGCGCACGGCCGGGCCCTGCTCGCCGAGAACGAGTACACCACGGTGGTCACCGCCGACCTGCGCGAGCCGGCCGACATCCTGAACCACCCGGACGTGCGCGCGCTGATCGACTTCGACCAGCCGGTCGGCCTGATGCTGGTCGGCGTGGTGCACCACCTCAACGACGACGAGGGCCCGGAGCGCATCGTCGAGGAGTACAAGGCGGCGCTCCCGGCCGGCAGCTTCCTGTTCCTCACCCACTTCTGCGCCTCCAGCCCGGATGCGCTGGCTCTGGAGAAGGCGCTGCTCACCGACCTCGGTTCGGGCCGGTTCCGCACCCTGGAGGAGATCGCCGCCTACTTCGACGGCTTCGAGTCGATCGATCCGGGTGTGGTCTTCCTGCCGCAGTGGCGTCCCGAGGAGCCGGTCCAGGAGCCGCTGACGGTCGGTCAGCGACTGATGGCCGGCGGCATCGCCCGCAAGCCGACGTCCTGATCCCGTACGCCCCCGCCGAAGCCGGCCCGAAGCGGGGCGGCCCCGATCGGGGTCGACCGAGCACGTCGCGGCGCGCGTACGTCAGCGTGCCGCGGCGAGTTGTTCCTCGGCGCGGGCGATGATCTCCTGGAGATACAGCCCGCGACGTACATCGCACACGTGTTCGCCGCCGTCGCGAACCAGCGCCGCGAACTCGGCCCGCAGCACCGCGAAGGCGGATGCCCCGATCGCCTCGCCCAGGTCGAGCGCGACGGCCTCGGCCGAGCCGAACACCTCCAGGTCGTACCGGTGGCCGCCGCTCGCGGTGCAACACAGCACCAGCTGGGACACCGCGCCGCCGGCGTGCCGCAGTTGCAGTGCGGACCAGCCGGCACCGGGCGACTCGGCGCGTACGTCCACGATCTCGCCGAGCGCCACGCTCATCAGGTCGAAGGCGTGCGGACCGACGTCGAGAATCGCCCCGCGGGCCTGCCGCCACGGCGAGGCCGCGAACGGGCCGTCGAGGAACGCGCCCGTGACACACGCGAGGCGGCCGCCCCGCCAGGGGGTCTCGACGCTCTCCAGGTGGGCCAGGAACTCCCGGACGCGCGGCGCGTAGCGGGCGCTCAGCGTGACCATCGAGCCGACCCCCGCCTCGCCGATCACGTCGGCCAGTCGGCGTGCGGTGTCGAGGTCGGCCGCGATCGGCTTCTCCAGGAGCACCGCCTTGCCCGCCCGCGCCGCCCGCTCGGCCAACGCGGGCTGCGCCTCGGGGGCGATCGCGAAGACCACCGCCTCGCACCGGTCCAACAACTCGTCGAACTCCACGCACGCCGCGGCCCCGTGCGCTTGGGCCAGCGTCTCGGCCGCCTCGGGCCGGCGTGCCCACACCGCGGCGAGCCGGGTCTCCGGACCGTCCGCGAACACCGGCGCGTGCACCGAACTCGCCCACGGCCCGGCCCCGACCAGTCCCACCGCGACCTGCTCGACCATCGTCATCGCCTCCGATACGCACCCTGCCCACCCCGCCGGGCGAGCGTACCGGCGCGCGGCACGCCTCGCCGCGACCGGCGCGACGGTGGTGGAGTCGGTGTCGGCTCCGGGCCGGTCCGGCGGATCCCGGCGGCGCCGCGCCGCCCGACACCGCGCCGAATCCGCCGGACGGGGCCTACTCGCGCGGCCAGTCGGGTGAGCGGCCGAGCAGGCGCAGCACCCGGTCCAGGCCGACCCGCGGGGGGCCGGGGTCCTCGATCGCGGGCCGGAAGGCGGCGCCCGGGAGGGTACGGGCCGCGCCGCCGGGCACCGCCTCGGCGATCGGCAGCACCGCGGCCAACAGGTCGGTATCGAACTCGACCGTCACCCCGATGGACACCGCGACGTCCCAGGCGTGCACGACGTAGTCGACGAAGTGGAACCCCATCGCCACCCGGCCCGGGAACGACTGCCCGCGCCGGACCTCCGGCAGCCACCACTCCCGCTCCACCGCCCCGTCCTCGGCGAACGCGGCGGCGACCTCGGCGACCGACGCGGCGAACACCTTCCCGGGCTCGTCGCCCACCGGTCGGTCGGCCCAGGCGGCGACATCGGTTCGCACTCCCCGGGCCGCCGCCGCGAAGCCGTGGTTCTGACCGGTCATGTGGGCGAGCAGTCGGGCCAGATCCCACCCCGCGCAGGGGGTCGGCGCGGCGAGCCGATCGACCGTGACCTGCCCGACGACCCCCTCGGCGATCCGCAGTGCCCGCAGGTCGAACAAACGTATGTCGCTCATCCCGCGACCGTAACCCGCCGCCCCGGCTCCGGCATCCGATCACTCGCCGACTCCGGTCGGCCGGTCAGGCGTTCGTGCGGGTCACGCCGAACATGTAGCAGCCGTAGCCGATGTTGCGGCTGTGGATCAGGACCACCTCGGGGTCGGCGAACATCTCGGCCAGGACCGGTTCCGGCGCGTCGCCCTCGTACACGCGCGTGGCGGGGTGGATCCGGCCGTGCTCGTCGTAGGCGCGGAAGACCTGGGGGCGCGAGCGCCATTGGGCCGGATAGCCGGTGTCGGCCGGGCCGGCACAGGGTGCGGCGTGCGCGAAGACGGCGCCGATCTCGCGGTACGGGCTCGTCGGCAGCGGAGGCTCGTAGCCGAACAGGATCAACGCCTCGCCCGGCTCGGCCTCGCGCAGGCAACAGCGCAGCGGATGCCCGCTCTTCGCGACGTGGTTCTCGATCGGATTGCCCGAGACGTCGAGCCCGGTGGCGCGCACGTCGGCGAGGAAGTCGGCGGGAATCGGCTGGACGACGAAGGTCGGCGCGGGGTCCGTGGTGGTGGTCATGCCGCCAAGCCTGCGCCGCCGGCACGGGCGACGCCGGCGGCATTCGGACACCGCGTTTCGGCGGTCGTCGGGTCCACGGGCGGCGGGTCTACAGGCGGCGGGTTCACAGGCGCCGGGTTCACGGGCGGCGGCGGTCGCGGAAGCGGGCCAGGCCGTTCGCGACGCCCTCCGTCGGCACGGTCACCGCGAACCAGGAGGCCTCGACCGCCAAACCCTCGTCGATCGGCAGGCCGATTCCCCGGGTGACCGCCGCCAGGCACGCGTGTACCGCGCTTGCCGAGTGGCGGATGATCCGCTCGGCCAGGGCGTTCGCCTCGTCGAGCAGGTCGGCGGCCGGCACCACCCGGTTGACCAGGCCGAGTTGAGCGGCACGGGTCGCGCCGATCGGGTCGCCGGTCAGGATCATCTCCAAGCCGCGCTTGCGGCCGATGTGTCGGGGCAGCCGCTGCGAACCGCCGAACGGCGGCGGGAAACCGAGGCCGATCTCCGGCTTGGCGAAGGTGGCGTGCGCCGCCGCCAGGGCCAGTGGCGCGGCCTCGGCGACCTCGCAACCTCCGCCGTAGGCAAGGCCGTTGACCGCCGCGATGATCGGCTTGGGGAACTCCTCGATGCGCCGGGTCAGCCCCTGACCCCGGCGGACGATCTCGCGCAGCGCCCGATCTCCGCCGCCGGCGATGCTGCCCGCGAGGTCGGTGATGTCGGCGCCGGCGCTGAACGCCCGCTCGCCGGCGCCGGTCAGGACGACGGCCCGCTGCGTGTCGTCGGCCTCCACCGCGTCCAGGGCGGCGGCGAGCGCGTCGATGGTGGCGTAGTCGAGCGCGTTGAGCTTGCCCGGGCGGTCGATGGTCAACGTGGTGATCGCGCCGTCGCGGGCCACGCGCAGGGTCGGCTCGATGACGCCGGCGCTCATGGGCGGGGTGCTCCGATCGGGTTGGGTACGGGGATCACGCCGCGGTCCACCAGGTGTCGGGCCAGCGGCGTGGCCAGTCGGATCGCCTCCTCGACGCCGGCCGCGCCGAGCCGGGTGACCGGGTCGGCGGCCAGGCGGTCGGTGGCGTGTTCGAGGTCGCGGCGCAGGGTGCCGCCGCTTCGGGTGAGTCGGGAGTCGCGGTCGAGCAGGCCCTTGGCGACCAGGCGCCGCCGGGCCGTCTCCCATTGCGCGTCGGTCCAGCCCCGGGTGCTCTGCAGCAGTTCGCGCGGGACGTTGCCGGTGGCGGCGTGGGTGAGGCCGGCTTCGAGGCCGGTGAGGCCGGCGTGCGCGACCGCGATCACGTGGCCGTCGCCGCGGTGTTCGCGCAGCACGGTGCTCGCCAGCCACAACCGGCCGAGCACGCCGTCGGGACGCGGTACGCCCGACCACGCGGCGGCCAGCGCCCGACCCTCGTGGCCGCAGTCCTCGACGGCGGTCTCCAGGAGGTCGGTCAGCTGTTCCAGGTGCCGCGTGCCCACCGGCGGCAACACCCGGGACAGTGCCGTCTCCACCGCGCCGAGCCGGGTGTCCAGCACCTTCTCGGGCGTCGTGTACGCCCACGCGTCGGGCAGTGCGCGGGCCACGCGGGCGGGCGCGAACGCGAAGCACAGCGCGCTCGCCTCGGGGGCGCGGACCGGGCCGAGCGGGGCCAGGCGACCCGCGAAGTAGCCCATCCACCAGCCGATCAGGCCGAGCGCACGGGCCGCCTCCGCCGGTTCGGGTGCGAAGTAGGCGACCGCGTGCACGGGTTCGATCGCCTCCCAGAACCGCCGGGCAAGGGTGGGGGTGGGGGACAACGGCGGGGCCTTTCGTCGAATGCCGGAGGGCAGAGCCGGCAGGCAGAGGCAGCGGGCACGGGTCGGCCTGCACGGGTCGCATGACCCCGGGTCGCCCGCCGTGCCCACCAGCGTGCCCGTTGTCGCGTCACCGAGACAGTGCCAATCTGACCGAATGGACCAGGATTCCGAATGGTGGGTACGGATCGCCCTCGACGACTGGCGCTCCCGTGCCGGACCACGCCACCGGCGGATCACCGAGGCGCTGGCGGAGGCGATCGAGCGCGGCGTCGCCGGCACCGGCGCCCGGTTGCCCGCCGAACGCCCGCTCGCGGACGCCCTCGGGGTCGGCCGCGGCACCGTGGTGCGTGCCTACGAGACGCTGGCCGACGCGGGCCTGGTGTCCCGTCGCCAGGGCGCCGGCACCTTCGTCGAGCGCCGGCCCGGATGGAGCCGGCCCGCCGTCGCCGCGCCGGTCCGCCGCCTGGTGGCCGGCGACGAGGTGGTGGATCTGTCCCGGTCAGTGCCGGCCGGTACCGGCCACCTGCCGCCGGTGGACGACACGATCGCGCTGTCGGGTCGGAACGGTCACGGACGGCACCCCGGCGGCCTGCCCGAGTTGCGCGAGGCCCTGGCCGCGCACGTGACCGCGCACCTGGACCTGCCGACCACCGCCGAGCAGGTGATCGTGACCGCCGGCGCCCGGCACGCGCAGTCCCTGACGATCGCGGCGCTGGTCTCGCCCGGCCGCCCCGTGCTCACCGGCTGCCCGACCACGCCCGGCCTCGCGGCCTCCGTCACCACCGCCGGGGGCCGCCCGATCGGCATCGGCGTGGACTCGTTCGGCCTGGACGTGTCCGCCGTCGAACGAGCCGCCGCGCGCCTGCACGCACCGCTGATCCTGGTCGCCTCCGCCGCCCACGACCCGACCGGCGCCCCGCTGTCCGCGCCCCGCCGCCGAGCCCTGCTCGCGGTGGCCCGCACGAGGAACGCGATCCTGCTCGAAAACCTCTCCGAAGCCGCCCTGGACCTCCCCGAGCCGTCCGACGGCCTCCCCACACACCCCGACGGCCTCCCCACATCCCGCGACGACCGCCTCGCGCCCCTTGCCGCCGCCGATGACGCGGTGATCGCCGTCGGGTCGATGTCGAAGATGTTCTGGGCCGGGTTGGGGGTCGGGTGGCTTCGGGTGCCGGACGCGCTTCGGGGCTACCTCGCGCAGACCGCCGCGGCCGCCGCCGCGGCGCCGAGTGTGCCCGCGCAGGTGGTGGCCGCCCGGCTTTTGCGCGCCGCCGATGCCGGCTGGCAGGAGGGGCTGCGCCGGACCCTGGCCGAGCGCCGCGACCTGCTGCTCGCCCTGCTGGCCGAGCAGTTGCCCGCCTGGCGGGTGACCGCGCCGCGCGCCGGCCTGTCGATGTGGGCCGAGTTGCCGGTCGCCGACAGTACGACCTTCGTCCATCTGGCCGCGCGCTACGGCGTCCTGGTCGCCCCCGGCGCCGCCGCGTGTGTGGACGGTCGCCATCACCACGGCGTACGGCTGTCCTTCGCCGAGTCGGCCGACACCCTGCGAACCGCCGTCGACCGGCTGACCGCCGCGTGGGAGGAACACACCCGCCGACTGGCGGCCGGCCGCTGACCGCTCCGCGTCGTCCCGTCCGACTTCGCCGGCCGGCACCCCACGCGCCCTTTCGCCTGGTAGGAGGCCGATGGGGGAGTGATCCCCGACCCGATCGGAGTGGTGTGACGCGGGTCACAGAGCCTTTCGAAATATCCGGGGACTTCCTGTCCGTTTAACCGAGCGGATCAACAATCGGGGAATTCCTCCCCGGTTACCCATCGGGTATCGGAAGACAAGGGAAGGAGCCGGATCATGGGCAGCACGCTCACCGACCGCGTCACCGTCGTCGACGTCGTCGAGGATCGGGGTCCGAAGCTTCGTGCCGATGCCCGACGCAATCGCGAGCGGATCATCGCCGCGGCCCGCGAGATGTACGTCGAACACGGCGCCGAGGTGCCCTTCGACGAGGTCGCGCGGCGCGCGGGTGTCGGCAACGCGACCCTGTACCGCCACTTCGCCGACCGCGGCGAACTCGCCCACCGGGTGATCCTCTCCGTCCTGGAGCGCATCACCGAGCACGGCGAGCGCGCCGCGGCCGAGGAGCCGCAGGCCTTCACGGCCCTGCGACGCTTCGCGCACGCCGCGACGGAGGAGCGGATCGGGGCGCTGTGCACGCTGATGTCCGACACCGTGGACAAGGCGCACCCCGAGCTGATCGCGGCCCGGAACCGCATGGAGGACCTGGTCGAGTCGTTGATGGCACGCTCTCGCGCCGAGGGCCTGCTGCGCGGCGACATCGGCTCGGGTGACCTGCTGGTCGCGATCACCCAACTCACCCGACCGCTGCCCGGGATGGGCGGCTGCGGGGCGAACGACGCCTTCGCACACCGGCACCTCGACGTGCTGCTCGACGGCCTGCGCGTGGCGGATCCCACTCCGCTGTCCGGCGCCGTCGTGACGATCCGAGACCTGGAACACCTGAAGAAGGAGGGCGAGGCCCGGCCGACCCGGTCCTGACGTGCCCCAGCAACTCCCGCGTGTCCCCGACCGCCTCGTGTCCGCCCCGCGGCCGCGTACCCAACGCCCTTACCGCACGAACCGCTAACGAACGTCGCACCTGCCGCTCGCCTCCTCCGCGCGAGCGAGGGCGCGCACCGTCCATTCCGCGACGCCCACCGTCGCGTCACACCCCCCAAGAGTGAGTACCTCCATGTCTCAAACCGCTCCGGCCGTGTCCGCCGCCCCCGATTCCAGGCGCTGGAAAGCGCTCATCTTCATCGCCATCGCCCAGCTGATGGTCGTCCTCGACGGCACCATCGTGAACATCGCGCTGCCGTCCGCCCAGACCGATCTGGGCATCTCCGACGGCAACAAGCAATGGGTGATCACCGCGTACGCCCTCGCCTTCGGCGGTCTGCTGCTGTTCGGCGGCCGGATCGCCGACCTGTGGGGTCGGCGTCGCACCTTCATCGTCGGCCTGATCGGGTTCGCCGCGGCCTCCGCGCTGGGCGGCATAGCCCAGAACACCGGTCTGCTCCTCGGCGCCCGCGCGCTCCAGGGTGTCTTCGGCGCGCTGCTCGCCCCGTCCGCACTGTCCCTGCTCGCGGTGATGTTCACCGACGCCAAGGAACGTGCCAAGGCGTTCGGCATCTTCGGCGCGATCGCCGGTGGTGGCGGCGCGGTCGGCCTGATCCTGGGCGGCGTGCTCACCGAGTACATGAACTGGCGCTGGACGTTCTTCGTCAACATCCCGTTCGCCGTGATCGCCGCGACCGGTGCGGTCATGGTCGTCCGCGAGCCCGCCGGCGCCCGCAACCGTTCGCCGCTGGACATCCCCGGCGTGCTGCTGTCCTCGCTCGGACTGGGCACCCTGGTGTACGCCTTCACCCGGGCCGAAAGCCACGGCTGGGCCGCGGGCAGCACGATCGGCCTGTTCGTCGCCGCCGCGGTGCTGCTCCTGGCGTTCGTCGCGGTGGAGGCGCGGGTCAAGGCCCCGCTGCTGCCGCTGCGGGTGCTCGCCGAGCGCAACCGGGCCGGCATCTACCTCTCGCTCGGCCTCGCGATCATCGCGATGTTCGGCATGTTCCTGTTCCTCACCTACTACCTCCAGATCGTCAAGGGCTTCTCGCCGGTCAAGACCGGCCTGGCGTTCCTGCCGATGATCGCGGGCATGATCACCGGCTCCACCCAGATCGGCGCGCGGCTGATGACCCGGGTGCCGGCCCGATTCCTGATGGGTCCGGGCTTCCTGACGGCGGGCGTCGGCATGCTGATGCTGACGCAGATCGAGGTCGGCAGCTCCTACGCGGGGCTGATCCTGCCCGCGCAGATCCTGCTCGGCCTGGGCATGGGCACCGCGTTCATGCCGGCGATGAGCCTGGCCACCTACGGTGTGCAGCCTCGGGACGCGGGCGTCGCCTCGGCGATGGTCAACACCTCGCAGCAGGTCGGCGGCGCGATCGGCACGGCGCTGCTGAACACCATCGCGGCGAGCGCGACCACGTCCTACGTGGCCTCGCACGCGGTCGGCTCCGGCGGCCTGGACCAGCTGAAGATGCAGGCCATGGTGCACGGCTACGCCACCGCCATCTGGTGGGCGGTCGGAATCCTGGCGCTGGCGTCGACGATCGCGTTCACGTTCATCACCGTCGGGCACGGCGACAGCAAGCCGGTCGCGTCGGGCGGCAAGGACGGGGAAGCGGACGCGGACGTCGACGAACTCGCGGTGCCGGTGCTGGTGCACTGATCCCGCGCGGTACGTGAGCCGCGGTACGCAGCAGAGGGCCCCATCGCCGAATCGGCGGTGGGGCCCTCGTCGTTCATGGTCGGGGCGGTCGCCGTTCGGAGGTGGGCGTGGTCGCGGATGTGGCGGGTCGGTACAGCTCACGGCCCCCTGGGGGTGGGGGCAGGCCCACCCCCGTTCGGGCCGCCTTCCCCATGTTCCGGGGCGTCTCGGCTCCGTAGCGTTTCGGACATCGAATCCGATGCTCATTTCTTTGCGGGAGGCACCATGTTCGGGCGAGGCAAGCGAGGCGACCGGCGGGCGCGGACGGGACCCGTCGTACCTCCCCGCCCGGATCACGACACGTTCGGCGCGCCGTCGAACCCGTTGCACACCCCCCGCACCCACCACACCTCCGCCGTCCGGCTCGAAGGGGTCGCCAAGGCCTACGGGCGCGGTGCCGAAGCGGTGCACGCACTGCGCGGGGTCGACCTCGACATCCCCCGGGGCACCTTCACCGCGGTCATGGGCCCCTCCGGATCCGGCAAGAGCACCTTCCTGCACTGCGCCGCCGGCCTCGACAAGCCCGACGCGGGGCGGGTCCTGCTGGGGGCCGACGACCTCACCGCGATGAACGAGAACCAGCTCACCCGGCTGCGCCGGACCCGGCTCGGCTTCGTGTTCCAGGCGTTCAACCTGCTGCCCTCGCTGACCGTGGAGAAGAACGTCCTGCTCCCGCTGCGGCTCGCGGGGCAGCGGCCGGAACGCGGCCGGGCCGCCGAGGTGTTGGGCATGGTCGGACTGCACGAGCACGCCGGCCGCCGGCCCGCGCAGTTGTCCGGTGGTCAGCAGCAGCGGGTGGCGATCGCCCGTGCCCTGGTCACCCGGCCCGACGTGCTGTTCGCGGACGAGCCGACCGGCGCGCTGGACACCACCACCGCCGCCGAGGTGCTGGCGCTGCTGCGCCGGGCCGTCGACGACACCGGGGCCACCGTCGTGATGGTCACCCACGACCCGGTCGCCGCCTCCTACGCGGACCGGGTGGTCTTCCTGGCCGAGGGCAACCTCGCCGGCCACCTCCACGCGCCCACCCCCGAGGCGGTCGCGGCCCGGATGGTCGGCCTGTCCCAGCCCGCCCGCGCCCAGGGGCGGGCCGCCTGATGGGCCGCCCCAACGGGCTCGCCCGCACCTCCGTACGCTTTCGGCCCGCCTCGTTCGCCGGTTCGTTCGTCGCCCTGCTGTTCGCCGCCATGCTCGTCACGATGTGCGGGATCTTCCTGGAGAGCGGAATCCGCGCCCACGTGCCGGCCGGCCGCTACGCCGACACCCCCATCGTGGTCGCCGGGCCGAACAGCACGAGCAAGACCTTCGGCAGCGGCGAGGACAAGGAGAACGTGAAGGTCGCGCTGCCCGAGCGGGCCCGCGTCGACGCCGGGCTCGCCGCCCGGATCGCGGCCGTGCCCGGTGTCGCCACGGTCCTGCCCGACCTGACCTTCCCCGCCCAGACCCCCACCGCCGTACTCGACGCGCACCCCTGGTCCGCCGCGCGCCTGGCCGGCACCCCGCACGACGGTGCCGCGCCGCGGCCCGGCGAAGTCGTACTGACCACCGACGCCGCGCACCGGATCGGCGCGGGCGCGAGCGCCGGCGGCACGGTCCGGGTGACCACGCCCGCCGGCGAGGTCCCGCTGCGCGTGTCGGCCGTACTCCCCGGCTCCGGCGCCCGGCTCTACGTCGCCGACACCGAGGCCGCGCGCCTGGCGGGCAACCCCGACAAGGTGACCGCGTTCGGTGTACTGCTCAAGGACCACACCTCGACCGGCAAGGTCGCCGGCGAGTTGCGCAAGGCGCTGAAGGGCACCGGCGCCGAGGTCCGCACCGGCGACGGGCGCGGCGAGGTGGAACACCCCGGCCTGGGCACCACCAAGGAACTGCTCATCGCCGTCGGCGCGTCCTTCGGCGGCATCGTCGCCGCGGTCGCCGTGTTCGTCGTGGCCGGCTCCACCTCGCTGTCCGTGGCCCAGCGGCGCCGCGACTTCGCCCTGCTGCGCGCGGTCGGCGCCACCCCCTGGCAGATCCGCCGGATGATCGCCACCGAGACCGCGATGGTCTCCCTGCTCGCCGGCCTGATCGGCGTGTTCCCCGGGACGCTGCTCGCCCACTGGTGGTTCGACACCATGGTCGGCCGCGGCATGATCGAGGACGGCGTCACCCTCGCCGTCGGCCCGGTCCCGATGCTGGTCGCGGTCGGCGCGGGCCTGCTCTCCGCGCTGCTCGCCGGCCTGATGGCGGCGCGTGCCAGTGCGCGGACCAAGCCGACCGAGGCGCTGGGCGAGGCGGGCGTGGAGCGGGCCCGGGTCGGCTGGGTCCGGCTGGTCCTGGGCCTCGTCGCGCTGGCCGGCGGCGGGGTGCTCTCCGCCATCGCCATGAAGGCCACCGGCGACCAGGCCGTCGGCGCCGCGGGCGGCGTGATCATGCTGTTCATGCTCGGCGTCGGACTCCTCGGCCCGCTGCTCGCCCACCTGTTCGTCCACGCGAGCGGATTCCTGCTGCGCCTGTTCGGCGCCCCCGGGCGGCTCGCCTTCGACAACGCCCGCAGCAACTCGCGCCGACTCGCCTCGGCGATCACCCCGATCACCCTCACCGTCGCCTTCGCGACCACGCTGATGTTCATGTTCGCCGCGCAGGACCATCACAGCGAGAAGCAGTCCAAGGCCGCGCTGACCGCCGACCGGGTGATCGGCGGACCCGGATTCCCGGCCGGCACCACCACCGAGATCGCCCGCGTGCCCGGAGTCGCCGCGGTGACCTCCGTACTGACCACCAACGTGGTCATGGCCGGCTCCGACGATTTGCAGAAGTACGCGACCCAGGCCGTCGGCGGCACCGACACCGACCTGGCCCGCGTGCTCGACCTGGGTGTCCGCTCGGGCAGCACCGACGCACTGCGCCCCGGCGCCGCGCAGCCGCCCGGCGGCGCGGTGGCGATGGACCGGTTCACCGCCGACACGGTCAAGGCCCGGCTCGGCAAGCCGATCGAGATCCGCCTCGGCGACGGCACCCGGATCAAGCCGACCCTGGTCGCCACCTACGACCGCGGCCTCGGTACCGCCGCCGTCACCCTCCCGCGCGCCACCGTGGAACACCACGTCGACGCCGCCCTGGACACCCGCCTGCTGGTACGCCTCGCCGACCGGGCCGACCCGGCCGCCGTGGATGCCGCACTCGCCAAGGTCGCGCAGGCCCACCCCGACACCCGGGTCTCCGACCGGGCCGGCTACGCCGCGGAACGCAACCAGGACCTCGAGACCAACAAGTGGACCAACCAGGTGATGCTGGTCGTCCTCGCGGGCTTCGCGACCATCGCCGCGGTCAACACGATGATCGTGTCCACCGCCGCCCGGCGCCGCGAACTCGGCCTGATGCGGATGATCGGCAGCACCCGCTCCCAGGTCCGCGCGGTCGTCCGCGGCGAAGCCGCCCTGGTCGGGGTGATCGGGCTCGCCCTCGGCCTGACCATCGCGATGATCACCCTCGTCCCGTTCGGCAAGGGCGCGTTCGGCGAGAGCACCCCCTACGTCCCGATCCCGCCGCTCCTCGGGATCAGCGCCGCCGCGCTGCTCCTGGCGCCGCTGTCGGTCGCCCCGATCACCCGACGGCTCCTGCGCGTCGAACCCATCGACGCGGTGGGCGCGAAGGAATAGCCGGGAAACCACACACAGGCCGAGGGGAGCACCGCACCCGGTGCTCCCCTCGGCCGTGATCGGCGCCCCTCGTCACCTCTGCCGGACCACCCGGGATTGCCCCCGGGTGGTCAGCGGAAGACGCCGGTGTGGCCGAGCGAGTAGCGGCCCGGCTGCGGGTAGACGCACAGGCCGTGCGGGCCCACGCCGACCGGGATGCGGGCGAGCAGTTTGCCGTCGGTGGTGTCGATCGCGTACACCTCCGCGTTGTAGCGCCCGCTGAGCCACAACACCTTGCCGTCGGCGGACACCCCGCCCATGTCCGGGCTGCCGCCGCCGGGGAGTTTCCACTTGGCGGTCAGCGCGCCGGTGGCGAAGTCGAGCACCGAGATCGAGCCCTCGCCCCGGTTGGAGATGTACAGGCTCTTCGAATCGCGGCTGGGGTACAGGCCGTGCGCGCCCTTGCCGGTGCGCAGCCGGGTCGGGGTGCCGAAGGTGTCGCCGTCGAGCACCCACACGCCGTCGGCCATCATGTCGGCGATGTACCAGGTCTTGCCGTCGGGGGAGATCTTGACGTCCTGCGGCATCGAGCCCGACAGCGGGATCTTCTGCTTGGCCACCACCTTCATCTCGGCGGTGTCGACCTTGAGCAGTTCGCCGGAGAACTCGCAGGAGACGATGAAGTACTTGCCGTCGGGGGAGAAGTCCGCGTGGTTGACGCCCGCGCACTGGCTCGGCTCCGCCTTGACCACGGCCATCGTGTGCGCGTCGCGGAAGACCAACTGGCGGTCCATCGACGCCATCACGACCGCGTACTTGCCGTCCGGGGTGAAGTAGAGGTTGTACGGGTCGTCCACCGGCACCGGCGTGCCGGCCTTGCCGGTGGCCGGGTCGAGCGGGGTGAGCGTGTCGCCGAGGTCGTTGTTGACCCACAACGTCTTCAAGTCCCAGGACGGCACCACGTGTTGCGGTTGGTGGCCGACCTTGATCGTCTCGATCACCTTGTAGGTGGCCGGGTCGATCACACTCACCGTGTTCGACTCGGTGTTGGGGACGTACACCCGCGACGGGAATCCCTTGACCGCGTCGGCGAGCATGCCGGGGCGGTCGGCGGCGTACAGGTCGTGCGGATCCAGCGGCGGCGGCATGCCGGGCAGCAGGTTGGCGAGTTCGGGGGCCGGCTGCGCGGGGACCGGGGCGGCCTCCACCGGCGCGGCCGAGGTCTTGACCGGGGCGGGCTTCGCCGTGGTGTCCGTCGACGACGCGCAGGCGGCGGAGGCGACCAGACAGCAGCCGGCCAGGAACAGCGCGGTGCGGCCGGGGCGGCGGCGGGTGGGGGAGAGGTGAGTGGTCATCAGGTGACGAGCTCCGACATCGTGACCGCCCGCAGTCCGCGGGTGCGTAGGCCGTCGAGGATGGCGGGC
This sequence comes from Embleya scabrispora, assembly GCF_002024165.1. NCBI lineage: Bacteria > Bacillati > Actinomycetota > Actinomycetes > Kitasatosporales > Streptomycetaceae > Embleya > Embleya scabrispora. The sequence continues at coordinate 770,615 of NZ_MWQN01000002.1, forward strand.
ATCGCGGCTACGGTGCCCGGGTGTCCGAAGTGCAGGCTGACCACCGAGCCGGGTCGCACCCCGTCGAGCACGGTGCGGGTGACGGCGGTGGGGCCGGGGTCGGTGAAATCCAGTGAGTCCAGGTTGTAGCCCAGGCAGTGGGCGTATCCGGCGCGCCGGGCCTGGGCGGTGACGACGGGGGTGCAGTCCTCGGCCCGGGAGGGCCGGAACCAGCGTCCGATCGAGCCGGTGAGCCGCCTGAGCCGGTCGGCGCAGTCGGTGATCTCGGCGTAGGCGCGTTCGGCGGACATCGCGGAGATGTCGCCGTGGTTCATCGTGTGGTTGCCCAGTTCGTGCCCACCGGCCAACACCCGCCCGGCCATGCGCGGTTGTTCGTCCAGCCACGACCCCACGGCCAGGACCGTCCCGCGTGCCCCGGCCGCCTCCAGGAGGCCGAGCAGCGAATCGGCGCTCTCCGCGCTGCCCTGACCGTGGAAGGTCAGCGCCACGCCGGGCCGATCGGCCGGGCCGGAGGCGACGTGGAACGGCAGGCCGGCGGGCAGTGGCGGTGGTTCGGCGATCGCGCCGGCGGTCGGGCCGGAAGGCCCGGTCGGGGTGGTGGTGCCGCCGGGCACGGCGGCGGGGGTGCGGGCCGCCGAGGGGTGGGAGTCGTCGCCGCAGCCGCTCACGGCCGCACCGAGCACGGCCGCTCCGGCGAGACGTCGAAGCACGCTTCGGCGATCCAGGGGCATCACCCTCGCGACCTTACGGGCCGAAACCGGGAACAAACGGTATGTACACGTTCGATTACGGTGCGTGTCGCGGGGTGAACGTGCGGTGGGTGGCGCGTGCGGCGGAGATGGAGTGGGGATGGAGTGGGGCGGCGCCCGGCCGGGGCGCTCCGTGCGGTGCCGCCGGCCGGGCCGCGTACCGGACCCGGACCCGAGGTGGACGGCCTCGGGCGGGTGGGGTCCGGCGGACGATCAGTCGTGCTGCTTGTGCAGCCGGACGCCGACACCCACGCCGTCGCCGGTCGGCACGCACACGTGGTTGTCGAACTTGCCGCGGTCGGCGTTCACCCGGTCGGTGCCCGTCCTGTTGCCGCTGTCGTAGGTCCGGTACCAGGTCTCGTCTTCATGGTCGGGTCCTCTTCCCTCGGTGCGGGCCGCACACCCCACGCGGCGGCGCCGCTGTCGCTCACGGAGGGCGGGCAGGCCCTCCGAGGCCGGGCCTACCCAGGTGAACGCCCGGGACGACTTCGGAGCGGGAATGCCACTCCGATGGCGTAACGGTTTCGTTGGGCGGTCGGGAACGGGGAGTTCGAGTGCGGGTTCGCGTTCGGGTTCGAGTGCGGGGGCGGATGCGCGCGAAGACACGCGCTAGGGTCCGGCGAATGCGCATGTATCTCTCGTCGTTTCGGCTCGGTGAACACCCGGACCGGCTGGTCGCGTTGCTGGGTGGGGTGGGTGGCGCCGGTGCGGGGGGCGTGCCGATCGCGGTGATCGCCAACGCGATCGACGACCGGCCGGCCGAGGTACGGGCCGCCTGCGTCGGCTCCGAGTTCGTGGCGCTGCGCGAGTTGGGGCTGCGCCCGACGGAGGTCGACCTGCGGACGTTCTTCGATCGACCGCACGGCGAAGTCGCCGCCGTGCTGGCTCGGTTCCCGGCCGTCTGGGTGCGCGGCGGCAATGTGTTCCTGCTGCGCGACGCGCTGGCCCGCAGTGGTGCGGACGGGGTCCTGGTAGACCGCCTGCGGCGGGACGCGGTGGTCTACGGCGGGTACAGCGCGGGCGCCTGTGTGCTCGCGCCCGACCTGCGCGGCCTGGAGCGGTGCGACGACGCGGACGCGGTGACCGAGGTGTACGGGCGGCCGGTGCGGTGGGACGGGCTGGGCGTGCTGGACCACGCGGTCGTCCCGCACGTGGACTCCCCGGACCACCCCGAGTCGGCGCTGCTCGCGGAGGTCGTGGCCGATTACCGGGCCCGCGGTGTACCGCATCGCACGTTGCGGGACGGGCAGGTGCTGCTGGTCGACGGGGAGCGGACGACCGTCGTGTGAGGCGGGAGGCGGGAGGTGGCGTCCGGCCGACGGCTTCACCAGCCTCGCGCCGCGACCCGTGCCCCTGCTACGCCCCGCCCGAGAGCGCCCCGTCGTACGCGCGCAGCACGTTCAGTGCGTCGATGGTGATCGCCGGGCGGGCCTCGGCACGGACCGTGGGCGACCACTCCGCCCAGCGCAGCGGCCAGCCGCCGTCCTCCTCCTGCGCGGCGGCCAGTGCGCGCAGGCCCCGGCGCAGTTCGGCGTCGGTGAACCACGCGCGGGCCGCGCTGTCGGGGTGCGGCGCGAAGTCGTGCGGCAGGTGGTACTCGCCGACGGCGTAGCCCGGGGCGAGCCGGGCCTGCTCCGGATGGGCCGGGTCGAGCAGCACCAACCGCTGCTCGCGCACCAGTTCGCCCAGTCGGCGCGCCTGCGTCCGGGCCCACCGCCGGTCCGGGACGCCGTCGAGGAAGGTCACCGCGGCCTCGACCTCGTACGGGTGGGTGGTCTGCACCTGCTCGACGGCGGTACGGCAGAACTCGGTCGCGGCCGGCAGCCACGGGTGTTCGACGCCGGCGCGCAGCAGGGGACCGACGATCCAGCCGGTCGGGATCAGCCCCGGGACCGGCGGATCCGGCACGATCAGCCACGGCGGGTGCGGGTAGTCGCGCAGTCCGGGCAGGGCCGGCGGCACCCCGCCCGCGTCGCCGGCCACGCCCGCCAACCAGTCGCACAGGCGGGCCGCGTCCGGGCCGTGCAGCGCGTCCGCCTCGGCCAGGACCGGCATGGCGGTGCGCAGCGTGGCCGGTTGCGGCTCGGGCCCGCGCACGTCGGGCTCCAGCCCGTACGCGTAGGCACCGTCGGGGGTGCGATATCCGGCCAGGGCGGCGAGCAGTCCGGCCCGATCGGGCTCGGCCCGCGTCGTGCGCCCGCCGCCGGCTCCCGGTCCGGCCGATCTGCCGGTGCCGAACAGGTAGGCGAATCGGCGCTGTTCCAGTACTCGGCCCGAGGCCCACAGGAAACGTTCGGCCCGGTCGATCGTGTCCTTCGTGATCCACTCCATGGTTCGACGCTAGGCGTCCGGATGCGTCGGGTATTGAACGAATCGGACATCGGCGTGCCGCCGGCCCGCTGCGTGGCCGGAGCGTGTCGGGACGTGGGCCCGGGAATGACGGTTGGTGGAATTTGCCCGTGCGGGGGTTGGCCCGCGCCCCGTCCGCCGGCCACGGTGGGCAGGTCGGACTCACCCATCTCGTTCGGGGGATTGCTCGTGTTCGCTCGATCTCGTACCCATCGTCTGCGTCGATTCGTGTTGACCGGGGCGGTCCTCGCCGCCGCGGCGGGGCTGGCGGGACCGGCCTCGGCGGCGCACGCGGCCGAGTCCGCCGACGCGGCCGCGGCGACCACGGGAGCGCACGGCACCTTCTCGGTACACCGCGACGGCCGCCCCGCGGTGGTCCCGTTCCGGACCGGGCGCGACGGCGAGGCGCTGGTGACGCTGACCGTGGCGGCGCCGGGTGTGGACTGGGGCAAGGCGGGCGCGGAGTCGGCGGTGGTACAGCTGTTCGTGGACGGCCGGCCCGCCGGTGACGTGGTGGTCTTCGGTGCCACGCCCACCGAGCGCGGCTTCGCGCTGGGCGCGCTGCGCAAGGGGCGACACGAGTTGAGCATCCGCTTCGCGGCCGACCGGTCCTCGCCGGCCGGGTCGGTGGTGCACATCTCCCGGCTGCGGACGCGGACGATCGCGACCGGGGACCGGGAGCACGCGGTCGCCGCGAACGCGCCGGTCCTGTACGGCCGGAACATCCCGGGCGCGCCGGGCGGCGCGACCGGCCCGTTCCAGAACGCGGTCACCGACACTCCGGTGCTGGCCTGGTACCAGGAGGCCCCGGCGGCGACCGCCGGGAACCGGGTGTTGACCTACACGATCGTGTGGAGCAACGAGGACGGCGGCACCTCGACGCCGGCGCTGATGGCCCGCTGGGGCCGGACCACCGACATCGAGTGGGCGTACCGGGTCGAGGTGGACCGGCGCGGCCGGGCGGTGCCGGGCACGGCCTTCTTCCAGTCGCCGAACCACGGCACGACGCCGTTCGCCGGACGCTACGAGGACGGCCATCCGCTGTTGCAGACCTGCACCTTGAACAACAACCTGTGCGACGTGGTGGACGACCCGATGCGGTTCGCGCCGGCGGCGGTGGAGCGGTTGGCGGACCCGACCCGGACCGCGCGCGAGGAGATGGTGGACCGGCACCCGTGGGTGTATCCGGTGATGGTCCGGGAGATGCGGCGCGAGGGCCGGGTGGTGGCCGACCCGCCGGCCGACACCACCACGCTGATCGCCGACCCGACGGACTACCTGTACGCGGTGATCCGCAAGACCACGTCGGAGCCGCCGGCGGGCGCGGCCGGGTGGAACGGGGTCGCGCTGGGCGTGCGGGTCAAGGGCGACCCGACGCTGTACCGCTCGGACCGCGGGCGGGTGGACTGGTCGCTGCAGCGCGACGATCCGGCGGCGACGACGGTACGGCTGCCGCACGGGACGCAGGCGTCGGACATCGTCGAGGTGGTGGTGATCCGTACCGTCGCGGGCGTCGACCCGGGCGGCACCATCACGGTGCACGGGATCAATCGGGCGTTCCTGCTCGGTCGGGACGATCGACCCGGGCGGGCAGTGCCGGTCCACCCGGAGTCGGTGACGCTGACCGCGGCGGCGCCGCAGGCGGTGTTGTACCGCCGGTGATCCCGATCCCCGGGGAGACCGGGCCGGCGGCGCCGTATCGCCGGGTCCCGGAACACCGGGTTCCGGCCGGGCTTGATGAGGTGTTCTCAAGCCGCGGCCGGACGCCGGTGCCGCGCTCCGCGAGGGGCGCGGCACCGGGAACCCCCGGGCGCGGGACGGGATTCGATCCCGTCCCGCGCCCGGCGCCTGCCCGGCGCGTCGGGCGGGTCGGTGCGTCGGCGGTCGAGTGTCGTCGAACGGAGCGAGAAGGAGATGTCCATGTCCGGATGGAAGACCGTCACGGCCGCGATCCTGGCCGGGGCGGCGGTCGTTGCCGCGCCGGGAGTGGCCGCCGCGGCGGACCGCCACGGAAACGCGCACAGGACCTTCGACCTGCAGGCGCACCGCGGCGGGCTGGGCCTGACCGTGGAGAGCACCCTCGCGTCCTTCGCCAAGGGCCTGGACCTGGGGGTCACCACCCTCGAACTGGACGTCCAGATCACCGAGGACGGCCGGGCCGTGGTCACCCACGACCGCAAGGTGGACGGCCGCAAGTGTGCCGACACCGGGCCGGTGCGGGCCGGTGACCCGGAGTTCCCCTACGTCGGGAAGTACGTCAACACGCTCACCCTCGCCCAGGTCCGCACCCTCGACTGCGGGTCGCGGCAGTTCCCGGGCTTCCCCGGCCAGACCACCTCGCCCGGCGCCCGAATGCCGCTGCTCGGCGAGGTGTTCGACCTGGTCGACCGGCGGCACGCGCACGGTGTGAAGCTCAACGTGGAGACCAAGGTCGAGGCGGGCGCGCCGAACGAGACGGCGCCGCGCGAGCAGTTCGTCCGGACCGTGGCCCGCGAGGTGCGCCGGGCGGGGCTGTTGCGCCAGGTCACCATTCAAAGCTTCGACTGGGGCTCGCTGATGAGGATGCGTCAGATCGAACCCCGGTTGCCGCTGGTCGCGTTGACCAACTACGACTTCCTCCAGGTCGGCAAGCCCGGCGCCTCGCCCTGGCTGGGCGGCCTGGACATCGACGACTTCGGCGGCGACCCGCTGCGGGCGATCGAGTCGTTCGGCGCGACCTCGTTCTCTCCGGTGCACGGCTTCCCGCAGGACGGCAGGGTCGGCGACCCGAACTACCGCCCCTATGTGACCCGGGCGATGGTCGACCAGGCGCACCGGCTGGGCATCAAGGTGGTGCCGTGGACGATCGACGACCCGGCCACCATGGCGAAGCTGATGGACGACGGCGTGGACGGCCTGATCACCGATTACCCGGACCGGTTGCGGGAGTTGCTGGCGGCGCGGGGCCTGCCGCTGCCGAAGCGCTACCCCGCGCGGGGCTGACGTCGGGGAAGCCCTGCTCGCCCGGGTGCGTGGCGGACACGCCCGCTCGGCGGACAGTGCCCGCTCGGCCGATACCGCGCGCTCGGCGGACACGGAACAGGGCCGGGCCCGTCGACGCGTGGTCGACGGGCCCGGCCCTGGAACTTCCCGGTTGTGCTCGGATCAGAGGTTGACGCCGTGCGCGCGCAGGTAGGTGACGGGGTTGATGCCGCTGCCGTAGTTCGGGGTGGTGCGGATCTCGAAGTGCAGGTGCGGGCCGGTCACGTTGCCGGTCGCGCCCGAGAGGCCGATCTGCTGGCCGGTGCTCACCGTCTGGCCGGCGCGGACGCCGATGCTGGACAGGTGGGCGTACTGCGAGTACTTGCCGTCCGCGTGCTTGATGACGACCTCGTTGCCGTAGGCACCACCGTTGCCGGCGCTGACCACGGTGCCCGAGGTGATGGCCTTGACCGAGGTGCCGGTGCCGACCACGAAGTCTTGGCCGGTGTGGCTGCCGCTGGACCACATGGAGCCACCGGTGCCGAACGCGGTACCCAGCGAGCCGTTCACCGGAGCGACGTAGCCCGAGGAGTTGACCGCGGTGCTGCCGGCCTTGGCCGAGGAGTCCTTGGCCACGACGGGGGCCTTCTCCTTGGTCACGGGCTTCGGCGCGACCTTGACCGACGCGGTGGGCTTGGTCTCGGTCTTGGTCTCGACCTTGGCCTCGGCCTTCGGCGCGGCCTCGGTCTTCGTGGTGGCCGCGGCCTTGCCCGAGAGCGAGAGCTTCTGGCCGACCAGGATCAGGTTCGGGTTGCCGCCGATGACGGACTTGTTGTCGGCGTACAGCTTGTGCCAGCCGCCGGCGACGTCCTTGGCCGCGGCGATCTTGGACAGGGTGTCGCCCTTGACCACGGAGTAGGTGGTGGTCGTGGCCTTGGTCTCGGCGGCCGGGACGACCTCGATCTTCGGGGCCTTCGGGGCCGGCGCGGACTCGGCCGGCTTCTCGGCGACCTTCGGGGCGACCTTGACGGTGCTCTTGGTCGAGCCCGACTTGGCGTTGGGGGAGACGGCCGGAGCGGCGCCGCCACGGGTCAGGCCCGCGGGGCCCGAGGTGTTCGGCCACGCGCCGGGGCCCTGTACGGCGAGGACCTTCTCCGCGATGGCGATCTGCTGGTCCTTGGTGGCCAGGTCCGCACGCGGGGCGTACTGCTGACCGCCGAACTCGTTCCAGGTGCTCTGGGTGAACTGCAGGCCGCCGTAGAAACCGTTGCCGGTGTTGATGTGCCAGTTGCCGGAGCTCTCGCCCATGGCGACCTTGTCCCAGACGGAGACCGGGGCGGCGGTGGCGGAGGTGGCGAAGCCGGTGATCAGCGGGGCGGCGACGATGGCGCCGGCCATGCCGAGGGTGAGCGCGAGACGCGCGTTCTTGGGCTTGCGGGCAGGGGTGATGAACGACTGCACGAAGATTTTTCCTTCTCCCACGCCTACGAAGTGAGCTGTCGGATTCGGGCTGGAGAGTCTCGCCCGGCCGGCGTCGACTCCTCGGGTATCGAGGAGGCGGGCACGGCTTCACCCCAAGCCGTCGTTATCGGATGTCCGCGACATGCGGACGCCCGGGACGGCATTCCACTTGGTTCCCCCGCTCCTGCCTTTCGGGTTTCGTAACCGTGGCCTCTCCGGCGGCAGGATTCGGCGAACCGGGAGACACATTCCGCCGAACACCGGACCGGTGCGGCGAAGCCCCAAGCTACGCATACACCCGACCCGGATCCAAACATCATGTTTCGCCGAAACCGAAGATTCGGGTCGGAAGGGTGGAATTTCGGGACCGAAAGTCCCGAAGCGTCCACGCATTGTGTCCGGGACCTTCAGCGGGGAGTGATATCGGAATCGCGTGGAGTGAGAATCGCGGAAACTCGGTTCACGGTGCGTGTGAGTTCCTGACCTTGGGTGCGGGGAATGTGACGTGCGCCACGGGATGTGGGAAAAACGGTGGTCCCGAACCTGTGGAAAACGGGTCGAAACCCCGTCCGACCTGCCCGTTCGTGGGGTGTGAGGGCGAGGGCGCGGGCGCTCGCGGTGTCGGCATTCGACGGGACGGCGCGGTTCGAACCGGGTGTCGTGGCGGAGACCCTCGGTTTGATTCGCCTTACATAAAGTGATTTCGCCACGATTTGGCGTCTTCGTGTCGACCGCGACCGGGCCGCCGGACGGTTTCGTGTCGGCTGCGTGTGCCGGGACGGGTGGATGTGGGTGTCTCGGGCCGGGTACGGCGTACGCGGCTCCCCCCGTGTGGAGTCGCATACGCCGAACTCGGCCCGAGACGGTCAGGGCGTGCGGGCGCCGCCGTGGGGTGTGGTGAGGAATTCGGCGAGGTGTACCGCGCGGACGCGCGACTTGCGCCGCCGCAGGCCGGTGCGGAGTTGGCGCAGGCAGCCCGGGTTGACCGCCACCACGACGTCGGCGCCACTGGCCTCGATCGCGTCCAGCTTGCGGTCGAGGATGCGGCGGGATTCGATCGGGCGCAGGAGGGAGTAGGTGCCGGCCGCGCCGCAGCAGTCGCTCGCGCCCGGGGTTTCCACGAAGTCGGCCACCGCGGACAGGGCCTCGCGCGGTTCGCGCCATACGCCGAGGCCGTTGCGCAGGTGGCAGGAGTCCTGGAGGGTGACCCTGACCCGGCGGCCGGCCACCCGGCGTTCGGGGAGGGCCGAGACGTCGACCACCTCGGACAGTTCGGCGACCCGGTCGCGGCCGATGACGTCGGCCAGGTGCGCGGCGCATCCGCCGGAGGTGGTGACGATCCGGCCGGGGAGCCGTTCGCCGAGGCGGCGGGCGAGGGCGCGGCCCTTGGTCAACTCGCCGTTGTGCGCGTGCAGCGCTCCGCAGCAGCCCTGGTCGTCGGGCACCTTCAGGCCGGGCAGCAGGGTGCGGGCCGCGCGGGAGACCCCGGGGAACATGGCGCGTTCGAAGCAGCCGAGCATGAGGGAGGCACCGGTGCCGGCGGGCGGCTCGGGTGGTCCGGGCTGTGTCGGCGGCTTCGGTGTCCCGGTCGGGGCCGGTCGGGTCGCCTTGTCGGGGCCGCGCCCGGACGGCAGGACGAAGCGGCCCCAGCCCATCGCGCGGACCACCGGCGGCAGGCTGACCACCATCGTCAACAGCCGGGCCAGTGGTGGCCGGTGTTTGCCGCGCCACTGGTGTTCGCGCCACTGTTCCAACAGGGAGCCGTACGGGACGCCCGCCGGGCAGACCGGTTCGCAGGCGCGGCAGCCCAGGCACGCCGAGGACTGTTCCAGCAGGGTCGGGTCGTCGGCGTCCAGGCGGCCGGTCTCCAGCGCGCGCATCAGGTTGATCCGGCCGCGCGGCGAGGACGCCTCGTCGCCGGTGGCGGCGTAGGTCGGACACGCCGGCAGGCAGAAGCCGCAGGAGATGCAGCGGGAGAGTTCCTCGGGGTCGAACACACCGGTCATGAGCCGAGCTTTCCGGGATTGAGGATGCGGGCGGGATCGAAGGCGGTCTTGATCCGGCTCAGCAATTGCAGCTGGTCGTCACCGAGTTGAGCGCGCAGGTGCGGCAACTTGGCTGCGCCGACGCCGTGTTCGCCGGTGATCGTGCCGCCGAGTTCGATCGCGGTGCGGAAGATGTCGTCGAAGGCGGCGTGCGCGCGTTCGATCGATTCGGTGTCGTTCGGGTCGGCCACCACGCAGGTGGGGTGGAGGTTGCCGTCGCCGGCGTGGCCGAAGGTGGCGATGGTGACGGTGTGCCTGTCCGCGATGGCGTCGATCCGGTCGACCATCTCGGCGATCCTGGGACGCGGCACGGTGGCGTCCTCCAGGATGGTCAGCGAGCCGAGGCGGGACAGCGCGGGCAGCGAACACCGGCGAGCGGTCAGCAGTGCCTCGGCGCCGGCCACGTCCTCGGCCAGGGTCCATTCCGTGGCGCCGGCCGCGTCGCACAGCTCGGCCATGCGGGTCAGGTCGCGGCGGACCGCGTCGGACGTACCGTCGTCGCCGAACAGGAGCAGCGCGCCGGCGTCCCGGCGCAGGCCGAGGGCGGCGAAGTCCTCGACCGCGTTGACGCAGCTCCGGTCCAGGAATTCCAGGGTGGCCGGGACGATGCCGGCGGAGAGGATGTCGGCGACCGCGCGGCCGGCGTGGGCCAGGTCGGGGAAGTAGGCGATCCCGGTGCCCGTGTCGGCGGGGGCGGGCAGCAGGGCCATGGTGATCTCGGTGATCACGGCGAGGGTGCCCTCGGAGCCGGTGAGCAGGCGGGTCAGGTCGTAGCCGGCCACGTCCTTCCAGAGCCGGCCGCCGGTGCGGATCACCTCGCCGGTGGGCAGTACCGCTTCCAGGCCGAGCACGTAATTGCGGGTCACGCCGTATTTGAGGCCGCGCAGTCCGCCCGCGCACGTGGCCACGTTGCCGCCGACGGTGGAGACCGTGCGGCTGCCGGGGTCGGGCGGGAAGAGCAGTCCGTGTGCGGTCGCGGCGTCGGCCAGGGCGGCGGTGGTCACGCCGGGTTCGACCACGGCGAGCAGTTCGTCGGGGCTGATCTCGCGGATGCGGTTCATCCGCGTGGTGACCAGGACGATGCCGCCGTTCAGGGCCACGGTGGCCGCGCACAGGTTGGAGCCGGCGCCCCGGGGGACGACCGGGACGCGGTGCTCGGTCGCCAGGCGCAGTACGGCGGCGACCTCGGCGGTGTCGGCCGGGAAGACCACGGCGTCCGGGAGCCGGTCGAACAGGGGGGTGGCGTCGCGGGCGTACGGCACCAGGTCGCCGGTGGTGTGGCGGACGTGTTCGGCGCCGACGATCGCGCTCAGGCGGTCGATCAGGTCCGTGGACAGGGGCATGTTCCGTACGTCTCCCTCGGGCGGGGGGCCGTCGTGATGGGTGGGTTCGCCGTTGGCTGTGGTCGCGTCGTTGGCGGGGGTCGGCAGGGCGGCCTGCGGCCCGCTTGTCCTCAAACGCCGGACGGGCTGAAAAGGGCTGCGGACCTGGCCGAGATGGGCTGCGGACCTGGTTGAGATGTGTTGCGGACTTGGGCGAGATGGGCTGCGGACCTGGTTGAGATGTGTTGCGGACTTGGGCGAGATGGGCTGCGGATCTGATTGGGATGTGTTGCGGACTTGGGCGAGATGGGCTGCGGATCTGATTGGGATGTGTTGCGGACTTGGGCGAGATGGGCTGCGGGTCTGGTTGGGATGGGCTGCGGGTTTGGTTGCTTTGGGCTGCGGGGCGGCCTGGTTGCGGGTTCGGCCTGGTGGGCTGGGGGCTACATGACTGCCAGTTGGCCGCCGTCTATGACCAGTTCGGTGCCGTGGATGAAGGCTGCGTCTTCCGAGGCCAGGAAGGCGTAGGCGGCGGCTACGTCTTCGGGGCGGCCGGCGCGGGACAGGGGGATTCGGGTGGTGATGTAGGTGGATTCGAAGTCGGGGTCTGTCATTGCGCCTGCGATCGAGGCGTTGAGTGGTGTACGGATGTATCCGGGGCACAGGGTGTTCACCCGGATCCCGTACCGGCCCAGTTCCACCGCCATCGTTTTGCCGAGCAGGAGGACACCTCCCTTGGAGGCGTTGTAGTGCGCGTAGTCCTCCTCGCCCGCGATCCCGTTCGTGGACGACATGTTGACGATCACCCCGCCGCCGCCGCGTTCGACCATGTGCCGGCCGACCGCCTGGCCGACCAGGAACATGCCGCGCAGGTTGACCGCGAGCATGCGGTCGAAATGCTCGGGGGTGATCTCCAGGAAGGGTTCGCGCCAGGCGATGCCGGCGTTGTTCGCGAGTACGTCGATGCCGCCGAGTTCGCGGACGGCGGCCTCGACGAGGGCGGTCGCGTCCGGTTCGTGGCCGACGTCGACGGCGAAGCCGGTGACCTCGCCGAGCGGGCGCAGTTCCGCGACGGCCTCGTCCACCTCGGCCGGATCCAGGCCGCCCACCAGGACGCGACACCCCTCCTCGAGGAAGCGCCGGGCGGCCGCGAGGCCGATACCGCTGCTGCCGCCGCTGACGAGTACCCGCTTGCCGATGAGCCCGCGCATCGCTTCTCCTCCGTGACCGGTCGACGAGCCGGGACGTTATCAGCGATGCGCGGTACGGTCTATCATTCCATCAGACGGAATGCCATCCCATTAATGCCTCGTTCCCTAGGGGGGCCCTTGACCGGCAACAGCGATTCGCCCGTGATCAGCGTGGATCGAGCACTGCGGATCCTGATGCGTATGGGCGAAATGCCCCGAGGCATCGCCCTGGAGGAACTTGCGAGCGACCTGGACATCCCGAAGAGCACCCTCCATCGGCTGCTCGGGGCGCTCAAGCACCGCGGATTCGCCGCCCAGCCCGAGGTGAACGGCCCCTACTTCATCGGGAGCCAGCTGCTTGCCACCGCGTTCCGCTTCCACGACGACATCGACCTGCGCTCGATGGTGCATCCGCTGCTCGCCGACCTGCGCCGGGTGACCGACGAAACGGTGCACGTGGCGATCCTGGACGCGGGTGAGGTGGTCTATCTGGACAAGGTCGAGGCGTCCGGCGCGATCAAGCTCTCGTCGGTGATCGGCGGGCGAAATCCGGCGCACAGCACGGGGGTCGGCAAAGCGCTGCTGGCCTGGACGTATCCCACCGACGAGGCGTTGCGGGCCTGGGCGACGCCCCGGTTGCCGCTGCGGCCGGCGACTCGACACACGCTCACCTCGGTGCCGAAGCTGGCCGCCGAGCTGGACGAGGTGCGCCGTCGTGGCTGGGCCACGGACCTGGAGGAGAACGAGTTGGGGCTGCGGTGTGTGGCGGTGCCGCTGTTCCTGGGGCGGTCGGCGCCGGCGGCGGCGATCAGCGTGACCGGGCTGAAGTCGCGGATGACGTCGGCGCGGATGACGGAGCTGGCCGAGGCGCTTCGCTCGCGCGTGGCCGAGTGGGCGGGCTCGGCGACCTAGACCGCACCCCGGGTTTGCCCCGGCCCCGGGTGCGCCCGCCGATACGCGGGCGCCCTGGTGTCGGGCAACTCTCCCGCTCGGTGCCGGCATTGGGCTGGGCCCGGGCGCGAGCGGGGGGCTCTTGACAGTTTTGGCGGGGCGTTGTTTTACTCGCTTCGCCACTTGGAATTGCGTTCCGCTAGACGGAATGCCGAACTACGGGGAGCGGCATGAGGTTGGCGACAGTCGACTGTGAGGGTCGGGCGGTGGCCGTGGTCGAGCGGGACGGCGGGTTGTACCGGCTCGACGGGCCCGGCGACGGGACGCTTGGGGCGCTGGTCGCGGCTGGGCCCGAAGCGGTGCGGGCGGTGGCCGATGCCGCCGTCGAGCCCGTTCGGGCGACCCGGCACCTGGCGCCGTTGCGGCCGGGGAAGATCGTTGCGATCGGACTGAACTACCTGGACCACATCCGCGAGGCCGGGGTGGAGCCGCCGAGCAACCCGCTGGTGTTCGCCAAGTTCCCGTCCAGCGTGATCGGCAGCGGCGATGCCGTCGTCGTCGACACCGAACTGACCAAGGACGTGGACTGGGAGGTCGAACTCGGCGTGGTGCTCGGCCGTCCGCTGCGCAACGCGGACAAGGACGAGGCGATGGCCGCGATCGCCGGCTACACCGTCGCCAACGACGTCTCCGCCCGCGACCTCCAGTTCGGCGACGGGCAGTGGGTGCGCGGGAAGAGTCTGGACACGTTCTGCCCGCTGGGTCCGGTCCTGGTCACCCCCGACGAGGTGGCCGACCCGCAGGCGCTCGCGCTGCGCACCCGGGTCAACGGACAACTCGTGCAGGACTCCTCGACCGCCGAAATGCTCTTCGGCATCGCCGAGTTGTTGTCGTACTGCTCGCGCGCCTTCACCCTCGAACCCGGCGACCTGGTGCTCACCGGCACCCCCTGGGGCTGCGGCGCGTTCATGGACCCGCCGCGCCGGCTGGCACCGGGCGACGTACTGGAGACCGAGATCGAGGGCATCGGCGTACTGGTCAACCCGGTCGTCGGCGCCGAGGCCAGACCGGGACGCCCGTGATCCTCGGCGGTTCCGTCCCCGGTGCGGGGGAGGGGCCGGTCCCGCTGCCGCCGCCGGCGGCCACACTCGGTGAAAGCCCGTGCTGGGACGCGCGCAGCGGCCGGCTCCTGTGGGTGGACATCCCGGCGGGCCGGGTCCACTACCTGGTCCCCGACACCGACCGGTACGGCTGGTACGACATCGGCCGCCCGGTGAGCGCGATCGTCCCGCGCGCGGTCGGCGGCTTCGGCCTCGCCGTGCGCGAGGGATTCGCTGTCCTGGAGCCGGACGGCACGGTCCGGATCGTCGCCCACGTGGAGGCCGACCGACCCGGCAACCGGATGAACGACGGGGCCTGCGACCGGGCCGGCCGCTTCTTCGCCGGCACCAAGGCGGAGGACGACACCCCCGGCGCCGGCGCGCTCTACCGGCTCGACCCGCCCGACACCGCCCATCCGAGCCAACTCCCGCGACTCGTACGGGTGTTCGCCGAGGTGACCAACTCCAACGGGATCGCCTGGAGCCCGGACGAGCGATCGGTCTACTACGTGGACACCGGCACCGGCCGGATCGACGTCTGCGCCTACGACCCGGCCGACGCCACCGTCTCGGACCGCCGACCCTTCACCGAGATCCCGCCGGAGGCGGGCCTGCCCGACGGCCTGACCGTCGACGCCGACGGCGGCGTGTGGGTCGCGCTGTGGGAGGGCGGGGCGCTGCGCCGCTACACACCCGACGGCCGGCTCGACCGCACCCTGCCCGTGCCGGTACGGCGGGTGACGAACTGCGCGTTCGGCGGCCCCGACCTGGACGTGCTCTACGTGACCACGGCCGCGACCGACGACCGGGAACCGCTGGGCGGCCGGTTGTTCGCGTTCCGACCCGGGATCCGCGGCCTGGCCGCGCACCCCTACCGGGGCTGACCACCCCTCGCGGTTGCCGACCACGCCGCGACCGCGGCCCACCACACCGCGACCCGCGGCCGACACCACCGCCGCGACCCCACGATCGACCCACACCCGCCCCACGGCGAGATGGAGAGTGCACGTGAAGGCCAACCAGTACACCGGCGACGGGGCGACCCAGGGGGCACGACGATGAGGGCGCTCGTGTTCACAGGGCCCGCCACCGTCGAGATGGACGACGTGGCCGAACCCGAACCGGCCGAGGACGAGGTACTGGTCCACGTCCGCAGCGCCGGCATCTGCGGCAGCGAACTGCACGGCGTACGCACCCCCGGCTTTCGGATCCCGCCGCTGGTGATGGGACACGAGTTCGCGGGCGTGACCGACGACGGAACCTCCGTCACCGTCAACCCGATCCTGTCCTGCGGCACCTGCGACCTGTGCCGGGGCGGCCTGCGCCAGGTCTGCCGCGACCGCCGGATCATCGGCGTACACCTGCCCGGCGGCTTCGCCGAGCGTGTCGCGGTACCGCGCTCCGCGCTGCACAAGCTCCCCGACGACATGTCGTGGGAGGCCGCCGCGGTGATCGAGCCCGCCGCCAACGCGGTACACGCCTGGCGGCTCGCCGACGTCGCGCCCGGCGCCCGGGTCGGCGTGATCGGCGCCGGCGCGATCGGCCTGGTCTGCGTCCTGGCCGCCGCCGGCGAGGAGACCGCGAGCATCGCGGTAGCCGACCGCTCACCCGAACGCCGCCGGATCGCCGCCAAGTTGGGCGCCACCACCGTGGCCGGCGAACTCACCGGCGAGTTCGACGTGGTCTTCGACGCGGTCGGCAGCAGCGACACCCACGAGCAGTCCGTGCGGCTGCTGCGTCCGGGCGGGGTGGCCATCTGGCTCGGCCTGGCCGGCGCCGAGGCCGGTTTCGACGCGACCGTGCTGGTCCGTACCGAAAAGCGGGTACTGGGCTCGTTCGCCTACACCAACGCGGAGTTCGAGCGCGCCGTCGACCTCGTCGGCGGCTGGGGCCTGGGCTGGACCGCGAGTTACCCCCTGGAGTCGGGCGCGGAGATCTTCACCGACCTCATGCGCGGTGGCAGCCACCCGGTCAAGGCGATCCTGCGCCCCTGACCCGCCCACCCGCGCGACCGGCCGCCTACTCGAGCGCCCGGCCCCACCCCGAAGCCCCACAGCGAGGTGACCGCACCATGGCAAGGATCGTGCTCATCGGAGCCGGCAGCATCACGTTCGCCAAGAACCTGCTCTCCGACCTGCTGACCTACCCCGAACTCGCCGACGACATGACCGTCGTCCTGCACGACATCGACGTCGAACGGCTCGACACCGCCGAGCAGATGACCCGATGGATGATCGACAAGCTCGGCGTCGGCGCCAAGGTGGAGGCCCACATCGGCCGCCGCCGCGCCCTGGCCGGCGCCGACTACGTGATCAACGAGATCGCGGTCGGCGGCGTCAAGGCCGCGCACATCGACTTCGAGATCCCCGCCCGCTACGGGCTGCGCCAGACCATCGGCGACACCCTCGGCATTGGTGGCATCTTCCGCGCGCTGCGCACCATCCCGGTCATGGTCGGCATCGGCAGGGACATGGCCGAACTGTGCCCCGACGCGATCCTGATCAACTACACCAACCCGATGTCGATGATCCCGCGCGCGGTCTACGAGGGCACCGGCCTGAAGAAGGTCGTCGGCGTGTGCCACTCGGTCCGCGACACCGAGGCCACGCTGGCGCGCCTGGTCGGCATCCCGAAGGAGGAGATCTCCTTCCGCACGGCCGGCGTCAACCACCAGGCGTTCGTCCTGCGCTTCGAACACCGCGGCGAGAACCTCTACCGGCGCCTGGACGAAGTGATCGAGGCGAACCCGGAAATGCGGCGCCGGGTACGGGTCGAGGTCTACCGCCGCTTCGGCTACTTCCCCACCGAGTCCAGCGAGCACGGCTCGGAGTACCTGCCCTGGTTCCTGCCGCACCAGGACCAGGTGGACCACTTCCGACTGCCGATCGGCACCTACCTGGACTGGCTCCAGGACAACCTGGACACCTACGAGGCGCTGGTCGCCGGGCTGCGCGCGGGCAACGGCGTGGAGATCGCGCCCGGCAACGAACTCGCGTCGCTGATCATCCACTCCACCGAGACCGGCACCCCGCGCGTGCTGCACGGCAACGTGGTCAACGACGGGCTGATCGGCAACCTGCCCTCCGACGCGTTCGTCGAAGTCCCGTGCCTGGTCGACAAGGCGGGCGTACAGCCCACCGCGATCGGCGCGCTGCCGCCGCAACTGGCCGCGCTCAACCGGAATTACCTCAACGTCGGCGACCTGACCCTGCACGCCGCCCTGGAGGGCCGCCGCGAGCACGTCTATCACGCCGCGATGCTCGACCCGAACGCGTCCGCGACCCTGACGCTGCAACAGATCCAGGATCTGGTCGACGAGTTGATCGTCGCGCACGGTGCCTCGCTGCCCGACGGCATCCGCAACTGATCCGCCCGACCCAGACAGGGAGCGAGTAGATGATCCCGCACTTCCCCCACGAAACCGTCGTGCCGGCGCACCTGAAGGACCTGCCGCTGGCGCGGTACACGCCGCGCTCGCGGCTCGTCGTCGGGGCGCACGAGGTCGAGCGGGCCTCGCTCCCGGTCGTCGACGCGCACATCCACCTCGGCCGCTGGCTCAGCGAGGACGGTGGCTGGGTGGTGCCCGACGTCGGCGCGCTGCTCGCGATGATGGACGAGTTGGGCATCCGCGGCATGGTCAACCTCGACGGCCGTTGGGGTGCCGAACTGGACGAGAACCTGGCACGCTACGACCACGCCCACCCCGGCCGGTTCGCCACCTTCTGCCACGTCGACTGGCGCGAGTTGGCCGGCCCCGGATTCGAGGAGCGGATCGCGGCCGGGATCCGCCGGGCCGCCGAGACCGGCGCGGTCGGGCTCAAGGTCTGGAAGGACCTCGGCCTGCAACTGCGGGATCACGCCGACACGTTGGTCATGGTCGACGACCCGCGCCTGGACACCCTGTGGGCCACCGCCGGCGAGGTCGGCCTGCCGATCTGGATCCACACCGCGGACCCGGTCGCCTTCTTCGACCCCATCGACGAGCACAACGAACGCCTCGAACTGCTCCTGGCCCGCCCGGACTGGTCGTTCGCCGACGAACGTTTCCCCAGCTTCGAACGACTGGTCCAGGCGCTGGAGAACACGGTCGCCCGGCACCCCGGCACCACCTTCGTCGGCGTGCACATGGGCTGCTACCCGGAAAACCTGCAATGGGTGGGCCGCATGCTGGACACCTACGCCAACTTCCACGTCGACATCGCGGCCCGCATCGCCGAACTCGGCCGCCAGCCCAGGGCCACGACCGAGTTGATCCTGCGCCACCCCGACCGGGTGCTCTTCGGCACCGACGAGATCCCGCCGGACCGCGCCTCCTACCAGCGGCACTTCCGCTTCCTGGAGACCGCCGACGAGGGTTTCCCGCACTCCGACCAGGACCCGCCCCTGATGGGCCGCTGGGCGATCAGCGGACTCGACCTGCCGCAGGACGTGCTGGCCAAGGTCTACGCCGACAACGCGCTGCGACTCGTCCCCAGGCTGGCCTCATGAGCATGACCCTCGGCCGGCGCAAGGGCCGCCCCGTCCGCTCGAAGACCGCCAACCGCGCGCGGTCGAAGGAGAATCGGGCCGCCGGCCTGTTCCTGCTCCCCGCGTTCATCGGCTTCGCCGTCTTCTACCTCTACCCCACCGGCCGCGGCATCTGGATCTCGCTCACCGACTGGAACCTGCTCTCCGACCCGAAGTACGTCGGCGCCGACAACTACGTCGAGGTGGCCACGGACCCGCTGTTCTGGAACGCCCTCAAGGTCACCGCCTACTTCGTCTTCATCACCCTCGGCGTACAGGTCGGCGTGGCCCTGCTGCTCGCCGCGATCATGGTCCGGCTCACCGGATCCGTCGTGGTCCGCGCCCTGCTCCTGGTGCCCTGGCTGGTGCCGAACGTGACCATCGGGCTGATCTGGCTGTGGATGCTCGACGCCAACCTCGGCTTCGTCAACCACCTGATGGGCAAGGCCGGGAGCGACACGCACGGCTTCTTCGCCTCGCCGGACGAGGCCCTGCTCAGCGTGTCCGCGGTCAACGTCTGGGCGGGCACCGGATACGTGGCGTTGCTCCTGTACGCCGGAATGTTGCAGATCCCGGGCGAGCTGTACGAATCCGCGTCCCTGGACGGCGCGGGCGAGATCCGGATGTTCTTCACCATTACCCTGCCGCTGCTCCGGCCGATCCTCGCCCTCGTGATGGTGGTCTCGGTGATCGGTTCGTTCCAGATCTTCGACACGATCGCGGTCACCACCAAGGGCGGCCCGGTCGACGCCACCCGCGTCGCCTACTACTACATCTACCAGGAGGCGTTCACCCACTTCCGCATGGGCTACGCCGCCGCGATGGCGCTGTGCCTGGTGGTCGTGCTGGGCGGACTGACCTACCTCCAGATGCGCCTGCTGCGCGCCTCCACGTCCGACCTGGCCTGAGAGGGGTTGCCCAATGTCCACATCCATCCAGGCCCGACCGAGCGCCCAGGCCGCATCCGCGAAGCCGGCGGCCGGCGAGACCGGGCACCGCTCGCCGCGCCGGAGGTTCGGCCTCGGACGCGCACTGGCCTGGCTGGTGCTCGGCGTCTCACTGCTGATCACCCTCTTCCCGTTCTATTGGATGTTGCGCACCGCGCTGACCGACGGCAACCACCTCTACTCCGACAGCACCTCGCTGTGGCCCGAACACTTCACCTTCGCCAACTTCAAGCGGGTGCTCGGTCTTGCGTCGGACGAGGAGAGCCGCGCGGCCGGCGGATCGGGCGCCGACCTGGACTTCCTGCTGTACACCCGCAACTCGATCATCTACACCACGGCGATCGTGGTCGGGCAGACCCTCTCCTGCGCGATGGCCGGCTACGCGCTCGCCCGACTGCGATTCCGGGGCCGTGAGTTCGCCTTCGCCGTGGTCGTGGGCGCGCTGATGGTGCCGCCGATCTTCACGCTGTTGCCCAACTTCGTGATGGTCAAGGACCTGGGCATGCTGAACAGCTTCGCCGGCATGGTCGCGCCGACGCTGCTGATGACCCCGTTCACGGTGTTCTTCCTGCGCCAGTTCTTCATGTCGATCCCGCGCGAGATCGAGGAGGCGGCGATGCTCGACGGCGCCGGCCACTGGCGGATCTTCTGGCGGGTGGTGCTGCCGATGAGCAAGGGCCCGATCCTGACCATCGCGCTGACCACCGCGGTGTGGGCCTGGAAGGACTACCTGTGGCCGCTGTTGGTCGGCAACGAGCCGGACAACCGGGTACTGACCACCGGCATCGGCGTGTTCCTCCAGCAGTCGCCCAACGCCCGTCCCGACTGGACCGGCCTGATGGCCGCGTCCACGCTCTCGGTCGTTCCGATGTTGATCCTGCTGGTGGTCTTCGGTCGACGGATCGTCAACGGCCTCAACTTCACCGGCCTCAAGTGAACCCCCCGAGTTCTTCCCCGAGGAGATCGCCATGTCCCGTTCCGGAATTCGCCGATCGCTGAGATCGCCCGCCGTCCGCACATCCGCAGTGGTCGCCAGTGTGGTGCTCGTCGCCGCCGGGTGCGGCTCCAGTGGCTCCTCGGGCGGTGGCGGTGGGGGCTCGGTCAAGCTGAAGTATTCGCTGTGGGACGACAACCAGCTTCCGCAGTACAAGAAGTGCGCGGAGGCCTTCCACGCCAAGAACCCGAAGATCACCGTCGAGGTCACCCAGACCGCGTGGGCGCAGTACTGGCAGAACCTGACCACGCAGGTCGTCTCCGGGACCGCGCCGGACGTGTTCACCGACTCCGTCCTGTACTTCCCGCAGTTCCAGAAGAACAACCAGATCCTGGACCTCACGCCCTACATCCAGCGCGACGCCGTGGACCTGCAGCAGTACCAGGCCAACCTGGCCGACGTGTGGACACGTGACGGAAAGCGCTACGGCCTGCCCAAGGACTGGGGCACCATGGGCGTGGCGTACAACAAGGAGATGGCGCAGCGCGCCCAACTCACCCCGCAGGCGCTGGACGCCTGGACCTGGAACCCGGTCGACGGCGGCGACTTCGGCCGCGCGGTGGCCGCGATGACCGTAGACGAGAACGGCCGCACGGGCCTGGAGCCGGGCTTCGACAAGAACAAGGTCAAGACCTACGGGCTGGCCATCGCCTACGAGGGCGGCGCCGTCGGCCAGGACTCCTGGGGCTCGTTCGCGGTCTCCAACGGCTTCCAGTACGTGGACAAGAACCCGTTCGGCACCAAGTACAACTACACCGACCCCAAACTCACGCAGACCCTCGACTGGTTCGCGGGGCTGATCAAGAAGGGGTACATGCCGGCGTACGACAAGCAGTCGACGGTCGGCGCCGACGGACTGCTCCAGTCCGGCAAGGCCGCGATGACCATCGCCGGTTCGTGGATGGCCAAGACCTACACCGCCGACGGCAAGGTCGCCTTCGCCGGCATGCCGACCGGTCCCACCGGGCGCAAGACGCCGATCAACGGCCTGTCCGACGCCGTGTACGCCAACGGCAAGCACAAGGAAGAGGCCTGGCAGTGGGTGAAGTTCCTGGCCTCCACCGAGTGTCAGGACATCGTCGCCGCCGAGGCCGTCGTCTTCCCGGCGATCACCACGTCCTCGGCCAAGGCCGAGGCCGCACAACTGGCCGCGGGCCGCGACATGCGGGTCTTCACCCAGCCGGTGGCAACCCCCGGCCAAACCTTCGTACTTCCGGTCACCGACCAGGGCGACCGGATCCTGGACATCGTGCAGAGCGCCGTCGACCGGGTCTGGCTCGGCCAGTCCGACGCCAAGTCCGCGCTCGGGCAGGCGAACAGCGATGTCAACGCCCTACTGAAGAAGTGAGCCACCGTCCCATCCGGAAGGCCATTCCAGAAGGAGTACGCATGCGCACGGATTCTCGTGCCCGCTCGTGGAGAGCGCGCACTGCCGCGGCGGGAACCGCCGCCGCCGCACTGCTCGGCGGGTCGCTGATCGCGACCGCGCCGGCCGCCCACGCCGACCCCGGCCCGGGCATCAACCAACAGGTCGGTGTACCGGCCTACTTCCACCCGGGCGTCCCGTCCGGCGGGACGGCCTGGGCCACCCTCGCCAGTGGCCCCGGCACCCCGGGGCTGACCGTCGTCAACATCGCCAACGGGCCGAACTTCGAGGAGAACGCGCCCAACGAGACGTTCAAGACCGCGATCCGACAGGTGCGCCAGGCGGGCGGCAAGGTGATCGCCTACGTGGACACCGGCTACTTCGGCACCAACACGATCGGCGCCCCGAAGACCACCCGGCTCGGCGACACGAGCATCGCGGCGTGGCGGATCCAGATCCAGCACGACGTGGACAAGTGGTACCGCCTCTACGGTCCCGAGATCGACGGCATCTTCTTCGACCAGGGCCAGAACAGCTGCGGCCCCAACGGGACGAACGCGTACGCCGACGAGTATCGGGCGCTGACCGCGTACACCAAGCGCAACCACCCGGGCGCGCTGGTGGTGGACAACCCCGGCATCGACATCCCGCAGTGCTACGAGAACGCGGCCGACATCCAGGTCACCTTCGAGGGCAGCTACGCCGACTACCAGGCGTTCACCCCGCCGCAGTGGGAACTCGACGCCGACCCGGCCAAGTTCTGGCACCTGATCTACGAGACCACCGAGGCGCAGATGCCGTCGGCGGTGGCGCAGAGCAAGCAGAAGAACGCCGGCACGGTCTATGTCACCCCGGACCAGCTCGACCCCAACCCGTGGGACAGCCTTCCGGGCTCCTCCTACTGGTCGAGCGAACTGGCCGCGGCCAAGGTCGCCCCGACCACCGCTCCGGCGACGCCGGCGCAGCCCACGGCCGGCACCACCTCGGCCACGTCGGTACAGCTGAGCTGGCCGAACGCGGGCCCGAGCACGGTGGCCGGCTACGACGTCTACCGCGACGGCGTCCGGATCGGTTCGGTGCCGCACCGCACCACCGGCACCTCGCAGTTCACCGCGACGGACCTGAACCCGTCCACGGCGTACGCGTTCACGGTTCGCGCCCGCAACGACGCGGGGGTGTTGTCGGCCGCGAGCCCGGCGCGCAACGTCACCACCTCGGCACCGGGCGCCAACGCGCCGGGCGTGCCCGGGTCCTTCACCGGTGCCACCGCCGGCCCCACCTCGGTGCAGCTGTCCTGGACCGCGTCGACGCCGGGTTCGGCCGCCGTCGAGGCGTACGACATCTACCAGGACAACGCCCGGATGGCGACGGTGCCGGCGAGCCAGACCTCGGCGCGGCTCGGTGACATGACCCCGGTACCACCCACACGTTCGACGTGGTCGCCCGCGATGCCACCGGTCGGGTGTCGGCGCACACCGCGCAGGTCTCGCTGACTCCGCCGCCGCCGGTGGGCGGGCCGATCGTGAACGTCTCGGCGACCCTGACCGCCGTCCAGGCCGAGTACAAGGCGACCTACCAACTGCCGTTCTCCACGCACCGGGTCTTCATCGACGCGGACAACAACCCGAACACCGGCTATGTCACGGGCCCGGTGTGGCCGGGTGTCGGGGCCGATTTCATGCTCGAGAACGGTTTCCTGTACAGGGCCATCAAGAACGGCGCGGACTGGACCGGGATGTGGCAGACCGTGTCGCTGACGCCGTCGCCGCTGGTCTCCAGCACCAACGACCAGTTCGTGTGGCGGATTCCGACCTCGGTGTTCGGCGCGCTGAACGGGGGCACGCAAAAACTGGCCTTCCAGGGCGGTGAGCCGAGCACCTGGGCGGCCGCCTACGTGACCATCGTCCAGCAGTAGTCCCATGAACGGGTATCCCGGCCGCCGTCCTCGGTCGGGATGCCCTCCACCGAACGGCGTGGCGATCGGGTTCCCACGCCGCGAACCGCCCGTCCCGCCCCCGCCCCGATTCGGGGGCGGGGCGGGCGTCGTGCGTCACAGGCCGATGGCGAACCGTCACAGGCCGATGGCGGACAGCGTCTCGAAGTCGTCGTCGGTGAGCCGGATCCGGGCCGCCTCGGTGTTCTCCTCCAGGTGGGCCACGCTGGAGGTGCCGGGGATCGGGAGCATCACCGGCGAGCGACGCAGCAGCCAGGCCAGCGCCAGTTGTGCGGGGGCCGCGCCCCGTTCCTTCGCGAGGGTGTCCAACGGGCCGCCCGGCCGCGCGAGTTGCCCGGTGGCGATGGGGAACCACGGGATGAAGGCGATGCCCTCCGCCGTGGCGTAGTCGAGTACGGCCTCGGCCTTGCGGTTGACCAGGTTGTACAGGTTCTGCACGGAGACGATCTCGACGATCTCGCGTGCCTCGCGCAGCTGCTCGACGGTGACCTCGGACAGGCCGATGTGCCGGATCTTGCCCTCCTCGCGCAGCCGGGCCAGCTCGCCCAGTTGGTCCGCGAGCGGGACCTGCGGGTCGATCCGGTGCAGCTGGTAGAGGTCGATCCGCTCCAGGCCCAGGTGACGCAGGCTCAGTTCGGTCTGCTGGCGCAGGTATTCGGGGCGGCCCAACTCGTGCCACTCGCCCGGGCCGGTGCGGGCGAAGCCGCCCTTGGTGGCGATCACCACGTCGTCGGCGTACGGGTGCAGGGCCTCGCGGATCAGTTGTTCGCTGACGAACGGGCCGTAGGAGTCGGCGGTGTCGATGAGGTTGACCCCCAGTTCGACGGCGCGTCGCAACACCCGGATCGCCTCCGGACGGTCCTTCGGCTCGCCCCAGACACCGGTCCCGGTGAGCTGCATGGCTCCGAATCCGAGCCGATGCACCGGCAGGTCGCCGCCGATCGGGAAGACACCGGACGCCTGGGCGGGGCCGGACGCGGACGAGACGGTCATGGGTTCTCCGAAGGGGTCGGGCGGCCCGACGGGCCGGACGGCGCGGACGAGGTCGAAGCCCATTCTGCCCCCACGGACCCCCCGGACGGCGATGACCTGCGCTCACGGCTGCCCGGTCGCGGCTTCGATGTCCATTCACGAGGTGACCAAGTCGGGGCACGCACTTGTACACAACGACACATTCGCCCCGGGCCGGCGCTGCCTAGTGTGTGGCACTCGTCGAGGTCCCGGATCCACGGATGGAGCGATTCATGGTCTGGCTGGTACAGGACTATCGCGAGGAGGACCTCGCGGCGGTGGTGCACCTGATCGACACCACGACCGGGCTCGGCCAGGAGTCGGTGTTCTCGTTGTCGGAGTGCATCCACGCGCTGGCCTCACGTCAGCCGGCGGTGGTCGCCCGGCGCGACGGCGCGGTGGTCGGCGCGGCGCTGGCCACGGTGTCCGAGGGACGGGCCTGGGTGATGCGGATCGCCATCTCGCCCGGCGCGCGCGGCCTGGGCTTGACCAGCACGCTGCTGCTCGCCCTGGAGCGCCGACTGGTCGAGGAGCGGGTGCGGCGGATCGCGTACGTGCTGCCGGAGGAGGACTCGCGCGAGTTGGGCCTGCGCAACGCCGGTTACGAACGACGGCCCGCGGTGGCCTACTTCGAGAAGGTCGAGCCCGTCGACGACCACGCCGCGGAGACCCTGGACCGGCTCGGCGGGCGCATGTTGCCGGGCGATCTGTGGTCGAAGGTGGCCGGCATGGAGGTGGAGAAGAACCTGATCGAGCGGCGTGTGGTGCTCCCGCTCGCCGATCCGGGGCGGGCGCTGCGACACGGGGTCGAACCGCCGCGCGCCATCGCGCTGTTCGGGCCGCCGGGGACCGGCAAGACCACGTTCGCCCGGGCCATCGCCTCCCGGCTCGGCTGGCCGTTCGTGGAACTGCTGCCCTCACGCCTGGCCGACGGCGGCAACCTCGCCGCGGCGCTGCGCGAGGCGTTCGGGCGGCTGGCCCGACTGGAGCGGATCGTGGTGTTCATCGACGAGGTCGAGGAGATCGCGCCGATCCGGCACGCCCGACCCGGCGCCGGACACGCGGTGACCAACGAACTGCTCAAGCTGATCCCGGCGTTTCGCGAACACGGTGATCGGCTCCTGGTCTGCGCGACCAACTCGGTGCGCTCGCTCGACCCGGCGTTCCTGCGGCCCGGCCGGTTCGACTACATCATCCCGGTGGGCACTCCGGACGCGGACGCCCGCCGGGCGATGTGGGCCCACCACGCCTCGGCCCGACCGGATGTGGACCTGGACGCACTGGTGGCGGCGAGTGACCTGCTCACCCCGGCCGACATCGGGCACGCGGCGCGGATCGCCGCCCAGGCGTCGTTCGAGCGCGACCTGTTCGACGGCGACGACACCGTCGGCGCGGACGGCCCGGGCGCGCAGACCCGCGACTACCTGGACGCACTCGCCCAGTCCCGCCCCACGGTGACCGCGAGCATGGTCGAACTCTTCGAGGAGGACATCACCACCCACGCGCGCGTGTGACCCCAG
Source organism: Embleya scabrispora (assembly GCF_002024165.1). Classification (NCBI taxonomy): domain Bacteria; kingdom Bacillati; phylum Actinomycetota; class Actinomycetes; order Kitasatosporales; family Streptomycetaceae; genus Embleya; species Embleya scabrispora. The sequence goes on from NZ_MWQN01000002.1 coordinate 796,981, forward strand.
CGGCACCAACCCCCGCCGCCGCCCGCTCGTGGACACGAACGGGCGGCGGCGCGCCGTGTGCCGGCGCGTCGGAGAACGAGGGTCGTCGCGGACCACGCCCAGGATGGCTTGACGTGCTATCGGTGGTGGACGTACGTTCGCTTCCAGCGATTGAAACGTTTCATTTTTGACTGTCGGGAGCCCCATGCAGGACATCGAGGCGGTGCGGGCAGCCCTGCGCGCCCAGCGGATCGAGACGCCCTCGTGGGCCTACGGCAATTCCGGTACGCGCTTCAAGGTGTTCGCCCAGGAGGGCGTCCCGCGCGATCCGTACGAGAAGATCGCGGACGCGGCCCGGGTGCACGCCCTCACCGGAGTGGCGCCGCTCGTGTCCCTGCACATCCCCTGGGACCGGGTCGACGACTACGCGCACCTGGCCGCCCACGCCCGCGACTACGGGGTGCGGATCGGCGCGATCAACGCCAACGTGTTCCAGGACGACGCCTACCGCCTGGGCAGCGTGACCAACCCCGACGCCCGCGTGCGCCGCAAGGCCGTGCACCACCTGCTCGCCTGTGTGGACGTGCTGGACGCCACCGGATCGCGCGACCTCAAGCTCTGGTTCGCCGACGGTACCAACTACCCGGGCCAGGGCGACATCGCCACCCGGCAGGCGTACCTCGCCGAGGCGCTGGCCGAGGTGTACGCGCGCCTCTCCGCCGACCAGCGCATCCTGCTCGAATACAAGCTCTTCGAACCCGCCTTCTACATGACCGACGTCCCGGACTGGGGCACCGCCTACGCGCACTGCCTCGAACTCGGGCCCCAGGCCGTGGTCTGCGTGGACACCGGGCACCACGCGCCCGGCACCAACATCGAGTTCATCGTCGCGTTCCTGCTGAGTCGGGGCCGGCTCGGCGCGTTCGACTTCAACTCGCGCTTCTACGCCGACGACGACCTGATGGTGGGCGCCGCCGACCCGTTCCAGCTCTTCCGGATCATGCACGAAGTGGTGCGCGGCGGCGGCCTCGACCCGGCGGCGGGGGTGAACTTCATGCTCGACCAGTGCCACAACATCGAGCCGAAGATCCCCGCCCAGATCCGCTCGGTCGCCAACGTCCAGGAAGCCACCGCCAAGGCACTGCTCGTGGACGCCGAGGAGTTGGCCGCCGCCCAGCAGGCGGGCGACGTACTGGCCGCCAACGCGGTGCTGATGGACGCCTACGCCACCGATGTCCGGCCGCTGCTCCGGGAGTTGCGCGAGGAGCAGGGCCTCGCGCCCGACCCGGTGGCCGCCTACCACGCCTCCGGCTACGCGGAGCGCATCCGTGCCGAGCGCGTCGGCGGCACACAGGCCGGCTGGGGCGCCTGACCCCCTCGGAGCCCGCCGACCCGCCCGCTCGGCAGTCCGGTCCAGCCAGTCCCCGCCCACCCCGCCGTCACCCCCGCTCTGTCTCGACCCTGTCAGGCCCCGCCCCCGACCCCCCCCAGGCACGAGGAGACCCGCCGATGTCCGGCACCCCACCCGAGGTCGAGCACCTGCTCCGTCGCTCGCACGCGCTCGGCGCGGATCCGCGCAACACCAACTACGCCGGGGGCAACACCTCAGCCAAGGGCGTCGGCACCGATCCGGTCACCGGCGCCCCGGTGGACCTGCTCTGGGTCAAGGGCTCCGGCGGCGACCTGGGCACACTCACCGAGGACGGGCTCGCGGTGTTGCGCCTGGATCGGCTGCGCGCCTTGGCGGGGGTGTACCCGGGAGACGACCGCGAGGACGAGATGGTCGCCGCGTTCGACTTCTGCGGGCACGGCCGGGGCGGCGCCGCGCCGTCCATCGACACCGCGATGCACGGCCTGCTCGACGCCGCGCACGTGGACCACCTGCACCCCGACTCGGGCATCGCGCTCGCCACCTCCGCCGACGGCGAGAAGCTGACCGCCGAGTGCTTCGGCGACACCGTGCCCTGGGTGCCGTGGCGCCGTCCCGGCTTTCGGCTCGGCCTGGACATCGCGGCGATCCGGGCGGCGAACCCGCAGGCGATCGGGTGCGTCCTCGGCGGGCACGGGATCACCGCGTGGGGGCGCACCAGCGCCGAGTGCGAGCGCAATTCGCTGCACATCATCCGCACCGCCGAGGAGTTCATCGCGGCCCGATTCGACCCCGCCCGCCACCCGTTCGGGGAGCCGATCGCCGAACCGCTGCCCGAACCCGAACGCCGGGCCAGAGCCGCCGCGTTGGCCCCACTGCTGCGCGGCCTGGCCTCGACCGACGGCGCCCGGGTCGGGCATTTCACCGACGCGGCACCGGTGTTGGAGTTCCTGTCCCGCCGCGAGCACCCCCGCCTCGCCGCACTCGGCACCTCGTGCCCGGACCACTTCCTGCGCACCAAGGTCCGCCCGCTGGTCCTGGACCTGCCGGCCGACGCGCCGCTCGACGCGGTCGCGGCCCGTTTGCGCGAACTGCACGCCGACTATCGGGCCGACTACGCCGCCTACTACGCGCGCCACGCCGAATCCGACTCGCCGGCCATGCGCGGCGCCGACCCGGCGATCGTCCTGGTGCCCGGCGTGGGCATGTTCTCGTTCGGCGCGGACAAGCGCACCGCCCGGGTGGCGGGCGAGTTCTACCTCAACGCGATCAACGTGATGCGCGGCGCCGAGACCGTCTCCACCTACGCGCCGATCGACGAGCGGGAGAAGTTCCGGATCGAGTACTGGGCCCTCGAAGAGGCCAAGTTGGCCCGCCTGCCCCGGCCGCGCCCGCTGGCCGCCCGGGTGGCCCTGGTCACCGGCGCCGGTTCGGGCATCGGGCGGGCCATCGCGGAACGCCTGGTCGCGGAGGGCGCGTGCGTGGTGGTCGCGGACCGGGACGCGGCGAGCGCGACGGCGGTGGCCGCCTCCCTCGGCGGCGCGGACCGGGCCGTGCCGGTGACCGTGGACGTCACCTCCGAGGCGGGCGTGACGGCCGCGTTCGCCGCCGCCGCGCTGGCGTTCGGCGGCGTGGACCTGGTGGTCAACAACGCCGGACTGTCCATCTCCAAGCCGCTGTTGGAAACCACGGCACAGGACTGGGACGTGCAGCACGACGTGATGGCTCGCGGCTCGTTCCTGGTCGCGCGCGAGGCGGCCCGGACCATGATCGAGCAGGGCCTGGGCGGCGACATCGTCTACATCGTCTCCAAGAACGGCGTCTTCGCCGGCCCGAACAACATCGCCTACGGCGCCACCAAGGCCGATCAGGCCCACCAGGTCCGGCTGTTGGCGGCCGAACTCGGCCCGCACGGGATCCGGGTCAACGGCGTCAACCCCGACGGCGTGGTGCGCGGATCCGGCATCTTCGCGGCCGGATGGGGCGCGCAGCGGGCCGCCGTGTACGGGGTCGAGGAGGAGAAGTTGGGCGAGTACTACGCGCAACGCACCCTGCTCAAGCGGGAGGTGTTGCCCGAGCACGTGGCCAACGCGGTGTTCGCGCTGACCGCCGGCGACCTGGCGCACACCACGGGCCTGCACATCCCCGTCGACGCGGGCGTCGCCGCGGCGTTCCTGCGATGAACACACGCAACCGACGGGGGAGTTCCCCGGACGTCTTCGCCGCCGTCGATCTCGGCGCCTCCAGCGGCCGGGTGCTGGCCGGGCGGGTGGGCCCCGAGATGTTGAGCGTCACCGAGGCGCACCGGTTCGTCAACCGCCCGGTGCGCGTCGGCGGCACGCTGTACTGGGACGTCCTGGCCCTGTACGGCGGCGTCCTGGACGGCCTGCGCGCCGCCGGCCGTACCGCGGGCACCCCGACGAGCATCGGAATCGACGCGTGGGCGGTCGACTTCGCCCTGCTCGACGCGAGCGGCACACTCCTCGGCAACCCGGTGCACTACCGCGACGAGCGCACCACCGGCATCCCCGAACGGGTACACGCCCGCGTATCCGCCGCTCGGCTGTACACCGTCACCGGAATCCAACACGCGAGCTTCACCACCATCCACCAACTCGTCGCGGCCGCCGACACCCCGCAGTTCGGGCCGGCCCGGCGGGCGCTGCTGATTCCGGACCTGATCTCGTACTGGCTCACCGGCGAGGCCGGCACCGAGCTGACCAACGCCTCCACCACCGGACTCCTCGACCCGGACACCCGGCGCTGGTCCACCGGGATCATGGCCGAACTCGACCTCGACCCGGACCTGTTCGCCCCCCTGCGCGCACCCGGCGCGGCAGCCGGCATGCTCATCGACGACGTGACGGCGGAGACCGGACTGCCCGCCGGGGTCCGGGTCACCGCCGTCGGCTCGCACGACACCGCCTCGGCCGTGGTCGCCGTCCCCGCCCACGACGAGCGCTTCGCCTACATCTCCAGCGGGACCTGGTCCCTGGTCGGCGTCGAACTCGACGCGCCGGTGCGCACCGAGGAGAGCCGCCGGGCGAACTTCACCAACGAACTGGGCGTCGACGGCACGGTGCGCTACCTGCGCAACGTGATGGGCCTGTGGCTGCTCCAGGAATGTATGCGGCACTGGGACCGGCTCGGCCGGCCGCAGTCGCTGGACCGGCTGCTCGACGACGCGGCGCGGGTGCCGCCGCTGCGCTTCGTCGTCGACGCGGGCGATCCCGTCTTCCTGCCGCCCGGCGACATGCCCGAGCGCATCGCCGCGGCCTGCCGCCGGGCGGGCGAGCCGGTCCCGGCCACGCCGGGGGAGACGGTGCGCTGCATCCTGGACAGCCTCGCGCTCGCCTACCGCCGGGCGGTACGGGACGCGCAACGCCTGTCCGGGCGCGCCGTCGACGTGGTGCACGTGGTCGGCGGCGGCGCGCTGAACACGCTGCTGTGCCAGGCGACCGCCGACGCGTGCGGCCTGCCGGTGGTGGCCGGCCCGACCGAGGCCGCGGCGCTGGGCAACCTGCTCGTCCAGGCCCGGACCGCCGGGGCCGTACCGGGCTCGCTCGCGGATCTGCGCACACTGGTCCGGACCACTCAGCCGCTGCGCCGCCACGAACCCCGCCCCGACGCGGGCGAGTGGGCCCGAGCCGCCGATCGCCTGCCGAAGCGCGCCGGATCGCCGGCCTGACGCCCCTGCCGATCGCGGTTCGGGGATCCGCCCCGGCACCGCATAGGCTGCCGGGGTCGGACCCGCCGGCCCGACCCCGGACCGGCCTGGAGAAGCGGATCGATCCCGGATGACGACGTCGAGCATCAAAGAGGTGGCCCACCGGGCCGGAGTGTCGGTGGGTACGGTGTCCAACGTGCTCAACCACCCCGAGCGGGTGGCCGAGTCCACCCGCAACCGGGTGCTCGAGGCGGTGGAACTGCTCGGCTTCGTGCGCAACGACTCGGCTCGCTCGCTGCGTTCGGGCGTGGTCAACACGGTCGGCCTGATCGTCCTCGACGTGGCCAACCCGTTCTTCACCGACGTCGCGCGCGGCGTCGAGGACGTCTGCAACGAGTCCGGTTCGGTGGTCATCCTGTGCAACTCGGACGACTCCGGAACCAAGCAGGAGCGATACCTGCGCGTGCTCCAGGAACAGCGGGTGCGCGGCGTGCTGGTCACCCCCGCGCGTGACGCGGAGCTGCCGGTGTCCGATCTGCGTGCCCGAGGCCTGGCGGTGGTGCTGCTCGATCGCGGCGGCGACCGCGCGGACCTGTGCTCGGTGGCGGTGGACGACGTGCTGGGCGGCCGGTTGGCCGCCGAGCACCTGGTGGCGGCCGGCCACCGCGCGTTCGCGTTCGTGTCCGGTCCGCTGTCCATCCGCCAGTGCGAGGACCGCCGCCGCGGCATGCGCGCCGCGCTGCGCGACGCGGGCCTGCGGCTCGGTACCTCCACCCGCGACGTCACGGTCCCCGCGATGAACGCGAGATCCGGCGCCGAGGCGGCCCGGCGTCTGCTCGACGCGGGCACCGTGCCCTCGGCGATCTTCTGCGCCAACGACCTGCTGGCCCTGGGCCTGATGCGCGAGTTGCTGCGCGCCGGCGTGCGGATCCCGCGGGACGTCGCGGTGGTGGGCTACGACGACATCGAGTTCGCCGCGGCCTCGGCGGTCCCGCTGACCTCGGTGGGCCGGCCCACCTACCGCCTCGGCCGCACCGCCGCCGAACTCCTCCTCGAAGAGAGCGAACACCCCGACACCCACACCCACCGCCAGGTGGTCTTCCGCCCCGAGCTGGTGATCCGCGAATCCACGAGCGACGGCGGCGAGGCCCGGTAGGACCCCGCCGCCGCGGTCCGCCCGGCGCGCGTCGTGGGCGCGCCGGGCGGGGTTCGGTCAGTAGCTCGTCGTCACCGTGGTGCCGGCGAACGCCTGCTTTCCGTAGAGGGAGATGTAGTGGTAGCCCTCGTGCGGTGCGGTGATGGTCAGGGTCTCCGCGTTGCCCGTCCGGGTGGACTTGGCGGTGTAGGCCGTGGTCGTGGCCCAGTTGTCACTGTTGTAGTAGAGGTCGGCGTTGCCGGTGCCGCCGGCGGTGACGATGTTCAGGCGCGCGGTCCCCGCCGGGATGTAGACGTAGAACCAGGCGGTTCCGTTCGCGCCGGCCGAGACCGAGCCGCGGCTGCAGTTCTTGCCCAGGACTCGGGTGTCGGGGTCGGTGCACTCGGTGGTGCCTCCGCCGCCGGTGACCGTGACGTTGTGGCTGACGGTCGCGGTGGCGCCGCCGTTGTCGGTGACGGTCAGCTTCACCGTGTAGGTGCCGGCCGCGTACGTCTTGGTCGGGTTGGCCGCGGTCGAGGTGGTGCCGTCGCCGAAGTCCCAGGCGCGGGAGGCGATGGTGCCGTCCGAGTCGGTGGAGGTGTCGGTGAAGGCGACCGACGTACCGCTGACCGCGCTGGTGAACTCGGCCGTCGGCGGGCGGTTGGTGGGCGTGCCGCCGCCGCACTCGCCCGCGGCGCAGGCGGCCAGCCAGGTGTACCAGTCGCTGTCGTAGCGGGTGCCGATGGTGGAGGTCAGGAAGGTGCGCGCGCCGGCCCAGTCGCCGGTGCGGTAGTAGCCGAGCAGGCGGGTGATGTCCGCCGGGTGCTTTTGCAGCATGTAGCGCACGCCGAGGTAGCCCCAGCGGTAGATGCGGGTCGTGTCGTGGGAGTAGGTGGTGTCGAAGACGGTACTCAGCGCGTAGGTGTGCTTGCCCGCCTCGGTGATCGCGGCGTCGTAGGGCAGATTGCGGTAGGAGTAGGAGACGTACTCCGCGAAGCCCTCGATCCACCAGATGGTCGGGGTGGTCACGCCCGCGTCGAAGTCGCCGAACATGTCGAACCGGCCGTCGAGGTAGTGCGTGTACTCGTGGTTGAGGTTCCAGATCTCGAACGCGGGCCGGGTCCACTCGGCCTCGTAGGCGATGAACCGGGGCTGGTTGCCGGCCGCGCTCGGGTCGCCCTCCAGGTACATGCCGCCGTTGTTGGTGTCGATGCCGAAGATGGCGCCGGCGTAGGTCTGGTAGTCGGCGCTGGAGTGGAAGACCACCACCTCGATCGTGGTGTTGCGGTCGTTGGCCACCGCGCCGCTGTCCTTGACCACACCGTGGAAGTACGAGTCCTGGTTGCGCAGGCTCGTGCAGGCGGTGGCCAGGTTGGCCTGGCTGATCTCCTGGGCCCGGATGTGGATGCTCGGGCTACAGGTGTAGTCGATGGTCAGCACCGCGGCGATCAGCCGCGCCTGGAGGTCGCAGGTGTCGTAATAGGCGCACTGTGCCCTGTCGTAGTAGTCGGTGCCCTCGGCCAGCGCGACCCACATCGCGGCGGTCGGCCCGGTGATCGAGGTGGCGCTCAGGTGCGCGCGCACCATCGGGCGCACCCGGGACTGCAGGCTCGCGTACTGGAGGAAGCGGGCCAGTTCGCGGCCCGCGTTGACGGTCAGATAGGCCCGGTCGGTGCCGAGCAGGTCCCGGTGTGCCCGCGCGAAGGCGTCGACCGCGTCGACGGTGCTCGGGTCGGACTGCACGGCGGTGACGAACTCGGGTACCTGGTGGCCGCGGAAGAGCACGGTGAAGACGTTGTTGACCGAGGCCTTCATCCACCACGACGCGTCGTACGAGCTGTTGTAGCCCGCCAACAGCCGCTTGACCACGTAGAGATAGCGGGCGTTCTCCTGGGCGCTGTCGATCAGGGTGACCGCCTCGGCCAGCGTCTCGCCGTTGGCGTCGGTGACGTCCGAGGAGTGCGAGTTGGCGAAGAAGGCGTCCAGACCGGAGCGGATCGCGGTCTTCAGCGCGGGACCGTAAGTGCCCACCGTGGTGGGGTCGTACCACTGCACGTAGTAGCCCGCCCGCAGGAAGAGCACCACCTGCGGCGCGCCCGTGCCGGCGTTGCCCGGGTAGGAGCCGGCGAGGTCGCGCAGCGCGTAGGCGACCGTGGTCATCTGCTCTTCGCGGAAGATCGAGCGGGCGTTGGTCCCGGAGACGGTGAACAGTGTGTTCACGCACTCCGTCGTCGACGCCTTGATCTGCGTGACCAGCGCGGCGCCGGTACGGCTCGCGAAGTCGGCGACCGAGCAACCCGCCGCGACGGCACGCTGGTTCGCCGCGGCCATCGACGGCCGGGCCGGCCGGGCGGCCGACGCCGGATCGTCGTAGTCGCGCCGGGCGTTGTCGGACGCGTTCGCGGCCAGCGGCGGCCGGTCGGGGACCGGCAGCGGCGTGCCCCGGGTGTGTGGGGACCGGTCGGCCGAGGCGCTGGGGGGCGCGCCGGGCGGTGCGGCCACGGGGATCGGGGTCGCCGCCGCGCCGGGATCGGCGGGGGCGGCCGATCCGGGCTGGGTGAACAACCCGAAGCCCATGGCGAGCGATACGGCAACCACCGCGACGCGGCGGAGTCTTCCCTGTCGTGCGGGATCGGTTGATCGATTGGTTCGCAAAGACCGTCTCCTTGCGGAACAGAGGGCACGCGCCCGCGCGCCTCCGATGAGGGGTGGTGCAACGGCATGAGCGGTTTCGTCGCCGGCCCCGTTTCGGGGAGAGAGGCGGAGCCGGCGCGTGCGTGGTACTGCTCGCTGTCTCGCCGAAGAGCCAACGGTGGCAAGGCAGTTGGTGCCGCCGTGGACCGGAAGGGGAGCGTCCGGACCGCTGCGTGACATGTACCATGTCACAAATCACATTTTGCGTGAAGGGGTATCGAACACCGAGTGCGGCCAACGAAACGGCAGCGGGCCCGGGGGAGTTCGGGCGGGCCGATTTTGCCGGGACTTGCCGGCACCTCACTGCTACTGGTCTAGACCTTGATTATTGGTCCAGACCTTCATTACGCTCGCCCTACTGTGTGAGCCGGACAACCCGGCTCATTGTGGGGCACAGGTTCTCCGTCGGATCCCGAAATCCAGGAGCACCCATGGCCATCGGAACCGTGAGGCGCACCAAACGCACCAAGCCAGGCAAGAGATTCATCGCCATCTGTGCGAGCCTGCTCCTCCCGCTCGCCGCGATGGTCGGCCTGTCCGCCGCACCCGCGCAAGCCGCCGCAGGCGCCACCGCGACCTTCGCCAAAACCTCCGACTGGGGGGGCGGTTTCCAGGGGGAGTGGACGATCAAGAACACCGGTACCACCGCCGTCACGGCCTGGACCGTCGAGTGGGACTTCCCCGCCGGCACCTCCGTGGGCGCGTACTGGGACGCCTTGATCACCTCGTCCGGAACGCACTACACCGCCAAGAACCGTACCTACAACGGCTCGGTCGCGCCCGGGGCGAGCGTCAAGTTCGGCTTCGTCGGCTCCGGCCCCGGAAGTCCCAGTGGCTGCAAGATCAACGGCGGCCCCTGTGACGGCGTACCGCCGACCGACAACCCGCCGAGCGCGCCCGGCCAGCCGAGCGCGACCGCGACCACCTCGACCTCCATCTCGCTGAGCTGGGGCGCGGCCACCGACGACCACGGCGTCAAGAACTACGACGTCTACCGCGGCACTTCCGTGGTCGCCACGGTCACCGGCACCGCGTACACCGACACCGGTCTGAGCGCCGACACCGCGTACACGTACAAGATCGTGGCGCGGGACAGCATCGACCAGACCGGACCCGCGTCGCCGACGGCCACGCTGCGCACGGCCCCCGGCGGCGGTACCGACACACCCCCGACCGCCCCCGGCACACCGACGGCGAGCAGCGTGAACGACACGTCGCTCACCCTCAACTGGACGGCGGCCACCGACGACCACGGCGTCAAGAACTACGACGTCCTGCGCGGCGGCAGCAAGATCGCCACCGTCACCGGGACCACGTACAACGACACCGGCCTGACCGCGAACACCACCTACACGTACACCGTGGTGGCTCGCGACACCATCGACCAGACCGGTCCGGCCAGTGCGCCGCTCACCGTCAAGACCACCGGCGGCGGCACCCCGGGCGGCGAGTACTTCCGCGTGGGCTACTTCGTGCAGTGGGGCATCTACGGCCGCGCCTACACGATGAAGTCGCTGGACACCACCGGTGCCGCGGCCAAGCTCACGCACATCAACTACTCCTTCTCCAACATCGACCCGGTCAACCTGACCTGCCTCAACGGCGTCACCAAGGCCACCACCCCGGGTCCGCAGGACCCGAACCAGGGTGACGGCGCGGGCGACTCGTGGGCGGACTACGAAAAGGGCTTCAGCGCCGGGGAATCCGTCAACGGCACCACCGACACGTGGGACCAGCCGTTGGCCGGAAACTTCAACCAGCTCAAGCAACTCAAGGCGAAGTACCCGAAGTTGAAGGCGCTGATCTCGGTCGGCGGCTGGACGTACAGCCGGTACTTCTCCGACGTCGCCAAGACCGACGCGTCGCGGCAGAAGTTCGCCAAGTCCTGCGTGGACATGTACCTCAAGGGCAACCTGCCGGTGACCGGCGGACGCGGCGGCAACGGTGTCGCGGCCGGGATCTTCGACGGCTTCGACCTCGACTGGGAGTGGCCGGGCGCCGAGGGTCACGCGGGCAACCACATCTCCGCGGACGACAAGAACAACCTGACCCTGCTGATGGCCGAGTTCCGCAAGCAGATGGACGCGTACGGCCAGACCACGGGCAAGCACTACCTGCTCACCGCGTTCACCCCCGCCGACCCCGGCAAGCTGGACGTGGGCTGGGACATCACCACGCGCGACGGCACGCCCAGCGTGTTCGACTACATGGACTACGCCAACGTGCAGGGCTACGACTTCCACGGCTCCGGCAGCGACAACAGCTGGGAACCGAACCGCACCGGGGACCAGGGCAACCTGTACCAGGACGCGGGGGACCCGTACCCGACCAAGTTCAGCGTGGAGACCACCGTCAACTACTACCTGAACCAGGGCGTGGACCCGCGCAAGCTCGCCCTCGGCCTCGCCTTCTACGGACGCGGCTGGCAGGGAGTGACCGACGGCGGGGCGCACGGCGAATGGCAGGACGCCCACGGCGCCGCACCGGGCCAGTTCCCGGAGGAATCCGGCACCAGGGGCTACTCCAACCTGATGTCGTCGGTACCGAACCTGACCGTCTACCACGACGAGCAGTCGGTCTCGACCTACGGCTTCACCGGCAACAACGGCCAGTGGTGGACCTTCGACGACGCGTGGTCCATCGGGAAGAAGACGGCCTGGCTCCGTTCGAAGAATCTCCTGGGCGCGATGATCTGGGAGATGAGCGGGGACACCGGGGTGTTGATGACCGCGGTCGACAACGGGCTGAAGTAACGGCCCCCTGAACGGAAGGCCGGGAGGCGGTGAGTGGCCGCCTTCCGGCCTTCCTCGTCGTCCGCGCCTCGTCCCGGGCGACTCCTCCGGCAACCCCGCCGTCGCCCCGTCAGGCGCCGTGCGGGACGTCGGCGGTCGGGAGTTCGGGTGCGGTCCAGTCGGCGAGGATCCGCAGCGCCTCGGCCGTGGGGGAGGCCGGCTCGACGTTGTAGACGCACAACGTCTGCTCCGTATCGCCCGGGACCTGGAAGGACTCGTAGGCGAAGTGGAGGTCGCCGACGAGGGGATGGCGGTAGTGCTTGGCGCCGTGGGTGCGGCGCAGCACCCGGTGGTCGTTCCACCAGCCGCTGAACTCGGGGGATGCGAGCGTCAGTTCGCCCACCAGATCGGCGAGCCGGCGATCGTTGGGGTAGCGGCCCGCCTCGAACCGGAGCATGGCGACCGTCTCGGCGGCGAGGCGTTCCCAGTCGCCGACGCGCTCGCGTGCCTCGGGGTCGAGGAGGTAGTACCGGGCCAGGTTGCGCCGGGTGGCGGGCAGCGCGTCGAAGTCGGTGAGCACGGCCCTGGCGAGCCGGTTGCCGGCCAACACGTCGGTCCGCCGGCCCAGGATGAACGCCGGCACCCGGTCGAGGGTCTCCAGCATCAGATACAGGCCCGGGCGCACCCGCTGGGCGGCCCCGGCCGGTGCGCGCCGTACGTCGCGGGCGTCGGCACCCAGCAGGTCGGTGAAGTGTTCGCGCTCGGTGTCGTCGAGCCGCAGCACGCGGGCGATCGCCGCCACGACCTCGGTGGAGGGGTTGTGCGCGCGTCCCTGCTCCAGGCGCGTGTAGTACTCCGTACTGACGCCGGCCAGGCGGGCCACCTCGTCGCGGCGCAGGCCGGGTACGCGGCGGACCCGGCCGTCGGCGGGCAGCCCGGCCTCCGCGGCCGTGATTCCGGCGCGGCGTGAGCGCAGGAACCCGGAGATCTCCTTGGTGCGGTCCATGGGACCAGTGTGCGCGAGTCGGCGCTGCCGTATCCGCGCGGGGCCGGCCCTGTCGGTACCTGTTTCGGCAGGGCCATTTCCGGCGTCCGCACGGGCTCCTCGAGGTGGTGTGCTGGATGAGCGGTCGAGAGGAACCGGCCGCGACCCCGCTTCGCTCGCCCGTGGAGGGTACGCACCATGTCCATGAACACCATCTCCCGCCCGTTGGCCCGCCGCGTCGCCGTCGTCACCGGCGCCTCCAGCGGTATCGGTGCGGCCTCCGCCGAGAAACTGGCCGCGCTCGGTGCCCGGGTCGTCGTCCTGGCCCGGCGGGCCGATCGGCTGGCGGATCTGGTCGCCCGCATCGAGCGCGACGGCGGCAGCGCGCTGGCGATCGCCGCCGACGTGACCGACGCGGCGGCCCTGGCGGACGCCGCGGCCCGGGTGGCGGCCGAGTTCGGCGGCGCCGACCTGCTCCTGAACAACGCCGGCGTCATGCTTCCCGCCCCGATCGAGGAGTTGGCGGTCGACCAATGGAAGCAGCAGATCGATCTGAACGTCACCGGGCTGATGAACACGATCGGCGCGTTCACTCCGCAACTGGTCGAGGCCGCCGCCGAGCGCGGGGTCGCCGACCTGATCAACACCTCGTCGATCGCGGCGCAGAACATCTTTCCGAATTTCGCCGTCTACTCCGGGACCAAGGCGTACGTCACCCACCTGTCCCGGCACCTGCGGGCCGAATTGGGCGCGCGGAACGTGCGGGTCTCGGCCCTGGAACCGGGCATCGTCGGCACCGAGTTGCAGAGCCACGTCACCGACCCGGGAGCGCGGGAGTGGCTGGCGGGCGCCAAGGAGAGCATGGAGTGGCTCACGGCGGAGGACGTCGCGGAGACCGTCGGCTTCATCGCCGCGATGCCGCCGCGGGTGAACTTCCAGCAGGTCACCATCATGCCCACCGGGCAGGCGGCCTGACCTGTCGTGCCGCGGCGGTGACACACCGCCGCGGCACGAACGGGAGTACTAGCCGGCGACGATGTTCTCCGCCTGCGGGCCCTTCTGGCCCTGGGTGACGTCGAACGTCACCTTCTGGCCCTCCTGCAGCTCGCGGTAACCGCTGCCGGAGATGTTCGAGTAGTGGGCGAAGACGTCGGGGCCGCCACCGTCCTGCTCGATGAAGCCGAAGCCCTTCTCACTGTTGAACCACTTCACGGTGCCACTGGCCACGCCGAACTCCTCGTTCAGAAAATGGAACCGTGCCGCGCACGATGCGGGCCCGGAGGTGCTCACCGGACCCGAAGCGGCTGTGCACAGCAAAATCGCCCGTGATCGCGATCACGGGCGAACGAACTTCGGGCCACGACTACTTGGGAACCGAAGGTACCCGAGCCCGCCCTCCCGCGCCACGCACCCACCCGAACTCGCCCCCGACTACCGGGCGGCGGCCCCCGATGGCGGCGGTGTGGCGTCGCGCAGTGCCCGCTTGAGGATCTTGCCCGTCGGGCCCAGCGGGAGGGCCGACATCGGGTGGAAGACACGGGGATACTTGTGCCGGCCGAGGTGTTCGCGGGACCAGGCGATCAGGTCGTCGGGGGTGGGCGGCTCGGTGCCGGGCGCGGCGGGGCGCAGTACGACGGCCGCGTGGATCTCCTCGCCGAGCGCCTCGTGCGCCGCGCCGTAGACGGCGACCTGGGCGATCGCGGGGTGCCGGGCCAGGACCTCCTCGACCTCGCGCGGGTAGACGTTGTATCCGCCGCGGATGACCAGGTCCTTCTTCCGGTCCACGATGCTCAGGAAGCCCTCGTCGTCGACCGCGCCGAGGTCGCCGGTGCGGAACCAGCCGTCCACGATCGCGGCGGCGGTGGCGGCCGGGTCGTCGAGGTAGCCGGCGAACACGTTGTGGCCCCGGACCACCACCTCGCCGACCGCCCCGGCGGGCAGCAGTTCGATGCGCTCGTCCACCTCGGCGGCGGCGATCGCGACCTCCACCCCGCGGATCGCATGGCCGACCGTGCCGGGCCGGCGGCCGAGCAGGCGCTGGTTGAACGTGGCCGCCGGAGACGTCTCGGTCAGCCCGTACCCCTCGAAGACGCGCGTTTCGAACGCGGCCTCGAAGCGCTCCAGGCCGGCGACGGGCAGCGCGGCGCCGCCGGACACGGCCAACCGCAGCGTCGGCGCGGTCGCGCCGGAGGCCCGCGCCGCCTCGGTGAGCGCGTGGAACATCGTCGGTACGCCCATGAACACGCTCACCCCCTCCGCGGCCATCAGTTCGAGCGCGGCGGCGGCGTCGAAGCGGGGCATCAGCACCAGGGTCGCGCCGGCCCGCAGCGCGGCGTTCATCGCGCACGTCTGGCCGTAGCTGTGGAACAGCGGCAGGCAGCCCAACACCACGTCCCCGGGCCCCAGTTCGTGCAGGTCCTGGGCGCAGACCGTGGCGTTGAGCACGATGTTGAGGTGGGTCAGCCGGGCACCCTTGGGCCGGCCGGTGGTGCCGGAGGTGTACAGGATGGCCGCGATGTCGTCGGCCGTGGTCGGGTGTGCGGCGGTCAGCGGCGCGCCGGGGTGTTCGTGGTCGGCGGCCAGCATCGGTATCCCGGCCGCGTCGGCGGCGGCCCGCGCGGTCGGCCACAGCGCGCCGCCGCTGATCGTGAGTACCGACCCGCTGTGCCGCAGGACGAATTCGACCTCCTCGGCCACCAGCAGCCCGTGGACCGGCACGACAGTGGCGCCGGCCGCGATCACCGCGTGGTAGACGCGGGGGAACGCCGCGACGTTGGGCAGCATCACCGCGACCCGATTCCCGGGCCGCACCCCCCGTTCGCGCAGCGCCGCGGCGTAGCGCAGCACGTCGGCCCACAGGTCGCGGTAGGTGATCCGGCTGTCGCCCTCGACCACGGCGGTGCGGTCGGGGAAGCGCAGCGCGGTGTCGCTCAGCAGGGCGGACACGCCGAGGTGTTGGCGCACGAAGACTCCAAGGGCAGGCGGCGGGGTGGGCCGAAGGGCGGGCCGGGCGAGGCCGCCGCTCGGCTGGGCGCGGACGGACACGGGCATCGTGTCCGCTTTTTCGTTACGCGTATTGTTAAGTTGGCGCGATGGAATCGTCAATGCCCGCGCGTCGAGATCCGGCCGGCCTCGACGCGCGGAGCGGGCCGCCTACGCGTCCGCCGGCAGCGCGGACAGGTCCGCGTCGAACGCGCCGGCGGGCCGCTCGGCGACGGTGCCGTCCGGGGCCACGAGTCGGACCGGGACCGGGGATTCGACATGCACGCGGGTGCCCTCCACCGCGACGTGGACGAGGCCGTACGGGGTGGGGACCGCGCCCTCGGCCCAGTCCAGGTCGCCCAGGCGCGGGGCGATCCGGACCCTCGTGCAGCCGGGCTCGGCGGGGGTGATCCCGAGCGTGTACACCAGCAGGTCGCGGGTGGGCGTGGACGACCAGCCGTGGCAGTAGCTGCCGCCCTCCCAGGTCTCCCGCCACGCGGTGGGGCCGGAGGCGAGCAGGCGCCGCCAGTCGCGGCACAGGTCGGCGATCGTGTCCGCGGCGCCGAGCAGGGCCAGCGCGTCGTGCACCACGTAGCGGAAGAAGGGCTGTGCGCCGACCACCCGGCGCCGCGCGTCCCACGTCACGGCGGGCGGGGTGAAGCGGGCCACCTCGTGCCCGGTGGGCGCGCCGTCCGCGTCCGCGCCGTGCGCGGCGACCGGTGCCCGGGTGAACATCACGTCCCGCGCGAGCAGGAACGTGCGCACCCGATCCGCGCGTTCGGCGGGCACCAGGCCGGCGCAGACCGCCGCCGCGGTGGTGTGCTCGCTCATCGCGGGCCGCACCACGTCCTCCACCGCGTGATCCCGGTACCCACCCCGCTCCTCGTCCCAGAACACCTCGAAGCCGACCCGCACCGCGTCGTGCAACTCCCGAGCCCAGGCGGCCCGGTTGGCGTCGCCCAACCACTGCGCCATCTCCGCGAAGTCGCCCAGCGCCCGCGCCCAGAGCGCGTTCAGCGCCGCGCTGGTGCCCTCGACCTGCACCGGCGACCAGTCGATCAGCACCCAGCCGGTCACGTCGTGCACCAGGCCGTCGGCGCCGAGGAAGGCGGTGAACCAGTCGAGCACCGTTTCGGCGGCGGGCAACAGCCGGGCGATCAGCGCCCGATCGCCGGTGTAGCGGTGGAGGTTGTACACCGAACGCACCCAGTGCAGCGCCCAGTCGGGAATGCCGACCAACTCCGGATCACCACCGTCACCGGCGGCCACCATCGGCAACAGGCCGTCACCGCGCGGGTTCGCGGTGAGCACGGGTTGGTGCCGGGCCAGGCTCCAGTCCGGGTTGGTGACCAGGTCGACCGACTGGTGCACGACCGCGTCGCCGGTCCAGGCCCGCTGCTCTCGGCTGGGGCAGTCGATGTAGGCGTCGTGCGCGGTCAGGTCCACGGTGCGCAGGCCCACCCGGTGGATACGTTCCAACAGCGGGTCTGAGCAGGCGAAGTACGGTCCGGCCGGGCGCGGCCGCAGCCGTTCGAGCACGGCGGGCGCGAGCCGTACCGGTCCGGCGGCGTCCACCACGAGGACCAGGTAGCGGCCGCCGGCCGGGTCGCCGAGCCGGAACCGCTCGCCCGCGTCGTCCCCGCGCGCTGTGTAGGCGAAGCACGCGGCACCGGCGAGCGCGGCCGGGGTCGGCGACTCGGCGAGCGCGCCGAACACCACGGTCCCCGGGGCCGCTTCGAGGTCGAGGCGCACCGTGCCGCTGACCATGCGCCCCAGATCGGCGATCACCAGCCGGCGACCGGCGGGCAGCGCGAGGGTGGGCGAGGGGGCGCCGGCGGCCGGGTCGGGAACGGCGTCCGGGCGGGCCTCGGGTCGGATCGCGGTGAGCGCGCCGAGCAGCGCGGCCCGTACGTCGGCGAACGTCAACGGGCCCTCGGGGCGCGGCGCGACGGGCAGCGACGCGGAGTCGAACGCGGCCGGAGTGCGGGTGGCGCCGCCGAGCGCCGGCAGCGGATTGGGCAGCAGCGCGCCGTACGGTTCGGCCGGCGGCCGGGTGCTGCCGGTGCTGCCGACATGGGCGGCGGGCACCACCGTCGCGGTGTCCCAGAGCGCGTCGTCGAAATCCGGCCCGGTCCACGCCGGGTCCAGCCGGCGGGCGTCCAGGATCTCCGGGATCTGCGGGGACACCGTGGACTGCGGGGCACACGGCGTCCAGGCGTCGGCGACCCGGCAGCGCCAGGCGGCGTCGGTACCGATCCAACGCTCCGCGCCGAGGTCGAACTCGGCGACCAGCGCACCGCCGCCGAGGCTGTACGTGGTCGGCGAGGGCACCCACCACGCGGTGCGGTGGCCGTAGAACCGGGCCAGTACGGCGATCACGTTGCGCCCGGGGCGCAGCGCCGCCGCCGCGTCGCCGACGTCGAAGTACAGCCGCCGGCCGCCGTGCCGGATCGGACCGTGCGCGAGTTCGACGCCGTTGACGTAGAGCACGTGTCGCGAATCCGAGCTGATCCGGAACGGCGCGTGGTCGGGCACCTCGGCCAGTTCGAACGTGCGCCGGAACAGC
Organism: Embleya scabrispora; assembly: GCF_002024165.1. Taxonomy (NCBI): domain Bacteria; kingdom Bacillati; phylum Actinomycetota; class Actinomycetes; order Kitasatosporales; family Streptomycetaceae; genus Embleya; species Embleya scabrispora. The sequence goes on from NZ_MWQN01000002.1 coordinate 815,090, forward strand.
ACGCGGCAATCGAACCGCTCGGGATCGAGCGAGCCGTTCATCGGATTCTCCCGGGACGGCGCCCCCACCGCGGAGCGCTCCGTCCAGACCCAGTGGCCCCGCCATCGGCGGTTCGCGAACGTCTCTCGCATGGTGCGTGTCCTTCCGCTCGGCGGCACACACCATAACCACGTTTTTTACTGACCACTAGATAAAAATGCTAGCCTGCGTTCCGTGACCCCGAGAACACGCGAAGACGACGACGAGCCAAGGCGGTCCCCCCGCCCGACCCGGCAACCCCGCAGAGGCCCGGGTCGCAGCGAGCGCGGCGCCCGTCGGCGCGAGGAACTGGTCACCATCGCCAGTGAGTTGTTCGCCCGCAGCGGCTTCCGGGGTACGGGCCTCGCGGAGGTGGCGGCCCGCGCCGGAATCACCCAACCGGCGCTGCTCTACTACTTCGGCAGCAAGGAGGGCCTGCTCCAGGCGGTGATCGAGCACCGCGGCGCGCAGAGCATCGAGTTCGCGCGGGAGTCGGTGGCCATCGGTGGGCTGCGGGCGATCCGGGAGATGCCCGCCTCCGCGCACCGCAACGCGCGCGAACCGGGCCTCGCGCGCCTGCTCGCGGTGCTGATCATGGAGAACCTGGACCCGCAGGACCCCGCCCACGACTACTTCGTGCAGCGCTACCGGCGGCTGCGCGAGTTGATCGCGCGGATCATCACCGACGCCCAGGCGACCGGCGAGATCCGCGCCGAGGTGGACCCGGGCCTGAAGGCCGCCGAACTGCTCGCCACCATGGACGGCCTGCAGATGCAGTGGCTCCTCGACCCGGGCGAGGTCGACCTGGTCACCGCCATCGAGTCCTACGCCCTGACCCTGATCCGCGACCTGGCCGCCGACCCGGCGGCCTACGCGACCACCGTCACGGGCGAGACCGCCGGCCACGAGTGAGGTCGCGCCGGCGGGGCCGGGGGCACGACCGGCCCGGCCCCGCCGCGAGCCGTGTCGTTACGGGCACTTCACCCCGATCGCCTTGGCGGCCAGGTCCAATGGGCCGTTGGCCCGCGTGAGTTCGGTGTTCTCCTCGACCGTCGTGGACGCCCCCTCCGCGTCGCCGTTGTTGAACTGCTCGGTCATCGTGGCGACATACCCGGCCTGCCGCTTGTACAGGTCCCACCACGCCGTGACGTCGGCGTCGACACGACCGGGTCTGGGCAGCCCGTCGAGCTTGTCCATCAGCGCCCCGAGCGACAGGTCCAAGGCGCGGAAGCGCTGCTGCAGGGCGGCGACGTCGGTGGTCTCGGTGGAGGCGGCCACGTCGACGTCGTTGAGCTTGTCGGCGATGTTGTCGTACGACTCCGCGCAGGTGCGGTTGATGTCCTGGAGATACGACGCCCGGCTGACCGCGGTGCCCTTGTCGGAGAAGTCGAAGGGACCGACGCCCATGGCGATCAGCACGCTGACGACCGTCGCCACCGTGCCGACCAGGGTCAGGACCATCATCCACCTGCCGCCGCCCCCGCCTGCGCGGGGCGGTGGGGCCGACGGGTGGAGGGGCATCGGTGGATACGGCGCACCGGAGTTCGGCGGTCCGTACGGGCTGTGCGATGCCGGTGGTGTCCGGCGCACGTGGAAATCCATCTCGGTGGGTGTCTTCGTTCCGTCGTCCGTCTCCTCGGTGCCGGCTCAGCGGGTGATGGTGCTCTTGCCGAAGGTCAGCCCAAGGCCCGCGACCACCAGCCAGAACGGCATTGTCAGCGCGGGCATCCCGGGTACCGACATCACCGCCATGGCGACGGTCGGCGCACCCGCGGCAAGCACCGAGATCCAGCCGATCCACCGCGAGACGGTCCGCTCGCGCAGCGCCATCCAGGCGATCGCGAACGCGGCCACCAGCACACCCAGCCAGCCGATCCACGCCCCGAAGTCGTTGAGCACGTAGTACACATAGCGGGCGGTACGATCGAACTCCTCGTCCTCCGGGCCGCCTTCGCCATAGATGCCCATCGCGCCGCGCCACCCGTAGCCGAGGGTCAACGCCGCCGCCGAGGCACCCAGGCCCGCCGACACCACCCGCGCCGCCGTGCTCCCGGGCACCCGCGGCTCCACATGCCGCCGCCAGGCCGCGGCGAGCACGATCAGCAGGGCGACCACGACATACCCGACGGCGAAGCCGACCCGGGCCTTGACCACGCTCACGTCGTCGACCCGATCGAGCGTCATGCCGCCGTCGGCCTCGGCCACATGCACGTCCATCACGATCGTCGCGAACGCGCCCAGCACACCGGCCGCCACCGCGAGCAGCGGCCAGCGGGTTCGATGGCGCGCCGGGGCCTCCCCGACCTCGACGCGCCCGCCGACCGGGCTCACATCCGGATACCTCATGTCTCCCCCTCCACATGTCCGCCGCCCCGCGTCGCCGTCCCCCGGCGGCTGCACGTCCCCCGTCGGGTGGCGCGTACCGGACTCCCTGCCCGTGCGGCACCGCCAGACTGGCGGGCCCGGAGTCCCGGGCTCCAGGGACATCGACACCCTCTCTGCGGGATCCCCGCGGCGGGACGGGGTACGCCGCCACGGGGTAGGGCAGCATGGGCGCGGTGACGACCCAGCCCGTTCCGCCACCGCTCGGCGCGTGTCCGCCGGACCGGCCCCCGCCCGCGCGTGTGCCCGCCTGGATCCGCGCGCTGCTGCTGCGCATTCCCGAGTCCCGACTGATCGTGTTCGCGGGCGTGTCGGCTACCGTCGGCATCGCGACGACCGCGGCGTACGTACCCGCCTACCACTGGGTCGCGGAGCGCACCGAGCTGCGTCCGATGTCGTGGGGCGACGTGGTGCTCGGATCGGCGTGGCCGCTGATCGGCGCGCTGATCGTGCGCGGGCGACCGCGGAACCCGGTGGGCTGGCTGCTCCTGGTGCCCGCGACGCTGGGCCCGTATCTGCTGCTGTCGCTGTACGCGGTCGGCTCCGCGCGGATCAGCGCCGAGCCGCTGCCGGGCGCGAATTTCGCGGCGTGGGTCGGCGCGTGGGGATTCGCCCAGTACTTCGTGGTGGTGCCGCTGCTGCTGATGGTGTTCCCCGACGGATACCTCACCGGCCCCCGATGGCGGTTCCCGGCATACGGGATCTGCGTCGTGGCGGCGATCGCGCTGTTCGGCGCGATGTTTCGGGACGGGTCGATCGACGTCAGCGAGGACGTGCACAATCCGTGGGCCGTTCCCGGCGCGTGGTGGCTGGGATACCTCACCATCGTCGGCGCGTTCGCGACCCTGGGCCCGGGACTGCTGACCGGGGTGGCGTCGCTGGTGGTGCGGACGCGCCGGGCGGTCGGCGTACAGCGCGTCCAGCTCCAGTGGTTGCTGCTCGGCGGCCTGATGCTCGGCGCGAACATGCTGCTCGCGCTCGTGGTACCCGACCCCGGGCAGGACCTGTTCTTCGCCGTCGGGTTGCTCAGCCCGCCGGTCGGGATCGCCGTCGCGATGTTGCGGCACCGCCTGTTCGACGTGGTCCTCGTGCTCAACCGCACGATCGTCTACGTCGTGCTGACGGCGATCCTGGTCGGCGTCTACACGGCGCTGGTGCTGGGCGTGGGGCGCGTCGCGCCGACCTCCACGAGCGGGATCCTCGCGGTGGCGGTGGTCGCCCTGCTCGCCGCGACGGGGCGCAGCGCCGTGCAGGTGGCGGTGGACCGCTGGTTGTTCGGACACCGGCACGACCCGTACGCCGTGCCGGCGCGGGTCGGCCGGCAGGTGGCGCCGGCGTCGGAGCCCGACGAGGCGCTGCACCGTCTGGTGGACGCGCTGCGCCGCGCCCTGCGGCTGCCGTACGCGGCGTTCCACAGCCATCTCCCGCAACACGGCGCCGCGTTGCCGGTGGAGAGCGGCAGTCCGGTCGCCGGCTGGCGGGCCGTTCCGGCGACTTCGTTGGGCCGCGACATGGGTGAACTGCGCGTCGGCCTGCGGCCCGGCGGCGAACGCTGGACGCCCGAGGAGTACGCCGCGATCGAGGAGGTCGCCGCCCGGGCCGCGACGTTGGCGTACGCGGCGGGGCTGGTCACCGACGTGGCCCGCAGCCGCGCCCGGATCGTCGTCGCGCGCGAGGAGGAGCGCCGCCGGCTGCGGGCGGACCTGCACGACGGCGTGGGTCCGGCGCTCGCCGGCGCCGCGCACCAACTCGACGCGCTGGCCCGGCGGATCGCCGCCGCGGGACAGCCGGACCTGGCCGATCGGGCCCGAGGGGTGCGTGATCGGCTGCGCCAGACGGTGACCGACCTGCGCTCGGTGGTCCACGGGCTGCGTCCGCCCATCCTCGACCAACTCGGCCTCGCGGGAGCCCTGCGCGACGTGGTCGCCGGCTACGAGACACCGCACTGTACGGTCGAACTCGGTTCGGGACTCGACGAGTTGCCTGCCGCGGTGGAGGTCGCGGCCTACGCGATAGCCGCCGAGGCCGTCTCGAACGCGGTGCGGCACAGCGCCGCGAGCGAACTGCGCCTTTCGGCCGCGGTGGTGGACGCGAGGCTCCGGTTGGAGATACGCGACAATGGCCGCGGCCTGCCCGCGCACCCGGCCGCCGGGGTGGGCCTGCGCGGCATGGGGGAACGCGCGGACGAGGTCGGCGGCCGCATGGAGATCCTGCCCGCGCCGGGCGGCGGGGTCGTCGTACGGGCGAGCCTGCCCGGCGGGTCGGAGAGGTCGTAGTGGACACATCGGTAAGCGTGCTCGTCGTCGACGACCACCCGGTCTTCCGGGCCGGCATGGTCGCGGTGCTGGAGGACCTGGCCGACCTCGACGTCGTCGGTCAGGCCGGCGACGGGGCCGAGGCGCTGGCCGAGGTGGCGGCGCTGCGGCCGGACGTGGTGCTGATGGACCTGCGGATGCCGGGCGTCGGCGGATTGGAGGCGACGGCGCGGATCACCACGACCCATCCGGACACGGCGGTGATCGTGCTGACCATGGACGAGGACGAGGACACCGTCTTCGCGGCGCTGCGGGCCGGCGCGCGCGGCTACCTCCTCAAAGAGGCGGACGGGGACGACATCCGCCGCGCGATCCTGGGCGTGGCGCGCGGCGAGGCCGTCTTCGGCCCGCGTGTGGCCCGGCGGGTGTTGTCGTTCTTCGCCTCGGCACCCGCACACGCGCGCGGCGCGGTGCCGTTCCCGCAGCTGACCGACCGCGAGCGCGAGGTCCTCGACCTGCTCGCGCAGGGGTTGGACAACGCGTCGATCGCGCGGCGGTTGATCCTGTCGGAGAAGACCGTACGCAATCGGGTGAGCGACGTGCTGACCAAGCTGCGCGCCCGCAGCCGCGCGGAGGCGGTGGCCATCGCCCGGGACGCGGGGCTGGGCGGTTGAGGGCGGACAGCGCGCACGGGTCGGGCCGCCCCCTGGTGAGGGGGCGACCCGACCCGTGTCGGCACGCGGTGGGACACCGGGCGGCTCGCCCGACTACGCGCCGTCGTACGCCTTGCGGATCGCGGCGATGTCCAGGCGCTTCATGGTGTACATGGCGTTGGTGGCCCGGGTCGCCTTCGCGCCGTCCGGGTCGCCGATCATGTCGATCACCTCGGTCGGCACGACCTGCCAGGACAGGCCGAACCTGTCCTTGAGCCAGCCGCAGGGCCCCTCCTCGCCGCCGTCTGCGGTGAGCAGGCCCCAGTAGTGGTCGACCTCGTCCTGGTCGGCGCAGTGGATCTGGAACGAGACGGCCTCGTTGAACGTGAACTGGGGCCCGCCGTTGAGCGCGACGAACTTTTGTCCGTTGATCTCGAACTCGACCACGAGCACCTGGCCGGCCTGGTCCGGGTTGGCCTCGTTGTAGTAGCCGACGCGGCCCTGCTTGCCGTCCTTGAACACGGACAGGTAGAAGTTCGCGGCCTCCTCGGCCTGGCCGTCGAACCACAGGCAGGTGGTGAATCCCTGGGCGGGCATGGAAACCTCCGGTATTCCGCAGTGGACGCTCTCACCAGTACCGACTTGCCCCGGCGCACAAACTCATCGGTGTCGGGCCAAGGATTTCCCGCTCGGGTCCGAGGGCGCCCGATCAGCCCTTGCGCGCGGCGTCCAGCACGTCGCGGATGCCGTCGGCGGAGGTCACCCGGCGGGCGTACTCCGGCTGACGCAGCGCGCCGCCCATGTACGGGTTCGGGTTGCGGTGCGTGGCGGGGCTCTCCAGGATCGCGCCCGCCGCGAAGTGCACCTCGCGCGCGCCGGTGGCGGCCAGTACGCGGTCGATGTTGCGCGCGGTGATGCCGCCGCCGGGCATCACCACGATCCGGCCGGCCGCCTGGGTGATCAGGCGGGCGATCAGCGGCGCGCCCTCGAGCACGCTGCTGTCCTGCCCCGAGGTCAGCACCCGGTCGACGCCCAGCTCGATCAGCTCCTCCAGGGCCGCGTGCGGGTCGCGGGTCATGTCGAAGGCGCGGTGGAAGGTGACCGACAGGTCGCCGGCCGCGGCCAGCAACGCCTCGATCACCGGACGGTCCAGGTCGCCCTCGGGGGTCAGCGCGCCGATCACCACACCCTGCGCACCGGCCGCCCGGATCGCCTCCACGTCCCGACGCATCGCGGCGGCCTCGTACTCGTCGTAGACGAAGTCGCCTCCGCGCGGACGCACGATGACGTGGACCCGGATCGCCTCGACGGCGGCCAGGGTGGTCTCGATCAGGCCCAGGCTCGGCGTGATGCCGCCCTCGAACAGGTCCGCACACAGCTCGACGCGGTGCGCACCCACACGCTCCGCGGCGAGCGCCCCCGGCACGTCGTCGATGCAGATCTCGAAGGTGGGCGCGGGGGTGGGGCCGGCGTTGACGGTCATGACGCGAACTCCTGATGGTGCGAAGGGTTGTTCGAAGGGGGTGGCGGCGGGGATCGGTGCCGCACCGGGTGGGACGTGCGGTGCCTGGCGGGGTGGGACGTGCGGTGCCGGGCCGGCCGGGACGTGCGGTGCTGCCTCGGGTGGGACGGCCCGTGTTACCCCAGGTGGGACGTCACGCGGACCTCGCCGACCGGCAGGCCGCCGCCCAGGACCGGTACGGTCGTCCATTCGGAGGCCGCCGAGACGTCCACGCCGAGCCTGTGCAGCGCGGCCAGGGCGAGTGCGGTGGTGGCCCGGGGGCTGCCGTCGATCACCTTGACCGCGACCGCGTGTCCGGCGGTGGTCGCCGCCACGAACACGCCCTCCGCGCCGCCCTTGACCAGCACGCCCGGAAGCAGCCGCATCACCTCGGTGTTGGCCTGCCCGTCCCCGCCCACGTACGCCGGGTGCTCGCGCATCGCCTTGGCCACCACGCGCTCGGGCCCGGTGGTGGCGGTGGCCAACGCGCGTACGCCCCGGGCGAGTCCGGTCAGGGTCATCGCGAACACCGGTGCGCCGCAGCCGTCCACGGCGGTGTGCGCGACCGACTCGCCGGCCAGTTCCTCGATGCCCTCACGGACCAGCACCTGCAGCGGATGCCCCGGGTCGAGGTAGCCCTCGGTCGGCCACCCCGACGCGACGCAGGCCGCCAGCATCGCGGCGTGTTTGCCCGAGCAGTTCATCCGCTCGCGGGTGTTCTCCTCGCCGCGCGCGATCATCTCCTGATACGTGTCCTCGTCCTCCGGACGGCTGGGCGGACATCCCAGCGCGTCGAAGGTCAGCCCCGAACGGGTCAGGATGTCCTCGACCGCGTCCACGTGGAAGTCCTGCCCGGTGTGGCTGCCCGCCGCGATCGCCACGTGCGCCCCGGACAGCGGCGCGCCCGCCCGCAGGCAGGCCAGCGCCTGGAACGGCTTGGCCGAGGAGCGCGGTACCACGGGCTCGTTCGGAACGCCCAGTTCGAGCGCCGGCCGGCCGTCCGGCGCGAGTGCGACCAGGCTGCCGAAGTGCCGGCTCTCCACGAACCCGGACCGCACCACCTCGGCGAGTTCGGCGTAGCGGGTGGTCGATTCGTGGGGCACGGTGTCCTCCGGTCGCATGGGGTCCTCCGGGATGGGCCGATCGGTACGGCCGCCGAACAGGGAATTCGTCACAGGGGTCGGCGCGTCGCCGTCACAGTGGCTGGTCCGCCGCCGCCTTGGCCCGGACCAGTGTGCGCAGCCGGCGTCGGCCGACCGAGCGGAAGCCCTGCCGGGCCTCCAGGGTGCGGGCCAGCTTGGACAGCGACGCGTTGAGCACGATGTAGACCAGCGCGATGATGATGTAGGTCTGGATCAGCAGCCGGTTGTAGGTGGCCAATACCCGGCCGCTGTACAGCAGTTCGGAGTAGCTCACGATGAAGCCGAGCGAGGTGTCCTTGAGCAGCCCGACGGACTGGCTGACCAGCGACGGCAACAACCGGCGGACCGCCTGCGGCAGCACGATCAGCCGCATCGTCTGACCGTCGGTCAGCCCGACGGCGAGCCCCGCCTCGCGCTGCCCACGATCCAGGGACAGGATGCCCGCCCGGAAGATCTCCGCGAACACCGCCGACGCGGACACCGAGAGCGGCAGTACCAACTTCCAGAACAGCGGCAAATCCACGCCGTAGTGCGGCAGTCCGAACAGCACCAGGTAGACCAGGAGCAGCACCGGAACCGTGCGCATCACCTCGATGTACACGGTGGCCGACCAGCGCAGCGCCCGCTGCCGGGACAACCGGCCCAGGGCGAGCACGATGCCGCCGACCACGGACAGCGCGGTGGCCACGGCGGCGGCCCGGACGGTGGCCCACAACCCTTCCAGCAGATACCGCCACATCGGCCAGGTGGTGTACGGCCGCCACTTGTCCGCGTCCAACTGGCCGTGATCGGCGAACCGCTTCACGGCCACGGCCAGCAGCGCGGCCACCGCGACGCCGACCACGATCGTGGCGATCCGCATCCGGCGCCGCGCGATCGGGCCGGGCTCGTCGAACAACACTCGGGACGCGCTCATCGAACGATCGCCACCTTCCGCTCGATCATGCCCGTGACGATCCCCGCCGTGGCGCAGATGAGCATGTAGCCGATGCCCGCGCCGACGAACACGGGGATGGGTTGTGCCTCCATGAGGTTGACCCGGTTGGCGGCGGAGGTCAGTTCGACCACGCCGACGGCGGCGGCGAGCGAGGTGTTCATGGTCAGCGCGATGAAGATGTTGCCGATCGGCTGCACCACGCCGCGCAGCGCCTGCGGCAGGATCACCAGGCGCAACGACTGACCGAACGTCAGCCCCAGGGCCCGCGCCGCCTCGGCCTGGCCGATCGAGACGGTGTTGATCCCCGAGCGCACCGCCTCGGCGATGTAGGCCGCCTCGTAGAGCGCGATCACGATCACCGCCGTGGTGAACAGCGGGAAGATCACCCCGACTTCGGGCAGGCCGAAGACGAACAGCACGAGCAGGACCAGAAGCGGGGTGTTCTGGAAGGTCTCCACGTACACGGTGCCCACGCCGCGCAGGGCGGCGACGGGGGACACCCGCATGGCGGCCACCACGACGCCGATCAGCAGCGCGCCGAGGAACGAGAGCGCGGTGAGTTCGAGGGTGGTGACGATGCCGTCGGTGAAGGCGGAGAGATGTCGCAGCACGACATCCATCGGCGAGGACCTTTCGCGAGGGGGTGGGCGGGGGCGAATCCGGGCGAAGCGGCGAGCGGAGGGCTCGGCGGGGGTGTGCGGCCGGCCCGGGCCCAGGGCTCCGGCGCGAGGGCCGCGAGGGCGGGGAGGGCTGCGAGGGCCACGAGGTTCGGGAGGGCACGTGGCGCCCTCCCGAACCGGGGGGCTCAGGAGCCGGGGACGCCGCCGATCGCGGGCGGCGTCGGCGGGTTGCCCTCGACGACCGTGCCGAGCGTCTGCTTCCAGACCGTCTGCCACGAGCCGTCCTGGCCGATCTTGCGCAGCCAGTCGTTGACGAACGTCTTGAACGCGGCGTCGTCCTTCTTGAGGCCGATGCCGTACGGGTCGGAGGTGAACGGCTCGCCCACGACGGTGGTGTCCGGGTTCTGCTTCACATCGGCCACCAGCAACGCCTGGTCCTGCACATACGCGTCGCCTCGGCCCTGACGCAGCGCCGTCACGCACTCGGGGTCGCTGCCGAAGGTGACCACCTTCGCGTCCGGCGCGACCTGCTTGATCGCGGCGATCGCGGGCGTGTTGGCGCCGGCGATCACGGTCTTGCCGTTCAGGTCGGCGGGCGTCTTGATCCCGCTCGCGCCCTTCTTGGTCAGGATGGCCTGGCCGGAGGAGTAGTACGGGCCCGCGAAGGCGACCTGCTCGGCGCGCTTCGGGGTGATCGTGTACGTCTGGAAGACCACGTCGACGGTGCCGTTCTGCAGCAGCGCCTCACGGGTCTCGGTGGCCGAACTGACGATCTTCACCTCGGGCTTGCCGATGATGTACTTGGCCAGCAACCGGCCCATCTCGGCGTCGAACCCGTCGGTCTTGCCGGATATCGGGTTGAGCTGCGACCACAGGGGCGCGTCCTGGGAGCCGCCGACGATCAGGTAGCCGCGCTCCTTGATCTTGGCCATCGTGGAGCCGGGCAGGATCGCGGCGTCGGGCGCGCCCTCGGCCTTCTTGGCGACGTCCTCGCCGGCCGGCTTGCCGCCGGGCACGGCGTCGGACGAGGAGTCGCTGGAACAGGCGGCCAGCACGCTCAGGGACAACGCGGCCAAAACGGCCGGAACGGCGGTACGCAGCCGACGCGATGACGCGCCGGAGCGCGGGCGACGCAGGGGGAAGCCGGACATCGGGGCCTTCCTTTGCAGCTAGGCAGGGGTACAGAGGGGACGGGACGGACGGGCCCGAAGGAGCGCGGGCATCAGTGGCTGAGCACCTTCGACAGGAAGTCGCGGGCGCGATCGGTGGTGGGGGCGGTGAAGAAGGTGTCGGGCGTGCCGACCTCGACGATCTGACCGTCCGCCATGAACACGACGCGGTCGGCGGCCCGGCGGGCGAAGCCCATCTCGTGCGTGACCACGACCATGGTCATGCCCTCGCGGGCCAGGTCGACCATGACGTCCAGGACCTCGTTGACCATCTCCGGGTCGAGCGCGCTGGTCGGTTCGTCGAACAACATCACCTTGGGCTGCATGGCCAGGGCCCGGGCGATGGCGGCCCGCTGCTGCTGACCGCCGGAGAGCTGGGCCGGGTAATGGTCGGCCTTGTCGGCGATGCCGACCCGGTCCAGCAACTCCCGGGCCCGGCGCTCCGCGTCGGCGGCCGACAGGCCCTTGACCCGGGTCGGGCCGAGGGTGACGTTCTGTAGCACGGTCTTGTGGGCGAACAGGTTGAACGACTGGAAGACCATGCCCACTTCGGTGCGCAGCCGGGCCAAGGCCCGACCCTCGGCGGGCAGTTCCTCGCCGTCCAGCAGGACCACGCCCGAGTCGACGTTCTCCAGCCGGTTCAGGCAGCGGCACAGCGTCGACTTGCCGGCGCCCGAGGGGCCGATCAGTACGACGACTTCGCCGGCCGCGACGGTCAGGTCCACGTCGGTCAGCACGCGGACCGCGCCGAACGACTTGTTGATGGCCCGCGCCTCGACCATGGGCGTCACTACGGCGGAAGAAGGCGACGCGGGCTTCATCAACGCTCCATCTTTGTTCGGAATCGAAGTTTCAGGTGACAGTAGAAGCGAAATTCGAATAAAGTCAATGCCTTGCTGGTTATTACGGGGTGTGCTATTCCTGTCACTGCCGTACCGCAGCAGGTGTGCCTCGAACGGGAGTGGGACGTTGGGTGGAAGCGCGGGTGACCTGGTGCGACTGGTGGCCAAGGGGCACGGTCGATCCCGGGCGGAACTCGCCCGGTTGAGCGGCATGGCACCGTCGAGCGTGTCGCTGCGCGTCGAGGAGTTGATAGAGGCCGGCCTGCTCCGCGAGGACGGCGAGGGCGCCTCGCGAGGCGGGCGCCGGCCCCGACAGCTGCGCCTGCACGAGAACGCGGGCGTCGTGGTCGCCGTCGACGTCGGCACCCACCACGTGCGCATGGCGGTGCTCGATCTGGCCGGCCGGGTGCTCCTGGAGCACGAACTCCCGGGTGAGATCGCCGAAGGCCCCGAGCGGGTGATCGAACGGCTCCTGGACAACCTGCGCATGACGCTGCGTCAGGCCGAGGTGGCGCACCTGCCGCTGCTCGGCGTCGGCATCGGCATGCCCGGACCCGTGGACCCCGGCGATGCCAAGGTGGTCGCCCCGTCCCGGATGCCCGGCTGGAACGACTTCCCGATCGGCCGCCGGATGAGCGAACTGCTCGGCGTACGCGTGGTGGTGGAGAACGACGCCAATCTGATGGCGGTCGGCGAACACCGCTACGGCTGGCCCGACCGGGACAACCTGATGGCGGTCAAAGCCGGCACCGGCATCGGCTGCGGCATCATCGTCTCCGGCCGACTGCATCGCGGACGCGGCGCCGCCGGCGACATAAGCCACGTCCCCGTGCACGTGCCCGAACCGGTCACCTGCTCGTGCGGCCACTCCGACTGCCTGGAGGCGCACGCCAGCGGCGCGGCACTGCGCCGCATACTGCGCGGGCAGGGGATCGACGTCACTTCCTCGCGCCACCTGGTCGAACTGGTCAACGACGGCGTGCCGGAGGCGACCACGCTGGTCCGCAACGCGGGCCGGCTGGCCGGGCAGGTGCTCGTCCCGCTGGTGAACTTCTTCAACCCCGACGTGCTCGTCCTGGGCGGCGGCCTGTCCGCCGCCGAGCCGTTCGTGGCCGCCGTACGCGGGGCGATCTACGAGCGCTGCCTCCCGCTGGCCACCCGTGACCTGGAGATCGCCACGGCGGTCACCGGCCGGGACGCGTGCATGCTCGGCGCCGGCAGTCTGGTCCTGGACGAGGTACTCGCGAGCGAGTGGGTGGACGACACGCTGGCCGCGCGCTGACCCGGGAATGGATCTTCTCAACCTCTGCATATAGAGCTACTGTGGCGTCCGTCAAATCCACGCCATATAGAGACGGTGTCGAGGAGGTCCGCGTCATGGGCTACCAGGTGAGTACCGTCGATCCGGCGCGCACCGCGCTGATCGTCGTCGACGTCCAGCACGACTTCATCTCTCCCGGCGCGCCGCTCGAATCGCCCGCCGGGCGCGCCATGTTGCCCACCCTCGCCGGCCTGCTCGACCTCTGTCGCAAGGCGGGGATCATGGTCGTCTACACCGCGCACGTGCACCGCGCCGACGGCTCCGACCGGGGGCGCTACGGCGACCTGTACCCGCCGATCGCGTCGGGCGAGGCGCTGGTCGACGGCACGCCCGGGAGCGAGATCCACCCCGATGTGGCGCCGGCCGAGGGCGAGGTGGTGGTCAAGAAGCACCGCTACAGCGGATTCCACGGCACCGACCTGGACATGCTGCTGCGCGGTCGGGGCATCACCACGGTCGCGGTGACCGGCGTGACCACCGAGGACTGCGTGCACGCCACCGCCCGGGACGCGATGTTCCGCGACTACTGGACGCTGGTGATCGCCGACGCCTGCGCCACCTACGACCACCCCGACCTGGGCTGGGGCGCGATGTCGGCCGAGGAGGTGCACCGCGCGGCGCTGGTGGTGCTGGCGCAGTCCACGGCCGACGTGGTCACCTCGGAGCAGTTCGCCGGACGGGTGCGCGAGGCGGGCGCCTAGGTCCGTTCGGAGAGGAACCCGCCGGGGTCGGGTCACCCTCGTCGGCGGCAGCCGCCCGGCCGTGATCGGCGGCGTGACGTTGTCCCCGGTCCTGTCGACCGCCGCCGGCGTCGGGCGCGGCGCCGGCACGGGCGACGGCTCCACGCCGTTCGCCGGCGCCGTGGTGAGCGGCCCGCTGCGGCCGGCCGCGCGGGAGGAGCGGGAGTTGCCGTTCTCGTTCCCGGTGCCCCGGCCGGCGCCGTTCACCACCATCGCGGGGCAACGTCTGGCGAACCCTGGGCCAGGAGGTCGCGTTCCACGCCGCGCTACGCCGACAGGTGCGCGGAGGTGGCGTTTTCCTTCCGCTCCACCCCGAACGCCACCTCCGTCTCGGTGCGGGTGGGCCCGCGCGGCGAAACGTTCGGCCTCGGCGACCGGCGCGGGGGGGCTTTCTCGTTGCCCCGAAGCCGCCGATTTATCGCGTTTGGTACGCATGCGCGGCCGGGTGGCTCTACGGTCTGAGCGGGAGCTGGTGCGCGAAAGTCGATCAGGGGACCGACGATCGCATGCCGGGGTGGGGCGGAAGACGGCCATGGGCCGGGGGTCGGGGTGCCGGACGGTTGTGCGGCAGAGGGAGCGGGCGATGGGTCGACACGTTGCGTGCCGGCGCCGGTTCCCGGTCCGCGTCCCCGCTCGGTGGTGTACGCGACGTCCCCCTCGGTGTCCGAAGTTCTTCGAACCCTCGGTCGATAGCGGCCCGGTTCGATCATGGTTCGACAGGAGACGAGAACCCGGGATCCGAATGTCGCATAAAAGAATCATCCGATTACGGGTAGTGCTGAGACTCTCGGGACGGGGTACCTATCGACGTGCTTGGCGGGCATCCCAGGCGCGTCGGCACAGACTGGGGGCGGACATGATCAGGGTTCTCTTGGTGCACGACACGGAGTTGATGAGATCGGCGCTGACCGCGCTGCTCGATCGGGAGGAGGACATCGACGTCGTCGCCGAGAGTTGGGAGAGCGCTCCCGACCGGGCTCGAGCCCAACGTCCGCACGTATGCGTGGTGGACGTGGACTGTCCCGGCGCCTCCCGTTTACCGAGTCGACCCGTCGATCGGGACTGCGCGCTGTTGGTACTGGCCACCACCGCGCGGCCGGGCAGCCTGCGCCGGGCGGCGGAGGCCAGGGCGCTGGGCTTCGTGGACAAGGACGCCCAACCGTCGCAACTGCCGCGCGCGATAAGACTCATGGCCACCGGCCGCCGCTACGTGGACGGTACGCTCGCGCTCGACCTGCTGCGTGCCGCGACCGCGCCGTTGACCCCTCGCGAACTGGGTGTGCTCTCGCTCGCCGCGAAGGGCGCCTCGGCCCCGGAGATCGCCCGCAGTCTGCGGCTGAGCATCGGGACGGTACGGAACTACATGTGCGCGATCACCCGCAAGACCGGTGCCCGCAACCGGATCGACGCGATCCGCATCTCGCGCGACGCCGGGTGGGTCTAGCAACCTGCCCGTCCGGCGGATCCGGCGGGGCCACGCCTCCTGGCCCCGCACTCCGCCGCCGCACTCGGGGCCCGTACGGCCGGTCGGACGCCTTCCGCGGTTCAGATGCGTTCCGCGTGCCAGTGGCCGACCAGGTCGCGGTACAGCGGTGACCGGTCCAGGAGTTCCCGATGTGTCCCGCACACGGCGTGCACCCCGTCCAGCACCAGGATCCGGTCCGCCCGCTGCGCCGAACTGATCCGGTGGGCCACCACGATGAGTGTCCCGGGCCGTTCGGCGAAGGCCCGTTCGGCCCGATCCTCCGCCGCCGGATCGAGATGGCAGGTGGCCTCGTCCAGCATCACCAGGGGCGCGGGTGACAGGTGCGCCCGGCCGAGCGCGATCAACTGGCGCTCGCCCTGGGACAGGGCGGCGGGGTCCACCGGCGCGTCGAAGCCGCCCAGTCGGTGGACCAGGGGCAGCAGACCGACCTCGGCCGCGGTCGCGGTCAGCGCGGCGGGCGACGCGCCGTCCGGGCACAGGTACAGCAGGTTCTCCCGGACGCTGCCGCTGAACACGTACGCCTGCTGCGGGATGAGCACCCGTCGGCGGGAGGGTTCGCCGGCGATCGGCGCGACCGGTCGCCCCGCCACCCGGATCGCGCCCCGGTCGGGTTCGAGCAGGCCGGCGACCAGCGCGGTCAGCGTCGACTTGCCGATCCCGCTGGGGCCGACCACCACGAGGTGCTCGCCGGGTTCGACGGTCAGATCCAGATCGCGCAGGACCGGTTGGGCGTTGGGGCCGTACGCGAAGGTCAGCCCGCGTATCTCGACCCCGGCGGGGGCGCCGCGCTCGGCCGAGGGGCCGCCGTGCTCGGCAACCGACGGACCGGGCAGGGTACTTCGCGACTGGGACGTCAGTCGATCGAGCACCACCAGCAGCCGCGTCCCCGCCGCGCCGAGCGCGTTCATCAGGGTGTGCAGGGCCGGCAGCAGGGCCTGGGTCAGGTAGGTCAGCGCGCCCAGCAGGGCGCCGGCGGTCAGTCCCCTCCGCACCAACCAGGGCGCGCTGACCAGGAGCAGCAACACCGGCAACTGCCCGGCCACGCCCAGCGCGACGGTACGCGCCGCGGCCCACCGGGCCAGCACGCGCGCCGCGCGGGCCTCGGCCTCGATCAGGGCGTGCGTCCGAGCCGCGACCGACTGCCCCGCCCCCGCCGCCAGTACGTCGCGCAGACCCTCGGCGACCGCGCCGAGCTGCGTCGACAACGCCTCGTCGGCATCGAGGAACACCCGCTGCCGGGCCGCCATCGGCGCCAGCGTGGCCAGGAACAACGCCAGGCCGAGCACCAGCGGCGGCAGCACCACGATCAGCAACTCCGGAGCCAGCGCGCCGAGTCCGAGCAGCACGCCGAGCATGGTGAAGACGAACGAGCGGGCCACCAGGACCAGTCCGGCGAAGCTGTCCCGGGCGAGTTCGGTCTGATTGGTCAACCGCGACACCACCGCGCCGTCCGCCGCGCGCGACGGGGCCTCGATCGCCTCGGTCAGGGCCCGGTCGGCCACCCGGCGGATCAGCCCGTCGCGCAACGGCTCGACCAGGTCGGCCAGTCCGCGAAACACCCCGCCGGTGGCCGCCCCGCCGCAGATCACCGCCAGTGCCGCGACCGCCAGCCAGGCGAGGCCGACGCCGGTGCGGCCGGCCAGGAAACCGGAGTCGAGCGCCATCGCCACGCCGTAGCCGCCGAGGAAGGTCTGCGCCGATTCCAGAAGGGACCACGCGCCGAGCCGGACCAGCACTCGCTTGCGCCGGGCCAGGAAACGCCGACCCAGGGCGGGCACCCCGGAACGCTCCTCGGTCATCTGCCCTCCCGGGCCGAATCCCCGGCCGGGCCATACTTCGACGTCCCGGACGAGCCCCGGGGCGA
The DNA here is from genome assembly GCF_002024165.1 of Embleya scabrispora. Taxonomy (NCBI): domain Bacteria; kingdom Bacillati; phylum Actinomycetota; class Actinomycetes; order Kitasatosporales; family Streptomycetaceae; genus Embleya; species Embleya scabrispora. Next base: position 832,020 of record NZ_MWQN01000002.1, read on the forward strand.
ACCGGGCCCCGGCGTCTCGTGGCCCGCTTCGGCGGCGACGAACACCGCCCGGTAGTCCGCCTCTTCCCACAACCGTTCGTGGGTGCCGACCGCGCGCACCCGGCCCGCCTCCAGCCACGCGACCAGATCGGCCCGAGCCGCCGAGGACACCCGGTGGGCGATCAGCAGCCGGGTACCCGCGCGGACATCGTGGACCAGGGCCCGATCCACCCGCAGTTCGGTGACGCTGTCCAGGCTGGAGGTCGCGTCGTCCAGTATGAGCAAGCGGCCCGCGTGCGCGAACGCTCGCGCCAGGCCCAGGCGTTGCAGTTCGCCGCCGGACAGCGGCGCGGTCGCACGCGGTGCTGCGTACCCGCCGGGCAGCAGTCGGATGAAGGTGTCCGCGCCGGCCGCCGCGGCGGCGGCCTCGATCGCGGCGGGCTGCGGTCGGTAGGGCCCGAAGGCGATGCCGTCGGCGATCGTCTCGCCGAACAGGGCGGGTCGTTCGAAGGCGTAGCCGACCTCGCGGCGCAACCGCGCCGGATCGATCTCGGTCAGCGGCACGCCGTCGAGCAGCACCACGCCCGCGTCCACGTCGCACAACCGCCCGGCGACCGCGGCGAGCGTCGACTTACCCGCGCCGGAGCGGCCGACCACGGCCATCGTGGCGCCGCCGGGAACGACCAGATCCACGCCGCGCAACACCGGCTCGCCGCCCCGGAACACGGTGACCCCGCACAGTTCGAGCCGACCCGGACCGTACGCCGGCAACGCCCGGTCGCCGTGCCGCATCGGCGGGATCGCCAGCAGTTCGGCGGTGCGCCGCGCGGCCGAACGGCTGCGCACCAGCGCGTCGAGGCCGCCGACCGCCACGCCGAGACCGGCCGCGAGCGCGGTGTAGCGCGAGGCGGCGAGCAGTTCGCCCACGGTCAGGTGCCCGCCGGCCAGCCGTACGCCGCCGACCGCGAGCACCGCCGTGCTCAACAGCGGGACCAGGATGCCCGCACCCGCCATGGCCCGCCCGTACACCTGCCACATCCGCCGCCCCTGCGCGTTCAGTCGCGGCAACGGGTCCAGGATCCGGCCGAGTTCGCGGGTCGCACCGCCGGCCGCGGCGATGCTCCGGGCGCCGCCCAGCGCCTCCACCAGTCGGGTGGCGATCTCGCCCTGCACCCGCTGGTAGCCGGAGACGCTCTCCGAGGAACCGCGGGCGAAGGCGCGCAACAGCCAGATCAGCAGCGGTACACCGGCCAGGAACACCGCGAGCAGCCACGGGTCGATCACGCCCAGCGCGACCAGACCGCCGATCGGGACGAACAGCGAGGCCAGGCCGGCGGCCGCGGTGGTCGGCGCGGTACTCGCCTCCGCCACGTTGCCGGTCAGCCGGGTGACCAGATCGCCCGGCGCGTGTTCACCGGCCCGGTGCGGGGCGAGCGAGAGCAGGTGGTCCACGCCGAGTCGGCGCAACCAGGCGGCACTTCGGGCGGTGACGACCCCGCCGAGCAGGGCCTCCAGGGCGGTGCAGACGATCTCGGCGACGATCAGCACCGCGCACAGGACGACCGCGCCGTGCAGACCGTCGGCGTCGTCGAGCAGCAGGTCGAGGGTGTGGCCCAGGACGGCCGGGAGCACGATCGCCACGCCGGCGGCGACCGCGCTGCACAGGAACACGGCCGCGGTGCGGCCCGGGCTATGGCGCACGGCGCCGGCCAGCAGATGGGCGGTTCCGGGGGGCGCGGCCGATGCGCGATCGGGGGTGCGGTCCGTGGCGGCCATGCCGGCGCGGTTCCTCGCTTTCGTCGCGGGGGTACTGCACGAATAGCGGTCCCGGGCGGAATGCCGCCGCCCGGGACCGCCGTCGACTCGTCCTGACTACTCAGGGGTGCTCAGAGGCGTGCTCGGAGCCTCCCGAGGAGGGGCAGGGGTCAGCGGCACTGAAGCAGGCTCAGGCTGCTGTTGCCGCAGAGCAGGAGGCTCACGTTGCTGCCGCCGCCGTGGCCGCCGCCGCCGAGCTCGGTCTCCTCCGCCGCCATCGTCTGCAGGTCGAGAAGTGCCATGGTGATCATTCCTCTCGGTAGTGGAACAGGATGGTGCCGCGGCCCGCCCGAAGGGTGGGCCGGTTCTGCCTCGGTCCGCGAATGAACGGGACCGGCTTCAGGGCCGCCGAGGCGGCGGGAGGAAGGGCAGGTGCACGGGATGGTCGTGCAGGGAGCTGCCCAGTGCGAGCAGGCAACCGGCGGTGCCGGTGCCCAGGTCCATGGAGAGCCGCATCATCTGGTCTCCGGCGAAAGCGAGTTCGCCCCGGTAGGGAATCGCGCCCCAGGACAGCGTGTCGGTCAGCCGGCGCAGGTCGGCGGCACGTGTGTCGGGTTCGTCGGCGGGGGTGCGGCTCAGGTGCAGGATCATCCCCGCGGTGCCCCGGAACAGGCCGGGGTGGGCGTAGAACCGGGCCCGGGCGGCACGGGCGATCTCCAGCCGGGCGGCGGCGAATTGCTCGTCGGGCCGGTGCGCGAGGTAGTCGTCGAGGACCATGGCGATGCCGACACTGCCGGCGCCGACGTAGGGCATCGTACGGCGGCCCTCGCTCACGTGCAGGGCGCCGCCGATGGCGACCACACAGCGGGCCAGGTCGCTGCGCAGCGCGTCCGCGGCGGCATCCAACAGGCCCGGGTCACGCAGCCGTTCGTACAGGCGCAGGAAGAGGAGGGCGCCGCCGGTGGCGCCGTACAGGAGGCCGGCTCGGGTCGACGGGGGACCGGTGCGGATGCGGTCGGCGACCTGCTCGGCCCAGGCCAACGTCCGGTCGTGCAGGGCGTTCTCGCCGGTGGTACGGGCGAGGTCGTCCAGCGCGAGGCCGAGCCCGGCCAGTCCGCTGTGCAGGTCCACGCCGAGGCCGTGCCGGTTCTGACCGAGGATCAGGTCGACCAGGTCCAGGGCGCGGTCGCGGTGTCCCAGGCGCTCCATCACCCACGCCACGCCGGACAGGCCGTCGTAGAAGCCGGGCGGGTTGCCGGCGGGCGGGTTCTTGGTCGCGCGCAACAGCCATTCCTCGCCCGCCGGGTGGCGTTCGGCGCCGGTCTCGGCCAGCGCGTACAGCACGCCGGCGGCCCCGGAGCCGAGGCACGCGCCGCCGCCCGGGACGGCGAACTGGGCGATGTCGCCTGGGTAGCAGCGGTCCTCGCGGTCGGGGTGGCGGACAGGGTGATCGCCCGGGCCATCGAGTCGCGGCTGCGCGGCCAGTCGGTGAGGGATACGGGGAGGTAGCCGGCGGAAGGGTCGGCGGAAGGGGCGGCGGTGGGCGGGTGCGAACGGCGCGACTGGGCGGACCGGTTCGGCTCGGGGCTCGGGGCGTTGGCGCGGGCGTGTTCGGGCTTGGGGACGTCGGCCCGGGCGTGCTCGGGGGGCGTACCGGATTCGTGCTCGGGCGCCGGGTCGTACCCGCGCAGGATCTCCTCGACCGCCGGGTCCAGCCAGCCGGCCGGGATCGGGAACTCCGCGAGCGCGACGCGGGCCAGGTGCCGGGCCTTGTTCCGGTCCACCACGAACAGGCTGGTGAGCGGCAGGAACAGGGCGATCCGCAGGCAGGCGAGCGCGTAGCGGTCGATGTCGAAGCCGCGCCGGTCGGCGGGTGCCACGAAGCCGGGGCTGGCGACCACCTGACGTCGCGTGTCGTCGTCGATCGCGGCGGCCTCGAAGTCGAGGAGCGTCACCGACTGTTCGTCCTCGGGGATCATGATGTTGAACAGGTGCAGGTCGTTGAAGACCACGCCCCGCGCGTGGATCGCCTCGACGGCGTCGGCCACGAGGCCGTAGATCCGCATGGCCCACACGGTGTAGTCGGCCAGGGACTCCGGTGTGGGGTCCGTCTCGATCAGCGGGTGGCGGAGCGCGAAGAGGGTGTTCAGCGGGCGGCCCTCGACGAACTCCAGGACCAGGAAACGGTGATCACCGAGGGTGAACCAGTCGCGCACCTCGGGCGTGCAGGCCAGTCCGCTCAACCGGCGCAGCGCGTCGCGCTCGCGTTCGAGGCGGGTGACCGCGTCCGCGCCGTCGGCGCCCAGTCCGGCGTGCGGGCGGGCCTCCTTGAGCACGACCTGCTCGTCGGTGCGCGGATCCCGACCCAGGTAGACCCCGCCGCCGTTGGAGAAGTGCAGCGCGCGCTCGATCCGGTACGGGAGTTCGCCGACCGTGGTCGCGGTGCGGGCGGCCAGATGGGGTTCCAGGAACGCGGGCAGGTCCAGCCACGGCGGTACCTGGAACGTGGGTTCGCGCCGATCCGGGACGAGCGTGCCGGTGTCGTCCTCGATCGCCGGACACAACTCGCCGCGCGCGTCATGGCAGTTGCGCTCGGTGAAGCTGCCGTAGCGCAGGAACACCGGCCCCTCGCCCCAGCGCAGGTCGCTCAGGATGTACGGCCCCGGCTCACCGGCCAGCAGGGCGGACAGCTCCTCCGCGACCACCCGACACTGCTCGTCGTCGGCGGGGTAGACGGTGACGAACTTGCCGCTGGCGGCGCGGTCGGCGTACTTGCCGTTGCGGTTGTGCAGCAGATACGGGCTCGGCATGCACTTGAACGCGATGCCGCGCGGGACGCAGTAGTCCCAGACGACGGTCAACACCCGCTCGGCGTTGGCGTGTACGGCGGAGACGTGGATCTTCCAGCCCTGCTCCGGCAGTTCGCACGGCTCGGGCCGGAACGCGAGCCAGTCACCGGAGGTGTTGCGCAGCCAGCCTTCGGGGAGTTCGCGACTCAGCGTGGCGTAGTGCGTGGCCAGGTCGGCGTCGTCCGCGCGGAGTCGATACGGCGCGTCGTAGAACAGCCGATCGGCGTCGCAGAAGACCGCGTATCCCTGATTCATCGCACTCCCATTCCGGAAGACCTGGTGCCAACCGGAACACTGCCGGCCTCCCGAGATCGCCGAAAGTCGCATTCGTCATCAATGCGGAGTGAGGAATTCATGGCCGAGGGTGTGATGAACTCACAGACAAAACGGGCGAGTCGCTGGCCGAGTGGGGGTGATGTGCAAGCGGCTGGGCGAGGCCGGGCAAGCACCCCCGGGGCTGCTACCGGCGAGTAGGCGCCCGGGAGGGGGATGCCGTGACGCGGTGAGGGAGGGGCCGCGAGGGCGATGGTGCCGCGGTGCGGGTGTCGGCGGCGGCGGTTGCGTCTCGCTCGGGTGGCGCCGGTGCGGGGCCGGTCGCAGTCGCCGGGTGGGTGCGGCGGCGCCGGCGTTTGGGGCTGCGTGGCCTGGGGTGCGTGGTGAGACGCGCGCTTTGCTTGGCAGATAGCCGGGCGGCAGCGCGGGACGGCGGGCCGGCGATGCGGTTGGGCCCGCCGGGGGGCTTTCCCGAGTGGGTCGGGCGTCCCGGCGGGGGTTGCGCCTTGGTCGGGTGGTGCCTGTGCCGGGACCGGTGCCGGTGTGGTGCCGGTGCGGGGCCGGTCGGAGTTGTCGGGTGGGTGCGGCGGCGCCGGCGTTTGGGGCTCTGTGGCCTGGGGCGTGTGGTGGGGCGTGGGCTTTGCTTGGCGGAAGGCCGGGCGGCGGCGGTGGTGTCTTGGCCGGGGGCATTCGGGCGGCCCGTTCGCGGGGAACGGGCCGTGTGGGGTGGGGGGTTCAGTGGCCGGTGGGGGTGAATCTGACCGGGGTGCCCGGGGTTGCCTGGGCGGCGGCGGCCAGGTGGTCTTCGGGGACGACGCCGATCACCGGGTAGCCGCCGGTGACCGGGTGGTCGGCCAGGAAGAGCACCGGGCGGCCGTCTGGGGGCACCTGTACCGCGCCCAGCACCATGCCCTCGCTGGGGAGTTCGTCGGTGCGTGCCCAGGTCAGGGCGGGGCCGTCGGTGCGGAGTCCGATGCGGTTGCTTGCCGAGGCCACGGTGTAGTGGGCGGCGCCGAGGGAGTTTCGGGCGGCGGCGGTGAACCAGTCCTGCCGGGGGCCGAGCACCAGGGGGAGCACCAGTTCGGTGGGCGGACCCGATCGGCGGTGGACGTCCGCGCCCGGCGGGGTGGGTCCGGTGGGCTCGCCCAGCGGGAGCAGGTCGCCATCGGCGAGTGGGGGCGGCCCGAGTCCGGACAGGAGGTCGGTGGATCGGCTGCCCAGGACCGGTTCGACCGCCACGCCGCCGGCGAGTGCCACGTAGGTGCGCAGGCCGGCGGTGGCCGGGCCGATCTCGAGGACGGCGCCGGCCGGTACGCGGATCGCCGCCCCCCAGGCGACGGGGCGACCGGCGACGCGGACCGGGCAGGGTGCACCGACCACCGCGGCCACGGTGGTTCGGCGCACCCGCACGGCGGTGCCGGTCAGAGTGGTCTCCAGGGTTGCCGCCTCGGGGGGATTGCCGACCAGGCGATTGGCGAGGCGGTGGGCCGGCTGATCGAGTGCGCCCGAGCGGGGTACGCCCAGGTGGGCGAAGCCGATGCGGCCCAGGTCCTGGACGGTGGTGAGCGCGCCGGCCCGAATCACCTCGACCGTGCGCGATGCGTCACTCGCGTGGGTGACCCGAGACCCCTCCGCCCCCGAATCGCGCCGCACCGCCTCACCCCGACCGGCCTCCCGCCGGCGATCCTCGCCCCGCTCCGCCTTGACCCGACCCGGCTCGCTCCGCTCCGCCCGAACCCGCCTGGCCTCGGCTCCGCCCACGCCGCCGCGTCCCGCGCTCACGGCCCCACCGCCACGAAGCGGACCCGGACCCCGGGAGCGAACAGGGCGGCCGGTTCGCGGTCGGCGTCCCACAGGACCGCGTCGGTGCTGCCGACCAGTTGCCAGCCGCCGGGCGACGAGCGCGGATACACACCCGCGTACTCGCCGGCGAACCCCACCGAGCCGACCGGGACCGCGGTGCGCGGGGTGGCCCGGCGAGCCAGGTGATATCGCTCGGGCAGGCCGGTCAGATAGCCGAAACCGGGCGCGAAGCCGCAGAACGCCACCCGGAAAGTGATCGCTCCGACGATCTCGGGGACACGCTCGACCGGCTCCCGCCACAGTTCGGCGATCTCGGCCAGGTCGGGCCCGTCGTAGCGGACCGCGATCTCGATGTGTTCGCCCGCCTCCGGCGACAGCGGCGGGATGCGCCAGCCCGTGACGTCCGCGGCCAGCGCGGCGGGGTCGGCGAGCCCGTCGAGCAGGACGGTGCGGGCCGCCGGGACGATCTCCCGGACGGCCGGCAGCGTACCCGCCGCCCGCCGGCGCAGCAGTTCGGCGTGCAGCGCCTCGGCCCGGTCGGCCGTGTCCACCTCCAGGAGCAGTGCGTGTCGGCCCACCGGCAAGGTCCTCACGCGAACGGCTCCAGGGACACATCGGCGGCCAGCAGCGCGCGGCGAACCCGCAGCGCCAACTCGGCCGCGCCCGGGGTGTCGCCGTGCAGGCACAGCGACCGGGCCGAGACGGCGACCCGCTCTCCAGTGATGGCGACGACGGCGCCCTCACGCGCCATCGTCAACGAGCGGGACACGACCCGGTCGCCGTCGTGAACGACGGCACCGGGCTCCGCGCGCGGCACCAGGGTGCCCCGCGCGGTGTATGCGCGATCCGCGAACGCCTCGGGTACACAAGGAAGTTCGGCGGATTCGGCGGCTTCGAGCAGGCGCGAGCCCGGCAGTCCCAGGACCGGCAAAGCGCCGCCGGCCAGGAGGACGCCGGCCACCACCGCGCCGGCTTGGTCGGCATCCCACACGGTGCGGTTGTACAGCGCGCCGTGCGGCTTGACATAGGACACGCGCGAACCGGCGGCGCGCGCGAAGACCTCCAACGCGCCGATCTGGTACGCGACTTCGGCGGCCAGTTCGGCGGCCGGCACGTCCATCGCCCGGCGCCCGAAGCCGGCCAGGTCGCGGTAGGAGACCTGCGCGCCGATCCGCACGCCGCGCTCGGCGGCCAGCTCGCACACCCGGCGCATGGTGACCGGATCCCCGGCGTGGAAGCCGCATGCGACGTTGGCGCTGGTGACCACCGAGAGCAGCGCCGCGTCGTCGGTGAGCTGCCACCGCCCGAAGCCCTCACCGAGATCGGCGTTGAGGTCGATCACGACGGAGTCCGAGCCCGAGTTGGAGCCCGAGTTGGAGCCCGAGCGGGAGCCCGAGTCCGAGCCCGAGTTGGAGCTCGAATCCGAGCCCTCGCCCGTCGCGGCCACATCGGCGTTCACGTTCATGCGCCGTCCATTCGCATCGCGGCGCAGATCATCTCGCACGCGTCGTCGAGATACCGGTCCAGAACCACCCTCGCGCCGTCGAAGTCGCCGCCCGCGAGCAGGTCCACGATCTCCCGGTTGCGCCGCAGAAACGGTTCGTGCAGCGCTCTGGCCGAGGGCATGGCCAGGAAGGCCAGGCGCAGTTCGGCGATCAGGCGGGTCATGTACTCGTCGAGCCGCGGACTGCCCGCGAGCGCCACCAGGGCCCGGTGGAAACGCAGGTCGGCGGTGCCCACCTCGGCCCAGTCGCCCACCTCGGCCGCCGCCTCGCCGCCCGCGACCGCGGCGTGCAGGGCCGCGATCCGCTCCGGCGCCGCCGTACAGACCGCCCGCAGGCCGGTGCCCTCGAGGGCGCGCCGGACGGCGTAGATGTCGGTCACGTCGTCGGGGTCGAGCATCCGGACGAAGACGCCCCGATTCATCTCGTGCACCACCAGGCGATTGTCGACCAGCGTGCGGAACGCCTCGCGCAGCGTGTTGCGGGAGACGCCGAGGGCGGCGCCCAGGGCCTGTTCGGAGAGTCGGGTGCCGGGTGGCAGGGCGCCCTCGGCGATCCGATCCCGCAACACCTCCGCGACGCGCTGCGCGGTGCCGGCGCGACCGAGGAGGTCGCGGTCGGCGGCCAGACGGCTGAGTGTATCGTCGCCGGAAGTCCGGGCAAGGTCGACATCTTGGGTCATACGGTGGAGTCCCCCAGAGTGCGACGAGCGGTGCGGGAGGAGTACACCAATTTCCCGCGCCGTTCACAAGGTCTTGTGGGATTGTTCAACAATAGCCTAGCCTCCTCGGCACCTCCTCGTCCCCCTGTTCGAGGACCCGAGCGTGGAAGGCTGCGCAATGATTGTGCTCCTCGGCGTCCTACTGGTGATCGTAGGGTTCGCCACCCGACGCAACCCCCTGTTGGTGGTCGGTGTCTCCGGTGTGGCCACCGGCCTGCTGGGCGACCTGTCGCCGCGTGAAGTGCTGGCCGCCTTCGGCAACGGCTTCGCGTCCAGTCGCGGCGTGACGATCTTCGCGATCACCCTGCCCGTCATCGGGCTCCTGGAACGCAACGGCCTCCAGGAACAGGCCCGTACGCTGATCGCGCGCTTCGGCAAGCTGACCACCGGCCGCTTCCTGGTGCTGTACCTGGGACTGCGCCAAATCACCGCCGCCGTGGGCCTGGTCAGCCTGGGCGGCCCGGCCCAGACGGTGCGCCCGCTCGTGGTGCCCATGGCCGAGGGCGCCGCCGAGCGCAGCCACGGCCCGCTGCCCGAGAAGACGCGCGAGAAGATCCGCTCGCACTCGGCGGGCGCGGACAACGTCGGCCTGTTCTTCGGTGAGGACTGCTTCCTGGCGGTCGGCTCCATCCTGCTGATCACGGGCTTCGTGAACACCACGTACCACCAGCACATCGAGCCGCTGCACGTGGCGCTGTGGGCGATCCCCACCGCCGTCTTCGCGTTCCTCATCCACGGCGCCCGACTGCTGCGCCTGGACCGCACGTTGGCCCGCGACTTCGCCGCGGCGCCGGCCGGTGCGGGGGCCGTCCCCGCCATGGCGTCCGCCGTCGACTCCGCCGCCGAGGAGAAGCTCAAGTGATCAAGGTCGAATGGTTCTTCTGGCTGGTAGGCGCCGTCTTCCTGGTGATGGCCGCGCAGATGTTGGTGGATCGCAGCAATCCCAAGCGCTTCGGCAGCGCCGCGTTCTGGGGCCTGCTCGGTGCGGGCTTCATCTACAGCACCCGGGTCGTGGAGAAGACCTCCCCGGCCGAACCGCTGGGCGTGGCCGTGCTGGTGATGGTGTGTCTGGCCGGCTTCGGCTTCACCGGCAAGGGCACCGTGCCCACCACCAGCCGTGAGCAGCGGGTCGCCATCGCGTCCCGGCTCGGCAGCCGCATCTTCATCCCGGCACTGACCATCCCGGTGGTGGCGATGGTGTGCGCGGTGTTCGTGAAGAAGTGGCACATCGGCACCGAACCGGTGCTGCAGAAGGGCAGCGAGACCATCCTCGGGCTCGGCGTCGGCGCGATCGTCGCGCTCGTGGTGGGCATGCTGGTGGTCCGGGAGAAGCGGATCAGCGTCCCCGTGCACGAGGGCCGGTCGATGCTGGAGGCGATGGGCTGGGCGCTGCTGCTGCCCCAACTGCTGGCCACACTCGGCTCGATCTTCCAGGTGTCGGGGGTGGGCAAGCAGGTCGGCGTGATCACCTCGAAGGTGCTGCCGGACGGCAAGATCTACGTCGCGGTGATCGTGTACTGCCTGGGCATGTTCCTGTTCACCATGATCATGGGCAACGCCTTCGCGGCCTTCCCGGTGATGACCGCGGCGATCGGCTGGCCGGTGCTCGTGGTCGAGGGCGGCGGCGACCCGGCCGTGGTGCTCGCGCTCGGTATGCTCGCCGGCTTCTGCGGCACGCTGTGCACCCCCATGGCCGCCAACTTCAACATCGTGCCCGCGGCGTTGCTCGGGCTGAAGGACCAATACGGGCCGATCAAGGCGCAGTTGCCGACGGCGGGTGCGCTGCTTGTGGTCAACATCGGCATCATGTCGGCCTTCGCGTTCTGATCTCGCGTTCCGGCTTCGCTTACGTCCTCGCGTTCCGGCTTCGCCTTCCGTCCTCGCGTTCCGATCGAGGGCTCCCGTTACTCGCTTTGCTCCGCCGCTCCAGGAGGCATCACCGATGACCCGCGTACTCCTCACCGGATTCGACACTTTCGCCGGCGAGGCGAGCAATCCCTCGTGGGAGGCGGTCCGACTGGTGGCGGCGGAACCCGGGGGGACGGACCTGGAGGTGACGGCGGTGCGGTTGTCCTGTGTATATGGGATCGCGCTCGACGAACTGCGGTCCGCCGTGGAGCGGGTCGACCCGGACCTGGTGGTGTGCGTGGGTCAGGCCGGGGGCCGGCCTGACGTCACCGTGGAGCGGATCGCGATCAACGTCGACGACGCCCGCATCCCGGACAACGCCGGCCGGCAACCGATCGACGTGCCCATCGTCGAGGCCGGGCCCGCCGCCTACTTCGCCGGCCTGCCGGTCAAGGCGTGCGTCGCGGCGGCGCGCGCGGCGGGCGTACCGGCGTCGGTGTCCTCGACGGCGGGCACGTTCGTCTGCAACCACGTCTTCTACGGCCTGATGCACCTGATCGCCACCGAACGCCCCACCACCCGGGGCGGCTTCGTACACGTCCCCTTCGCCTCCGAGCAGGTGGCCGACCGCGCTGTCGCCTCGCTCCCGCTGCCCGCCATCGCCGACGCGCTGCGGGCGATCGTGACCACCGCCGCCACCCGTACCACCGACATCAGCGCCGAGGGCGGAAGCACCCACTGACGCCTCCGGATGCGAGCCGTCGCGGCGTCATCCCACACACGGGGGTGGGATGACGCCGCGACGGCTCGGGCCCGGCCACGCACCCGGGTCACCCGTTCGGGTAGGCGGGAGCGGAAATGTGTGACCGGTTCGTCGGGGCGGTGTGGGCGGGGAAAACCGAGAATCCCGTGCTCACGGAGCGTGGCCAGGCGACTCCGTTTCGGGTGATTTCGGCATGCGCGGCGGTGTCCGCCCGGCTTTCCTGGAAGTCGCGAGCCCGGCTGTCCCAGCGGTAGGTCGCTACCGCGCCCGCGCTCGCCGGAGGTCCCATCATGCGTTCGATCCACAGGCTCCTCGGTCCGCCGCTGCTCGGCGCGAGTCTCGCCCTGGCCGCCCCGGCGCTCGCCTACGCCGCCCCCGCCGCGCCCCAGGGCAACCCGGCGGACTGCGCAAAGGCGGTCGCCGCCGCCGCGAAGGCGCAATTGGCGTACGACGCGGCCGTCGCCGACTACGCCAAGGACGCCGCCGCGGCCGCCGGCCGACCCGACAAGTCCCGACAGGAGCAACTCGAACGCGCCAAGAACGAAATGACGACCTCCGCCTCGACGGCCGCCAAACAATGCCCGGACGTCAAGGCCGCTGACGACAAGGGCGCGGATGCCAAGGCCGCCGACGCCAAGGGTGAGTCGGCACACGGCAACGCCCCCGGCCACGAGGACGCCCACGCCGCCGCCCCCTCGGGCAGCATGCACACCGGCACGGGCGGTACGTCCGACGGATCCGGCGACACCGATACCGACACCGACGTCGCCCTCGGCGCCGGCCTGTTCGCCGCCGGCGCGGGCCTGATCGTGCTGCACCGCCGCCGCAACACAGGCAACCTTTGACCGCCCAGCACCAGGCGCCCGCGCCGCCGACCGCCATCGGCGACGCGGGCACTCGGACAGCGGCGAACGCGGAGGGGGCGACAGGTGCGGCAGCAGATCGGCGAGCTGGTGGGCGCATCGGTCGGCGGGGGCGGGGCCGGGCGGCGGCGTGGCACGCGTTTGCACGGGTGGGGCTGCGCCCGCCGATGGCACGTCACCCGCTTGCGTCACCGCAGGAGCTATCAAGGGCGTGGCTGCGGCCGTGGCTGCGACCCTTGCTCGGGTCGACAGAAGGTTGCCATCGATGGTGCTTCGCGCGCCCCGTCGCCGAGTGCCCGCGCCACCGGCGCTACTTTGCCCATTCGACTCGGCTGGAGTGCGCCGCCGACAGCGCCCTACCACCCGGGTCGCTGGGTCGGTGCCACGGAGAGTGTGCAGCCCACCTTGTGGGGCCTGCACCAGGGACGGTGCGTTACGCGTGCATCGTGGCGGGGCGGCATGCCGGCAGGGGTGCGTCACCCACCTACGTGGCCAAGCCTCCGTCATCACCGACGGCGTGGCACGTGTCTGCGGCGGGGAGTCCTGCACGGCTGATGGCGCGGCACCCACCTCAATCGGCGGCGGCCGACGCACCCCGCCGACCGTGCGTCGCCCACTCGCGCGGCGCGTGACGGCTTGCATCACCAGAAACCCCGGGTCGGTGTCGACCCACCTCGATCGCGGTGGCGGGAGGTTTTGTGGAGCCAGAGGTCGTGGCCGAGGAGCGTGTGGCGAAGCGGAGGATCGGGCCGGTCGGTGTGGGGGTGGCGGCGATGTGTCTGGGTGTCGCGTTGCTCGTCAACGGCACCGGGACTCCGGGGCCGCCACCGCAGCCCGGTGTCGCGGACGTGTACCCGGACGAGGCCCGACCCGCGCCGCACGATCCGCCGCCGCTCGCCCCGTTGCCCGCCGCCGCGCCGACCCGCGTGCGGATCCCGGCCATCGGCGTGGACGCCCCGCTGACCGGCCTGGACCTGGAAGGCGGCGGCAGGCTCGCGGCCCCACCCACCGACGAGTCCAACCTCGCAGGCTGGTACCGAAAAGGCACGCCGCCCGGCGCCGGCGGCACCGCGATCGTGGCCGGACATGTGGACACCGACCAGGGCCCGGCCGTCTTCTACCACCTCGGTGCGCTTCATCGCGGCAACACAGTCGAGGTCGATCGCGCCGACGGCGACACCGCGGTCTTCACGATCGACGCCATCGAGGTCTACCGCGCCGAGCACTTCCCCGACCGACGGGTCTACGGCGCCTCCAAGGCGGCGGAACTCCGCCTGATCACATGCGGCGGCGGCTTCGACCAAACCGCACAGCGCTACCTGGGCAACGTCGTCGCCTTTGCCCACCTCACCGCTCACCACACGTAACCACCAACGCGGCCTTCCAGCCTCCAGCCGCACAACACCGCCCCGAGGCCACCCGCAGCGGCGGCCTCGACCATTTGCCGGCACCCGCACGCCGCTCACGGTGCATCGCGGGACTACCCGGGGAGGGGCAGAGGATCACCCGTCGACGAGACGGCGCCCCGATGACCACCAGTGGCGGCGGGCGCGACCCGTCCACAACGCTGCTCGGCCAACGTGACAGCCTTCGCCCACAATCACCAACCGCGCCGAGCACAGCTGCCAGCGGGGGTGTGGAAGTCCCACCGGCGCAGCGACACCGCCCCGACAATCACCGGCCGGCGTGTGCGGTCACCGGTGGCAGGTGCGGGCTGCTCCCGTTGGCGGTGAAGCGCTCTGATATCCGCCGTCGACGGCGACCCGAACCTGGCCGATAGCACTGCCTACCGAGGCTTCCGCGTGTGGTTACGGGTGGCAGGTGCGGGGTTGGTCCGAGTCGATGGTGGGCCGCCGCCAGCGTTCGGGGCTCCAAGACGGGGGCTTCCGGCGAGGCGGCCGCGTTGCTTACCGAAAACCGGCTGGCAGCGGGGGCTGGGAGGGAGGTTGGGTCGAGTCGTCCGAGGGGCCTTTCCGAGTGGGTCGGGAGTTTCCGGCGGGCGTTGGGCTTGTGGTGGCGGAGTGCTGGCGCGGAGCCGGGGCGCGAAATCGGATTGCGATCGGTGGTTGTGGCCTTTGGGTTTCGGTGACCTGCGGTTTTGTGGGATCAGAGAGGAGAGATGGGCGTCGTGTACCGGTTTCGTCCGCTCCGACCCCCTCAATGCCGGAGCGGAGACAGAAATCGCCCGATCGGGTCGGCTTCGGGTCCTGCGACCCTTCAGATGCCGTCGGGGAGGCCAAAAGTGCCCACCAAGCGCCGAAACCGGATCCCGAGGCGTTCGAAACGGCTTCTTTTCCCGCTGACCTGCGGTTTTCTCTCGCATCGAGGCTGCGGTGCGTAACGCCGTCCGGTTTCCTGAACTCTCGCCACCCAGCCGCCGACCGTCTCTCGAAACGCCCTGCCCGACCCACTCGGAAAGGCCCCTCGGGCGACTCGACCGGGCTCCTCACCCGCTCCCCCGTTGCCGGCCGGTTTTCGCCGAGCAAGGCGCCTGTCTCGTCGGGGCCCTTGAGTCTTGGAGCCCCGAACGCCGGCGGCGGCCCATCATCGACTCGGACGGGCCCCGGACCGGCCACCCGCAACCGAAGGCGAACGCGCGCCGCAAGCGCCCGGCCCGCTCGGAAAGGCTCCCCGGACGACTCGACCCGAGCACCCTCCCCGCCCCCGTTGCCAGCCGGTTTCGGTGAGCAACGCGGCCATCTTGCCGGAAGCCCGGGTCTTGGAGCCCCGAACGCTGGCGGCGGCCCATCATCGACTCGGACGGGCCCCGGACCGGCCACCCGCAACCGAAGGCGAACGCGCGCCGCAAGCGCCCGGCCCGCTCGGAAAGGCTCCCCGGACGACTCGACCCGAGCACCCTCCCTGCCCCCGTTGCCAGCCGGTTTTCGCCGAGCAAGGCGCCTGTCTCGTCGGGGCCCTGGGTGCAACGTGCGGTGCACGCGCCCGGCCCGCTCGGGTCGGTTGCCTGCTTGTCGGCCGGGGCTGGGAGGACTTGTGGAGACATACGGCTCGGCCGGCGTTCGAGGCCGACCGGGTTGCCGGTGGCGAATGTGCGTTCGAGGCCAATTGGACCGACTGATGCGACGACGCCCCGACGGCGGGCGGGCCGTCGGGGCGTCGTGACGCGAGATCGTCCAGGTGCGGGAGGTCAGTGGGCCGCCGCAGTACGGACGCGGGCGCGCTCAGCCGACGCCGGTTCGGCCGATGCCGGCTGGGCTTCGCCGCCCGTTTGGCTCGCAGCGGCGCCCTCGGCTCCTGCGGCCACAGCCCCCGCCCCCGCGGCCTCGGCTCCCGAGTCCTTGCCCTCGGCCTCTGTCTCCGGGTCCGTGCCCTCCGTCTCCGCCCCAATACCCGCGGCCGCCGGGCTTCCCGCCGGGTTGCGGAGCAGGAGCAGCGCGAGTGCGGCGGCGGTCAGGATTCCGGCTGCGGCGGTCCAGAAGCCGGCCGACATTGCGGTGGTGAAGGCCTCGCGGGCAGCGGTCGCCAAGTGGTGGTCGCCTGTGGTGTCGGCCACGGCGAGTGCGTCCGAGATCGACTGCTTGGCCTGTTCGGGGGCCTCTTCGGGCATGGCGCCGGTGTAGGTGCCGGACAGGATGCTGCCGAGGACGGCCACCCCGAGCGCCGCGCCCGCCTGCTGCACCGTGTCGTTGAGCGCTGAGCCGACGCCGGCGTGCTCGGCCGGTACCGCGCCCATCAGAGCCGCCGTCGCCGCGGGCATCGCCAGCCCGCTGCCGATCCCGATCAGCACGGTCGCGGCGGAGAGCAGTCCGAAGCCGGCGTCCGACGGCAGGCTCGCCACGGTGCCGAAGCCGACCGCGATGACCACCAGGCCGACCGCCGTCATGGGCCGGTTGCCGATCCTGTTGCCGAGCGTGGCGCCGATGCCGTTGAAGAGCAGCGAGGCGATGGCCAGCGGGGCGAAGGCCAGGCCGGTCTTGCTCGGCGAGTAGCCCAGGACGAACTGGAGGTACTGGGTCAGGATCAGCATCAGCCCGCCGTTGGCGAACGTCAGCAGGACGAGCGAGAAACTGGCACCGCTGAACACCCGGTTCCGGAACAGCGCGAGCGGAACCATCGGGTGCGCGGTACGGATCTCCCAGAAGCCGAACGCCACCAGCGAGACGACCGCGACCACGAGCGAGATCTGCGTACCGGGGTGCGACAGACCGCCGTTGGCCGACTCGATGATCGTCCACACCAGCGCGGTCATGCCGACCATCGACAGCACCATGCCCAGCGGGTCGGACCTGCGCCACGGCCCCTTCGACTCCGGCATCAGCACGAGCGCGGCGATGATCGCGACGATCGCGATCGGCACGTTGATCAGGAACACCGCGCCCCACCAGAAGTGCGCGATCAGCACGCCGCCGACCACCGGCCCGCCGACCAGACCCACCATGGCCACCGCACTCCACGCGGTGATCGCCTTCCGCCGCTCCTCGTCGTCGAACACGGTGATCAGGATCGACAGCGTGCTCGGCATGATCAACGCCCCGCCGACACCCATCAGCACCCGACCGGCGATCAACTGCTCAGGGTTGGCGGCGAACGTCGCGGCCAGCGAGGCGCCGCCGAAGATCGCCAACCCGACGATCATGATCCGCCTTCGACCGAACCGGTCGGACAGGCTGCCTGCGGTCAGCAACAGGCCGGCGAACACCAGTACGTACGACTCGATGATCCATTGGATCTCCTGGGCGTCCGCCCCCAGGTCGGTCGCGATCGGCGGGACCGAAACGGTCAGCACCATGTTGTCCACGACCAGCACCAGCGTGCTCAGGCACAACACGATCAGGATCAGCCAGCGGCGCGGATTGTGGCGGTTCTCCATGGTGGACCCCTCGAGTTCTCGGCTTCGCGTGGTCGGGTCTTCACGTCTTCTTGGCGCGGAGGATGGTGC
This sequence comes from Embleya scabrispora, assembly GCF_002024165.1. Taxonomy (NCBI): domain Bacteria; kingdom Bacillati; phylum Actinomycetota; class Actinomycetes; order Kitasatosporales; family Streptomycetaceae; genus Embleya; species Embleya scabrispora. The sequence goes on from NZ_MWQN01000002.1 coordinate 849,276, forward strand.
GTGACGCGTACGCCGTGCCCTCGCTGCGAACACTGTACGCATCACGGAACGGTGTGCGCAACTGGTGAACGATGTCCCCATGCACTCCTGGATCAGGCGTACGCAGAATGCGAACGCTGTGCGCTACGGTGGCCCAAAACAGTGATCAAGCGATACGCGCGGTTCACGCGGTACGGACAGAGAGGGGCGCCATGGCAGCCGACGACAAGCCGTTCGAATCCGTATGGACACGCCCGCGTCGCCAACGCGAGCAGCTGAGCCGGGAGCAGATCGTTGCCGAGGCGGTGCGGCTGCTCGACATCGAGGGGCTGGAGGCGCTGAGCATGCGGCGCCTGGGTACCCGCCTGGGCGCCGGGGCCACCTCGCTGTACCGGCACGTGGCCAACAAGGACGAGCTGATCGAGCTGGTCGTCGACGAGGTCTACGGCGAGTTGACCGTGCCGGAGCCGGGCGATCCGGCGAACTGGCGGGCCACAATCGAAAGTTGCGCGTACAGCGTGCGTGCGATGGTGCTGCGCCACCCCTGGGTGGCCGTGGTGCTCGGCCAGGTGGGTCTGGCCTACCTGGGGCCGAACGTGATCCGGCTGTCCGAGCGCATGCTCGCCGTGGTCGAGGGTGCGGGCTTCGCCGTCGAGGAGAGCGATCGGGTGATGAGTACGGTCCTGGCCTATGTGATCGGGATGGCCACCAGCGAGGCGGCCTACCTGTCCATGCTCGCGCGCAGCGGTCGGACCGAACAGGAGCTGATGGAGAGCCTGCAACCCAGTGCCGAGGAGGCGATGCGCGACCATCCCCGGGTCCGGGAGAGTCAGTCGGCGATGCGCGGCAGGGATCCCGAGCAACTGCGTGAGGCGAACTTCGACTATGGCCTCCAGCGGATGCTGGACGGCCTGGCGGTCCGCCTCGAACATCTCGCAACCGGCTGACTCCACGGGGGAGTTCGCGGCGGCTGTGAACCCGCCGTGCCGGAGGTGCCGGTGAGCGGAGGGTGGGGCTCGGGTTTCGGCGGCTATCCTGGCCGCTCCGGCCTCCGGTCGAGCGGGTCGGGAATCGAGCTCCTGGTCGCTCGGCCGGTCTGGGGAACCCCTTGTCGTCGTTACAGTCGTCGGCGGACATCAAGTCCGAGCAGATCGCGGCGGAGATCCGCGACGCGATCCGGCTCGGCACACTCCGGCGCGGGACGCTGTACTCCGCACGGGAGTTGGGCGAGCGGTTCGGTGCCTCCCGGACGCCGGTACGGGAGGCCCTGCTCAAACTGGCGGACCTGGGACTGGTCCGGATCGAACGCAATCGCGGCGCGCGCGTGCTCGGCCCGGACGGGCGCGGCGTGGTCGAACTGTGCAGTCTGCGCGTGTTGTTGGAGCCGCCGGCGTGCCGCAGCGCCGCGGCGGTGATGACCACCCGCGATGACGAGGAACTGGCCGCCCAACTGGCGATCATGGCCGCGCACCCCGACGCCGGCCCCGAGTACTTCGCCGCCGACGAGAAGCTGCACGACGTGATCCTGCGGGCCGGCGGGAACCGGCGACTGGCCAAGTTCGTCGGTGAGTTGCGTCAGACGCTGGCCCTGGACGGGCGACTCAGCGTACCGAGATACCAGTCGGTGGAGACCGCGCTCCGGGAACACACCGACATCGTCGAGGCGCTGCGCCGGCGCGACGGGGTGGCCGCCGAGAGCGCGATGCGCAAACACGTCGTGCGCTCGGGGGAGTTGCTGGTGTCCAACACCGGCGAGGACAGCTGGGGCCTGGTCGCGGAGTGGCGCCGCTGGGTGGGGATCGCGGAGACGACGGGCGAGCGCCCGCTTTCCTGATCGGAGGTGTGCAACCGGGTGTGCCGTTGGGGGATGCCGCTGGGCGGCACACCTCCGGCCGGGTTCCGGCCTCGACCCGATTCCCCAGACCTGGTTGCGCGGACAACCGTGCGCCACCCCGACCGGCGCCGTGCGACTGCTCGCCGGTAACCAGGACGGGGGCGATCGGACTGGCACCTGGATCACCCCGCCCGTCGTCGCGGCTGCCAACTCATGTGCTTCCGCGCCGAGTTACTAGCCGCGACCGCGACCCCGAACGCACGGTCCGGCTCGCCGATCGGATCGGGCACCCGCCGCGAACCGGGCCCTGCCGGCGGCGGGGTCGACGTCCGACAAGGGACGTCGACCCCACCCCCCCCACCAACCCCCCCGGGGTCAGTCCCCCCAGTGCGAAGACTTGACGTCGACGAAGATCGGGTTGCTGTAGAACCAGATGTCGCGCCACGGGTCGCCGTCGTTGTTCGGGTGCTGGATCGGGCCCGCCGGGTCGACGCGTGCGCCGAACGGGCCGACGCCGTGCCGGTTGCCGTCGCTGCCTCGGAGTCGGACGTAGTACGGCTTGTTCCGGCGCGGCAGTTGCACCTTCAGGGTGTAGGTGCCGGTACGGCCGGCCACGTCGATGCGCTTGGTCACCCGGGCGTCGGGGGCCTGCCAGGCGTCGGCGTCGCGGGACTTGCCGGTGACCGTGCCGGTGATCACGTCGACGTGCGCCAGGGTCGGCACCACACCGTGGTAGTTGGGCCGGCTCGCGGTGGTGACCCGGATGTAGAGCGTGGCGCCCCGGTTCGCCGACAGCGGCAATCGGCCGCCCAGGGTGACCGGTTCGCTGCGGCCGTTGTCCGCGACCATCCACACGTCGAGGCCGTCGAGCAACTGGCCGTGGTCGACCCACACGCGCCCGGCACGCAGGCCGTTCATCACGTCGCGGTAGCCGAACCGCTCCACGCCCACGTGGGTGCGGCTGAACTGCCCGGGCCAGAAGTCGCTGCCGGGCTGCGGGACACCGGTGTCCTTGGGCAGCGGCTTGGAGCCGAGGTCGTCGAAGCCCCTGCCGGGCGGGTAGTCGCCGTCGGCGTAGGTGTCGAACATGGTGCGGTGGTTGTCCGAGTTCGAGGTGACCGACCACAGCCGGCCCTCGGACAGCAGCGCGTCCCACATGCCGCCGACCGTCGCGGTCATCCAGTCGAAGCCGCCGAACGTGCGGTAGCTCTCGATCGGGTAGCGCGGCCAGCTCTGCGGCGACGGCGCGTTCTGGTATTCGCCGCGCTGGAAGGTGCCCGGACCCGACTGGCCCTCGCGATACTTCACCCACGCCGGGTCGGCGTTGGCCTGCGAGCCGGGAGCGCCCTCGAAGCCGAGGAAGATCGACGGGTCGGCGTCGTGCCAGGCGCGCAGCTCGTGCGGGGAGACGATGCCGAGCCGGCTGGGGTGGTTGGCCAGCACCAGGACGTCTTCGACGAAGCCCTCGCGGCGGCGCTGTCCGAGCCAGCGGATCGCCTCCACCGCCTTGGCCTCGTTGGCGGGGGTCTTCGGGTCGCCCACCGCGCCCACGTCGAACTTGTTCAGCTTGGCGTCGAACGTCAGCTCGAACTGCCGGAGCAGTTCCACCTCGTTGCGGCCCGGCGCGACCATGATGGTGGCGTGCTCGGCGGCGGGGACGTACCACTCCAGGCCCTGGAAGATCAGCACCCGCGGGTTTTCCTGACGGGCCTTGAGGATCTCCGCGTGTTCGCGCTCCGCGCCACCGGCGTTGGCGTGGCCGAAGTTGGCGTGCTCGGTGTAGACGATCCAGTCCAGGCCGAACTGCCGCCCCTGCGCCGCCGACTGGGCGAAGCCGTACTTGGCGTCGTGGCTGTAGACGGTGTGCACGTGGTGGTCGCCCACGAGGTAGACGTACTTGCTCGGCGGGCCGTCCTGGCCCGGGCGCGAACTCGCCTGCACCGCGTCGTCGGACTCGGCCGCCGCCGCCACGCCCGCGCCGGTCATACCGAGCGCCGAGGCACCCAGGAATCCGGCCCCGAACAGCCCGGCTCGACCGATCAGCCCTCGGCGCGACACGCCCTGCGCGTCGAGCCGGTCCTCGGCCACCTCCGGGTCGGCCCACTCGGGCAACTGCGGTAGGGGCCGATCGGCCGGAAGCGAGTGGTCCTCGGTCGCCATGTGGGTTCCTTGCGCTCGGGGGGAGGGGCGAATACCGGCCAGACGTTATGAGGCAAAGGTGGCGGGCGGGCGACGTGCAGACCTTGATCACATGACGGGCGGGATGATCTTTCGGGACGCGCGGGAGCGGAGGAGCCATTCGACCACGATCAGGTTGGGCACCCAGCACAGAAAGGGAACGAACGTGTACGCACGGTCGAAGTCGCCGGTCAGCGGGACCAGCAGGATCAGCCACAGCCGCAGCGTCACCGCCGCGTAGGTGAACGCGAAGGCCCGGTGCATCCAGCGGCGATGCAGGGTCGGATCGCCGCGCCGGATCGCCCGCAACCCGAAGCCGGCGCAGCCCACCCACAACACCGCGAGCATGCCGAAGCCGGCGGTGCCCACCGCGCCCGCGTGGTTCATCGGCGCGAGCACCAGGCCGGCGACCCCGCCCACGGCGATGCACAGCAGCACGAGCCGGCCGCAGGCCCGGTGCAGGCGGGGTGCGCGCAGCCGTATTCGGCTCGCGAGCTGGGCGGGGGACAGCAGCAGGGCGAGGCCGGCGGCCACGATGTGCGTGTAGAAGAAGGCCTGCTGCCACTTCGGCCGGTACGCGTAGTTGCTCGCTATGTCGGCGTCGTCGCGGGCGAGGGCGACCAGGGACTCGGTCAGGTAGGGCAGCGGGGCGAACACGGCGATCGCCAGAGCGCTCAGCGCGAGCCACCAGACGCCTACCGTGCGGCGTCGGGTGGAGTCGGGTCGGTGCGCGGTGGTGGTGGTCGTGGTCATGTCGGGGCGTCCTTTCGCGGCATGTCACCACGCTAGGAAGCGAAGGGGTGCGCCCTCGCCCCCCGGAACGGGGAAACCCCTCCCTCGTGCGAGGGAGATGGTTCTCCGCCGCGCGGGGGTGGACCGGGGCGGGGCTCGCCGGTGCAGGATGGGGCATGCGCACTTCCGACGTCTGGCTGACGCCTGCGTTCGTGGCGGGCGCGGTCGCGGTGACCGTGCTCGCCCCCGCCGACCCGCCCTACCGGGGGCTGGACGCGGTCGGTCTGAGCCTCGCCGTCGGGTCCACGCTGTGTCTGTTCCCGCGCCGGGTCGCGCCGATGTGGGTGGTGGTCGCCACGTCGCTGCTCGTGGTGGTCAATGCGGCGGCCGGCTATTCCACCACGGTGACCCAGTGGCCGGCGTGGATCTCGCTGTTCACCCTGTTCTCGTTGCGCGGGACCGGCGCCCGGGTGGTCGGCGCGGCCGTGATGGTCGCCGCGGTGGGCGGCTACTTCGCGGTCGACCGGGCGCCGGTGGGGCCCACCGACGTGTTCGGCGTGGCGGTGTGCTTCCTGCTCGCGATGGTCGCGGGCGACGCCGCGCGCAGCCGGCGGGCCGCGGCGCTCGCCGAGCACGCCCGGGTCCGGGCCGAGGAGCGCACCGAGCTGGCCCGCGAACTGCACGACTCGATCGGGCACGCGGTCAACGTGATGGTGATGCAGGCCGGGGTCGGACGCCGGGTGTTCGTCGACGACCCGACCTTCGCCCGGGAGGCGCTGGGCAACATCGAGAGCGTCGGCCGCGACGCGCTGGGGGAGTTGGACCGGCTGGTCCGGGTGATGCACACCGACCGGCCGACCACCGACCTGTCCGCGCTGGTCGACCGGGTCCGGGCCGCGGGCCGCGAACTGCGGCTGACCACGGAGGAGATACAGGTGGGTGCCACGGTCGCGCAGGCGCTGCACCGGATCGTCCAGGAAGCGCTGACCAATGCGCTGCGGCACACCGACAGCGGCCGGATCGACGTCGAATTGGCCCAGGTCGACGACACCGTGGTGCTCGAAGTGGTCAACGAGGGGCGCCAGTTGCGGGTGGGTCGGCCCGGGCGCGGGCTGGCCAACATGCGCGAGCGGGCCCGGTCGGTCGGCGGTGAGGTGGAGGCCGGCCCGGTCGCGGCGGGCTTTCGGGTACGGGCGACGCTGCCGGCGCAGGTGCGTTCGTGATCCGGGTGCTGCTGGCCGATGACGACGCGCTGGTCCGGAGCGGATTGAAGGCGCTGCTGCGGGCCGAGCCCGGGATCACTGTGGTGGGGGAGGCGGCCGATGGTGCCGAGGCGGTGCGTGCCGCGCTGGAACTTCGCCCCGACGTGGTGGTGATGGACATCCGGATGCCGGTCCGCGACGGCGTTTCCGCCACTCGGGACCTGATGGCGGTGCCGGACCGGCCGCGTGTCCTGGTGCTCACCACGTTCGACCTTGACGAGGTGGTCGACGACGCGATCGCGGCCGGCGCCGACGGCTTCCTGCTCAAGCGGGCCACGCCGGAGGAGCTGATCGCCGGGATCCACGCGGTCGCGGCCGGCGACGCGGTGGTCTCGCCGGCGGTCGCCCGCCGCCTCTTCGCCTCGCACGCCGCCCGAATCGGCCCCGACCACATGCGCGCGGGCCGCCTCACCGACCGCGAGGCCGACGTGCTGCGCGCGATGGCCCGCGGCCTGTCCAACACCGAAATCGCCCGCACACTGCACCTGTCGGTGGAAACGGTCAAAACCCACGTCAAACACATCCTGGCCAAACTCGAAGTCCGCGACCGCACCCAAGCCGTCGTCTGGTCCTACCGCACAGGCTTCGCCTACCGAAACGCCCCACCGCCCAGAGACTGAACGGCACGAGCGGCGGGCGCGCGTCGGGCGCCCCCGTCGAGCGCCGCGCTTGCGGCGGCGGGCCGGCCGGTGCGGGCTCTGTCCGAGTCGCCGGCGGGCCGCCTCCGGCGTTCGGAGCTCCAGGACTCCGGCTTCCGGCGAGGCAGGTGCGGGGTCGGGCCGAGCCCGCCGGAGAGCCTTCCCGACTGAGCCGAGCGCTTCCGGCGGGCTTTGCGCTTCTGGCTGGAGGTGACCGGTGCGGGGCCGGCCCGGGTCGGTGGTGGGCCGCCGCCGGCGTTCGGGGCTCTGAGACCCGGGCTTCCGGCGAGAGGGGAGCATTGGTCGGCGAAAACCGGCCGGCGGCGGGGAGTTGGAGAGCGCCCGGGTCGAGTTGCCCGAGGGGCCTTTCCGAATGGGTCGGGCGGTTTCGGCGGGCGTTGCGCTTGTGGTTGCGGGTGGCCGGTGCGGGGTTTGTCCGAGTCGGTGGTGGGCCGCCGCCGGCGTTCGGGGCTCCGAGACTGGGGAGTCTCGACGAGGCGGGGGCGTTGGTCGGCGAAAACCGGCTGGCAGCGGGGGGCGGGGAGGGCGGTCGGGTCGAGTCCGCCGGAGGGCCTTCCCGAGTGGGTCGGGCGTTCCCGGCGGGCGCTGCGCCTTGGGTTGCGTGAGCTGGGGCGGGGTTGGTCCGCGTCGGTGGTGGGCCGCCGTCGGCGAAAAAGCGGCCTGCAGCGGCGGGTCGGGAGGGGGCTCGGGTCGAGGCTGCCGGGCTTGCGTTCCTGAGTGGGTCGGCGCGCTTCGAGGGCGTTGGGGGAGGAGGTTGGGGCTCGAAGCCGGATCGCGATGGGCGATTTCGGGCTATGAGCTTCGGTGACCTGCGGTTTTGTGAGGTCGGGGTGAAAAGGCGGGGGTCGAGTGCCGGTGTCGTGTGTTCTGGCCTCTTCGGCGTGAGTGGGGAGGCCGAAACTGCCCGGTCGGGGTCGCCTTCGGGCGTTGCGACCTCGCTGAGGTCGTCGTCGGGAGACCGAGAGTGCCCACTAGAAGCCGAAACCGGATCCCGAGGCGCCCGGAACCGCCGTCCACTCGCGCCGACCTGGGGTTTTCTCTCACACCGAGACCACGACACCCCACGCCGTCCGGTTTCGTGAACTCTCGCCCCTCACACGTCCACCGCACCTCGAAATGCCCTGAGCCCGACCCACTCGGGAACGCAAGCCCGGCAGCCTCGACCCGAGCCCCCTCCCGACCCGCCGCTGCAGGCCGCTTTTTCGCCGACGGCGGCCCACCACCGACGCGGACCAACCCCGCCCCAGCTCACGCAACCCAAGGCGCAGCGCCCGCCGGGAACGCCCGACCCACTCGGGAAGGCCCTCCGGCGGACTCGACCCGACCGCCCTCCCCGCCCCCCGCTGCCAGCCGGTTTTCGCCGACCAACGCCCCCGCCTCGTCGAGACTCCCCAGTCTCGGAGCCCCGCACGCCGGCGGCGGCCCACCACCGACTCGGACAAACCCCGCACCAGCCACCCGCAACCACAAGCGCAACGCCCGCCGAAACCGCCCGACCCACACGGAAAGGCTCCCCAGCGAACTCGACCCAAGCACCCTCCCGCTGCCGGCCGGGTTTCGCCGAGCAGCGCACTCGTCTCGTCGAGGGCTTCGCGTCTTGGAGTTCCGAGCGTTGGCGGCGGCCCACTACCGACTTGGGCGGGCCTCGGACCGGCTACCTCGCAGCCATGGGCGCAACGCTCGCCGGAGCGTTCGGCCCAGTCGGGAGCATTCCTGGTGGACTCGACCCGACCGCCCTCCCGTTTCCCGCTGCCGGCCGGGCTCGCCGAGCAGCGCGCTCGTCTAGTCAAGGGCTTCGAGTCCTGGAGTTCTGAGCGTTGGCGGCGGCCCACCATCGACTCGGACGAGACTCGGATTGGGTGCCGGCCGCCAAGGGCGCAGCGCCCGCCGGAAGCCGGTCGATCCACTCGGGAAGGTTCCCTGGCGGACTTGACCCCGCGCCTCATCCTCGCCCGCCGCTGCCGGCCGGGTTTTGCCGAGCAATGCATCTGCACCCATCTCGCCGGAAGCCCCGGATCTTGGAGCCCTGAACGTCGGTGGCGGGCGGTCCACCATCGACTCGGGCCGGCGCCGGGGCGGCCGCTCCGCAGGCGAAAGCGCACGCGCGCCGGAAACGCCCCGATCCATCGGGAAGGCCCCGGCCCGGTCCGCGACCGCAAGGGCCCCGCCCGCCGCCCGGGACGGGTCCCGGGCGGCGGGCGGGGGTGGGAGCTATGCCGTGGTTGGGCCTGTGGGGATTTCGGGGGTCAGGTGGGGTGGGACCCTTGTGTAGGAGTGGAATTCCATTGTGTAGCTTGCTCGGCCGGAGGTTCGGCTGCGTAGGTCGCCTACGTAGCCGAACATTTCGGCGAGTGGGACCAGTGCGGTGATCACCTTTGCGCCGGAGCGGTCCGTCAGGGCCTCGACCTGGCCGCGTCTGGCGTTGAGGTTGCCGATGACGTCGCCCAAGTGGTCCTCGGGTGTGGTCACCTCCACCGCCATCACCGGTTCGAGCAGGGTGGGGCGGGCCAGTCGGGCGGCCTCCTTGAAGGCCAGCGAGCCGGCGATTCGGAAGGCCGTTTCGGATGAGTCGATCTCGTGGAACGCGCCGTCGAGCAGGGTCACCCGCAGACCCGTGAGCGGGTAGCCCGCGAGGACCCCGAGTTCCATCGCCGCTCGGCAGCCCGCGTCCACCGACGGGATGAACTCCTTCGGGATGCGGCCGCCCACGACCTTGTCGACGAACTCGTAGCCGTCTCCCTCCAGTGGTTCGATGGCGATGCGGACCTTGGCGAACTGGCCCTTGCCGCCGTTTTGTTTGCGGTAGGTGTAGTCGTGTCCGGGCACCGGCGCGCTCACCGTCTCGCGGTAGGCGACTCGCGGTCGACCCACCGAGGCGGCCACGTCGAACTCCAGTCGCATACGGTCGACCAGCACCTCCAAGTGCAGTTCGCCCATGCCGGAGACGATGGTCTGCCCGCTCTCGCGGTCGGTCTTGACCCGGAAGGACGGGTCCTCCTCGGCCAGTCGTTGGATCGCGACGCCCAGCCGCTCCTGGTCGGCCCGGGACGCGGGTTCGATGGCCACCTCGATCACCGGGACCGGGAAGTCCATCGACTCCAGCACCACCGGGTGCGCCGGATCGCACAGGGTTTCGCCGGTGGTGGTCCGGCGCAACCCCATCACCGCGACGATGTCGCCCGCGCCCACGGCGGCGATCTCCTCTCGCTTGTCGGCGTGCATGCGGTAGATCTTGCCCACACGTTCGGTGCGGCCCTTGATCGAGTTCTGCACCTGGTCGCCGGCGGTCAGGCTGCCCGAGTACAGCCGCAGGAACGTCAGCCTGCCCAGATGCGGATCACTCGCGATCTTGAACGCCAGTGCCGCGAGCGGCTGTTCGGGCGACGGTGTGCGTACGACGGCCGTCTCCGGCGCGCCGACCGCGTGCCCCTGGATCGCACCCACATCCAGAGGCGACGGCAGATAGCGCGCCACGGCGTCGAGCAGCGGCTGAACTCCCTTGTTTCGGAAGGCGGTTCCGCAAAGAACGGGCGTGACGGTGGGGCCGTCGCCGCGACCGGAGGCGATGGTGATCCGCCGGATCGCGGCGTGCAGTTGTGCCTCGGTGGGTTCGCTGCCCGCCAGGTACGCCTCCATCATCGCGTCGTCGTGCTCGGCGACCGTCTCGAGGAGCCGGTCGCGCCATCGGAGGGCGTCCGCGAGGTACGCGGCCGGGATGTCGACGTCGTCGTACGCCTCGCCGAGTCCGGTGTCCGCCGACCAGACCAGTGCGCGCATCCGGACCAGGTCGACCACCCCGCGAAAGTCCGCTTCGGCGCCGATCGGCACCTGTACGACCATGGCCACCGCGCCCAGTCGTTCGCCGATCATCTCGACGCAGCGATGGAACTCGGCTCCGGTGCGGTCGAGTTTGTTGACGAAGCAGATTCGGGGTACGCGATAGCGGTCGGCCTGGCGCCACACCGTCTCGGACTGCGGCTCGACGCCCGCGACGCCGTCGAACACGGTGACCGCGCCGTCGAGGACGCGCAGGCAACGTTCGACCTCGACGGTGAAGTCGACGTGTCCCGGCGTGTCGATGAGGTTGATCCGGTGTGCGACGCCGTCGAGCGTCCAGTCGCAGGAGATCGCGGCGGAGGTGATGGTGATGCCGCGATCGCGCTCCTGGGGCATCCAGTCGGTGGTCGCGGCGCCGTCGTGTACCTCGCCGATCTTGTACGAGACACCTGTGTAGAACAGGATCCGCTCGGTGGTGGTGGTCTTGCCCGCGTCGATGTGGGCCATGATCCCGATGTTGCGGACGGTGGCGAGGTCGAGGTGGCGTGCGGTTCTGGTCATGACGGCCTGAAGCCCTCTCTCATACAAAGGGATGGGACGGGTGGTGCCGAATCCGGGCAGCACACGGCGATCCGTCGACACCGCACGGGTGTTCGCACACCACGCACAGGGACAGCGGAGAGCACCGGTGGGTACACCAGGGATGGATGGCGAACGGCCGCCGGGACCGGTCGAGTTGCGACCGGGCACACCCCATCGACCCATGGGCGCACCGCGCGCAGGGTTTCGACGGCACCCGGCCCGCCGAGGAAGGGCGGCATGAAGGCGCGCCGAACCGCTGCGGCGCGAGGGCGCGGCATGGGCGGATCGGTGGGGGATCGGCGTGCGACGGGCGGAGCCGAACGGATCGGACTCGGCGCGCGTCGGCGGCCTTTGGGTCGGCTCGGGGGCGGCGGCGATACGGCCGCGCGTCGTCGGGTGGGTCGACGGTCGCCGACCCACCTACCTACGGCCGGGACCGTTTCCGGTCACGACACAACGACACACCGGCAACGCAACGGTGACGCGATGGCGACGCGACGACACGACGACGTACCGACGCGGCAGCACGAGAGCGCAGCCGTGCACCAACGCGACAGTGCGTCGAAGCGACGGTGCGGCACCTCGTCCATGCGTCGAACACGACGGTGCCCAACGGCGCAGGCGCGGCTCAGCCGCGAGGCGACCCGGAGCGATCGGGCCAACGGCCCTTCCACGGCTCCCGGTTCGACGTCGGATGGGCGCTCCGCGGTCGGGTGCCGAACGCGTGGCGCCGCGCACCGATTCGCTTGAACGTGACATCCATGCGCCCACCGTAGATCACGAACTCGCTCGCGGTCACCCGGATTTCCCGCACCCGGATCAGACCAGGTCGCGCATCCGCCGGATCGGGCTCGCACCCAACACCACCGGAGTCAGCAGCGCGATACCGAACATCGTGCCCAGCGCGCCCCGATTGCCCAGCCAGGTGGCGGCCAGCCCGGCGGTCAGCGCCCCGAACGGGATCGCACCCCAGGACACGAAGCGGACGGTTGCCATCACCCGAGGCAGCAACTCCGGCGGGGTCACGGTCTGCCGGTGGGTGCGGGTGACGATGCTCATCATCACGACGGCGGCGCCGAACGCGGCGTTGGCCGCGGCGAAGACGAGCAGCCCGAGCCCGCCCCCGGCGAACGGTACGCAGCCGACCGCGACGGGCGTCAGGAGCGCGGCCCCGAGCAGCGTCCGGGCGCTGCCGAAGCGGACGACCAGGCGCGTGGTCAACGCGGCGCCGATCAGGCTGCCGACGCCCTCGCTCGCGATCAGTACGCCCACCAGCGCGGTCGGCGCGTGCAACGTGCGCACGAGCAGGGCCGGGACGAGCGCCATCAACGCCCCGCAGACGAAGTTCACGGCCGTCACCGCCGCGACGCACGGCCGGATCGCCGGATGCCGGCGCACGTAGCGCAGGCCCTCGGCCATCCGCGCCCGCAACGAGGGCCCGCCGTCCGAGGGCGCCTGCCGGGCCGGGCGGGGCAGCGTGCGCAGCAGGACCGCGGAAAGCAGGTAGCTGACCGCGTCCACCAGCAAACCGCTCGCCGCGCCGCACAGTTGCACCAGTACACCGGCCAGTGAAGGGCCGCCGAGCTGCGTGGCGGCGACCGAGCCGGAGGCGAGGCTGTTGCGGGACGTCAGCTCCTCCTTGCCCACGATCGACGGCAGCAGCGTCGAGTTGCCCACGTCGAACACCACGCTCGCCAGGCCGACCACGAACGCGACCACCACCAGCTGCCACAGGCCCAGCACGTCCAGTGCCCAGGCGATCGGGACGGAGGCGATCGCGACCGCGCGCACCACGTCCATCGCGACCTGGGTCCCGCGCAGCGGCAGGCGCTGCACGATCACCCCGGCGGGCAGCCCGATCAGGATCCAGGCGGTGTACTGCGCGGCGGTGATCAGACTGACCTGGAGACTCGTCGCGTGCAGGCCGCGAAGCGCGATCAGCGGGAGGGCGACGGCGGTCACCGCGTCACCGGCATGACTGATCGTCAGCGCGGCCCAGTAGCGCCAGAACGCACCGCCCCCACCGCCCGGCCCACTCCCGCGACCCGAACCGACCGCCGCCACGCCGCTCACCGCGCCCGAGCCGCCGGCCCGCCTGTCGCCCGGCCCGCCACCTGCCCCGCCGCCCACCCCACCCGAACCCGAGCCCGCCCCCGCGCCGATCGCCGCACCCGCCAGCGCAGCGCCATCCGCCCCGGCGGCAACCACCGAGCCCGCCGTCGCCCCCATCGCCCCCGCCGAACCCGTCGCCTCCACGCCGCCCGACATCCGCACCCCCGTCCCCCGCAGCCACCAAGTGAGTAACCAATCGAAACTCACTATAGTGAGCGCATCGACGCAGGCAAGACGAGGTGACATGCGATATACCGATCTGGCGGACGCCGACTGCGCCATCACCCAGGCGCTCGGCGTCGTCGGCGACTGGTGGACCCTGCTGCTCGTGCGCGATGTGGCAGCGGGCGTACATCAGTTCGGCGCGCTCCACGAACAGGTCGGGATCAGCCGCAAGGTGCTGGCCCAGCGGCTCAAGGCCCTGGTCGAACACGGTGTGTTGGAGAAGCGGCTCTACCACCCGCACCCGCCGCGGTACGAATACCACCTCACCGACGCCGGGCGCGGCCTGCTCCCGGTCCTGGTCGCCCTGCAGAACTGGGGTACGCAGTTCGTGCTCGGCGACGGCACGCTCACCGCCACCGGCGAGGCCGATTCCGCCGAGGCCCGCCGGGCGCACGCCCTGGTCGGCACCAAACTGCCCGCGCTCACCCTGCGCCCCGCCGCCCAGGCCGGCGCCGCGACCGCCACCGCCGAGCGCGTCGACCCGATCGCCGACACTCCGTGGACGGTCCTGTACTGCTTCCCCGGCGCCTACGCCCCCGGCGTCCAGGGGCATCCCCCCGGCTGGGACCAAATCCCCGGCGCCCCCGGCTGCACCCTGGAATCCGCCACCTACCGCGACCGCCTCACCGAATTCACCGCCCGCGGCGCCACCGTGCTCGGCGTGAGCACCCAACGCCCCGACCAATTGGCCGCGTTCGCCGCGCACGCGAACATCCCGTTCCCACTCCTGTCCGACGCCGACCTCGAACTGGCCGCCGCACTACGCCTGCCCACCTTCCGAGCCGCGGGCGTCGACCGCCTCAAGCGGCTCACCCTGCTCCTCGACGACACCCGCACCGTGCGCGGCGTCCTGTACCCGCTCCCCGACCCGGCCGGCTCGGTCGCCGACGCCCTGGCCCTGATCGACACCCGAACCCGCCCCGCCTCCGCCACCGGGTAGGAGGCGCCGACTCCACCCCAGGGCCGATCCGCAATCGCCGCCGACACCTGCGGCCTAGTGCCCACGCAGGACGTATCGGCCGAACGATGCTCCTAGTCTCGCGGCATGCGACCACGATCTTCGCGAGCGCCCGCATGAGGGCGAACTCGCCGCGCAGGCAACGGTTCTGGCACCCACCGCGCGGACGCACACGCGGATCGAAAGCGCTCGCGATGGTCCTCGCCGCCGTGAGCGTCGCCGCCGCCGCGCCTTCGGCACGCCCCGCCCGGGCCGACCTCGCCGCCGCCCCGACCTCCCGCCCGATCGCCTGGCAACCGTGCGCCCAGGACCCCACCGCCGACTGCGGCACGCTCACCCTGCCCGTCGACTGGACCCGACCGCACGGCGCGACCTTCGAGATGGCCGTGGCCCGACGCAAGGCGACCGACCCCGCCCGCCGCATCGGCTCCCTCGTGCTGAACTACGGCGGCCCCGGCTCGCTCGGCGTCGACGACGTGGTCGGCACCTACAAGAACTTTTTCTCGGCGGAGATCGACGCCCGGTTCGACCGGGTCGGCTTCGATCCGCGTGGCTGGGGCCGCAGCGCCCCGCTCGACTGCCCGCAGGCCGGCCCCCGGCCCACCGTCGACCCCACCACCGCGGCCGGCTTCGCCGCGTTCGCCGCCGACAACCGCCGGTTGGCGGACGGTTGCCGGGTCGCCACCGGCCCGCTGTACGACCACCTCGACACACTCGCCGTGGTCCGCGACATCGACGCGCTGCGGGCCGCGCTCGGCGACGCGCGACTGAGCTTCTGGGGTGTGTCCTACGGCACGCTGATGGCACAGCAGTACGCCGAACTCTTCCCGCACCGCTTCCGCGCACTGGTGGCCGACAGCAACATGGACCACTCGATCGACGGCGCCGAATTCCTGGAATCCGAGGCCGCGAACGCCGAGGACTCCTTCACCGAATTCGTGAAGTGGTGCGCGGGCAGCGCCGATTGCTCCCTGCACGGCCGCGACGTCGAGGTCCTGTTCGAACGGCTCTACGCCCGCGCCCGGGCCGGCACCCTGTACGTGCCCGGCGACCCGACACACGGCCTCGGGCCGGACAACCTGCTGTCGGGCGTGCAGTTCCTGATGTCCTACCTGAAACACGATCCCGCCGAGACGCTCACCGCGGCCCGGAACCGGGTCGCCGACCTGCTCGCCGGCATGGACGCCGCCCCACCGCTGCCCGCGCCGCCCCCGCCGTACGTCCCCGATCTCGACGCCCGCACCTCGCAGGCCGTGCTCTGCTCCGACTGGAGCCTGGACATCCCCGACCCCGGCGCGCTCGCCGCCGTGGACCGCCGGTCGAAGGCGGTCGCGCCGCACATGCGCCGCAACATCCAGGCCTGGAACGCGATGACGTACTGCCTGGGCCGGCCCACCCCCGTGACCAACCCGCCGCGCCCCTACCGGGTGGCCGGCGCCGCACCGATCCTGCTGGTCAACAACCGGCACGACCCGCAGACACCGCTGTCCTGGGCCGTGCACGCGGCGCGGCGGATCCGCGGCGCGACCCTGGTCACCGCGGCCGGCTGGGGGCACATGAGCTACGACAAGAACCGCTGCGCGGCGGCACTCACCGACCGCTACCTGATCGACCCGCGCACACCCGTGCCGACCACCCACTGCGCACCCGATTGACCGGGGACGAGGCGAAGGTGAGCGCTCCGACTACAGTCCCATCCGACTCACCCGCGCGGACAGCTCCGCCGCCGAGGCGCGGACCGCCGTCACGTAGTGCGGCACCTGCTCGTCGGGGATGCGGTGGGACAGCGCGGCGATGCTGACCGCCGCGACGATCGTGCCGTCCTCGCGGTGTACCGGGGCGCCGATGCCGAGCAGGTCCGGGTCGAACTCGCCGCGGGCCACCGCGTAGCCCCGGGCCCGGATGCCGGCCAGGCGTACCCGCAGTTCGTCCGGGTGGGTGATGGTCGCGTCGGTGAAGCGCGGGAGCGGGCGGGCCAGTACCCGTTCGATGTCGGCGTCGGGCGCCCACGCCAGCAGCGTCAGCGCGGCGGCGCCGGCGTTGACGGGGAACACCTGGCCGCGCTCGTAGGACAGGCGCAACGTATGCAGCGCCTCCTCGCGCTCCAGACACACCACCGAATCGCCGGTGCGCCGGGTCAGCAACACCGGCTGGCCGACCGCGAGCGCCAGTTCGCGCATCACCGGGCGGGCCAGCTCCGACAGCCCGACCCCCTTGCGGGCCAGCCGGGCCAGATCGAGCACCCGCGGCCCGAGCCGAAAGCCGACACCGCCGTCGTTCTCCTCCAGGAACCCGCTGGTGGTCAGGCTCTGCAGATAGCGGTACGCGGTGGACCGGGCCACCCCCAGATGCCCGGCGACCTGCGACGCGGTCAGCGCGAGCCGGTCGTCGCGGAACAGCAGCAGGATGTCGAGGGCGCGGTCGGCCGTGGAGTTGCGCCCACGATGGCCCGACCCGTGGTCGGCGTCCCGGGGGGTGGTTCCTGGCATCCGGGAACGCTATCAGGGGCCGCCGACACGGGCCGGGGACGGCCGCCCGTACCCGATGCGGGCAGCACGGCGCGTGCTCATTCCGGTCCGGACAGCAGCAATTCCGCCCAGATCGTCTTGCCGTCGGTGGTGTAGCGGGTGCCCCAGCGCTGGGTGAACTGGGCGACCAGGAACAACCCGCGCCCGCCCTCGTCGGTGGTCCGCGCGTGCCGCAACCGAGGTGTGGTGCTGGTCGCGTCGGACACCTCGCAGATCAGCGTGGCGTCGCGGATCAGCCGCACCCGGATCGGCCCGGAGGCGTAGCGGATGGCGTTGGTGACCAGTTCGCTGACCACCAGTTCGGTGGTGAAGGCGATCTCGTCCAGCCCCCATTCGGCGAGCTGCCGGCCCGCCAGGGTGCGTGCCTCGGCGACGAAGGCGGGGTCGGCCGGGAGGTCCCAGGACACCACCTTCGAGGAGTCCAGTTTGCGGGTACGGGCGATCAGCAGCGCCACGTCGTCCTGCGGCGGGTTCTGCGGCAGGATGCCCAGCACCGACCGGCACAACTCGTCCAACGGCCGGTCGGGATCGGCCAGCGAGGCGCGCAGCCGGTCCATCCCCGACTCGACGTCGCGATCGCGCCCCTCGACCAGGCCGTCGGTGTAGAGCACGAGCAGGCTGCCCTCGGGCAGTTCCAGTTCGGCCGCCTCGAACGGCAGTCCGCCCAGCCCGAGCGGCGGCCCGGCGGGCAGGTCCGGGAACTCCACCGTGCCGTCGGGGTGGACCAGCGCGGGCGGCGGATGCCCGGCACGGGCCATCGTGCACAGCCGGCTCACCGGGTCGTAGACCGCGTACAGGCAGCTCGCGCCCAGCGCGGTGGTGTCCACGCCGCCCTCGCCGGTGCCCTCCTCGTCGACGAACCGGATGACCAAATCGTCCAGGTGGGCGAGCAGTTCGTCGGGGGACATGTCCAGGTCGGCCAGGGTGTGTACGGACGCGCGCAGCCGGCCCATCGTCGCCGCCGCGTGCGTGCCGTGCCCGGCCACGTCGCCGACCACGAGCGCGACGCGCGCGCCGGACAGCGGGATCACGTCGAACCAGTCGCCGCCCACCCCGGCCCGGTCGTCGGCGGGCAGATAGCGGCTGGCCACCTCGACCGCGGTCTGCCGGGGCAGCCCGTGCGGGAGCAGGCTGCGCTGCAGGGCCAGCGCGGCGGCGTGCTCATGGGTGAAGCGCCGCGCGTTGTCGATGCACACCGCGGCGCGGGAGACGAACTCCTCGGCCAGGATCAGGTCGTCGCTCTCGAACGGGTCGGGGGTGTCGCGGCGGAAGAAGTGCGTCACGCCGAGGATGGTGCCGCGGGCCCGAATCGGGACGACCATCATCGAGTGCAGGCCCACCCGGCGGGTGCGGTCGGTGGAGACGCGGTCCTCGGCGAGCCACGGCAGCAGGTCCGGATCCAAAAGCGGTTCGAGGACGGCCTTGCCGTCGACGAGGCAGCGGGCGCCGGGGGAGTTGCGGGCCACGGGGGCGCGTTCGCCGATCCGGGCGATCGATTCGACGAGGTCGTCGTCCGCGCCGCCGTGCCGGCCCTCGCGCACCGAGCGCTGGCCGACCCGGATCAGGTCGGGGTTGGCCCGGCGGACCGGGCCCGGTTCGGGCTCGACGCCGCCGAGCACCGGTTCGAGCAGGTCCACCGCGACGAAGTCGGCCAGGTCGGGGACGGCGACGTCGGCCAGTTCCTGGGCGGTGCGCGCCACGTCGAGGGTGGTGCCGATCCGGGCGCCGATGTCGCTCAGCAGGGCCAGCCGTTGCCTGGCCCGCCACCGGTCGGTGACGTCGATGACCAGGTAGCAGACCCCGGCCGGGCGTCCTTCGCCGTCCTCCAGGCGGAAGAAGGAGGTCGAATAGGCGTGCACGTGCTCCGGATCGCCGGCGGTGCGGCCCTGGTACTCGTGGTCGATCAGCGGCACCCCGGTGGTCAGGACCTCGCGCATCTGCGCCTCGATGTGGTCCGCCGGCAGCCCGGGCAGCACCTCGCTGAGCCGCCGGCCCAGGCGTTTGTCGCGCGGGATGCCGCCCCGCACCTCCAATTGGTCGTTGATCCACACGCAGCGCAGGTCGCGGTCGACCACCGCCATGCCGATGGGCGCCCGGTTGAGCAGATGGTCGAGGAGTGCCCGGTCCGCGCCCCAGGGCACGGCGGACGAGGGATCGCCGGCGTCGTCGGCACCGGCGGTGTGCGGTGTGCCCATCAAGCCCTCCTGTCCTCCTCATTCCATGGTCGCGCGTTTGCCGCTCAGCGCAGATCGGCGGGTCCCGGGCCCGCGGCGGGTGCGCCGTTCGGGGCGGACCCCATGCCCGGGATCGGCCGCAGCCGGCGGGTGAGCAGTACGGCCACGTCGTCGGCCCGCTCGGTCAGCCGGCCCGCGTCGCGCAACATGCGGTCGGCCAGGTCGGAGAGGTTGGTGTCGGCGGCGTGTGAGAGGGAGGCGCGCATGCGGTCGATGCCCCGATCCAGGTCCACGCCCACCTCCTCGACGAGGCCGTCGGTGTACAGCGCCAGGACCGAACCGGGCTCCAGGGCCATTCGGGTCACCGGGTATTCGGCGGCCCGGTCCACCCCGAGCAGCGGGCCGCCGGGCAGTTCGACCACGCGGGTACGGCCGTCGGCACCGCGCAGCAGCGGCGGTGGATGACCCGCCCGGACGGCCTCGGCCCGCCCGCTCTCCGGGTCGAGTTCGATGTAGCAGCAGCTGGCGAACAGGCCGGGGTCCAGATCGGCGAGCAGTCGATTGGTACAGCTCACCACCTCGTCGGGCCGCTGCCCCCCGGTGGCGAACGCCCGTACCGCGCTCCGCAGTTGGCCCATGGTGCCGGCCGCGGCCACGCTGTGCCCCTCGACGTCGCCGATCACCAGGGCGACGGCCCGCCCGGTGTCGATCACGTCGTACCAGTCGCCGCCGATCTCCATGCCCTGGGTGCCGGGCAGGTAGCGGGCCACCACCTCCAGGTTCGGCAGTGTCGGCAGCCGGTGCGGGAGCAGCGCGTGTTGCAGGCCGCGGGCGAGGGCGAATTCCGCGTCGTAGAGCCGGGCCCGTTCCAGGGCCTGGGCGATCAGGCCGCTCAGCGCGGTGAGTACCGAGCGCTCCTCGGGGGTGAACGCGTGCCGCCGGTCGAAGCCGAGGATGCAGCTGCCCACCGCCCGGTCGGAGGCGATCAGCGGCAGGAAGGCCCACGCGGACATCTCGTCCAGCGGGATCCCGGGGTACGCGGCGCTCAGCTCCTCCGCCGATTCGATGAAGATCGGCACGCCCCGGGTCAGCGCCTCCACACCGGGCAGCGCCGCGTCCAGCGCGACACCCTCGAAGTGGTCCAGGAACCCCTCGGGATAGCCGCTCTCCAGGGCCAGGAAGAAACGTTTGTCACGGACCACGTAGATGGCCAGCTCCCGGCCGCCGAAGGCGGGCAGGATCTGGTCGGCGACGACCTCGCACACCTCGCCGACGGACACCGCCTCGGTGAGCGCGCCGGCCATCTGGAGTACGTGGTAGATCGCGCCGAGCCGGGGCGGGGCGGCCTCGGTCTCCGGCGCGCCGGTCGGCCGGGCGGCCGCGGTGGCGTCCGCCGCGTCGCTCGCGCCGGGCGGCGGGGCGACCGGGACCACCTTGCCGGTCAGGCCGTACGGGTCGGGGTAGAGCGAGAACGCCAACCAGCGGTCGCGCGGGGTGCGGGCCAGGAACGAGCCGGGTTGTTGGGAGAGCATCGCGGCCCGGTAGCGGTCCTCGTACGCGGGATCGGCGAGCCAGGGCAGCGCGTCCCAGGGGGCGCGGCCGAGTACGTCCTCCAGGCGCACTCCGAGCAGGTCGGCCAGGTTGCGGCTGGCGTAGGTGACCCGGCCCTCGCCGTCGAGCGAGAAGACGCCGTCGCGCAGCCGCTCCACGGCCTCCGCGGCGGCTGCTCCGGTGCCGAGGTCCAGGACGGCGCCGACCAGGTGCCGCGCCCGGCCGCCGGTCTCGTCCTCGGGGATGCGGCCCCACACCTCCAGCGGTCGGCGCGTGCCGTCGGGGCCGGCCACCTGGAGGCGCCAGGCCAGCACCCGACCGGTCTCCACCGCCCGGTGCGCGGCCTCGCGGAACTCGCGCCCGCCGCCGGAGACCACCCGGGCGGCCAGCGTGGCCGCGCGGCGGTCGAAGTCGG
This sequence comes from Embleya scabrispora, assembly GCF_002024165.1. Lineage (NCBI taxonomy): Bacteria > Bacillati > Actinomycetota > Actinomycetes > Kitasatosporales > Streptomycetaceae > Embleya > Embleya scabrispora. Next base: position 870,242 of record NZ_MWQN01000002.1, read on the forward strand.
CCGGGGCGACGCCGAACAACTCGCACAGTTCCTCGTCGGCGTCGAAGTCGCCGGTGGTCACGTTCCAGTCGAACAGGCCCACCCGGATCAGCGGGAAGGTGTCGGTGGGCAGCAGGGTCACCGTCGGCGGACCGTCGTAGGCGATGTCCGTGCCGGGTCCGCTGCGGGCCTCCAGGGCGTTGCCGAGCCGCTTGGCCGCCGCGCGCAGTCGGCGTCTTCGAGCGGCCGGCAGCCCGCGTCCGGGGGAGGCGGGCCACATCAGTGTGACCACGCCGAACGTCTCGCCGCCGCCGTTGCCGCCGTTGCCGCGGACCGGGGCCGAGGCGGACGCGTAGGCGTACGGCATGCCGAGCGCCAACTGCGGGAAGCGCCGCATGGTGTCGCCGTCGTCGGCGAGGAAGACGGTGCGGCCGGTGCGGTACGCCTCCGGCGCGGGCAGCGCGCCGTTGACCGGGACCCGGCTCCACGGGCCGAGCAGGGACACGGCCAGGCCCGCGACCTTGGCGAGAACCAGCGAGCGACGATCGGGCGAGCGCAGGTAGACCACCCCGGCGTAGGCCCCGGTGGCCCGGACCGCCGCGTCGAGGCAGTTGGAGCAGTCGGCCAGGATCCCGTCGACGTGGTCGTCACGATCGGCGCCGCTCCGGTGCACCGGGAGGGGGAGGGGACCGGTATCGGCCCCGGGACCGCTTCCGCTCATCGGCGCCTCCCTCGTCCCACGAATCCCGACAACACCCGACCCCGACCTCGTCGGATCCGGTGCATCGACCACTCCGCCGATCGCGCGCGCATAGTCTCGGAGTACGCCTGCCCGAGATCGATGTCAAACGGGCAAACACCCAACAAAGCAACCAAACCCCCAACCCCCAAGCGTCCAAGCCCCCGCCCCGCCCCGGCGCACGACCCGGCCCCGGCCTCGACCCGGTGCGCGGCCCGGCCCCCGCCCTCGACCCGATGCGCGGCCCGGCCCCGCCCCGGTGCGCGTCCAGGCCCCCGCCCTCGACCCGGTGCGCGGCCCGGCCCCGGCCTCGATTCGGTACGTGACCCGGCCCCCGACCCGGTGCCCGGTCATGACCTGGTGCGCGACACGGTCTCCAGCCTCGATTCGGTACGTGACCCGGCCCCCGACCGGCCTCGATCCGGTACGCGTCCCGGTCCCCGACCCGGTGCCCGGCCACGACCCGGTGCGCGGCCTGGTGCCCGGCCACGACCCGGTGCGCGACCCCGACCTGGCATCCGACCCGACCCTCGGCCCCGACCCGGCACCCGACCCCGATCCGGTACGCGCCCCGATCCCCGGCCCTGATCCGGGACGCGGCCCCGACCTGGCACCCGACCCGGCCCCCGGCCCCCGGCCCCGGCCTCGGCCCGGCTCTTGCTTGGCCTGTGTCCGGCTCCTGTCCAGGCATGTCCGGCCCCCGGGTGGCCCCATTCGGTCTCGTCCGACCCCCGCTCAACCCCCGCTTGGCTCTGGCTGTGCCCGGCCCTGTCCGCCTCGGCTCGGCTTCTTGTTCGGTCTCTGACCGGTTCCTGCCGGTCCCGGCCCGGCGCCTGTTCGGGCCGGCCCGATCCCCGATCAATCCTCACTTGGCCGCGCCCGGTGTCCGTTCGCGTTCGCCGGCCGGGTCCGTTCGGTCTCTGGGTGGCGTTGGGTTGTACGGGTGAAAACGGGGTGGGCCGTCGCGTGTTGGCGAGGGGTGGGTGGACGGGGGCGGCATCGTCGGAATGTCCCATTTTCAGGTGATGCGACCAACGTCGCTCGCCCTCATCGTGGAGCGCCCATCGTGATGCCATCCCTACGCAGTTCGACCACCCGTCTCCGGCGGCCGACCGTCGCGGCGATCGCGCTGGGCGCCGCCGTTCTCGCCGGCGCCGGCCCGGTGTCCGCGCTGCCGCTGGCGCCGGGTGACAACGGTGACGTCAAGGTGCACATGAGCACCACCTCGCCGACGAACCAGCGGGACGAGCCCAAGGTCTGCCAGTTCAATCTGGCGGCGTTCAACTTCGATTCGGTGCAGCAGGTCACCTACACGATCGCCGCGCAGCCGGCCAGGGTCGACGGCCCCATGCTCGGGGGTTCCATCACCCTCACCGACGGCACCGGGCACACCGGGACCCTCACCCTGCCCGACGGGCAGTACAAACTCGTGTGGACCTTCGCGGGCGAGAACGGGGCGGGCAAGCAGAAGGTCTTCAAGGTCGACTGCCCTCCGGGGACGACCGGCGGCGTCGCCACGGCCGGCAGCACCGGGGGACGTCCGGCCGGCAGCGTCAACGCCGGTGGCGGCGGCGGTGCCTCGACGTTCGACGCGGGCGAGGTGACCGTCGGCGCGGTGGTGGCCGGTGCCGCGCTCGCCGGCTTCGGGATCCACCTCGTCCGTCGTCGCCGGGCCACGGGCGATGGCACGTCCTGACACACGGCCGGCGCAGCGTACCCGTCGCTCCGGCCCGCTGGCGGCCGGAGCGACCGCGCTGGCGCTGATCGCCGGGCTGTGGCTGGTTCACCACGGTGTGGGAGACGGCAGCGTCGAACGGCCGCCGGCTCCCGTCGCGGACGTGGCCGCCGTCCCGCACGCCCGGGCGCCCGCCGACGGGCCGCGCCGCGTGGACGCCGCACCGCTGCCGACGTCGGTGCCGGTCAGGATGCGGATCCCGGCGATCGGCGTGAACGCGCCGATGGGTACCCTCGGCACCGGCCCGGACCGCCGGCTGGCCACCCCGCCGGTGGGCAACAGGAACCTGGTCGGCTGGTATCGCGACGGGGTCGCGCCGGGGGCTCGCGGCAACGCCGTCACGGTCGGCCACGCGGACACCCGCTCCGGCCCGGCCGTGTTCTTCAAACTCGGCCTGCTGCGCGTCGGCGACCGGATCGAGGTGCAGCGCCGGGACCGCAGGACGGCGGTGTTCAGCATCGACGCGGTCCGGTCCTTCCCGAAGGACGCTTTCCCGGACGACATCGTCTACGGCGCCACCGACGCCGCCGAACTACGCGTGATCACCTGCGGCGGCCACTACGACAAACACACCGGCTATGCCGCGAATGTGGTTGTTTTTGCCCACCTGACCGCCACTCGCTAGGCCCCGCCAACCCCCGATCGTCCTCCACACACCGACCCGTGACTGCGTGAGGTGAGCCCGCTCGGGCCGTGGGTCCTGATGGGCTCAGGCGGCTGTCTCGCGGAACCAGGACAGGGTTTCGGCGATTGCCGTTGGGTGGGGGGTCGGGGGAGGGGGCCGAAGGTGTCGGTGAAGCGGCCGGCGTCGACGGTGAAGGGGCGGTCGCGTTGGTACCAGGTTTCGCCCAGGGCGCGGACCATCGGGTTCACCAGGCCGAGTAGGCGTTGGGCGGTGTGGCTCACCGCTGCCGACTTGCCGGGCCGGCCCAGTTCGGTGAACAGCAGGTCGAGGAACTGTTTGCCCGTCAGCGGTTCGGCCGCGGGCACGTGCCAGGCCCGGCCGTCGGCCCGGGCGTCCTCGCCGAGCACCGCCAAGCCCTTGGCGACTCGGGCAGGTAGCTCAGCGAGTGCGGCTGGTCCGGCGACCCCACCCAGCGCACCACCTTGCCCCGTACCGCGGCGCCGAACACCGTGTCGCCCACCGTGCTGTTCACCCCGCGCGGCCCGAAGTAGTCGGAGGCCCGCCCGATCGCCACCCGCAGTTCGCCGGCCTCGTGCGCGGCCGGCAACGACCGCGCCATCGCGGCCCGCACCCGCCCCTTGGGGTTCGTTGCGGCGTAGGGCATGTCCTCTGCTATCGCGGTGCCCACCGGACCGTACATGTACAGGTTGTCGGCGAACACCAGCTTGGCCCCGGCCGCCGCCGCGCCCCGGCGGATCGCGTCGGTCAGCGGTGGGAACTCACTCACCCAGGCCGGGTAGGCCGGCGCCGCGCAGTGGTACACCACCGCGGCCCCGGCGCAGGCGGCGGTCGCGCCGTCGGGCGTGGTGACGTCGCCGCGCACCACCTCGACACCCTCGGGCACGGTGAGCCCGCCACTGCGGTTGACGGCCCGGATCCGCCGGCCGCGAGCGTGCAGTTCGTCGACGAGTGTGGCGCCGACGGCGCCGCCGGCGCCGAGGACCACGTGCAGTTCGGACGCGGTGGACATGCGGACTCCCGAGGGTGATTTTGATTACAGCGTTATGTAACAGCGTTGCGTTACAGTTGTCAACATGGGACGGCCACGTACGCGCGATTGGGATGAACTGCGCCGCGCACTGATCGACGCCGCCGGTCGACTGCTCGCTGCCGAGGGTCCACAGGCGCTCAGCACCCGGCGGGTCGCCCACGAGGTGGGCACTTCGACGACCGCCGTCTACAACCTCTTCCAGGACAAGGCGGGCCTGCTGCGGGCGATGTTCCTGGACGGCTTCGCGGCTCTGGAGGAGCGGTTCGCCCGGGTGCCGGTCGACGGCGACCCCGAGGCCGACCTGCTGGCCCTGGGCCACGCCTACCGCGCCGCGGCTCGGGCCAATCCGCACCGCTACGACCTGATGTTCGGCCGACCGATCGCCGAATTCCGTCCCGACGAGGCGGATCTGGCCCGGATCGGCGGCACCCACGACACGCTGCTGCGCGCCGTCGCCCGCTGTGTGGACGCCGGCCGGTTCGGGCCCGCCGACCCGGCGGACGTAGCCGCCCACATGAGCGCCCTCGTACACGGGCTGGCCAGTCTGGAACTGCGCGGCGCGCTGGGCGACGAGGAGTGCGCCGACCGCCGCTGGCGCCTGGCCCTGGAGGCCGCGTGTCGCGGCCACCACCCCGAGCCGGCCGGATAGGAGGGTCGACCCCGGGGCGGTTGCGTCCCACGTCTCGTTCCCGACGACCTCGGGTCGCACGGCGAAACCGAAGCCGAATAATCCGCTCGCCGTTGTCGGTGGGCTTGCCTACGCTCGTCCCATTACCACGCGACCTCACCTCGGGGGAACCCTCATGAGCATGCCGAATTACACCCAGGACCCGCTGGTGCGCCTCGACCGCCACCAAATCGAGTTCACCACCTACCCCGGCGACCACCACGCACTCGGTTTCGTCGCCACGCGCGCCAGGTGCTCGTGCGGTACCTGGGAGTCCAACCGCCCATGGGCACGCGCCGATCACCAGCGCGCGTTCGGTCGGCACATGGGCGACGTCCAAGTCATCGCGCACACCGTGCCCAGGGAGTACGAGCGCCTGGCCGTGGTGCCGTTGCGCTGCGTCGACGCCGAGCACGCCGCCGCCGTGGTCCGCGAGTGGCCGAAGCCACAGGACGCCGAACACGGCCTGTTCCGACGCGAGGAAACCCTCTACATCGCCTACCGGGACAGCGAGTTCCCCTGCTCCGTCGCGGTCTGGGCACACCTGCGCGGACACGTGAGCGACGTCTACGCCGGACGCATGTTGCGCGACGTGGCCTGAGCCGGCTTCCCACCGCGTTCCGTGACCGGCGGATAGGCTGCCCGACATGCGTTGACGCCTGCCCGTGCCCCGGGCACCTCCCGTGACTCCTTCGGACCCGCGTGTAACCGCATCTCACGAAGGAGACAACCGACATGACCACGTCGACACCCCTCGACGTCCCCGACACGTTCGCCGCGGCGCACGGCGGGACCGCCGCCGGTCGCGCCTGGATCGCCGCGCTGCCGACCCTGGCCGCCGATGTCATGGACCGCTGGTCCCTGCGTCCGGACGGCCCCGTCGCCCACGGCATGGCCGCCGTCGTGCTCCCGGTGACCCGCGCCGACGGTACGCCCGCCGTACTGCGGCTCCAGCAGGTCGCCGAGGACAACGCCGGCGTCGTGCCCGGCCTGCGGGCCTGGCGGGGCGAGGGCATCGTGCGCCTGCTCGACCACGACCCGGACACCGACGCCCAACTCCTCGAACGCCTCGACGCGACACGCACGTTGGCGGCGCTGCCCGACGACGCCGTCGCCATGCAGATCCTGGCCGAGTTGATGGCCCGCCTGGTCGCGGTGCCGGCGCCTCCCGGGATGCGCCGACTGGCCGACATCGCCGCGGCCATGCTCGACGAGACACCTCGCGCGGTGGCGGCGCTGGCCGACCCGGCCGAACGCCGACTCGTGCGCACCTGCGCGTCGGCCGTGGCCGAACTCGTCGACGAACCCGGCGATCGCCTGCTGCACTGGGACCTGCACTACGACAACGTCCTGGCCGGCGAGCGCGAGCCGTGGCTGGCCATCGACCCCGAACCGCTGGCCGGCGACCCCGGCTTCGACCTGTGGCCCGCGCTGGACAGCCGCCGGTCCGAGGCCCCGGCGACGGGTGACGAGGCCCGCGCGGTGTACCGCCGCTTCGACCGACTCACCGAGGTGGTCGGCCTGGACCGACAACGCGCCGTCGGCTGGACCCTCGGCCGGATCCTGCAGAACGCGCTGTGGGACGTCGAGGACGGCAACACCACCCTCGACCCCGCCCAGGTCGCGCTCGCCGAGACCCTGCTGCGCCGCTAGGACACCCCCTGCTCCCGTGCGCGGAACGGCCCGTCCAGGGCCGCCCATTGCAGCAGCATGATGGTCTTGGCGTCCGCGATCCGGCCGTCCCGGATCATCGCCAACGCCTCGGTGAACGGTAGTTCCAGGGTGTCGATGTCCTCACCCTCGGCGGCGATCCCGCCGCCGAGGCCGGCGGCCGTGCCGGGGCCGTACGGGGCGGCGAAGAAGTGCACCCGCTCGGTGACCGAACCCGGGCTCATGTAGACGTCGAAGACGTGTTCGGGCGTACCGACGACGTGTCCGGTCTCCTCGGCCGCCTCGCGGCGGATGGCCTCCTCGGGGGCGTCGCCGTCGAGGAGGCCGGCGGCGGTCTCGATCAGGAAGCCGTCCGGGTGCTCGTTGACGTAGGCGGGCAGCCGGAACTGGCGGGTCAGCAGCACCGTGCGCTGCTCCGCGTCGTAGAGCAGGATCGTGGCGCCGTCGCCCCGGTCGTAGTTCTCGCGCTGCTCGCGGCTCCAGTGGCCGTCGGCATGTCGGTAGTCGAAGGTGGTCTTGCGCAGCACATACCAGTCGCAGGACAACACCTCCACGTCGTGGATCCGCACCCTCGGGTTGCGGGTGAGGTCGCGGCCGTAGTGGTCGAGGCCGGTGCGACCGCGCCGGTCGGGGGTGTCGATGCCGTCGGTCATCGGGTGACCTTTCGTCTCGTGGAGGGGGACGGGCGTGGCGTCGCGGGTCCGGGAGCGGCGGGTCCGGGTGGGTCGGGTCGGGGCGGAGTGTCAGGATGCCGGCCGGGCTTCGCGAGGACTGCGGTGGCATTCGGGGGCAGGGGGTCGAGCGGACCACTCGTCGAGGCCGCCGTCGGCGACCACGACCGGTGGTCGCGGGAGTTGATCGCGGCACTGGCCGAACTGCCCACCCCGCGTCGGCGGTTGCGATCCGGAGATCATGGTCGTGCAGGGGGCGCGGGTGCTGGAGTGGATCGATGGGTTGGGCGGGGTGTAGGGGACGGCGAAGAAAGTTTTGTCGGTCGTGTCGATCCGGCCGCCTCTCGTTCGTCGTCTTGGTGTGCGGCGGGCAAAACGGCTGCCGGGCGGGACACCAGCGGACAAGAAACAGGAGTCGGACCATGAAATACATGTTGCTGATCCACAGCGGTGCGGTCGACGCGGAGGGTGGGGCCCCCGAGTGTGGCGTCGAGGAGTGGATGGCCTACGACAAGGAGGTCAAGGACGCGGGCATCTTCGTGTCCGGGGAGTCGTTGGCGGACCTGGTCACCGCGACCACCGTGCGGGTCGGCGAGGCCGGTGAGCGGACCGTGACCGACGGGCCGTTCGCGGAGTCCCGGGAGGTGCTGGGCGGGTTCTACGTGATCGACGTGCCGAATCTGGACGTCGCGCTGGACTGGGCCGCGCGCTGTCCCGGGGCGCGGGGCAGCGGCGCGATGGTGGTCCGGCCGATCGCCGACTTCTCGGTCTGAGCGCGATGGACGAGCGAGCCGCCGGCCCCGACGAACCCGGGAGAGCGGGCGTGGACGCCTCGGTGGAATCGGTGTTCCGCGAGGAACGGGGCCGGTTGCTTGCCTCCCTCGCGCGCCGCTTCGGGGATCTGGACCTGGCCGAGGAGGTCGCCTCGGAGGCGATCGAGGCCGCGTTGGTGCACTGGCCGGTCGACGGCGTACCGTCTCGCCCCGGCGCCTGGTTGTTGACCACCGCCCGGCGGCGGGCGGTGGACCGGCTGCGTCGGGACCGCACGTACGCCGCGCGGGTGGCCGTGTTGCAGGTGGAGGCGGACCGGGCCGATCCGGCGCCCGCGGCCGACGCCGACGGCGAGTTGCCCGACGAACGCCTCCAGCTGTTCTTCACCTGCGCGCATCCCGCCCTGCCCGCCGAGGACCGCGGGGCGCTCACGCTGCGCTGCCTGGCCGGGCTGACCACCCCCGAGGTGGCCCGCGCCTATCTGGTGCCGACCGCGACCATGGCCCAGCGGATCGTCCGGGCGAAGAAGAAGATCCGCGAGGCCCGCATCCCGTTCCGGGTGCCCGGCGTCGACGAGTTGCCGGGCCGGTTGCCGGGTGTGCTCCAGGTGCTCTACTCGATCTTCACCGAGGGGTACGCGGCCAGCTCGGGGCCGACGTTGCAGCGGTCGGACCTCGCCGAGGAGGCGATCCGGCTGGCCCGGATACTGCGCCGGCTGCTGCCCGCCGAACGGGAGCCGGCCGGGCTGCTCGGGCTGATGTTGCTGATCCACGCGCGCCGCGCGGCGCGGATCGACGCGGCGGGGGCGCTGGTGTTGTTGGCCGATCAGGACCGGGGGCGGTGGGACCGGGCGATGATCGAGGAGGGCCGGGAGCTGGTCCGGGTGGCGCTGACGGGTGGGCCGCCCGGGCGGTACGGGGTGCAGGCCGCGATCGCCGCGCTGCACGACGAGGCGGCGGATGTGACCACGACCGACTGGCCCCAGGTGGTGGCGCTGTACGACGTGTTGCTCGCGCTCACCCCGTCGCCGATCGTGGCACTGAACCGGGCGGTGGCCGTGGCGATGCGGGACGGGCCGGAAGCGGGGCTGGTGCTGCTGGACGCGCTGGCGGACGAGCCGAGGTTGCGCGGACATCATCCGTATCCGGCGGCGCGGGCGGAGTTGTTGTACCGGTGCGGGCGGTTCGCCGAGGCGGCGGTGGCCTATCGGGCGGCGTTGGAGCAGGTGGGTACGGATCCGGAACGAGCGCATTTGATGCGGGGGTTGGCGGCGGCCTCGGCGGCGGGGGCCGGGGCCGGGTCGGGCTCGGATCCCGGAGCGGGTTCCGCGTCGGGCTCGGGCTCGGGGTCGGGCTCCGCTTCGGAGGCCGGTCCGCGGGACGGGTGAGGTTCGTCGGCGCGGCTCGGGCGGGTGCCGGTGGGGCCGGCGGGATGATGGCGGCGCGGCCGGACTCGGCCGTCCCGGGCGGGTATCGCCCCGGGGGGTCGTGGCGAGGGGTGCGGACGTGGAGGATCGGGCCGAGCGGCTTGCGCGGGTGGCACGGGGCTGGGACGAGGCCGCGGAGGGGTACGAGGCCTACTTCGTGCCCCGATTCGCGCCGTGGGTACGGGCGGCGGTGACCGCGGTCGGGTCGTTGCCGGACGGGCCGATCCTGGTGCCGTGTTGCGGCACGTTTCCCGAACTCGAACTGCTGACCGAGGACTTCGGCGACCGGGAGATCGTCGGTATCGACCTCTCCCCGGGCATGGTGCGCCTGGCTCGGGAGCGGGTGGCCGGCCGGCCCGGGGTCACGGTCGTCGAAGGCGACGCCTCGACCCTGGACGCGCGGTGGTCGGGCCGGTGTGCGGCGATCGTGTCGGTGTTCGGGCTCCAGCAGTTGCCCGAGCCGGACCACGCGCTCGAATCGTGGGTCGGGGCGCTGCGTCCGGGCGGCCGGCTCGCGGTGGTCTTCTGGCCGGACGGGATCGAGGAGACCGACCCGTTCGCGCTGCTCGCCGAGGTGATCCGGACCCGGGGGCCGGCGTCCGACCGCTCCTGGGAGGAGCGCCTCTTGGCCGCGATCACCGGGCGGGGCGCGACGATCGAGCGGGACGCGGACCTGGTGTACCCGATGTCCCACCCGGACGCGGCGACCTTCTTCGACGCGTTCACCCGCTCCGGTCCGCTGCGCGCGCTGACCCTGGCCGTGGGCGAGGCGTTCATGGCCGAGCTGCGGGCGGAGTTCCTGCGCCGGGCCGCGGCGGGGGAGTGGCATCACGAGCCGCGAGCGCGGATGTTGGTGGCGCGCCGCTGAGCGGGCTTCGGGTCGGTGGAGCGACGGCGTTGCCGTCGAGGACCGTTACTGCCTGAAGGGTGTCGTCGTCGGGGCCGATCGGGGCGGGTTCGGGTGCGCGGCTCGGGTCAGGCTTCGGGTGCCTCGGGGTGGTGCGGGTGGCTGCGGCGGCGGTACTGCTGGACGCCCTTGCGGTCGCGGACGGCGACCCCTCGGGCGCGGAGATCGTCCAGGGCCTGCTCCGCCGCGCCGGGGTGTTTGTCGGCCAAGGCGCGCTTGCGGGTACGCAGCAGGGCGTGCGCGGCTTCGTCGAGGTCGGGGGTGCCGTCGACCCAGGGGGTGAAGTCCGCCTCACGCGGGTCGGTCGTACCGCGCCAGGGGTAGGCGAAGCGGTCGAAGGCGGCACGCAGGTGTTCGGCGGACAGGTCGCCGGCGCGGACCCGGATCAGTTCGGTCTCGGCGGCGTCGAGGGCGACCAGGTCCCGGCCGTCGGTGAACACGGCGTCGATCCGATCCCGACGCACCTGGAGGCCGGCGCCGTCCACGTGGATCGCGATGTGTCCGGCGGCCACCGTCACGACCGGGCTCTCCCGGTGCGCGACGGCCGCCATCCAGGCGCCGATTCCGGCGCCGAGCAGGGTCAGGGTCGGTACCGCCCACACCGTCGGCAGGCGCGCGGCCAGACGCAGCGGGGCGGGGGCCGAGCCGATCAGGTCCGACAGGGCGCGGACCAGCGGGCCCACCCCGAACCCCGCACCGAAACCGAGCAGGGCGGTGCCGACGCCGATCAGCCACAGCCACACCTGGGGCATCCGGATCGTGACGGCTTGTTTGTCGACCGCTGTCGCGTCCATGGTCCTACTTCGCCTCACTCTCTCGAGGGTTGCCTGTCGTGTCGGGATTCGGCCCCGGGGCCAGGTAGCGGGCCACGGTGCGGCGCAGGGCCGGTGTCGCGTCGCGGTCGGGGTGGGCGCCCAGGTAGACCGCGTCGACCAGGTTCCGGATCCAGGTCGCCGTCTCGACCGGGTCGAGCGCGGCGTCGATGGTGCCGTCGGCGATGCCCCGGGTGATCAGGCCGACCAGGCCCTCCTGGACCACGGCTTCGGTGCGGGCGACCACCTCGACCAGTTCGGGATCCCGGTCGACCTGGCGCAACAGTTCGACGAGGATCCCGGCCGCGTGCGGGTCCCGGGCGTCGGCGGCGAGGTCGGTGACCAGGTCGACGATCGCCCGCGCGGGGTGGGCGGTGCCGGCGTGGCGGTCCATCAGGCTGCGTGAGAGGGGCAGGTCGCGTTCGAAGACGGCCCGGAAGACGGCGCGTTTGTCGGGGAAGTAGTAGAAGACGCTCGCCGCGCTCATGCCGGCGGCCCGGGCGATGTCGGCCACGGTGGTCGCCTCGAACCCCTGTTCCGCGAAGCGCGCGGCGGCGGCGACGGCGATCGTTTCGCGGCGTTGGGCGACGCGTTCGGGGTCCGTGGTGCGGGCCACGGGATCGCCACCTTTCCATGACTGATCGGTCAGTCAGAGAATAGCACCGGGCTCGGGCTCGGGCTCGGATTCGGCGAGGTAGTCCTCGTAGACGCCGATCTTGTAGCCGATCAGGTCCATGCACTGGTGCAGTTGGGCGATCTGGCCGGCGATTCGGGTCTTGTGCTCGCGGAGGATGGCCAGGCGTTCGCGTTCGGTGCCCTCACCGGCGCGGGCCAGTTCGGTGTAATGGCGGATGGCCGGGATGGGCATGCCGGAGCCGCGCAGGACGATGCACATGTTCAGCCAGGCGATGTCGTGTTCGGCGTACCGGCGGCGTCCGCCCGGGCCGCGCCGGACCGGGTTGGCCAATATGCCCTCGCGTTCGTAGAAGCGCAGGGTGTCGATGGTCAGGCCGGTACGGGCGGCGACCTCGCCGATGCTCAGATCGCCTGCGGTGTCCCGCGCGTCGTTGCCGACGGGCTCGGCGGGCAGGTCGTCCGTGGGCTCGTTTCCGGGGTTCTTCGTCACGTGCGACAGGATGAGGCTTGACCTGGAGTCGGGTCCAGCTCATAGATTGCCGGGCACCGATCCAAGGAACAAGGAGCACGACCATGCGCTACCGCCCGCTCGGCCGCACCGGGATGCATGTCAGCGTGCAGGCGCTCGGCACGATGATGTTCGGCGCGGTGGGCAACCCCGATCACGACGACTGCGTCCGGATCGTGCACGCCGCGTTGGACCAGGGCATCAACTTCGTGGACACGGCCGACATGTACTCGGCCGGCGAAAGCGAGGAGATCGTCGGCAAGGCGCTGCGCGGTCGCCGGGACGACGTGGTGCTGGCCACCAAGGGGCACTTTCCGATGGGGGAAGGGGTCAATCGCGGCGGCAACTCGCGGCGTTGGATCCTGACCGCGGTCGAGGACAGCCTCCGTCGGCTCGGGACCGATCGCATCGACCTCTACCAGATCCACCGCCCCGACGACTCGACCGACATCGAGGAGACCCTGGCCGTCCTGACCGATCTGGTCCGGCAGGGCAAGATCCGGGCGTTCGGCTGCTCGACGTTCCCGGCCGAGGACGTGGTCGAGGCGCACCACGTGGCGGAGCGGCGTGGCCTGTACCGCTTCCGGACCGAGCAGCCGCCGTATTCGATCCTGGCCCGGGGCATCGAGGCGTCGCTGCTCCCGGTGTGCGAGCGCTTGGGCATGGGCGTACTGACCTGGGGCCCGCTCGCCTCGGGGTTCCTCACCGGCCGCTATCGCAAGGACGCGCCGATCGACCTGACCTCGGGTCGGGCCCGGCTCAATCCCGGGCGGTTCGATCCGACCCTGCCGGTGAACGCCACCAAGCTCGACATCGTCGAGCGACTGGTCGGCCTGGCCGAGGAGATCGGCTGCACGCTGCCGGAGTTGGCGGTCGCGTTCCCGACCGCGCACCCGGCGGTCACCTCGGTCGTCATCGGGCCGCGCACCATGGAGCAGGCGATGGCGGCGATCAAGGGCGCCTCGCTGGTCCTGGACGACGTGACGCTGGACCGGATCGACGAGATCGTGCCGCCGGGGACGAACGTGTACCACCCGGACGGCGCGTGGACCCATCCGGCGGTGGCCCGCAGCGTGCTGCGGCGGCGGGCGGTGGGGGAGCGGGCGGCGGGATGACGGAGCGCCGGTCCGGGCCGACCGTGTCGGCCCGGTTGCGGTGCGGGTCGGTGTGCGATCCGCCGGCCTCGTTCGTGGGTTTCGGTGCCGAAGCCGTCCTCTTCGGTGGCGAAGCCGCTCTCTGCGGGAACTTCCCGGTCGTCCCGCCCGACTGACTCCCCGGGTCCGCCTTCGCGGACCGCATGACGGTACTTCCGGGGAGCGAATCTGTGCGGGCGAGCAAGGTGTGCGGCGTGGCCGCGGTGGTGGCGTTGTTCGCGGCGGGGTGTGGCGGTGACTCCGACAAGACGGCCGAGGCGGGGTCGGGGGCGTCCGCCTCGGCGACACGGTCGGGCGACGCCGGGTCGGCCGGCTTCCCGGTGAAGGTGACCGACTGCGCCGGGGCCGAGACGACCTTCACCGCGGCGCCGAAGAAGGTGGTCACCAGCAACGCGTCGAGCCTGGAGATGTTGTTCTGGCTCGGCGCGGGGGATCGTGTGGTGGGTACCGGATTCCCGCCGGGCAGGGGCACCATGCCTGCGCCGTTCGCCGCGCAGGCCGAACGGGTCAAGGTGCTCGGCGACATGGTCATCCCGAAGGAGCAACTGCTCGCCTCGGGCGCCGACTTGTACATCGACACGTTCGCCGACATGAGCGGCATGGGGGCGATGGGCTCCGGGCCGTCGCCGAAGGAGTTCGCGGCGGCCGGGATCAAGCACATCTACCTCAAGTCCACCGCGTGTGCGAGCAAACGACCGGGTGCGCAGGAGGATCTGGCCGAGGTCGAGGCCGACATCAGGCAACTCGGCGCGGTCACCGGCACCTCGGCCCGGGCGGAGGAGTTGGTCGCGGGCATGCGGCAGACCGTCGGCACGGTTCGCGGCGCGCTCGCCGGCGTGCCGCGGGACCGACGGCCGACGTACTTCTTCTTCGACTTCGACGCCGGCACCAAGCAGCCGATCGCGGTCTGCGGCAAGCAGGTCGCCAACGCGGTGATCACCCAGGCGGGCGCGCGCAACGTGTTCGCCGACTGCGTCGGTGACTTCAAGCCGGTGTCCTGGGAGGACGTGGTCGGGAAGAACCCGGACTGGATCCAGCTCGGCGTGCGGGACAAGGGCAGCGCGGAGGCCAACACGAAGGCGTTCGACGAGGCGGAACGTTTCCTGCGCACGTTCGACGCGACGAAGGGGCTGCCGGCGGTCAGGGACGGGAAGTTCGTCCGGGTCGGGTCGGAGCGCACGACGATCGCCGGAGTGCGGAACGCGGATACGGTGCGGGAGATCGCGGGCCGGATTCATCCGGATCTGGTCAAGCCGGAGGCGGGGTCCGGGGCCGGGGCTTCGGCCTCCGCTTCCGCGCCGGCTGCGGGGTAGGCGCGGGTGCGCTCGAGGTCCGAGTCGGGCAGTCGTCGTCGTGCGGGTGAGGGTGTCGTTTCGGCGGGGCCCTCCGACTCGACCGGCTCCGGAGGTGCGGGTGGTTCGGCCGGCCCGACGCGTACCACCCGTACGGCGTGGGTCGTCGCGGTGCTGGCGGTGTTGCTGGTTGTCGCGTTGACGTCGGCGGTGTCGTTCGGGTCGGTGGACATCCCGATCGCGGAGGTGTGGTCGGTGGTCGGGCGGCGGTTGCGGGGCAAGCCGCCGGAGGCCGGTACGCGGGACCTGATCGTGTGGCAACTGCGGCTGCCGCGCGCCCTGTTGGCCGCCGTGGTGGGCGCGGGGCTGGGCCTGGTCGGCACCGCCGTGCAGGCCCTGGTGCGTAATCCGTTGGCCGATCCGTACCTGCTCGGCATCTCCTCCGGCGCCTCGCTGGGCGCGATCGCGGTGATCGTGCTGGGGGCGGGCACGGGCGGTGTGCTCGGCTGGGGCCTGTCCGCCTCGGCCTTCGCCGGTGCGCTGGCGGCCTTCGCGCTGGTGTGGGCGCTGGCCCGGCGCGGCGGCGGATTCTCCCCGCTGCGCCTGGTGTTGGCCGGGATCGGGGTGGGCCAGTTCCTGTCCGGGTTCACCAGCTTTCTGGTCCTGCAGGCGGGCGACGAACAGCAGACACGCGGCGTGCTGTTCTGGCTGATGGGCAGTCTGAGCGGAGCCCAGTGGGAGCAGTTGGCGCTGCCGACGGCCGCCGTCGGTCTCGGCCTGCTGGTGCTCCAGGCCCGTGCCCGTGCGCTGAACGCGCTCCTGATGGGCGACGAGACGGCCGCCGGGCTGGGTGTGGACGTGGCCCGGCTGCGGCGCGAACTGTTCGCGGTGACGAGTGTGTTGACCGGGGTGCTGGTCTCGGTGTCGGGGGCGATCGGCTTCGTCGGGCTGATGGTCCCGCATGTGTGCCGGTTGCTGATCGGCGGCGATCATCGTCGATTGTTGCCGGTGTCCGCGCTGTTCGGCGCCGTGTTGCTGGTTGCGGTCGACACCCTGGCCCGAACCGCGGTGAGCACTCAGGAGTTGCCGATCGGCGTGGTCACGGCCGTGATCGGTGCACCGGTGCTGCTGCTCCTGCTCGATCGACGGTTGGAGACCCGATGAGTGGTGAGGCGCCGGCGGCCGACGACGACGCGATGCGGATCACCGTCGAGGATCTGCGGGTCGTGCTGGCCGGGCGGGACATCCTGGCCGGTGTCGAACTGATCGCCGCCGCCGGGGAGATCACCGGCCTGGTCGGGCCCAACGGCAGTGGCAAGTCCACCCTGCTGCGCACGGTCTACCGCCATCTGAAGCCGCAGGGCGGCCGAGTCCTGCTGGGCGAGCGCGACCTGCGGTCGATGACCCCCGCCGCGGCGGCCCGGCACGTGGCGGCGCTGCCGCAGGAGCGGGAGAGCGACTTCGAGTTCACGGTGCGCGAGGTGGTCGCGATGGGACGCACCCCGTACCAGAAGGCATTCGCGGGCGACAGCGCCGCCGACCGTGCGGCGGTACTGATCGCGCTGGTGCAAACCGGCGTGGAGGAGCACCAGGGCCGCCGCTTCGCCACGCTGTCCGGCGGCGAACGCCAACGGGTGCTGTTGGCCCGGGCGTTGGCCCAGGAGCCGGATGTCCTGGTCCTGGACGAGCCGACCAACCACCTGGACGTACGCCATCAGGTCGAACTCCTCACCCTCCTCCGGGCCCAGGACCGCACGACACTGATCGCCCTGCACGACCTCAACGCGGCGTCCTCGGTCTGCGACCGCCTGCACGTGCTCCACGAGGGCCGGGTCCGCGCGTCGGGCACCCCGAGGGAGGTGCTGACCCCGGCCCTGCTGGCCGAGGTCTTCGGTATCAGGGCGGCCGTCCTGGATCACCCCTTGACGGGAGACCTCCTGATCGCCGTCGACCACTGGACCACGGCCCCGACGGCGGTGACGGCGGTCGCATCATCGAATCGGCGCGAAACCGGCGGGAGGGGTGGCGAGCGGGGGCGGCCGGGAATCAGGTGAGGGTCGGGATCGCGCCGCTGTCGGTGTGGGCGAGGGTGATGCCCGGGAGGGAACGGGACCAGCGATCGGTGCACTTGGTGAGGTCGGCGGCGGTGGGCGGGGTGGCGCCGAGGCCGATGGCGTAGCGGGTACCGGTGTCGAAGGGGCGGGGCCAGGCGTGGGCGTCCCGGACGCCGGCCTCCTCGAGGAATTTGAGCAACGAGCGTACGCGGCCGCGGAGTCGGCCGGTGGTCGCGGCGAACTCGTCGGGGGAGGAGGGAGGTACGGTCACGACGAGCCAGGCGGCGTGGCGGCGATGCAGCGGGGGAGGTTCGGTTGCCTCGGGCCAGGGGTCGGTGCCGTCGGACTCCGCGGCGGTCAGGATCTCCCAGGCGCGGTACAGCTCGTCGGTCAGGAGGTCGAGGCCGCCGGGGGCCACCTGTTCGGTGCAGGAGCGCACCGGGTGACTGGGTGTCAGGATCGACATCGGTGCTTCGGCGCCGGCGGTGCCGGCCGGTTCCGGGCGGGCGCCGCGGGGGGAGAGGGTCACCGGGGTGTGCCAGTCCCATGCGGCCCAGGTGGCGAAGAAGTCTCGGAGCAGTTCGTCCGAAGTGGCGTCGGGCGCGGCGTCGATGGTGGTGCGGGCGGCGAGTATCGACCAGGCCACGCCCGGGAGCCCGCCGAAGGGGGCCGAGTCCAGGCCGCGTGCGTGCGCCCAGGCTTTGACCTGCCGGGCCAGTACGGCGAACCTCGCGTGTGCCGCGCCGACCGCGCTCAGGATCGCGTCGGCGTCGGTGACCGCGCTCAGGGCGATGGCGGCCGGTTCGGCGAGTTCGGCACGGCGGTCCACCGCGTCGGCGGGCGGGATTCGTCCGGTGCCGACCAATACGAGGTCGGTGGTCATGTCGCCGAAGCTCAGGCGCAGTCCGGGCACCCGGGCGCCGACCACGGGACGGACGCTGCCGGCCTCGGGCAGGGCGGTGGTGACCCGGGCCGCCACCTCGCCGAGGTCGACCGTGCCGGGCAGGGCCAGGACGAGGTCCAGGTCTGCGTCGGGCGCGGCGCAGCCCATCCGCCGGGAGCCGACCACGGACACGACGCCCTCGTCCAACGTCCCCGCGATGCGGCGAGCGATCCGCCGTGCGCGCGCGTCCCGTTCCGGGTCGGTGGGCAGGGGCGGCCCGTGGGTGGCGGTGCTGTCGTCCGGGTGTTCCGGTAGCCATCTCAGGCTGCCCGTGCCCAGGGTCAGCACGGCCCTCGGTCGCATGGGCTCGTCGCCTCGGCGGGAGAGCAGGACCAGGGTGTCGACCCGGGCGGACGTCGGGCTCAGCCGGGCCGAGCACGTGGCCGCCGTTTGTTGGGGGTTGTCGCTGCGGCCCAGGGTCAGGTGTGGGGTGTAGGGCCTGCCGGGCGCGTGGCAGTTGGGGAAGTGGCGGGCGAAGGTTCGGTGCAGCTGCGCCCACGCGCCCTCGTCGGCCGCCGCCGGGTCCAGCCAGATGGTGGCGTCCTCGCGGTGGCCGAAGGTGTGTACACCGGACAACTCCGCCACGAAAGGCGCGATGTGCGCCGCCGCGGCGGTGAGCAGCGGGGCGGCGCGGGTGAAGGCGGCCTCCGGGACGAAGCCGAAGAGGACGTTGACGTGCGGCGGCCAGCGGTCCACCTGCGGGTCGTGGGCGCGGCGGAGGGCTTGGAGATCCGGCCACAGGTGCTTCGGGGGCAGCCAGGCCAGTGCGGTGCGTGCCGTCGGGGCCGCGTCGAGGACGGCGGTACGGGTGTCGGCGCCGGTCACCAGGTCGGCCTGGACGCCGAAGTGGTCGGAGATGTACAGGCCGTCGGGCTCGGGCTCGTCGCCGCGGAGCACCGCCGTCTCGGTGCGCCAGGTGCCGGTGCGGAGCAGGACGCGGTCCAGGCGTGCGGCGCGGCCGGTGCGGGAGCCGATGGCCGCGAGCGGGTTGACACCCGGGTCGAAGGTCGGCGTGTGGTCGTCGGGGCCGTGTACCTGCGTCCACGCGTCGGTCAGCCCGAGCGCGGCGGCGGGGCCGGTCGGGCCCGCGCTGCCGTCGTTGAAGTCGCCGACCACGACCAGGTCGTCCGGTACGCTCGCGAACCCGTCGGCGAGCGCGGCGAGTTCGACGCGGCGGCGGCCGGGCCCGTCCTGGGCGTGGTCGCTGGTCAGGTGGGTGACGGCGACGACCAGCGGCGTGGCGCCGGTGTCCACGGTGATCGCCGCCACGGCCTTGAACGGGCCCAGTACGTGCCGCCCGGCCTCGCGCACCGGCAGTCGGCTGAGCAGTACGAGTCCGCTGTCGGCGACGTCCCGGCCGGCGGGATCGGTGTCCATCGTGTACGCCGCGCGCAGCCACGGTTCGGCGGTGAGCAGCGCGATCAGGTCGGGTTCGACCTCCTGGAGCGCGATCACGTCCGCGTCGGCCGCCGCCAGCGCGGTGAGCAGGCGTGGTCGGCGGCGGGCGGTGTCGATGCGGTCGGCGTCGTAGCGGTCCCAGAGGGTGTTCCACGTCAGCACGCGGATTCGGGCCCGGGCACCGGAGTCGCCGGTTCGGGCGGTGGCGGACGCGGGGGCGGATGGTGTCGTGGGCGCGGGAGCGGGCAGCCAGCGTCCCGTGGCCGGGTCGAAGGCGTACGGTTCGCGTGCGGTGAAGAAGGGTGCGCGCAGCCGGCGCGGATCGTGTGCGCGGCCGACGGTGCAGGTGTCGATGCGGTCCACGCGTTCGGCCCGGTCCCACACCACCTCGCCGTCCGCCTCGATGCGCAACACCCGATGCCACGGGATGTCCCCGCCCGGGACGAACGCGGGCAGCGCGATGCGTTTCGGCTCGGCGCCGCGCCTGCTGACCGCCAGGACGAAGCGGGCCGGGTCGAATCGGGGATCCCAGCGCACCCGGTGGTAGATCTCCTCGCTGGTACGCATTACGCCTCCTCCGCATCCAGGGAGCCGGCGACGTCGTCGACGGTGCCGCCCGCACCGATGTACCGGGTCCGGCTCGCCTGTCCGGGGTAGGGCGGGGCGAACCGGCGTCCCTGCGCGGCGAGTACGGCCGGCGGGATCGGGTGTTCGCGCGTGGCGTTGCGAGCGGTCAGCTCGTCCTCGCCGACCAGCACGATCGTGTGTGTGGTCAGCGCGTTGCGGCGGTGCGCGATGGCGGACACCGCGGCCCGTTGTGGGCCGGTGAGCGAGGTGGCGTCCCAGACCACCGTACCGCCGGCGGCGAGCGCGGCGTCGAGGCGATCCAGGCCCTCGCGCAACACGTCGCCGTTGGCCCGCTGGTCGGCCCGGGCGCCGCGGGCCTCGCGCAGGTCGTCGAGGGCGATGTGGGCGGCGACGTCGGGGAGTCGGCGGGCGTAGGTGCTCTTGCCGCTGCCCGAGCGGCCGATCAGGTGTATCAGCCGGGGGAAGTCCCCGGACCAGTGCCGGCGGGTCGCCTCGGGCGGCATGGTCCAGCCCTTGGCGTGGGCGTCGCGCAGCTCGGCCCAGCAGCGGTCGGCCACGTCCGGCGGCAGGTCGGCGAAAGCGGCACGGGCCCGGGTACGCAGCGGCGCCAGAGGAGCCTCGTCGGTGAGGCCGGCGTCGGCGGCGAGCAGGGCCGACCACTCCACCCGCTCGGATTCCGCGGCGGCGTCCGAGCGGGTGGTGTCGGGGCCGGTGCGTGCGGTGGCCACGGCGCCGGCGACCGCGTGCAGTACGCCCAGGTCGGCGGCGGCCGCCAACCTGGCCAACCCGCGCGGGCGTTCGTCGTCCGGGAACGGGCGGCGCAGCAGGGCCTGGAGGCCGACCAGGTCGGCGATCCGGCGGGCCGCGGGCATGCCGAGCACCGATGCCGCCTCGGCGGCGAGCGCGGCGCGGGGTTCGGTGTGCAGGGCGGCGGCGAGTACGCCGGTCAGTCGGGCGTCGCCGGAGCGGCCCAGGCCGTCGATCCGGGCGCACGCGTCGGCCACCAACTCGACGGTCGCGGCATCGGGTTCGTCCCGTCCCAGCAGGCGGAGCAGGGCGGGCAGGTCGGGCGTGGCGCCGGAACGGACGTCCCAGAGCGCGGCGTTGGGGCCGAGGCCGTTGGGGGTCACGGCGGCGTGCATCCAGTGCGTATCGGTCTGCACGTGGCCGCGACGCACCCACTTGGCCACCCGGTGGCCGAACTCCGCGCGGGGGAAGCCCTCGACGGAGCGTACGACGAAGCCCTCCTGCCGCGCGGGGTCGAGCCGGATCGCGCGCAACGCGCGTTCGTCGAACACGCCGCGCCACAACACCGGCGGGGTGGGTACGCCCAGGCGGCGCAGGAAGCGCGTGCTCTCGTCCCAGCCGAGGCAGTCGTCGCCGGCCCAGACCGAGAAGCCGTAGAACCAACTCGCCAGCGTGTCGTAGCCGATCGAGTGGCGCGCGAACATGTTCTCGCCGCACACCCGCCACCCGGCCGGGATCCGTGCGCCGATCCGGCCCTGGAGTCCCTTGACCCAGGTGCGGGAGGGGTGGTGCTGCGAGTCGAGCGAGCGCGCGTGCAGCCCGTCGGCGTAGAGCGTGGTGTTCTCGCCGTCCAGCTTCTCGGTGACCACGACCTCGAGGCCGCGGAGCGCGGACAGGTCGCCCGAGCGGATGTCGTCGGCGCCGGCGCCCGGGGACCAGGGGACATGGGGGGTGCGGGGATAGTGCGTACGCATGTCCCCTCCGCTCTCGATTCCCCGCGCCCGATCCGGCCCCGAGCCTCGCGCGAGCCTCGGTCACTGTAGGAGGCGGGGCGGGGTGGGGCCATCGAATTTCGGCCGGATGCGGGCGTGGGGCGTGTGGTGCGTGGCGCCGGGTCGTGGGGCGGGGCCGTGGTGGGTGAGCGCGCGAAGGCGGGTGCTTCGCGCGCTGCCGGGCGCTGGTGTTGGCGGCTTTCGGCGGACGGCCGACGGCCGACGGCTTACGGCTTTCCGAGCGATGTGAGGAGCTTTTCGGATTCGGAGATCGCGGCGGCCGCGGTCTTGCCCCGGTGCTGGGACATGACCGCGCCGATGATCAGGTGCTTGCGGCCGTTGAGTTGGCGTTCGGCGGCGAAGACCAGGTTGGCGCCGGCGGGGGTGGTGAAGCCGGTTTTGCCGGCGACCACGCCGTCGCGGCCCAGGAGGGAGTTCCCGTTGGGCTTGGTGGCTCGGGCGGAGTCCGTGTAGGAGGGGACGCCGGCGATCGAGGCGAATCCCGGGTCGCGCATGGCCGCGCCGAACAGCTTGACCTGGTCGGCGGCGGTGCTCACGGTGGCCGGATCGAAGCCGCTGGGGTCGGTGTACGTGGTGTCCGTCATGCCCAACTCTCGTGCGGTGCGGTTCATTCGGGCCACGAACGCCGCATCGCCGCCGTCGACCCAGCGGGCGATCTCGTGGGCGATGTTGTTCGCCGACACCACCATCAGCGCCTCCAGGGCCCGGCGCTGGGTGAAGGACTCGCCCGCCGTGATCGGGGTCGTGCTCTCCGAGCGACGCAGCCGGTCGGCGGACCGGGCGGCCTCCTCGGCGGAGATGGTGAAGGACGGCCCCGAACTGCCGGCCGCGAGCGGCTTGACCTTGAGGAAGACGTAGGCCGTCATCACCTTGGCCACGCTCGCGGTCGGCGTCGGCTTGGCGGTGCCGGAGGTGAGCGGGGTGCGTACGCCGTCCACGGACAGCGCCGCCTGGCCGTCCTTGGGCCAATCGGGCTGGATCGTGAGGTCGCCGCCGGTGGCGGCGACGGTCGCGGTCACCGGCGCGGTACGCGTGGCCGGTCCGGCATCGTCCGCACAACCGGCGACCAGCGCGAGCAGTGCCCCGACGACCAGCGCGACGGGGCCGCGCAACAACCGTCGGCGGCCGGCGTGGGCGGCGCGGCGCTCGGCGCAGACGCGGAGGCCGGCGCCGGCGTCGGCGCCCGCGACGAGCGCGAGGGCGGTGGGCACGTGGGTCCCGGCCTGCGTTGGTTTCGGGGTGGCCGCCTGCGGTGTGGCGACGTCGTGAGGCTTCATGGGGTAGACCATGGCGACCTCGGATGACCGCGTTCGGCCGGGAACAAGACCGTTGTGTCACAACCCGCTCGATCGGCCGGTGGAGCGGGGTTCGGGGCGGGGGGCTGCTCGATACTGGCCCCATGGTTCGTGTGCTCTTGATCGAAGACGACCCCGCCGTGGCCGAGGGGTTGGCCCTCGGGCTGCGCCGGCAGGGCTACACCGCCCAGGTGCGGCACAGCGGCGAGGAGGGGCTGACCGGGGTGGCCGAATTCGATCCGGACCTCGTCGTGCTGGACGTGATGCTGCCCGGCATCGACGGCTTCGAGGTGTGCCGGCGGATTCGGCAGGCCGGCACACTGCCGGTGATCATGTTGACCGCGCGCGACGAGGACATGGACATCGTGGTGGGTCTGGAAGCCGGCGCCGACGACTATGTGGTCAAGCCGGTGCAGTCCCGGGTCCTGGAGGCGCGGATCCGCGCGGTACTGCGGCGCGCCGATTCGGCCACGCCCGCCGGTCGACGGGAGGTGTACGGCGACCTGACCCTGGACCGCACCGCGCTGACCGTGTCCAAGGCCGGCCGGTCCGTCCCCCTCGCCCCCTCCGAGCTGCGACTGCTGCTGGCGCTGTCCGCCGCCCCCGGCCGGGTGTTCAGCCGGGGCCAACTGCTCGAAGCGGTCTGGGAACACCCGTTCCTGGGTGACAGCCGACTGGTGGACGCGTGCGTCAAACGGCTGCGGATCAAGATCGAGGACGCGGAGCGGCCCGCCCGATACATCCAGACCGTGCGCGGCTTCGGATATCGGTTCGGCCCGCTGTGAGCGGATCAGATGCCGCGCCGCGCGGGCTGCGTGCCATGCCGCGTGCGGTACTGCGCGGGCTGCGCGGCCTGCGGGTGCGGCTGGCGGCGGCCTGTCTGCTGGTGGCCATGTTCGCCGCGCTGACGACGGCCGCGCTGACCTACCGCGAGGCGCGCGGCGCGATGTTGCAGCGGGCCCAGGACTCGACGGTGCACGCGGTACGCGACCGGGTACAGACCGTCGCGCCGTCGACGCCGTTCCCGCCCGACCAGGCCGCGCTGGAGCGGATCGCCGCGCTCGTGGACCCCCGCACCCGCAACGACCACTGGGCGGTGGCGGTGGTATTCCGGGACCTGTGGGCGACGACCAATCGCGACTTCGAGCCGAGCCGGATTCCCACCGAACTGCGGGACACCGTCACCGGGCGCACCGCGACCGCCTTCCAACGGGTGCACCGCAATGGACGCGTACTGCTCGCGGTCGGTGTGCCGATCGCGTTCAGCGGTCCGGGCCGGACCACCGCCTCCGGGGTGGAGGTCTACGTGATGACCCCCATGCAGACCCAGGTACAGGAGGAGGCCGCCCTGGTCCGCGCCGCGCGCAACGGCGCCATCCCCGCGGTGCTGGCCGCGCTGGTCCTGGCGCTGATCGTCGCGGGCGGCGTGCTGCGCCCGGTCCGGGCCCTGCAGCGGGCCACCCGGCGGCTGGCCCGGGGCCGCCTGGACACCCGGCTCCAGGTCAAGGGCGGGGACGAACTCGCGGAGCTGGCCCAGGACTTCAATCACACCGCGGCGGCGTTGGAGGAACACGACGCGCGGCTGCGCAGACTGGAGGCGCGGGCCCGGGCGTTCGCCGCCGACGTCTCGCACGAACTGCGCACCCCGTTGGCCGCGATGACCGCGGTGACCGACGTACTGGACGAGGACGCCGCGGCCGAACACCTGGACCCCGACACGGCCGCGGCGCTGCGGCTGATCTCCTCCGAGACCGGCAAGCTCACCCGGCTGGTCGACGACCTGATGGAGATCTCCCGCTTCGACGCGCGCGCCGCCGCGCTGCACGTGGACGAGTTGGACATGGCGGAGGCGGTCCGCCGCTGCCTGGCCGCGCGGGGATGGCGGGACGCGGTGGTGACCCGGCTGCCGGAGGGGATCCGAGCGGAGGTCGACCCGCGGCGGCTGGACGTGGTGGTGGCCAACCTGGTCGGCAACGCGTTGCGCCACGGTGCGCCGCCGGTGGAGGTGGCGCTGGCGGCCGAGCGGCGCGCCGACGGCGACTGGGTCGTACTCACCGTCGCCGACCGGGGCCCCGGACTCGCCGCGGAGACCCTGGATCGGGTCTTCGAGCGTTTCTTCAAGGCCGATGCGGCGCGCTCCCGTTCGTCCGGCAGTGGCCTGGGCATGGCGATCACGCTGGAGAACGTCCGGCTGCACGACGGACTCATCCGGGCGGCGAACCGGCCCGACGGAGGAGCGGAGTTCACGGTGGAACTGCCTCGCCATGCCCGCGTCGGCGCCGAAGGCCGGGAGGACGGATGAGTGTGCGGCGGATGCGGACGGGGAGCGGTCGCGGGGTCGGCCGGCTGCGGCTGCCGTTTTTGGCGGCGGTGTTGCTCGCGGTCGGGGCCGGCTGCGGGATTCCGGCCACCGGCGCGATCGAGGCGGGTCAGCCCGCCGACGGCATCATTCCGCCCGCCGACGCGAGCCATCCGAGTGGGGTGTACGTGTACATGGTCGACGCCCACCGGGTCGTTCCCGAGCTGCGCACCTCGTCCGGCGGCGACAGTCCGCAGGCCGCGATCGACCTGCTGCTCGCGGGGCCGACCCGTGAGGAGGCGCTGGTGGGTGTGAGTACGGCGATCCCGGCGGCGGCCGGCCCCGCGCGGGTGACGGTGGTCGAGGGCGGCACGCTCCGGGTCGAGTTGGCCGGCGCGAGTCCGCTCGGCGAGACGGCGCTGGAGCAGGTGATCTGTACCGCCGCGACGGCCGGCAGCCGCAACCTCCCCGGGGGCGGCTCGGGCGTGGTCTCGGTGGTCACCCCCGTCCAGCGCGCCGAGAACCGGGCGTGCCCGACGTCCCTCGTCGGGAGCTCCGGCGGCTCCGGGAGCGCACTCCCGCCTCGTCGGCCCGGCTCGGGGCCGGAGACCGCCGAGGAGGTGGCCCCCGGTCGCCTTCCGCCTGTCCCGCCGGCCGGCTGATCGAAGGGGCCGCGGCGGGCGGCGGGGATATCCGATGCTGAATCAACGCGCGTAGCTACTGTTGGGCTCGGAAAAAATAGGAGTAGGCTCCGAAATAGGAGCCCACTCTTGAAAGAGTGTCCGCTCTCATCGCGAGTCGAGCGTCGACGAGGGGGACACCGCATGGGCGCGACGGGAATGGTGGGCGCGGCGGGTACGGCGGCGGGGGCGGTCGAGGTCGGGCGGCGCAGGTGGTGGGCGTTGGCCGCGACGAGTCTGGCCATGTTGGCGGTCGGGCTGGATGGCACCGTGCTGAGTGTGGCCCTGCCGAGGTTGGCGGGGGATCTGGAGGCAACGGCCTCGGATCTGCAGTGGTTCTCGTCCTCGTACCTGCTGTTCCTGGCGGCGGCGATGTTGCCGATGGGCCTGCTCGGCGACCGTCTGGGACACAAGCGGGTGCTGGTCGCCTCGCTGTCGCTGTTCGCGCTGTCGTCGGCGGGGTGTGCGTACGCCACGACGCCCGGGTGGTTCATCGCGGCGCGGTCGGTCCTCGGGGTGGCCGGCGCGGGGATCGTGGTGATGGCGTTGTCGGCGTTGACGGTGTTGTTCCCGGTGGAGGAGCGGCCGAGGGCCGTGGGGGTGTGGTCGGCGGCGAACTTCCTTGCCCTGCCGCTGGGTCCGCTGCTCGGCGGGTGGATGCTGACGCATCTGTGGTGGGGATGGGTGTTCCTGATCAACGTGCCGGTCGCGTTGGTGGGCGTGATGGTGGTGTCGGTGTTGGTTCCGGGGGCGGGGTCGCGGGCGCGGCCGGCGTCCGAGGCCGCTGTGGGGGGCCGGTCGCGGCCGGATTCGGTCGGGGTGTTGTTGTCCACCGGTGGATTGGCGTGTGTGACGCTCGGGTTGATTCGGGCGGGGGAGTACGGCTGGGACGACGCGTGGGCCTGGGGCTCGATCGGCGGCGGCCTGGTGCTGCTCGCCGCGTTCGGGCGGTATGAGCATCGGCTCGGATGCCGGCCCGGCGCGCAACCCCTACTGGATCTGCGGGTGTTCGCGTCGAGGTCGTACACGTGGGGTGTGGTGCTGATCGGTATCGCGGTGTTCGCGAACATCGGGGTCTTGTTCACGATGCCGCAGTACTTCCAGGCGGTGCGGGGCACGGACGCGATGGGTTCGGGGGCGCGGTTGTTGCCGATCATCGGAGGGCTGGTGATCGGTGCGGTACCGGCGGATCGGGTGGCCCGGGTACTGGGGGCCAAGGTCGCGGTGGCGGTCGGGTTCGTGCTGATGGCGGCGGGGCTGCTGATGGGTGGGGCGACGGGCGCGGGGTCGAGCACGTGGTTCGTCGCGTCGTGGATGGGGCTGAGCGGGGCGGGGATGGGGTTGGCGATGGCGACGTCGACTTCCGCGGCGCTGTCGGAGGTGTCGGAGGGGCGCAGCGGGGTGGAGGCCGCGGTGTTGCAGGCGGCGAACAAGGTGGGTGCGCCGTTCGGTTCGGCGATCTTGGGCAGTGTGTCGTTGACCGGGTATCGGGATCGGCTGCGGGTGCCGGATCTGTCCGCCGCCGACCTGTACACCGCACGCTCCGGGGTGTTCGGCGGCGCCGAGGTCGCCGGCAGGGTCGGCTCGGCGCCGATGTCGGCCTCGGTGCGGGGGGCGTTCGTGCACGGGATGGATCTGGCCCTGCTCGTGTCGGGCGGCGTCGCGGTGCTCGGGTTGATCGTCGCGCTCGTGTTCATGCCGGGGGCGGGGCAGGGCCGGCGGGGGCGCCGCGGCGTGGGTGATCGGCTGTCGGGATCCCGACCGGTGGGTGTGGATGGGTGATCGGCGACCCCGGATCGGGTAGGGGGCGCTCGGACCCGGGGTAAGGGCCGGGTCAGGGGTTCCCCCGGTCGTGGTCGGGTTCATACGCTGGCCGAGCCAACCGGTTGACCGCCGGGTCGTCGTGCCCAGCGACGGCCCGGCAAGCTCCGACCGGAGCGCGGGGGGTCGCGTCGGTCACCGGAGGGGATCCGGGAGCGCCGTAGCGCCGGGTCATCGTACGCACCGGATCATCGTCCGCGAACTCCCGTCGAGTCGGCGGGGGTTCACGGGTGTGCGGTCCTGGGGCCAGCGCCGAGGGGAGCCGCGCCATGCATGTGTCGCACCGGGACGGGTTCGAGGGGTTTGCCGGGGACGAGGGGCCGGCGGGGGGTGGGGTGTTCGGCGAGGCCGAGGGCCATGCCGGGGACGAGGGGTTCGCCGAGGTCGCGGCGGGGCTGGTCGCCCGGTACTGGGGAGGGGCCGCCGCCGCGCCGACGGGGGATCTGGATCGGTTGTGGGAAATGGGCGCCGGGCACGGCTGGTTCGACCTCGGGCGCGAGGACGATCTCGCCGCCTCGATCACGCTGGCCCGGGTGCTCGGTCGGGCCGCGTGTCCGTTGCCGGTGACGGCGGGATTCGTCGCGGCACGGTTGTTCGCCGAACATGTCGGGCTGGCCACGGCGATCGGGGACGGCGGCATTCGGGTGGCGACGGCGTTGCCGGGTGATCCGGGGATGCCGGGGGCCGGTTGCCTGGTCGAGGCGGGCGACGTGGTCGGCCACGTTCTGCACCTGCCGCCCGGCGGGGGGCCGATGGGGCTGTATCGGATCGAGGCGGTCGACCCGGTCGAGGACGTGGCGGCGCCGGGGTGGACCCGGGCCCGCCTCGGCTCGGCGCTGGCCTGCCTCGAACTCTCCGCCGCCGACGCCGATCGCGCGGTGACGGTGCTGCGGCTCGGCTGGGCCGCCCGGGCGCTCGGCGCCGCGGAACGGGCGGCGGGGTCGGCGCTCGCGCACGCCAGGGTGCGTACGCGGGCCGGCGAGCCGGTGGGCGCGTTCGCCGCGATGCGGCAGCGGGCCGATCGGATGGAACTGGAGGCGGGCGATCTGCTGATCGCCGATGCGGTGCGGCGCTATGCGGAGGGGGCGGACGATTGGGCGATCGCGGCCGAACTGGCCGTCGCGCAGATCCGGCGGGTCGCGCCGCGTGTGCGGTTCGGCGCGCACCATGAGCCTGCCGTGGCCGGCTGCTCCGACGAACACGAGACGCCGTGGTTGTTCCATCGCGTACGGGCCGACCTGGCCTGCCTGCGCGCATTCGCGGCACCCGGCGGGGACGCGGCGGATCGGCTGCTGGAGGAGGCCCCGGACGCCGCCGCGCACGGGACCGGTGTGCGCCCGTCCGCCCTGCCCGACCCGTGGCTGGGCCCTGACGGCGAGGCCGTGCGAGAGGCGTGCCGAAAGGTGGCGGCGAGGCGGTGGGGAGCGACGACGCCGGATTCGGCGTCGGGGTCGGAGGGGTCGCCGGACGCCGAGCCGGAGCCGGAGCCGGAGCCGGAATCGGAGCGGGAGGATGGCCGTTTCCTCGCTGCCTCGGTGGGTGGTGACGGCGTCGATGATCCCGTGGTCGTGGCCGAGGCCGCCGGGCTCGGGTGGTTTGCGCTCGGGTGGTCGGGCGAGGGCAGCGGAACCGCCGCCGAGCGGTTCGCGCTTCGGCAGGAGGTCTGCCGGCACCGGTTGCCGATCCTGGACGCGCTGACCACCGCGACCGTGTTCGGCCCGGCGATCGCGCGGTACGGCTCGACGGAGCAGCGGGCGCGGCTGTTGCCCGCGTTGCGGGAGGGCACGATGCGGATCGCGTTGGGATACCGGTGGTCCGAGGCCGACTTCGATCCGGCCGCGGTGCGGGCGAGTGCGGTCCGTACCGGTGCCGGTGAGCGGGACGACTGGATCCTCACGGGTGCGCGGATCTGGACGGCCGACGCGCATCGCGCCGATCGGATGTGGCTGGTGGCCCGTACCGACGCCGATGTCGAGTCGGCGCGTGCCGGGCTCACCGTTTTCCTGGTGCCCACCGACGCGCCGGGCGTGGTGCTGCGACCGCATCGTACACCGGCGGGCGAGAGCGGATGCATTGTGCTGCTCGACGAGGTCCGGGTGTCGGACTCGGCCAGGATCGGTGCCGTGGGCGGTGGTTGGGCGCCGGTCGCCGAGACGTTCGCCGCCGAGCCGATCCTGCTCGGCGACGTGGCGGCCACGTTGCATCGTCGCCTGACGGACGTGATCGCACTGCTGCGTGCGGGTGCCGGGCCGCGGCCCGCGGCGGGAGCCCGTGGCTCGGCGGCCCGAGCCGCGTTGGCCGAACTGGCCGTGCGGACCCAGGCCGTGCGGCTCCTGGCCACCGCTGCGGCGGTACCCGCGCCGGGCGGCCCGGCGGAGCATCCGCGTCCGCACGCCTCGGCGGCTCGGGTGCTCGGTGCCGAACTGGCCGCCGACTTCGGCCCGATCGGCCTCGAACTCCTCGGGCCCGCGGCGGTCCTGGGCACCGGCGCCCCGGGCGCACCGGGAGCCGGAGGCTTCGAGCCGGAACTGTGGCCCGCCCCGTCCCACACCCCCGCGGGCGACACCGACGACCTGCGTCACGACCTGCACCACGACCGACCGGCCCACTCCTTCGGCCTACCGGCCCGCCTCTGACGTCGCGCGCGCCACGTCGTCGATCGGTTCGTTGCCCACGGCTCGGGCCGGGCCGGCGCGGTGGGCGGGCCGGACGACCCGCGCCGCCGGTGTCGGGTTCGGCGACCTCGACGACTGCCGACGATCAGACCCGGTGGAGGCCCGTCCGGAGGTGGGACGGGAGTTCTCGACGGTTTTTGATGTCGAGCTTTCGGTAGACCCTGGTGAGGTGTTGTTCGACGGTGCTGACCGTGATGAACAGTTCCTCCGAGATGCCCCGGTTGCTGTACCCGCAGGCGGCGAGTGCCGCCACGCGCTTCTCCGATTCGCTGAGGTTGGTGTCGCCGGTGGTGGGCGCGGCGGTCGAGGCGGTGAGCAGGTCGGCGTAGGCGTGCGCGACGGCGCGGTAGCGCGGACGGGCGCCGCAGTCGCGGGTGAGGTGCCAGACGCGGCTCTGGAGCGTCGCGGCGCGGGCCGGTTCGGCGCGGGCGCGGTACGACTCGGCCAGGGCCTCGAGGGTGCGGGCCAGTTCCAGGGGGTCCTCGGAGCGGCGCAGCGCCTCGACCGCCTGGGTGAGCAGTTCCGGGCGCTCGGCGACGTCCACCGTCATCGCCCGCAGCCGCAACGCCGTGCCGCGGACCCGGCCGCCCCCCGGACCGCACAGCCGCAACTGCTCGACCACCAATCGCCGGGCCCGCTCGGTCTCGTCCAGGCGCAGCAGCGCCTCGGCGACGTCGGTCCGCCACGGGATCAGGAACGGCTGGTCGACCCGCCAGGCGTGGGCCAGCCAGGCCACGTGCAGGAAGTCGGCGAGCGCCGCGCGGGCCCGGTCGGTGGCCAGGTGGAAGCGGCCCCGGGCGCGGAGGTAGGCGAGGCCGTGCAGGCTGGAGTACAGCGCCTTGGTGACCGGCCGGTTCACCTGACGGGCCGCGGCCTCGTAGTCGCCCATCGCGGTGTAGACCGAGACCAGCCCGGCCAGCGGGCCCCCGAGGTACAGGCTGCCGGTGTGTTCGGGCATCGCCTCCATCGCCTGGCGCGCGTAGCCTTCCGCGTCCGGCAACCGCCCCTGACCCAGCGCCGCTTCGGCACACGCGGAGGCGAACACCGCGGCCCAACCGGGGGCCGCACGCCGGATCGATTCGGCAAGGAAGTCCCGGCAGTGCGCCTCCGCGACGCTCGGCCGGTCGCGGGCGATCAACAACCGTGCGGCGGTGACGATCGGGAACAGCGTCACGTCCGTCAGCCCCGACACGCGCAGGAGCCGTTCGGCCGCCTCCAGTCGCTCGGCCGGATCGGCCGCCGGCGCGCGTGGACGGGGATCGTCGGACCACGGGAACGGCACGTCCGACTCGACGTGTTCGACCCACTCGGCTCGGGGGTCGGTACGCTTGCGGAGCCGGTCGAACACCTCGCGCGCCGCGTCGAGCCGGCCGTGGGCGCGCAGTTGCCGGCCCAGCGAGGCCATGCTCGACTCCGGCAGGTCGCCGACCGCGAGCGCGGCCAACGGCTCGCCCAGGCAATGCTGTTCGGCGGCGCTCGGATCAAGCCGCCAGGAGACCTCGGCCAGTCGTACCTGGACCTCGGCCCGAACCGCGGGGTCCCGGCACTGTTCGGCGGCCAACTCCAGGTAGGCGACGGCGCGTCGGGCCCGGTCCCGGGACAGCACCTCCTCGGCGGCCTCGCGCAACACGCCCACCGCCCACGGGTCCGACGCATTGCGCGCGGCGAGCAGGTGCCGGGCCGTCCGCGCCGCCGGGGCGCCCTCGTGCCGCAGGATCGTGGCCGCCCGGCGGTGCAGCGCGCCCTGCTCGGTCGCATCCAGGCAGTCCAGCAGCGCGGTCCGGGCCGCCCGGCGCAGGCGGTCGTCCTCGATCAGGCCGGCGGCGGCCAGTGCACCCAGACCCTGTGCGGTGGCCACCTGGGTGGTGCCGGCGAGCGCGCCCGACACCTCGGCGGAGGCGGGGGCGCCCAGGATCGCCAGCGCCTTGGCCACCCGCCACATGGCGCCGCCGCCGCGCCGCAGGCAGGCGCGTACCGCCTGGCTGAACGGGCCGTCGGGCGCGGGCCGCAGCACGGTCGTGGCGAGGCGGTCGGTCGCCGACCGCAACTCCTCGACCAGCGCACGAAGCAACAGCGGGTTTCCGCCGGTGATCTCGTGGAACTCGTGGGCCTGCTCGCGACCCGGCGGGTCGCCGCCCACGGCCGGCAACTCGGCCACGCCGGCCGGGCTGAGTGGCGCGAGTCGGATGCGGCGCAGTGTCGGTTGGCGCAGGAACTCCGTGTCCAAGTGCGGGTCTTGCGACGCCGGGCCGAGGGAGCGGGCGAACACCACCAGGATCCGGGCCCGGGAGGAGTGGCGGCCCAGGTGCAGCAGGCACTGGACGGACGCGGAGTCGGCGTGCTGGAGGTCGTCCACGCACACCACCACCGGGCGACGATGCGCGACGTCGTGCAGCGCGGTGGTGAGACGGCGGGCCGCGCGCGGCGCGTCGCCGTCGTCGAGCATCTCGGCCAGGGGCGCGGCGAGTTCGGCGGGCAGGGCCGGAGCGTCCAGGAACTGGCGGAGCAGGCCCAGCGGTTGCCCGCTCGTGGTGCGGGATCCGGTCGCGGTCAGCAGCAACGCGCCGATGTCGCCGACCCGTTCGCCGACCCAGGACAACGTCTCGGTCTTGCCGCAACCGACCCCCGCCTCGACCAGGACGATGCCGCCCTGTGCCTCGGCACACTCCTGGAGTGCGGTGCGTAACCTGCCGAACTCCGGACCTCGTTCGATGAACTCCATGGCCTCCGCGCGCCCCCAAATGTCGGCCTGCACACGTTCTCCCACCGGTGCATGAAACCCCGGTCACATGGAACAAGTCAACCATCGGTAACCGGCCACTGACCCGTAGTGACTGTAGGGGAGATCATCCATGGCGGGAAGGTCTGTGCCCGGAATGCCCGCGACGCTCCGCCGAGTTGTGGTGGGCGACGGCCGGCGGGATCTAGAGCGGAAGGCCCGCCTCCAGGCGGGCGAGGGCGTCGTCGAGGGTGGCGATCGGATCCAGGTCCGGTTCGTCCGCCCAGCGCACCATGGTGTCCAGCATGATGCCGAACGCGGCGCCCGTGAGCGTCCGGATCGCCGGATCGTCGGCGCCACGCCCGGCTCGCTCCGCGAGCAGCGCCGTGACCGTGCGCATGACCTCGACGAAGTTGGCGAAGCTCAGTCCGCGCAGTGTCGGCACCGACAACATCAGCACGGTTCGCCGCCGTGCCTCGGCCAATTCGTCGGCGGTCAGCGCGGCCATTGTCTCGCGCAGCGCCGCCCGCAGCGTCGGAATCGGCGGCAGTTCCGCCGGCCGGCTGCGCAACGACTCCAGGAACACCGGGTCGTAGGCGTCGGAGAGGACCAGATCCTCCTTGGTGGCGAAGTAGCGGAAGACCGTACTCGGCGCCACCTCCGCCGCCTCGGCGATCTGCTCGACCGTGGTCGCGTCGTACCCCCGCTCGTCGAACAACCGCAGCGCCGCGCCCTGGATGGCCGCGCGCGTCCGGGCCTTCTTGCGCTCCCGGATCCCGACCGTCGGCGCTGCGGGGGAGGACGACGTCATCGGACACCTCATGCTCGGATACTCGGCGTCCTGCCAGCGTACTGTCCGCGCCCCGGCCGGGCGTCGGGGCCGGGCGGCGTCGCCGGTCAGTCGCGGGTGGGGGCCGGGGCGGGGGCCACCGCGACGCAGAACTCGTTGCCCTCGGGATCGGCCATCACCACATGATGACCCGCGTCTTCGGTCAGCACCCGGCCGCCCGCCTCCACCAACCGCGCGGATTTCGCCAGGACGCGCGCCCACCGCTCCGCCGGGTCGGCGTGCCACGGGACCCGGATGTCCAGGTGCAGCCGATTCTTCACGGTCTTCGGCTCCGGAACGGCCAGGATGCTCAGCCGGGGCCCGACCCCGTCGGGGTCGCACAACCAGGCCGCGTCCGTGATCACGCCGCCGACGATCTCCTCGTCGGGCGCGACGTGGGCCATCCACTCCAGGCGCGTCTCGAAGGGGGCGGGCGGCGGCTCGTCGATGTAACCGAGCGCGGTCTTCCAGAAGCCGGCCAGGAGCAGGGCATCGGCACAGTCGAGCGTGAGATCGATACGGACAGCCATGCCCGGACGCTACCCGGCGCCCCCGACAACCGACGACCGCCACGACCACCCGTTCGGGTGGCAGCGCCTAGGGTGTGCTGTGTGGCGGGTGGCGTCGCGCGGGTGGGTCGGGTGGAGGAGCGACGCGATGGATGTCGGCCGGCGGGTGGTGTTGGCGGCTGCGCTCGGTGCGCTGACGGCGGGGTGTTCGGAAGCGGGGAAGAGCGCCACGCCGACGACGGCTCCGCCGGCGCCTGCCGCCGGCCGGCCCGCGCCGCCCGGCGATACGCCCCGGCCGACCGCGACCGCGCCGGCCGCCGCCGGTCCGACGCGCGCGGAGATCGTCGCCCGGTACGGGAAGCAGACGCCCACCGGCTGGGGCCTCGAGGTGCCCGGGTCGTTGTCCCGGCTGCCGGGCAACGCCAAGGTGGTCGCGCTGACGTTCGACGCCTGTGGCGGCAAGGGCGGCAGCGAATACGACCGGGCCCTGATCGACTTTCTGCACGAACGCTCCGTGCCCGCGACGCTGTTCGTCAACTCCCGGTGGATCGACGAGAATCCGGCCGTACTGCGGCAACTGGCCGCCGATCCGCTGTTCGAGATCGCCAACCATGGCACCCGGCACCTGCCGCTGTCCGTGTCCGGGCGCTCCGCGTACGGGATCCCCGGGACCCGGGACGCGGGCGAGGTCTACGACGAGGTCTCCGGGAACCGGGCCAGGCTCGCCGAACTCCTCGGCCACCCACCGAAGTTCTTCCGCTCCGGCACCGCGTATTGCGACGACGTGGCGGCGAGGATCGTCACCGATCTCGGTGAGCGGTTCGCGAGCTTCCACGTGAACGCCGACGGCGGGGCCACCTTCACCCCCGAACAGGTGCGCAGGGCCATGCGCGACGTACGCCCGGGTTCGGTCGTGATCGGCCACTTCAACCACCCACGCGGTGGTACGGCGGCCGGGATCCGTCTGGCCGTGCCCGAACTCCTCCAGCAGGGCTACGGGTTCGTCCGGCTCTCGGACGCTCCGCAGTCCTGAGCCGGGACCGACTCCGCGAGCCGTGGCGGTGTCGCGTCGATGATCTCCTCGGCTTGGTCTCGGCCGGTTCCGGCATCGGCGGCCGGGTGTCGTGGTCGACCGGCGGTCCGGGCTCGAACGGATTCGGTGATGGCGGCGGATCAGTACCGTTCCAGAGCCGGGGGCGGCGGCGCGGGAGTGCCGCCGATGCCGAGGGTGCGTTCGTAGGCGGACTTCCAGGCGCCGGTGGTGAAGGCGTCCTGGAGCGCGTCGTTGATCGCGCCACGCAGGGACGGGTCGGACAACGGCACGGCGATGCCGTACTTCTCGGCGGTGACGGCGACGCCGACGATGCGGAGTTGGCCGGGGTGGCTCGTCACGTAGCTTTGCAGTCGGACCTGGTCGGTGGTGACGGCGTCGACCCGGCGGGCGAGCAGGGCGTCCACGCACTGGTTGTAGGAGTCCAGGGCGAGTGCGCCGGCCTGGGGGAAGTCGTGGCGCAGTTTCTCGTATGTGGTGCTGCCGAGGACCGAGCACACGTTGGCGTGGGACAGCGAGGAGTCGAAACCGGTGAGGGTGCGATCGTCGGTCCGGGCCAGGACGCCCTGGCCGCCCGACAGGTACGGGCCGGCGAAGCCGATGTGCTTGCGGCGCTCGTCGGTGATGGTGAAGAGGTCCACGTAATAGTCCACCTGGCCCTGGAGCACGGCGTTCACGCGGGCGGCGGGGGCCACCGTTCGAAATTGGATGCGGTCCGGGCCGAAGCCCAGGTAGGCGGCGACGATCTTGGCCATTTCGATGTCGAACCCCGAATAGGTCCCGGTGGCTTGGTCCCGGGAGCCGATCTGCGGCACGTCCCCGGCGACGCCGACGACGAGCCGGCCGCGTGCGGTGGCGGCCCGGAACACCGGCGAGTCGGGGAGGGACACCCCGGAACGGACCGGCGGGACCTGGGGGGTCGGGCCGGCGTTGTTTTGCGCACCGGGGGAGGAACGGCCGCCGGGAGCCGGTCGGTCGGTCTCCGAACCGGTCGCCGCACCCCCCGGGGTCTCGCCGCCCGGTGTTCCGCCGCCTCCGGAGCCACGATCGTGCAGCGCCAGAATCAAACCGACGACGAGCGCGAGGACCACCACGACGGCAATGCCGGTCTTGGTCGCCGTACGCCGGATCCACGGCGGGACGGGAGCCTCCGGCGACCCACCCGGGACAGGCGCCTCGCCCGAGTCGGCGGCCGAGTTCCCCGAGTCCTCGGAACCGGCAACGACCGCGGCCTTCGACCCCCCAGCCGCCGCGGCGACCCCTACAGGCACAGGCGGCGATCCGGCCGACACCCCCGCCTCTTCCGGACCCGCCCCCTCGCCCCCGGATCGAACTCGGCCCGCCCCACCCGGAGTCCGCTGCCCGGAAGCCCCACCGGCGCCCCGAACCCCCACTGCCTCACCCGCGACCGGGACTTTCGGCGCCCGGCCGGTGGTCGGCGGCCCGGACGCCGTTCCCGTGGTTCGGGTGCCGGGCTTCTCGCCTGTTGTCCGCGGCTCCGCGGCCTCGTCGGTGTCCGGTACGTTTCTCGCCCCGTCCGTCGTGGGCAGCCCGCGCGCCTTTCCCGGGGCGCGCGGGTCCGGCGCCGGCCGGTCACCGGGAGACCCTCCCAGGTTCAGGACGGCGGCCAACATCGCGCCCGCGTCCGCATACCGGTCGGTGACCTGCTTCGCCATCGCCTTGGTCACCAACTCGGCCAGATCCCGGGACAGTTCCGGCTGGACGGCGGTCACCGACGGCACAGGTGCGTGGAGATGTCCGTACAGGATGGCGGCTGCGTTCGCGCCCGCGTAGGGCAATCGGCCCGTGAGCAGTTCGTACAGCACGCAGCCGACCGCGTAGACGTCGCTGTACGGGCCGGCCTCGCCGCCGCGGATGACCTCGGGGGCCATGTACGCGACCGTGCCGAGCAGGGTGCCGGTGGCGGTCAGTCGACTGGTGTCGGCGCCGGTGATTCGGGCGATGCCGAAGTCGGTGACCTTGAGCCCGCCGTCGGCGCGCACCATCACGTTGGCCGGTTTGATGTCGCGGTGCACCACGCCGTGCCTATGCGCGTGGTCGAGTGCGGCGAGCACGGCCCGTACCGTCGGCAGTGCCTCCTCGGCCGGCAACGAGCCGCGATGCACGAGCAGCTGGCCGAGGGTGTGGCCTTCGATGAGCTCCATCACCAGGTAGACGACCGGTTCGCCCGCGACGTCGACCTCGTCCTGGTCGTGCACGATCACGATGCCCGGATGGTTCAGCCCGGCCGCCGCCCGGGCCTCGGTGAGAAACCGCCGCCTGACGACGGGGTCGTGGGCGAGTTCGGGGGCGAGCAGCTTGACCGCGACGGACCGACCGAGCCGGGTGTCCCGGGCCCGGTACACCCGGGCCATCCCGCCTCGGCCCAGCAGGGGACCCAGGACGTAGCGCCCGACCTCCATCGCCTCTCCCCCGTCACGCACCCCAGCCGGAATGTCGCAGCGGCACCATGGTGTCACCCGAACCGGCAGCCCACACTCGACTTGCCCCAGGGCGTGGGCCTTGGGGAGCCGCCGGCCCGGACTAGCCGTTGGGCCCCGGCCGGTGCCAGCGGTAGATGTACTCCGGGCGGCCGGCGCCGCCGTAGCGGGGTTCGCGGGTGACCAGGCGGCGGGCGGACAGATGGTCCAGGTAGCGGCGCGCGGTCGGGCGGGAGATGCCGAGTGCGGTGGCGACGTCGGCGGCGGAGGTGGCTGCGCCGGTGCCGAGTTGGGCCACGATCGCTTCGAAGGTGGCAGCGGCCAGGCCCTTGGGAAGCGGGGGTGACTCGGAGGTGCCGCGCAGGGCGGCGAAGGCGCCGTCGACCGCGTGTTGTCCACCCGCCGCCGCCGGGGCGTCGACCTCGCCGATGCGGCGGCGGTACTCCGCGTAGCCGTCCAGGCGTTCGCGGAACGCGGCGAACGAGAACGGCTTGAGCAGATACTGCACCACGCCCAGGGACACCGCCGAGCGCACCAGCCGCAGATCACGCGCCGAGGTGACCGCGACCACGTCGGCCTCGTGGCCCTGCGCGCGCATGCTCCGGCACAGGTCGAGCCCGTGCAGGTCCGGCAGGTACAGGTCGAGCAGGACCAGGTCGACCCGGCGCGTGGACAACAACCGCAGCGCCTCGGTGCCGCTGCCGGTGACGCCGGCGATCTCGTAACCCGGGACGCGGCCGGTGAACACCGCGTGTGCGTCGGCGAGTACGGGGTCGTCCTCGACCACCAGGGTGCGGATCACGCGTCCTCCTCCGATCGCGGTCGGGGCACGGCGGCGGGCAGCCGGACGGTGAACACCGCGCCGCCGCCCGGGCCGCGGGCCACCTCCACGCTGCCCGCGTGCCGGGCCACCGTGGCACGGACCAGGGCCAGGCCGAGCCCGCGTCCCTGCGACCCGTACGCCTCCTTGGTGCTCCAGCCGCGCTCGAACACCCGGGCGGTGAGCGGTTCGTCGATCCCGGGTCCGCTGTCCGCCACCCGAAGCAGCAACGCGCCCTCGGCGTCCGGGTCGACGCCCACCGTGACCTGCACCGTGCGCGGCGGCGGCGCGGACACCGCGGCGTCGATCGCGTTGTCGACCAGGTTGCCGAGCACGGTGACCAGATCGCGCGGATCGAAGCGGGCGGCCAGCGCGTCCAACGGGTCGGCATCCGGGCCGTCGGTGCTCGGCCCACCCGTCACGGTCAACTGCACCCCGCGCTCGGCGGCCTGTGCGTGCTTCCCGAACAGCAGTGCGGCCAGCGCCGGTTCGGACACCGCGTTGGTGAGTTCGTCGGCCAGATCCTGGGCGGCGGCCAGTTCCCCGGTGGCGAACCGGATCGCCTCCTCGCCGCGCCCCAGTTCGACCAGCGCGACGACCGTGTGCAGCCGGTTGCCCGCCTCGTGGGCGGACGCCCGCAGCGCGTCGGCGAAGCCGCGTACCTGATCCAACTCGCCGACCAGCGCCCGAAGTTCGGTGTGGTCCCGGAAGGTGGCCACCATCCGCCCGTCGCGCCCGGTCGGACTGACGTTGACCGCGAGCGCACGGGTGCCGCACAGGTGGATCTGGTCCGCCACGGTGCGACCCGCGGCGAGGGTGGCGGCCAGCGACTCGTCCAGGTCGAGCGCGCCCACGTGCCGGCCCTCGAAGTCGGCCGGCAGCGCGAGCAGGCGGACCGCCTCGTCGTTGGCCAGCACCAGCCGACCCTCCGCGTCCACCACCGCCAGCCCCTCGCGCACCGCGTGCAACACCGCGTCGTGGTGCTCGTACACCCGCCGCAGCTCGACCGGCCCGAGACCGAGCGTCTGCCGGCGCAGCCGATGGTGCACCGCCATGCTCGCCGCGCAGGCCAGGGCCAGCGCGCCGGCCGCGACGGTGAGCACGAGCGGGATCTCCGCGCCGACCAGCGCGTCGACGCGGCGATTGGTCACGCCGACCGAGACCAGCGCCACCGGTCGCCCGTCGGGGCCGAGGACCGGGACCACCGCCCGCACCGACGGGCCCAGGGTGCCGGTGTACGTCTCCGTGGTGGTCCGCCCGTGCACGGCGCCGTCGATGTGGCCGAGGAAGGTCTTGCCGATCCGGGTCGGGTCCGGATGGGTGTACCGGATGCCCGCGACGCTCATCACCACCACGAAGTCGACCTTGTTCTCCCTGCGGACGGTCTCGGCCATCGGCTGGAGGCGGGCGGTCGGGTCCGCCGAGCCGGCCGCCTCGGCGAGACCGGGGGATCGGGC
Organism: Embleya scabrispora; assembly: GCF_002024165.1. Lineage (NCBI taxonomy): Bacteria > Bacillati > Actinomycetota > Actinomycetes > Kitasatosporales > Streptomycetaceae > Embleya > Embleya scabrispora. The sequence continues at coordinate 910,225 of NZ_MWQN01000002.1, forward strand.
CAGGGTGCGCGCCACGTCGAGCGCGCGCTCCCGGGCGGTCTGCGCACCCGACCGATGCACGGCGTGCAGCGCCACGCCGGACCCGGCCGCGACGAGGAGCAGGACGAGGGCGAGCTGCCACAGCAGGACTTGCCGCGCGATGCTCTGGTTGGCCATGCCGGAGATTATCGACGGACGTCCCGGGTCCGGGGCAAGACGTCCATTACCGAGGTTTCATCCACTTCGGCGGCATTCGGCGGAATTCTCGCCATGCGCGTAATGCGCGTAAGCCCCGGCCGGCGCCGCGACCGCGCCACGCTACGACGCGTATCGCGCCGACACGCCGATGAGTCCGATCAGTCCGACGAATCCGAGGGTCACAACCCCGACCGGGCGCGAACCCGACCGCCGGCGGCGCAACCCGTTCCCGACCCGGAGGCCCCCGATGCCCCAGGCCACCCCGACCGACCACGACGCCGGCACGCCCGGCACGCCCCCGACCCCGCCGCCCGCGCGCCGCCCCTGGTACACCCTGCTCTACGTCTGGGTGCTCCTCGGCATCCTCGCCGGTGTCGGAGTCGGCGCCGCCTGGCCCGGTACCGGCGAGTCGCTGCGCCCGCTGGGCGACACGTTCGTCAACGCGATCAGGATGGTGATCACGCCGATCATCTTCGTCACCGTGGTCACCGGCATCGCGGGCGTGGACAGCCTGCGCGGCGCCGGCCGGATCGGCTGGAAGTCGCTCGTGTACTTCGAGGCGCTGACCACGATCGCGCTGCTCCTGGGGCTCGTGGTGATGAACGTGCTGCGCCCCGGCGACGGCGTACACGCCGACGTGGGCTCGGTGAAGGTCTCCGCGACCGCGCAGGAGTACATCGACAAGGGAGAGGCGCAGTCCTGGTGGCACTTCCTCACCGACCTGGTGCCGAGCAGCGTGGTGGGTGCCTTCGCCGAGGGCGACGTGCTCCGGGTGCTCTTCTTCGCGGTCCTGTTCGGCGTCGCGATCAAGCTGGTCGGCCCGGCGGCGACGGGCGTGGCAGTCGGGGTGGAGAAGACCGGCCACGTGTTGTTCGCGGTGCTGCGCGTGGTGATGTACGCGGCGCCGGTGGGCGCGTTCGGCGCGATGGCGTTCACCGTCGGCAGGTATGGCCTCGACACGCTGACCAGCCTGGGCAAGCTGGTGGCGATCTTCTACGGCACCAGCCTGTTCTTCGTGGTGGTGGTGCTCGGCGCGGTGCTGGCGGCGATCCGGCTGAACATCCTGCGGCTGCTGCGCTATATGAAGGACGAGTTGCTGATCGTGCTCGGCACCTCCTCCAGCGAGTCGGTGCTGCCGAGGGTGATCACCAAGATGGAGAACCTCGGCGTGCCGCGCCGGGTGGCCGGGTTGACGGTGCCCGGCGGCTACTCCTTCAACCTGGACGGGACCTGCATCTATCTGACCCTGGCCGCGCTCTACGTCGCCCAGGCGACCGACACACCGCTGTCCCTGGGGCAACAACTGAGCCTGATCGCCGTGCTGTTGCTGACCTCCAAGGGCGCGGCGGGGGTGACCGGTTCGGGGTTCGTCGTGCTGGCCGCGACGCTGTCCACGGTCGGGCACGTTCCGGTGGCGGGGATCATGCTGGTGTTCGGCATCGACCGGTTCATGAGCGAGTGCCGGGCGTTGACCAACGTGTGCGGGAACAGCGTGGCCTCGCTGGTGGTGGCCTCGTGGGAGGGCGTATTGGATCGGGAGCGGGCCCGGATGGTGCTCGCGGGGGCCACCCCGATCGAGCCGACCACGCCACCGGAGCCGGCGTCGACACCGGAGCCGGCCGCGTCGCCCCCGGCCCTGGTGTCGACGACGAAGCCGACTCCGGCCTGAGCGCCGGCGCCGCCGCACCGTGCGTCGTGGCGGTCGACCCCCGGGTTCCCCTCGGTGACGTGGTGCGACCCTAGACTGAGGTTCTTTCGCGGGACCCGGGCGCCGCGCGGCGGTGAGGACCCGATGGCCGCGCACGTGGACGGGAGTACGACTGTGGCCTCAGCGGTCCACGACTTCGAGGACCCGCCGGCCGAGGTGCTGGCCGAGGCAGCCGCGGCCTTCGGATTGCTGGCCTCGCCCGCGCGCCTGCACATCGTGTGGGCGCTGGCCGCCGGCGAGAGCGATGTCACCGCGCTGGCCGAGCGGGTCGGCGGCGCGCTGCCCGCCGTCAGCCAGCACCTGGCCAAGCTCAAACTGGCCGGCCTGGTGCGCTCCCGGCGCGAGGGTCGGCGCGTGGTGTACCTGGTCGACCACCCGGACGTGGTGACCATGGTGCGCTGGTTGATCGAGCGACTCGCCGAACGCACCGAGTCCGGGGCGGTGCCGGGACGGTCCCGTGGCCTGGGCGCCTGAGACCGTACCCGGATCCGGCACGGCGGGCCCGTCCGCCGACCTCGGCGACCGGGTCGGCGGGGTACCCGGCCCCCGGCGGCGTGAGGTCACCGCACCGGAGCTTGCCCGGGCCGCCGCCGACGCGCCCACGCTGGAGGTGCTGCGCCTGCTCGGCAGCGGCCCGCGCGGGTTGACCGAGGCGCAGGCCGACGCCCGACTGGTCCGGTACGGCGAGAACACCGTCGCCGGCCGACGTCCCCCCGGTCCGCTCCGCCGCTTCGCCCGCAGCGCCCGCGACCCGTTCACCGCCGTCCTGCTCGGCCTCGGCCTGGTGTCCGCCGCCGTCACCGCCTGGACCACGGCCTGCGTGATCGTCGTCCTGGTGGTGGTCAGTTGTGTCCTGCGCGTGACCGGTGAGCACCGGGCGGAGCGGGCCACCGCCGCACTGCGCGAACTCGTCGCCGGCACCGCGACCGTTCGCCGCCGGGAACATCCGGGCGGGCCGGCACGCGCGGACCCGGCGCCGCGCGAGGTGCCGGTGGAGCAGTTGGTCCCGGGCGACGTGATCCGGCTCGGTCCCGGCGACCTGGTCCCGGCCGATCTGCGGCTGCTGCGCGCGAGCGGCCTGACGGTGTATCAGTCGGCACTCACCGGGGCCTCCGCGCCGGTGGCCAAACATCCGGTGGACGTGCCGCGGGGCGGGCCCGGCGCCGACGAGCCGTTCGAGCGGCCCCACCTGTGTTTCCAGGGCGGCAGCGTGGCGGCCGGCAGCGGCACCGCGGTGGTCTACGCGACGGGCGCCGACACCCGATTCGCCGGCACCCGCGTTCCCCGGGCCGGCGGCACCCGAGTCGGTGTCACCCGAGCCCGCGTTCCCCGAGTCGGTGTCACCCGCACCCGACTCGCCCCGCCCCGCCGGGAGACCGCGTTCGACCGGTCGGTGCACGGGATTTCCTGGACGCTGATCCGCTTCATGCTGGTCACACCGGCGCTCGTACTGCTCGTCGACGCGGTGGTGCGCGGGCGGGGCCTGGCGACGCTGCCGTTCGCGGTGGCCGTGGCGGTCGGGCTGACCCCCGAGATGTTGCCGGTGATCGTGACCACCACACTCGCCCGCGGCTCGCGTCTGCTCGCCCGCGAGCACGAGGTGATCGTCAAGCGGCTGCCCGCGCTGCACGACCTCGGCGCGATGGACGTGCTGTGTACCGACAAGACCGGCACCCTCACCCGGGACCGGCCGATGGTGGACTGCCACGTCGACCCGGCCGGCCGGGTCGACCCCGACGTGTTGCACTGGGCCGCGCTGAACAGCTGGTGGACGCTGCAATTGGCCGATCCGCCGGTGCCGGACGCGCTGGACGAGGCGGTCCTGACCGGGTACGAGGAGGCCGGCGCGCGGGAGGCGGAGGCCGCCGAGCGCGGGCCGGACGCGCCGTGGACCGGGCTCGTCGCGTTGCCGGACCACCCGACCGTTCCGGACCACCCCGCCGACCACGACGGCCTCGCCGCGTCACCGTTCGACCCCGTCCGCCGCACCTCGTGTGCGGTGGTCCGGCGCCCGGGACGTCCGGGCCCGCTGATCGTGGTGGTCAAGGGCGCGGTGGACGACGTACTCGACCGCTGCGCGCGGGTCCGGCTCGACGGCCGGGACCGGCCCCTGGACGCCGCCGGCCGAGCGGCCGCGGAGCGCTCGGCCGCGGATCTGGCCGCCGACGGCCTGCGACTGCTCGCGGTCGCGCTGGCCGAGCGGCCCGCCGACACCGACCCCGAGGCCGCCCTCGACGCGAGCGCCCTGACGCTGATCGGCTTCGTCGGCCTGCGCGACGCGCTCGCCGACACCGCCGCCGACGCGCTCGCGGTCCTTGCCGATCGCGGCGTCGCGGTCAAGGTGCTCACGGGCGACCTGCCCGGCACCGCCGCCCGGGTCTGCCGCGACCTGGGCCTGCACCCCGGCGAGGTGGTCACCGCCGAGCGGATCGACGCGCTCGACGACGCCGAACTGGGCCGGCTCGCCGCCGCGCACACCGTGTTCGCCCGCTGTACGCCCGCGCACAAGGCCCGCATCGTCGGCGCGCTGCGGGCCGCCGGCCACACCACCGGATTCCTCGGCGACGGCGTCAACGACCTGCCCGCGCTGCACGCCTGCGACGTGGGAATCTGCCCCCGGGACGCGGTCGACGTGACGCGCGAGGCGGCAGACGTGGTGCTGGTGTCCAAGGACCTCGGCGCCATCGACGAGGCGATCGTGGCCGGTCGGCGCGGCACCGGCACGATCGCCGGCTATCTGCGGATCACCCTGTCCTGCAACCTCGGCAACGTGATCGCCATGCTGATGGCCGGACTGCTGCTGCCGTTCCTGCCGATGCTCCCCGCGCAGGTCCTTGTGCAGAACCTGTGCTTCGACGCCGCCCAGGCCGCGTTTGTGTTCGACCGCCCGGCCGCCGCCACGCTGCGCCGCCCCGGCGCGCTGCACCCGCGCGACCTGCTGCGCTTCATCGCCGGCTTCGGCCTGCTCAACGCGGTCGCCGACCTCGCCACCTTCACCGTTCTGGTGCTGATGGTGCGGCACGGCGGCGAGGTGGACCAGGAGGCGTTCCACGCGGGCTGGTTCACCGAGAACCTGCTCACCCAGGCCCTGGTGATCCTGCTCCTGTGCACCGGACGCGGCGTCGCCGTGCGCCGGGCGTCGAGGCCGATCCTGATCGCCTCCGCCGGACTGGCCGTGATCGGCGTGTTGTTGCCGCTGACCCCGGTGGCCCCGGCACTGGGCATGGCATCGCTGCCGATCGGCTACTACCCGGTGCTCGCCGGAGTGCTCGCGCTGTACGCGGGGGCGTTGACGCCGGTGCGCCGGTGCTACGACCGGCGGCGGGCGGAGCGCGGCTGACTCTCGACGATACGGAAGTTTTACACTTGCGCAAGCTGGCAAGTATGGTGTCCGCATCGGGCCACCCGACGTCGGGCGCGGCGGCGGGTCCGCGACGTGGAAGTAGGCGAGTGGCGATGTTGCGCAACGGGTTGGAGCCCGGACACCTGCTGGTCCTGGCGATCGTGGTGATCGTGCTCTTCGGCTCCCGGAAACTGCCGGACACCGCACGGGCGTTGGGCCGGTCCATGCGCATCCTCAAGAGCGAGACAAAGGCGATGCGCGAGGACGACACGGCACAGACGGCGCCGACGTCGGCCCGCGCGGTACGAAGCGCACCCGGCGCCGCCGACACGGCCCGCGCGACTCCCGAGCGCGAGCCGGCCAACCCGAACGTACGCTGAGGGCGCCGACTCCCACGTCCGAGCGGCGGCGGACACCCGGACGCCACCCGTGCCGCGTCGCACGACACCGCACGGGTGGCCGGTGCCGCGGAGGGCGTCGACCCGCCCGCTACAGCGAGCAGGTGTTGACGACGTCCGTACCCGCAGCCGGCTTCGGCACGGTCCGACTCGGCGGCGGGGGCGTGCCCCGCGTGGTCCAGGCGGACAAGGCGTCGAAGGCGGTCGCGAAGCACGGTGCCATCGGGCGGACCAGGTCCTCGTGCCCCCGGTACAGACCGTCGGCGTGGGTGCCGTCGGTGACCCGGTAGTAGCGATGCATCCGGCCACGCCCGGAATCGTCGATCATCCTCGTGTAGACGTCCCCGCTGCGGGTGATCGGCAACAGCGCGTCCAACGTGCCCTGAAGGGTGATCAGCGGGCGCTTGACGTTCCCGGTCAGGGACAGTCGGGCCACCGTCCTGTGCACGGAGGCGGGGCGGTCGGCATAGACGTAGTCGGTGTCGCAACCCTTGATGGTGTTCGCCGGGCAGAACGGCGTGCCGGCCTCCTTGGGGCCGTCGTAGCCGGGGTCGATCTCCTCGCGCATCGTGCGCTGGAGCGAGTCCCACAGGTTCTGGTAGTGGAACTCCCAGGTCGACTCGGAACCCTTCGGATAGCCCGCGGCCAGCATTTCCTCGTAGGCGCCCGGCACGTGGTCGCGGTAGCGGGGGTAGGCGCGCAGCGCCGCCGGCGCGGTGTCCAGGACGTTGGGCGAGTCGGGCGTGAGCAACAGGCCGTGCAACTCCACGCCGCCGGTGAACAGGCCCGGATTGTTTTCCAGTTGCCAGCGGACCAGATAGCCGCCCGCCGAGGCGCCGGCCATGTACGTGGTGGTGGGCCGCCTTCCGTAGTGCCGCGCGGCGACCTTCTCGGCGGCCACCGTCAACTCGGCCACCCGCTCGTGCCATTCCGCGATGGCGTCGCCGGGGCGGACGCCGTCCTGGTAGATCTTCGAACCGGTGTTGCCCTTGTCGGTGGCCGCGTAGGCGAAGCCCCGCGCGAGCGCCCGGTCGGAGATCATCGGGTCGTTGGCGTACTGCCTGCGCAGGCCGGGCGGGCCGGCCACGACCAGTCCGCCGTTCCACTTCTCCGGCAGCCGGATGACGAACTGGCTGTCGTGGTTCCAGTTGTGGTTGGTGTTGGAGGTGGAGGTGTCGGGAAAGTAGCCGTCGAGTTGCACCCCCTTGACGGCGGATGGGGCGACCGTGCCGGGCGCCTCTAGGCCGAGCCAGTCGATCGGTTCGGTGTGTCCGGTCAGCTTGGTGCCGGTCGTGGTCAGGTCGGCCAGACAGGCGCCGATGACGTGTTCCGCGCCGGGCACGCGTGCCGTACAGGACGACCGGGCGGGCCGGTCCGACCCGGGTGCCGCGCTCGCCGCGGTCGAGCCGAGCGTGGCGGCCAACAGCAGCGCGGCGCCGACGGCCAGTGGACGGATGGTGTGCAGCAGCAAGGGACTGCCTTTCGTGGGGTGGAGGGGACGCCGGATCCGGCACCGCCGGGATCGCAGGGATCCGGCATCGCCGAGACTAGGAACGGCGGAGCGCCTCGGCACAGATGCCGAGTGGCCGGTTACCGGGTGGCCCGCCTACGCCGCGCACGGCCGAACGGCACATGACCTTCGGCCAAGGTCGGCCTCCGGACCCGCCACGCCCCCTGCGCCCGCCCACCTGCGGGTATCGTTCGCCGCACCGCTCTCGGACAGGAGGTACCGGATGCCCATGTCGTCGACATCGGTCCGGACCGCCGGGGCTGCCCGTCCCATGCCGTGGTTGCCGCCCGCGGTGCACGCGGCCGTGCTGCTCGGCGGCTTGTACGGCGGCCTGGTCACCGACGGGCCGGTCCGGCCGCTGCGCCTGACCGGGTTCGCCGCGTGCCTGCTGGTATTGATCGCCCTGGATCGGATCGAACAGCGCCGGTATCCGCCGCGCACCCCGCCGCGCCCGGCCGCGCTGCTCCTGGCGGCCCGTCTGGTGTTGTTCGCCGCGGCCGTCGGCCTGGATCGCTCCGGGGTGTCCCGGGCGCTGTTCGTGCTCGTCCCGATCACCGCGTTCCTCGCGTTCGGCCGCCGGGTCGGCGTGGCGCTGACCGTGGCCTGCACGGGGGCGATCCTGCTCGGGAACGTGTTGTGGGTGCCCCGCTGGTACCTGCGTACCGACGTGGTCACGGACCTGCTGATGTCCGGCCTGGGTCTGGCGCTCGCGGTGGCGATGGCCGCGATCGCGGTGGGGGAGCAGGCCGGGCGGGCGCGGTTGGCCGAAACGCTCGACGAACTCCGGGATTCACACGCCCGGTTGGCCGACTACGCGGCCCGGGTCGAGCGGCTGTCCACCGCCCGCGAGCGCAACCGGCTGGCCCGCGAGTTCCACGACGGGCTGGGCCACCATCTCACCGCGATCGCCATCCAGTTGGAGAAGGCGTCGGCGTTTCGTGACCTGGACGTCCGGATCGCCGAGCGGGCGATCGCCGACGCGCGCTGGTCGGCAGGCCGGGCACTGGATGAAGTCCGGATGTCGGTGCGGGCGTTGCGCGACGAGGACGCACCCTTCTCGCTGTCCTCGGCGCTCGCCGACCTGGTCCGGCACGTCGACGGCGGGTCCGCCCGGGTCACCCTCGATGTGTCCGGGGAGGAACGTGGTTACCACATCGAATCGCTCACCGCGCTGTATCGCGCCGCCCAGGAGGGGCTGACCAATGCGCACCGGCATGCCGAGGCCCACCTGGTCAGCGTCTGCGCGCGGTACGGCGAGGAGGAGGCGCGCCTGGTGGTCGCCGACGACGGACGCGGGTTCGCGGTCGGACGGGAGGAGGACGGCGGGTTCGGGCTGCGCGGCATGCGCGAGCGGGTGGACCGGCTCGGCGGGCGGGTCGAGGTCGAGGCGGGACCGGGACGCGGGACCAGGATCACCGTGACGGTGCCGCGCGAACCGGTCGGCGCCGAGGCGGTACCCCGATGAGCGGGCCCGGGGCGGACCCCGTACGGGTGTTGGTGGTCGAGGATCAGGAACTGGTCCGGGAGGGGATCGCGTCGCTGCTCGGCATCCAGCCCGGGATCATCGTGATCGGCGCGGTCTCCGACGGCCGACAGGCGGTGGCGGTCGCGGTGGCCGAACACCCGGACGTGATCCTGATGGACGTCCGGATGCCCGTCCTCGACGGCGTCGCCGCGGTCGCGCGGATCCGCGAACGCGCGCCGCTGTGTCGGGTGATCATGCTGACCACGTTCGACGACGACGAGTACGTGACGGACGCGCTGCGCGCCGGCGCGGTGGGCTACCTGTTGAAGAACCTGCCCTCGGCGCAACTGGCCGCCGCGGTACGGCTGGCCCGGGCGGGGGTCGCCCAGCTCGACGCCTCGATCACCCGCCGGCTGGCGGCCAACCTGACCCGCGCGGAACCGCGACCGCTGTCGGAACCGCGACCGACGTCCCGACCGCAATCGCAGCAACCGCAACCACAACCACAACCGGAGCCGAAGACGGCCGATGCCGTGGTCTCACCGCCCGACACGCGACCGGCCCCCGGCCCCGCCCCCGGCGTGCTCACCGAGCGCGAGACCGAGGTGTTGCGGCTGATCGCCACCGGATCGACCAACCGCGAGATCGCCTCTCGGCTCTACCTCAGCGAGGGCACGGTCAAGAACCACATCTCCCGGATCCTGTCCCGCCTCGGCCTGCGCGACCGCACCCACGCGGCCATCTACGCCCACGACCACGGCCTGCTGTGACGGAGGCGGGCGTCAGTCGTCTCCGGGCCTTCGTGGCTTCGGCAGGAACAGCACCGAGTTGACGTAGCGGCGACTGAACGGGGCCAACGACCTGCGCAACAAACCGCGTTCGGCCACATGCGCGGTCCGGGACTGATGCCCGGACAGGTCGAACCCGGCCAGCGGCAGCCACTGCCGCCCCGGCAATACCCAACCCGCGTAGCCGAGTTCGGCGAGCAGGTCGAGCACGGGCGCCGGCGACCCGATGCGCGTCTCCACCTCGATGAACAGCGCCGGGTGATCGCGGCGCAGTACCTTCTCCGCCCCGCGCAGTACCGCCGATTCGCTGCCGTCCACGTCGATCTTGACGAAGACCACCTCGGTCAGCCCCAGATCGTCGAGCCGCACGCAAGGCACCTCCAGCGCCCGGTCGTGGATCTCCCGGCGGACCAGCGAGGACACGCCCCGATCGCCCCGATCGCCCGGCGGCAGCCACAACGCCACGGTCTCCGCGGCCCGATCGCCCGCGGCGGCGGCCACCACCCGCACGTTGGCGGGGGCGCCCTCGGCGAGCAGCCGGGCCAGGTGCGGCACCGGTTCGACGGTCACCACCCGGTCCGCGCGCCGCGCCAGCCGCCGCGACCACGGGCCGTACCAGCCGCCCACGTCCACGGCCGTGCCGCCGGCCGGGACGAAGTCGGCGAGCCGGCGCAACTCCGGTTCGAAGCGCGGATACAGCACGTCGACGGCGGTGGTGACCAGCTTCGGCGGCACCCGGGGACCGAGCCGGGCGGCGAGCGTCACGGCGCGCTCCGGCGAGTGATCCGCGCGTGCTCGTCGTCGGAGACCGGGACGCCGGAGGACGGCAGCAACTGCGGGATGCCCTCCAGGATCGGATAGCGCCGGCGCAACCTCGGGTTGTACAGCGCGTCCTCGAGGATCAGCAGGGTCAACGGCCCCTTGTCCAACGGGCAGGCCAGGATCCGCAGCAGCGGACTGTCGGGTTCCATCGGGCGACTCCTCTTCCGGGACGGGCACTCGGTCGTGCCGGGGCAGCACGAGCAGGACGGCGCCGACGAGCACCGCGCCGGCCACGCGCAGGGCCAGTCGTAGCGGATCGTGCGGCGGCGCCTCGGCGAAGGCGACACTTCCGAGCACGGCGGTGAACAGCGCGGACACCGTGGTGCACACCGGCACGATCAACGACGCCCGACACCGTTGCAACGCGGTCTGGGACGACACGAGGCCGGCCACGCCGGTGCCGACGAGCAGGTACGGGTAGGGCGAGCGGAGCAGTTCCGACACCGGACCGCCGGGGTCGTGTGCACCCACCCGGCCCGAGACGCCCTTGATCGCCAGCGAACTCACCCCGTACAGCAGGCCCAACGCCACGCCGTACTCGACGCCGGTGGCGGGCGGGCGACCCGGATCCCGGCCTCGGCGCCCCGCCGCCGCGTACAGCCACGCCGACCCGACCAGGGCCGGCAGGCACACGGCCAGGAGCCGGCCGACCGGGGCGTGGTCGCCGACGGTGTCCGAGGAGCGGAGCGAGCCGACCACCATCGCCAGTGCGACGAGGACGGCGAGCACCCCCGCGCGCTCCCGGGCGGAGGGCCGTTCACCCAGCACCACCGAGGACAATCCGAGCAGCAGCACCAGGCCGGCGACCAGGATGCCCTGCGCGGCGGCGAGCGGCAGGGCCCGGTAGACGGCGAGTTGGGCGGCGAATCCGGCGCCGAGGGCGAGCGCGCCGACCAGCCACGACGGACTGCGCAGGAGCAGCCCGATCGTGTGCAGCGGACGGCCGACGGTGAGCGCGGGCAGCCCGGTCAACGCCCGCTTCTCCAGCACGAATCCGCCGCTGTAGAGCACGTTGGCGAGCAGCGCCGCGGCCACGCCCCACCACACGGCTACCGCCGCCGCGCGTGCACGAGCAGGATCGAGGCGAGCGAGGGGGCGGCGCAGGCGATCCGGTCCAGCGGGCGCAGCGGGCGGGGCACCCCGTGGAAGGGCGCGCCGCCGACCCGGACCACCTCGAAGCCGGCCGCGACCAGGAACTCCCGGAGCGCCCGGGCGGTGTACAGCCGCAGGTGGCCCACCACCTCGGTGCCCGGGCGGCCGTGGATGCCGCGCAAACTGACCTCGGAGAAGACCGGCTGGACACCCGCGAGCAGCAGCGCCCGGTTGTACCAGGCGGCCAGATTCGGGGTGGACACCATCAGGTGGCCGCGCGGTTTCAGCACCCGGCGCAACTCGTCGAGTGCGACGTCGGGGTCGACCAGGTGCTCCAACACCTCGGCGAACACCACCGCGTCCACCGCGCCGTCCAGCAACGGCAGCCCGCCGTCGGTGAGTTCGCCGCGCACCACGTGGCCCATGCGCGTCGCGGCCCGGCGCAGCGCGTCCTGGGACCAGTCGAGGCCGACCAGCGTATGGCGGGCCAACAAAGGCCCGGCGATCGCCGCCGCCGAGCCGTCGCCGCAGCCGATGTCCACGATCAGCGCCGGTTCGGGGCCGAGCGCGCGGGCCAGCATGGCGGCCTGCCGGCGGCCGCGTTCCGGGCCCGAGGCGACCGGGACGGCGGGGTTCTCGTAGAACGCGCGCAGGCCGGCGGGGCGGGTGGCGGTCATTTCGAACCACCGCCGGGCGACGGCGGGTTCGGTGCGGCGGCGACGGCGGCCAGGTATGCCTCCAGGAGGCCGTACAACTGCCGGGCGGCCGCGTCGTCGAGCAGCGCTCGGGACCAGCGCAGGCCGACGTGCAGGCGGTCGGCGGTGCCGGTCGTGGTCAGGGTCAGGCCCCTGGGCATCCGGGTGGGTGCGGACACCCACACCGCGCTCGCCCGGCCCGCGTCGCCGAAGTCCAGCGGGTAGGGGATGCGGCCGAGGTTGCTCAGCAGGGTGGTCGAGGTCCACGGCCCGACCGCACGGCCCAGGCCCCGCGTGCACGCGGCCCGGACGCCGACGGGAAGTACCGGCGCGGTCAGCAGGGCGGCGCCGCGACCGAGCGGGGGTCGGCGTGCGGCGCGGAGTTCGCGGGTGCGGCGGGCGGTGCGGCGCAGCAGGTCGGCGATGCGGTCGGGACTCGGGTACCACGTGTGCTTGCCGTCGTGTTCCGGGGCGTACTCGCGCGGGCCGAAGCAGACGTCGACCAGGCGGGTGCCGTTGCCGATCGGCATGTCGGGGCCGCGCGGGCGGTCGTCCACGGGCATGGTGATCCGGATCGGCCGGGGCTGTGCGTCGTGCAGCCGGTTCCAATGCGCGATGGTCAGGCACGTGGCGACCAGGAGGCGGTCGTTGACGGTGTGGTCGGCGCCGGACGGGCGCGCGTGCAGCGGGAGTTCGCCGAGCAGGACGCCGTTGCCGAGGCGCCGGTTCGGGTCGGCCGAGGGAGCGGGTGCGACCCGGGCGGAGCGGGACAGCGGGCTTCCGGGGTCGAGGCCGGGTCCGCCGGTCGGCGCGCCGGCGGCGGCCCGATCCGTGGTGGGCGGCGCGGCGGGCGGGTCGTCGCCGGCGCCGGTGTAGAGTTCCGCCGCCGTTGCCAGCACGCGCAGGAAGGCGGGGCCGTCCAGGGCGGTGTGGTGGATCGTGCACAGCAGGACGCACCCGGCGGCCGTCGGCGAGGAGCGGATCACCTCGATCCGGATGGGCGGTGCCAGGGCCAGCGGCGGCGCCTCGGCCAGCGCCACCGCCCGGGCCCGGGCCGGCGCGTCGGGCCCGGGCGGCGGGAAGCGGATCGGCTCCACGTCCGGGGCGTCGGCGAGTTCCCACGCGTAGCGGCGCGCGTACCAGGGCGCGGGTGCCTCACGGACGAGTGCGCGGGCGTGCGTGCGCAGCGCGGCGCGGAACGCGGCACGCAGCCGGGCCGGATCCGGCTGCCCGGGCAGCCGGATCTCCATGTGCACCGAGATCGCTTCGCCCGGCCGTACACACTGCCGGGACACCTCGTCGACGACCGGGAACGGGATCCGGGCCGGGGCCGGTCCGGCCGGGTGCTCGGGCCGAGCCGGGCGCACCGCGCTCATGGTTGGTCGGTCTCCTCGGCGGGGGACTGGTCGGGGTGGGTCGCCCCGGGGTCGGTCTTCTGGTGCCGGGGTTTCGTGTCATCGCCCTCCCCGGGTTCGGCCCGCCGCGAGTCCGCTGCCACGGTGGGCAGTTCCGCCGTATCGGCCTCCCGATCGGGAGGAGGTCCGCTGGTGTCTTCACCGGTGTCCCCGCCGGTGGGCGTCGGGCCGGTGCCCCGGCGCGAGGAATCGACGGCGGGCTCCCACCGGGTCCGGGTCCGGTCACCGCCGGTATTGCGCCCCGGCGGCGGCGCCCCGGCCTTGGTCGCGGAGCCGGCCCCGGCACGGCCCGACGGGGGCTCGGCCGGCTCCTGCTCCGGCGGCGCGAAGAGCGCGGAACTCCCGTGCCCGCTCCCGGAGTCGCGAGCGGCCTCGCCTCCTGGCCCGCCGGCCTCCCGAGCGCCCCCGCCCCTCCCGCCGTCCCGACCCGCTCCGCCCATCGTCACCAGCGCCGCGATCAGTGCGATCAGCGCCAGGATCTGCGCAGCCGGGCCGAACGCGCCTTCGCCCGCGCCGACGGGCTCCCCCGCTCCGGTCGCCGCCGCGATGCCCGCTCCGGACATCGCCACCAACGCGACCGGAATCAGCAGGTGTTGCCATCGATACGCCACCACCGCCAGCGCGGGCACCATCAGCGCCAACGGCCCCGCGACCAGCGCGATCACCGCCGTCAGCGCGACCACGCCCAGGATCGGGCCGGGCGCCGGCGGCTCGATCCTCGACTCGCCCTCTCCGGCCGGGAGTTCGCCGCGTCGCCGAACGAACGCCAGGGCGAGCAGGGCGGCCAGGGCCACCGCGCCACCGATCAGTCCGCCCCGGTAGATGCCGCCCGGCTCGTAGTCGACCCGCACGGTGCCTGCCGCGCCCGCCGGCACCAGCCAGCCCTGCTGCCAGCCGTCGATGCGGACCGGGCGCAGCTTCTTGCCGCCGAGTGTGGCCTTCCAGCCGGAGTTGCGGTTCTCGTACATCTGGAGATAGGTGGCCTCGCCCGCCCCCACGCGTATCGTCCGGTGGTCGCCGCTCCAGTCGACGGCGGTGGCGACGCGCGCCGACCGCCGATCGGTGGGCGGCAGTTGCCCGCCCGTCAGCGTCACGTCGGTGATCTCGACGGGACCCCGGTTGTCCGCCTCGACCGTATGCGTGCCCCGGGACAGGGACAGCGTGGCCCCCGGAGCGTCGCCGTCACACAACCGCACGCGCACACTCCGACGTTCCGTCAGGTCGCGCACCGTGCCCGACACGCTCGTCGGGTGCGGCACGTTGTCCACCGTCAGCGTCGGGCCCTCGCCGCAGGGCAGTTGGAAGGTCTGCCCCGGGTCGGCCGGCCGCTGCCGCAGATCGGCCACGGCCGGGATGTGGATCTCGCTCAGTCCCACGGGCAGTTGCAGCCGCTGGTCGGCGAGCGGGTTGTGCAGGGTCAGCGGCGCGACCTTGTCGATGGTGATGGTCAACCGGTCGGTGAAGATCGAGGGGAACCGGGCCGTGCCGTTCTCGTCCACCGAGGCGGTGGCCGAGCCGAACGGCGTGGAGATCCGGATGCGTTCGGGTCGCGCCGACAACCCGCCGGCCGCGCCGAGCACGACCTGGTCCACGGATCTGGGCTGCCCCCAGTTCAGGTGCAGCACGGGCCGATCGCCCGCGATCCACGCGGTGGTCAGGTCCCCGTCCACGAGATTGCGCGCGTCGAGTCGACTGCCGGTGTATCCGGTCGACTCGGCGGTCACGGTGATGCCCGGCGGCCGGCCCGGTACCGCGTTCTGCACGAGCCGGTCCAACTCGGCGCCGGTGACCCCGGCGGCGCGCACGTCGACGGTGAACGAGCCGTCGGCGGCGGTGTCGAACCGGCGGTGCAGCCCGTTCTCGGCGTTCACCGGGGACAACCCGCCGGGATCCTCGTCGCGGTGCAGCGAGTAGACCCGGGTCGAGGCGTCGGCGCCGGCCGCGTCGGTGGGCAGACGCAGTACCCGCGAGACCTGTACCCCGGGGACGGACACCTCGGCGAACCCGGCGCCGGACAGGCCCGAACGCGGCGACTGTGCCCCCAGGATGGTGATCCTCAACCAGGTCGCCCGGCCCGCCGGTGCCCGTACGTTCTGTACGGTGCCGTCCGGTTGCAGCGAACTCTCCCGCGAACCCCGCTCGGTCTCCACCCGGACCCGGGTCGGCGCGGCGCGCGTGGCGTCGCCCGCCAGTGGCGTCAGGCGCAGCGTGTCGGGCAGTTCGATCGGCCCGGTGAAGGCCAGCCGCAACCACTGGCCGACCGGCCCGTCCGCGCTGCCCTCGGTCCAGGCGGTGTTCGGATCGCCGTCGAAGGCGTTCACCGGGTCGAACCGGGGCAGGTGGAAGAGCCAGTTGCCGCTGCTGGACGCGGTCACCGCCTTCGCGCCGGCGAACACCGCCGTGGTCTGGTGCGCGATGCCGGTCGTCGGCAGGATCTGCTTCGGCTTGTCGCCGGCGGCCTGCGCGCTGTCGGACGGATTCCGCTCGGTCGCGGTATAGGTGTACGACGTGTTGTTGTTCACCAGACCGAACCGGGTGTCCGCGCGCCGCAGTCCGTCCGCGACCACCCGCACCCCCGGCCGGTCGATACCGGGGTGGTCGTCGCCGGCGAGCACGGCGGGTCGGTCGCGCATGCCGGGGTCGGCGGACAGTTGCAGCAGCGCCTCGGAACCGCCGCTGAGGATCGCGGTGTCCGCGACGGCGCGGGTGCCGACCCGGCCGGGTCGCGGGGTGTCGGGGGGCGGCGCGTAGATCTCCACCGCCTGCCGGCGGCTGAACAGGCCCTGGACCTGGATCGGGGTGTTCTCGGGGATGCGCCCGCCGGTGATCTCCGGACCGAACGCGGCGACCCGGTGGTATCCGGAGGCGACCAGGGTGCGTTCGACCACGCTCGGCGGGACGTAGCCGATCTGGTCCGGATCGAGGTCGTTGCGCACCACCACGTTGTAGAGCCCGGCACGAATCAGGAAGTCGCGCAGACCCGGCACTTCGCCGCCGGTGAGCAGCGCCTGCTCGATCGCGTCCGTCGCCCGGCGCAGTCCCGGCGTGCCGAACGGGACGAAGTCCCGCTGCGCCCACGGGGAGTCGGCGAGCGGATCGAGCGGGTCGTCGATGGGCGACCCCCACGTGTACAGCCCGTGCGCGGTGGCGGGCACCACCAGGGCTCGACTGTCGGCGGAGTTGTGCTTCAGCCAGTCGGCGGTCCGGTGCCAGTGGCGTGGCAACTCCTCGAAGGCGCCCGGCTGAAGGATCGTGCCGTTGAGGTACGGCCAGGCCAGGCCGGGCAGCACGAGCAGCGCGGCGATCAGCGGCGCGTAGGGACGACCGGAGCGCAGCCCGTGTCGGGCCGGTGGGGCGGTGCCCCGGGAGGCGGTGCTCGTCGTGCCGACCAGGTGGGCCAGGCCGAGCACCAGGGCCAGGGCCAGTCCGGGTTGGAACTTGTAGATGTTGCGGAACGGCCGGATCGGGCCGTCGAGCAGGTCGCGGATCGTGCCGTGGAACGGCGCACCGAACGAACCGGCATACCCGGCAAGCGCGATCGCCGCCACGACCAGCACGGTCAGCGTCAACCAGCGCCGCTCGGGCAGGTCGCGGCGGGCCAGCCCGGCCAGGCCGAGGGCGGCGGCGAACGCGGAGCACACGATGGTGACCACGGCCGCGACCACCGTCCGGCCGGCGGGCAACCAGGGCTCTCCGAAGTCGAGATAGGCGACCCAGTTGCCCGCGCCGCGCAGCAGTTCGGTCGCCGACATGGTCGTCGTGGTGGTGTCGGCCTGTTCCACGTACGGCAGGAAGTTCTCGCCGTAGACCCCCAGCAGGATCAGCGGGACCACCCACCAGGCGGTGGCGAGCAGCACCCCGAGAGTCCACCAGGCGATCAGCCGCCACTTGCGCGGCCCGGCCGGCCGGCTGAGCAGGTACAGCCCCACCGGGAGCAGTGCGGCCAGGGTGGAGGCCGCGTTGACCCCGCCCATGAACGGGATCAACACCGCGGATCGGGCCGCCGTACGCCGAGGGCTCGACCGGTCGGACAGCAGCGGCAGCAGGACCCAGGGCAGGACCGCGCCGGGCAGTACGCCGGCCGAGGTGGAGCCGATCACGATGGTGAACGTCGGCCACAACGCGTAGGTCGCCGCGCCGAGCAGTCGGCTGCGCGCGGTGCCGATCCGCAGCGCCTCGGCCAGCCGCAGCGCACCCCAGAAGGCGGCGGTGACGATCAGCGACAGCCACAACCGCTCGGCGAGCCACACCGGCAGCCGGACCAGGTCGGCGAGCGCGTAGTAGGGCAGGATCGGGAAGGCGTAGCCGATGTACTGGTCGGCGAGGCCGCCGAAGCCGGCCCGGTCGTGCCACAGGCTGCCCAGGTCGCCGATGAAGTCCCACGGGTCGCCGGCCACGCCGAGTTTGGTCTCGAACGTGGTCTTGCCGGGGGACTCGGCCACGAACGCGACCAGGACGACCATCCAGAACGCCGGAACCCACAACCGATGCCGCACCCGCTCGGCCGGTGGTTCGGCCGCCGGCGTCGCGGCGGGCGGTCGACCGGGCCGGGCCGGAGGAAGGGACAGGGTCGTCTCAGCCACGGGTGCCTCCTGCGGGGCGCGCGCGATACCCGGCGGCGGGGAAGCCGGCGGCGGGACCCACGCATGCGTCGGGCGATGGCCGCGCCGTCACGGGCACCGCCGAAGAATGAGGAGCAGGTTCCACGTGATCACCTCGCGCAGGCCGGGGATCCGGGTGACCGTGCCGGCGAGGAAGGGCCAGTAGCGGGAGCGGGCGCTGACCACCACCACATCGGGCCGGGCCCGCACGTACCGCAGGGTGGGACCGACATGTACCGCGAACAGGTTCTCGCCCAGGACGTGCTTGGCGGCGCGGCCGGTGCGGCGCGCGTAGCGGGAGCGGGCGCGCTCGGCGCCCGCGTAGTGCCAGGGCGCCCACTCGTGGCCGCCCCACGGGGAGTACCAGTTCGTGAAGGACACGTAGATCAACCCGCCCGGGCGGGTGACCCGCACCAACTCGCTCAGGAACGTGCGCGGATCCGCGACGTGTTCGAGCACGTTGGACGAGAAGCACACGTCGGCCACCGCGTCCGCGAGCGGCAGCAGATAGCCGTCGGCCAGCACCGCGCCCTCGGGCGGAGTGCCGCGTGCGGCCAACTCCCGGGGATCGGGCTCGAAGAGGTACGCGCACGCGCCGCGCCGACGAAACTCGCGGGTGAAGTGCCCGCTGCCGCCGCCGACATCGACCACCACCCGCCCGCGCAGCCGCACGTGCCGCTCGACCTGGTCGGCGGCGTCCCGGGCGAGCAGCCCGTAGCAGCCGTCCGGGTCGCTCTGTTCGTGCCGGAAGGCGCGGAACAGCGCGAGGGACCGGCGCAGCGACGGGTCCTTCACACGATCACCACCGGCTGCTCCGTCCGGTCCCCGGCGCGGCCGCCTCGGCGGTCACCGCCCGGAACTGCCGGACGGTGGTGCTCCATCGGTAGCGGGCGGCGCGCAGTCTCGCGGCGCGGGCCATCGCCTCGCGGCGCCTCGGGGCCAGCGACAGCGCGCACCACGCGGCGGCGAACGAGCTCTCGCCGCGCGCCAGTACGCCGGTGACGCCGTCCTCGATGGAGTCGCGGAGCCCGGGGATGTCGAAGCCGACGGCCGGCGTACCGCGCGCCGCGGCCTCGGTGACCACCAGACCCCAGCCCTCGACCTGCGACGGGTGCAGCAACAGCCAGGCCGCGCACAGCAGTCGGTGCTTCTCCGCCTCGGACACCCGGCCGGTGAAGCGCACCCCCGGCCCGGCGACGGCGCGCAGCCGATCCCGTTCGGGACCGTCGCCGACGATCACCAGTCGGCCGCCGGTCACCGGCCGGACCTGCTCCCACAGACGCAGCAGCAGGTCGACGCGTTTGTAGTCGACCAGCCGGCCCACGGCCACGAACAGCGGCTCCGGCGAGGTGGGCGCCGGCGGGGCGGGCTCCTCGACGCCGTTGTGCACCACCCGGATGTGCTCCGGCGGTACGCCGATCTCCCGCAGCGCCGCGGCGGTCGAGCCGGACACCGCGACGATCAGGTTGCCCCGGTGGGTGTCGGCCAGTCCCCAGCGCTCCAGGCGCCGGCCGATCCGGGCGGCGGGGCCCGGGAAGCGCATGCCCCACTGGTCGGTGTGCACGTGGTTGACCAGGCACACGGTGGGGCCGCGATGCCACAGCGGGGTCAGGTACGGCATGCCGTTGCACACCTCGACCAGCAGGTCGCAGCCGCCGATCCGGCGATCGAGGGTCCGCCGGGCGCGCAGGTAGTGGTCGGTGTCGCCGCCCGCCGACACCACCCGGTAGTCCCGCTCGGCGGCGGGCCCGCCGCACAGCAGGGTCACCCGGTGGCCGTACGCGGTGAGCCCGTCGGCCAGCCGGTCGACCAGCAGTTCGGAGCCGCCGGCGGCGGGATTGGCCAGGTCGCGGCGGGCCAGGAAGACGATGCGACGAGGGTGCGGGGAACGGTCGCACGAGCGGATGGGCGGGACGGGTCGGCGTGGCGATACGGGCGTCGGCGCACGCAACACGGGCACGTGCCGGGGCATGTGAGCTCCAACTCGGTCTCGGTCTCGTTCTCGGTCCTGGAGCGAGCGAGCGTTCGGTGCGCGGGTCGGGCCGGATCCGGGGCAGGGATGGGCTGAACGGTTGCCGCGACGGGGACGGCGGTGCCGGTACTGCGGGACGGGCGGGATGTGCGGGGTGAGTTCGTAGTTTTCGCCACCGCGTGACCGGTCGGCTACTCACCGAGGTGACAACTTTGGTCCCGGATGAGGCCGGCGAACCGTCAATGTGGTGTCGGTTCCGCGTGCCGTTCGGGCAGCGGGCGGGTGTCGCCCCCGGGGTCGCGGTCGTCGCCCGGGTCGTCGCCCGGGGCGCCGCCGGAGGCACGGCGCGGGCCTCGGACCAGGAATACCACCCCGAGTGCCGCCGGCACGGCCCCGAGGCCGGCCGCCGAGAGCGGTACGATCCGCCCGATGGCGATCAGCTTGCGGTCGTCCCGCTTCGCCGAGTCGACCTGGTGACGCCGGGTTTGCGGGGTGAAGGCGATCCGCTCGCTGTTCAGCAGGACCACCGAGGCGGTCGTCGCGCCGGGCGCGCGCAGGGTCTTGCGCGGGGCGATCTTCGCGTCGATCACCCGGCCCGTGCGCTGATCCACGACCAATTCGACGCCCGCGTTGGCGTACCACTCCTCGGCGAGCACCTGCGGCTGCGCGTCCAGGCCGACCAGTGCGCCCGGGACCTGGCGTACGCCGATCCGGGTGTCCGGCACCGTGCCGGTGAAGCGATAGCCGCGATGCCCCAGGACCTTGGTGGTGCCGCCGTAGTCCAGCGGGATCGCCGCCCCCAACGTCTCGTCCCACCAGCGGTATTGGCGCTTCTCCAGGTCGAACGGGAACTTCAGGAACGCCTCGCCCTCGATCCGCGGCGTCTCGCCGCAGCAGTGCACGGGCGCGTTGGTGCGGCGGTCGCTCACCCAGCGGGCCACCGTCCACTGGTAGGACCGGCGCGGGTCCCCCCAGGCCAGCGTCTCGGGGGTGTCGATGGTCGTCGACACGTCCCACACCGCGCGGCCGCTGCGTTTCGCCTCCGCCACGTCGCCGAGCACGCGGCGGGTCACGGTGATCGTCTTTCCGTCCACCGGCTTCAGCGTGGTGGTGTCGAAGTAGCTTCCGCTCCCGGCGAAGACCACGGTGTCGTCGATGTCGACGGGGGTGCGCTCGGCCCGCGGTTCGACGTACCAGGCCAGCATCGCGGCCAGCACGAGCAGGAACACTCCCGCGCCGAGCAGGAGCAGGGACGGGATCGAGGGGCGGGACGGGGTGGGGCGGGGCGAAGTGGGGCGGCGCATCCGGCACTCCTGACGGCGTTCGGCCTCGGGCACGTGCACGTCTGTCTCGGGTCGGGCGCGGCTCCGGCATGGGTTCCGACGCAGGTCGGGCTCGGGTCCGTCCCAGGCCGGGAACCGTAGGCGCACCCTTGACGGAGTGTCAATACACCTCGCACACTGTGCTGATACCGAGCCGGTGCATGGGAATGGGCGGGGTGCCCTCCGATCGAGAGGCTCGTCGAAGCATGCACAGACTGCTCGCCGCCGGGTCGACCGTGATCCTCGCCGCCGCACTCGCCGTGGGTGCCGGGCTCGGGATCGTCGCCGCGTTGAACGCCACTCCCGAGCAACCCAATGCGCCGCTCGTCTCGTTCCGTACCGACCCGACGCCGACGCCGACCGCGCAGCCCTGATGCCGAGCCCGCATGCCGGGAGACGGGTCCGGCTCGGCCGCGGCCGGCGGTCCCCGAAGACGGCGCCGGCCGGCCGGCGCGAGGGAGGGGCGAGGTGATCGTGCGCACTGCCTGGCGGGACGTACCCCGGCCGCAATTGCGGCGATTCGCCGATCTGGCCATGGCCGAGGTGCCCGAACTCGCGCAGGGAATCCTGCGCGACATCCGGATCGAATACCCCGGGGTGCCGCTGGTGCCGGACGAATCGGGGGAGCCGATGGCGCTGGTCGCCATCCGGCGCGCCCTCGTCGACTTCGTCGAGCACCTCGCCGCGACCGGGAATCGGCGGCACGAACGTTTGGAGATCTTCGAGCTGTTCGGCCGCGCCGAGGTGCTTCAGGGGCGCAGCCTCGACTCGTTGCAGGCGATGTACCGGCTCGGCGTGCGACTGGCCTGGCGGCGGCTGGCCGAGATCGGCCAGCGGGTGGAGATCCCACCGCCCGCGATGTACGAACTCGCCGAGGCGGGATTCGAGTTCCTCGACGGCCTGGTCGCGCAGTCCGTACACGGCTACGCCGAGGCCGCGGCCCGCCAGGTCGGCGAACGGCTGTGGGCGCAGAAGCGGTTGATCAAACTGCTGCTCACCGAATACGGCACCGAACCCGCGAGCGCGCTGGCCGAACACGCCGCCCGCATCGGCTGGCCGGTGCCCGAACAGGTCGCCGTGGGCGTGTTGTTGCGGCCCGCGCCCGACGCGGTGGCACCGGCGGTGGGGCGGGACGTGCTCCTGGACATGGAGTGCGAGCGCCCCCGGATGATCCTGCCCGACCCGGACACCGCCGGGCGCCCCGAACTGGTGCGGCGCGCGATGGCGGGCTGGTCGGGCGCGATCGGCCCGTCGGTGCCGATCGCCGACGCCGCGAAGTCGCTGCACTGGGCCTGTACGGCGCTGCGCCTGGTGGAGCGCGGACACCTGCCCGAGGGGCGGCTGATCCGATGTACGGAGCACACCGAGGCGCTGGTGCTGCTGCCGCCCGAGGAATTGATCGAGGACCTGGCCCGCCGCTGCCTGGCCCCCCTGGACACCTGCTCCCCGGCGCATGCCCGCCGGCTGGAGGAGACCCTGCTGGCGTGGCTGGAAACCCGGGGCGGCGCACCGGAGATCGCGGCCCGATTGGGCGTGCATGCCCAGACGGTCCGCTACCGGCTGCGCCAGATCCGGGATCTGCTCGGCGACGAGATGAACGAGCCGGACCGCCGCTTCGAACTGGAACTGGTGCTGCGCGCCCGGCGGTTGCGGGAGGAGGGGGACTGATCGGGCTCAGGGGGCCGGCGTCGGCGCGTACGACCCGCTCCGCGGGAGCGTCGGCTCGGGCCGGGCGGGGGAGTCGGCGAAGAGCCCGGTGTGGGTGGCCATCAGGAGCATGAAGACGCCGGTGACGGTCGACGCGAGCACGGCCAGGACTCGGCCCACGGGGTTGTGGAGGTTGTAGACGTAGCGGCCTCCCCCGAGGCGACTGCGTCGGAATACCGGCTCGTATCCGTCGTCGTTCGGCATGTCCGACAGCGTAGATGGGCGCTGCCGTGCCCTCGATGCCGCCCGGGGAACTACCGTGCCGGGATGCGGATCGTGGGTGGTGGGGTGGAGGCGGTGACCGAGGTCGGGTATCGCCGGGCGCGGGTCGGGGGCGGGAGCGAGGCGGCGCGGTTGCCGGTGGGGCGGTTGCGGGTGGATCGGCTGCCGGCGGGATGTGACGCGGTGTTGGTCGCCGGTGACCTCCAGGGGGTCGCGCCCTCGCCCTGGGGTGGGCCGCCGGTGTTGTTGGGTGTCGCGCTCGCCGACTTCCTGACGGTGTGGGCGCAGGAGGGGTCGGTGCCGGTGCCGGAGCGGGTGGGTGTGGTGTTGGCGGGCGACCTGTACGCGGCGCCGGCGGCGGATCGGCGCGGCGCGACCGGGGCGGTCCGGGACGTGTGGTGGGCGTTCGCGGCGGCCGGCTGCCCGTTCGTGGTCGGCGTGGCCGGCAACCACGACGAGGTGTCGACGGCGGACCTGGCCGAGGCGGGCCCGCACGTCGCGCTGCTCGACGGCACACACGTCGACGTGGGCGGGGTCCGCTTCGCCGGCGTGGGCCGGATCATCGGCGATCCGAAGCGGCCGGGCCGCCGGGCCGAGGAGGCGCAGACCGCCCTCATCGACCGCGTCCTCGGCGCCGGCCCCGACGTGCTGATCCTGCACGAGGGCCCCTGCGGCCCCGCGCCCAGCCAACCGGGCCGCGCCGAGCCGGCCGCCCGCATCCGGGCCGCCCCGCCGGCCCTGACCGTCTGCGGCCACGTCCACTGGCCGGTCCCGGTCGCCACCGCCCCCGGCGGTCACACCCTCAACACCGACGCCCGCGCGATCCTGCTGACCGTCTGACCCCGACACGGTCCTGCGGGCCGTCGGGGATGGGCCGATCCCGCCGGTGCTTGCCCGCGACCGCGCGGCGGTGCGACGCTGCGAGCGACGAGAGGACGGCATCGATGGTGGATCTCGCGGCCATGCTGGACGATCTGCGCGCGGAGGGCGCCGAGTCGGACCGGCTCGTCGCTTCGCTGTCGGCGGCCGACTGGGCGCTGCCGACCCCCGCGCCCGGGTGGACCATCGCGCACCAGATCGCCCATCTGGCCTGGACCGACGACCAGGTCCGGCTCGCCGCGACCGACCCCACCGCCTTCGCGGGCGCACTCGCGGTGGCCGCCGCCGATCCCGACGGCTTCGTCGACCGAGGCGCGGAAGCCGGCGCGACGGCACCGCCCAGGGACCTCCTGGCCCGATGGCGGGACGGCCGGCACGCGGTCCCGGAACTGCTGTCGGCGCTCCCGGCGGGGGCCCGACTGCCGTGGTACGGGCCGCCGATGAGCGCCGCGTCGATGGCCGGCGCCCGGATCATGGAGACCTGGGCGCACACCCAGGACATCGCCGACACGCTGGGCGTGCTCCGTACCCCCACCACCCGCCTCCGCCACATCGCCCGACTCGGCGTCCGGGCCCGGGACTACGCCTACACCGTGCACGGACTGCGGCCACCCGAGGGGGAGTTCCGGGTGGAACTGATCGACCCTGACGAGCCGGGCGGCACCTGGACCCACGGCCCGGAGGGCGCCGCAGAGCGGGTGACCGGCCCCCTGCTCGACTTCTGCCTCCTGGTCACCCGCCGCCGGCATCCCGCCGACCTCGCGGTGCGCGCCGAGGGCGCCGAGGCGACCCGTTGGCTGACGATCACCCAGGCCTACGCCGGACCGCCCGGAGCGGGCCGTACGCCCGGCCGATCCGACTGATTCGCACGCGCCTTCGCCCCCGTATCCAGGCGTCCGCCCGATCCGAATTGGTCCAGACCTATTGACAGTTCCGCCGTCGCGGCGGTCAACTCGTCCTGCACACAGGCACCCCGGCACCTCCGGGTGCGCCCGGACGGCCTGCGCACGTCCCGCACCGAGGGAGCCTGACGTCCCATCAGGCGACGCGGTGTCGATCCGGGTTCACCTTCCACGCACACCCACGCCCGCAGGCAACCGCCCGGGCCGGTACGGGAGGCACACCACCATGGCACCACCACGTCCCCCCAACACTGCAGCCGATACCTCGACTTCGCGCCGACCCCGGCCCGGACCGCGCCGCTGGGCCGCGCTCCTCGCCGCGGCCGCCACGACGGCCGCGGCGAGCCTGCTCGTCCTCGCCCCGTCCGCGCCCGCCGCCGGCACCGCCGAACTCGTGGTGAACGGCGGCTTCGAGACCGGCCTGTCCGGCTGGACCTGTTCCGGCGGCAGCGGTCGCGCCACCACCACCCCCGTACACACCGGAACCGGCGCCCTCCAGGCCACCCCGGCCGGCGGCGACAACGCCCGCTGCAGCCAGACCGTGGCCGTGCAACCCGACTCCGACTACACCCAATCCGCCTGGGTCCAGGGCGCCTACGTCTACCTCGGCGCGAGCGGCACCGGCACCACCGACGTGTCCACCTGGACCTCCGCGGCCACCACCTGGCAAAAACTCACCACCACCTTCCACACCGGCGCGCGCACCACGAGCGTCACGATCCACCTCAACGGCTGGTACGGGCAGCCCGCCTACTACGCCGACGACGTCTCGCTCGTCGGCCCGGGCGGATCCACCACGATCCCGGGCGTACCCACCGGCCTGACCGTCGCCGGCACCACCGCACGCAGCGCCTCGCTGTCCTGGACCGCGGTGCCCGGCGCGACCTCGTACGACGTCTTCCGCGCCGACACCAAGGTGGCCACGGTCGCCGGAACCTCCGCCGAGATCCCGGGACTCACCCCGCAGACGAGCTACACCTTCTCCGTCGCGGCGACCAACAGCGCCGGATCGTCCGCGCGTTCCGCCCCCGTCACCGCCACCACCGCGCCGGACGGCCCCACCGGGCAGGACCCCACCGGACTGCCCAAGCGGGTGATGACCGGCTACTGGCACAACTTCGTCAACGGCTCCACGAACCTGCGCCTGCGGGACGTGCCCACGTCCTACAACCTGGTCGCGGTGGCCTTCGCCGAGGCCGACCGCACCCGCTGGGGCGCGATCACGTTCGGCGTGGACCCGGGCCTGTCCACCGC
The DNA here is from genome assembly GCF_002024165.1 of Embleya scabrispora. Classification (NCBI taxonomy): domain Bacteria; kingdom Bacillati; phylum Actinomycetota; class Actinomycetes; order Kitasatosporales; family Streptomycetaceae; genus Embleya; species Embleya scabrispora. The sequence continues at coordinate 936,497 of NZ_MWQN01000002.1, forward strand.
GCTCGGCGGCTACACCAACGCCGACCTCAAGGCGGACATCGTCGCGATGCATGCCCGAGGACAGAAGGTCATCCTGTCCGTCGGCGGCGAGTTGGGCGCGGTCTGGGTCGGCGACAACGCCTCCGCCGACATGTTCGCGAGCACCGCCACGGCGCTGCTGCGCGAATACGGCTTCGACGGCGTGGACATCGACCTGGAGAACGGGGTCAGTCCCACCTACATGGCCACGGCGCTGCGCGCCATCCGGGCCCAGGTCGGCACCTCGCTGATCATCACGATGGCCCCGCAGACCCTGGACATGCAGACCACCCAGACCGCCTACTTCCAACTCGCCCTGAGCATCAAGGACATCCTGACCATCGTCCACATGCAGTACTACAACTCCGGCACCATGTTCGGCTGCGACCAGAAGTTGTACGCCCAGGGCGGCGTCGACTTCCTCACCGCGCAGGCGTGCATCCAACTCCAGGGCGGCCTGCGCCCGGACCAGGTCGCCCTCGGCGTACCGGCCACCGGACGCGCGGCCGGCAGCGGATACGTCTCGCCCGGCGTGGTGAACAACGCGCTGGACTGCCTGGAGTCGGGCACCGGTTGCGGCGGCTACCGGCCCGCGACCACCTGGCGCGGCATCCGGGGCGCGATGACGTGGTCCGTCAACTGGGACGCGACCGCCGGGTACGCGCTGGCCAACACCATCTCGGCCCACCTGCGCACGATGCCCTGATCGTCGGGCACGGATGACGGATGACGGATGACGGGCGAGGGGCGCTACACCGGGCGGATGTCCGCCCACAGCGCCACCGAGCCGGGTTCGAGCGGCGCCGCGTGGTCGGCGGCGCCGCTCGTCCACCACCGGCCCCGCCCCGGTCGCAGCGCCGGGCCGGGGCCGGTGTTCGTTCCGCGCCCGGACAGCAGGTACAGCACACCGGCGTGCCCGGCGGGCAGCGGCACGGGAGCGTCGACGCGCCGGACGTCGGCGGTCCATCGGCCGCGCCGGGTCATGATGTTGAGCACCAGGACCGGGCCGCCGTCGCCGAGCAGGCGGGCGCGGAGCGCGTGATCGCCGGAGAAGGCGAACGGCACGGCGGGATGGTCGAGCCGATGATCGAGTGCCGCCGCGCCGGCCGTACCGGCGCCGTCCGCGATCAGGTGCACGCCCTCGCCCGCCAGGAGGGTGATGGTGCGGTCGACCCCCGGGAACGGCGAGAACGGCCCGTCGGCGGCGATCGTCGCGATGCTCGCCCGCCAGCCGAAGTCCGCCGAGCCGCCGTCCGGGCCCGCCGATCCCTCGCACGCGATCTCCCGCGTGTCACCGCCCCCGTTGCGCCACGGGCCGACGGGCAGCGTCTCGACGTCGAAGAGGTGCGTCAGCGTCACGTGCGGGCCTGCTTCCAGGGGAATCGGGGCGGTGGGCTCGGGGCGACCGGGCCCGCCATCATGCCGGCCGCCGCGCGGGCATGTACGGGCATGTCCGCGCCGTGATCCCGACGCCGTCGCTTCACCCGTGCTTGGCGACGGTGAGCAGGACCGCCGAGTCCTCCAGGGCGTCCAAGCTGTGCCGGGACTGCGGTACGACCAGGAAGTCGCCCGTCCGCCCCTCCCACGACGTCTCGCCGTCGATCAGAAGCACCCGCCCCCGCAACACGAGCAGGGTCGCCTCGCCGGGATTCTCGTGCTCGGACAGTGAGGTCCCCGCGTTCAGCGCGATCAGCGTCTGCCGCAACACATGTTCGTGGCCCCCGTACACGGTGTGCGCGCTGCGCCCCGTAGAGGCGGTGGCGGCCAGCTTGAGCAGTTCGCGGACCTGGGCTTCCAACGAGAGCTTTTCCATAGCCACAGTGTGCACACGAGCGCTCACAAAACCCCGGACGACCGCACCCGCGTCACACCGGAAGCCGCGCCGCCGCACCGGGCCGCACCCGGCCAGGCTCAGCCGCGGCACCGTCCATCGCGCGAAATGTCGGTAAATATTGGGGTTTGAGCGGGTTAGTCACAGACCGGAGGGCTATCAACCAGGGGACTGCGATTCTCGGAAAGAGGGTGGTGGACGTGTCCACGTCGACATCGACATCGACAGCGCCATCGATTGAAGAGCACCCCGACATAGTCACCATGCGGCTTCGTTCCGAACGCGCCACCACCGGCGCGGTCGCGCAGGCCGCGGAAGCGTTGGGCGTGCTGTGCGGTGTGTACCTGGCGGCCTCCCCCTGGATCGTCGGGTTCAACGGCTTCACGACCTTGACCACGAACAACCTGATCACCGGCGTGGCGCTTGCGCTGCTGATGATGGGCGCCTTCGGGTCCGCCTACGAGCGCACGCACGCGATGAGCTGGGCCGCGTTCGCCATCGGTGTGTGGACGATCATCGCCCCCTGGGCCGTGAGCGGCTCCTTCGACACCACGCGCACCATCACCAACAACGTGATCGTCGGTGGGGTGGCGTGCCTGATGGCGCTGGTTCTCGCGCTCAAGGGTGTCATCGGGATTCGCCGTTTGTGAGTGATCCCGTCTGTGAGTGATCCGAGTCCGAGACCGGGCCGCCGGCGGGTCCCGCCGGCGCACGGTTCGCCCCGGCGACCATCGCCCGGGCGTGCCCGCACCGGCAGGTCCCGCCCCGCAGCTCCGGCTGGGAGGTGGATGTGGTGAGCGGACCTTCGCTTTCGGGCCGGGAACGGCGCACGCTCGCGCGCATGGAGGAATCCCTGGCGCACGACGAGCGGTTGATCGAACTGCTGCGCGTCTTCGACGACCCGCCCTCCGTACCGGCTCCGCGCCGCCGTCGGAAAGGCATCGGTATGCGCATCGGCACGCCGAATCGGCCGACGATCCTGAAGTGGGCGGCGCTGCTGCTGTCCGGCACCTCGATCGGGTTGTTGATCGCCGCGATTCTCACGGGTGGGCCCGTGGGAGTCCTGGTGGCGGTGGCCGTGTCGATGGCGGCGTTGCTCCTGATCGGAGTCTTCGCCTACCTGAGACGGCACGCGGAGGCCCCGGCGGGCGTCCACGCGATACGGCGCGGCCGGCGTGCCCGTACGCACGGGTGGCTGCGGGCGCATGGCGCCGATCGTGTCGACGGCACCGGTGGTACGGACGGCCCGGAGCGTCGCGGCAGCGACGGCACGCGCCGCGAACCTTGACGGCTGCGGCGCCGATGCGTGCGGCGGTGTGACCCGGCGGGCGCGACCCCGGGGGGTTCGGTGCGCTCCCGTCGGTTCGGCGTGCCCGGTTTCGCGAGCGCGGTTCGCCCTGCGATCCGCGCTCTGTCGAGCTGTTCGGGCGCCACCTTGTCACATCCGGGTGGGGTGGGCCATGCGTCGGGGTCGAGCCGCGCGGCGCCCTGGGGCGTCCCCATATACGCCGCCGTATACGTGGGTCGTATGCTCGTGTACGGTGGCGTATATGGGGACGGCGCACGGCGTCCCGACGCCGGAAAGGTGGCAGCGGCCATGAGACTTCCCCGCACGGCATATACCGAACAGCCTTGGCGGCTGCACGAGTTCGCCCACGGCTTCCGCGTCGAGGACGTGTGGTCCTACCGCACTCCGGGCGCCGGGCCGGACGACTTTCCCGTGATGCTCGCGGCGATGCGGGCGAGCAAGGCGTACGCCCGGCAGGCGCCGCCGACGCGGTTCCTGCTCGCGGTGCGACGGAAGCTCGGCGCCCTGCTCGGCTGGGACCGGCCCGGGGCGGGGCTCGGAGAGCGCGTGGCGTCGCTGCGCGATCGCCTGCCGGACGAACTCCGCGACACCGTCGACCCCGCCGACTCCGGCGGCATGCCGCTCACTCCCGTGTACGAGCTCGACCGCGAGTTCGTCGGCGAACTGGGGAACAAGACCGCGCACGCGCTCATGCACCTGGGCTGGATGCCCACCGGGGACGGCGGCCACGAGCTGCGGATGGCGGTCCTGGTCAAGCCCAACGGCCGGTTCGGCCGGCTGTACATGGCCGGCATCGCACCGTTTCGCCACCGGATCGTCTACCCGGCGCTGACCCGCCAGTGGGAGGGCATCTGGCGGGACCGCGCGCAACTGCTCGCCGCGGCCGAGGCGAAGGGAGCCGGCGCGGCCGCCGGGCCCGCCACGCCCACCGGCCACACCGCTGCCGGGGCGCCCGTCACCTCATGACCCGGATCGGATCGCCGGTGAGGTAGGCGGCGATGTCCTCCACCGCATCGCGGTAGAAGGTCTCGTAGAGCTCGCGCGTGACGTAGCCGATGTGCGGGGTGAGCACGACGTTGTCCAGCGTGCGCAGCGGATGGTCGGCCGGCAGCGGTTCGACGTCGTACACGTCCAGCGCCGCAGCGGCGATGGCCCTGCGGCGCAGGACGTCCAGGAGGGCGGACTCCTCGACGATGGGGCCGCGCGAGGTGTTGACCAGGATCGCGGACGGCTTCATGCGGGCCAGTTGGGCGGCGCCGACCAGGCCCCGGGTGCGGGAGCCGAGGACGAGGTGGATGGACAGTACGTCGGACCGGGCGAACAACGTCTCCTCGGTCACCGCCCTCACGCCGTGCGCCGCGGCCCGCTCCGGGGTCAGGTGCGGGCTCCAGGCCACACACTCCATGCCGAACGCATGGCCGATCCGGGCCACTTCGCTGCCGAGCCGGCCCAGGCCCAGCACGCCGAGCACCTTGCCGCGCAGACCGACACCGAGCCCGACCTGCCAGCCGCCGGCCCGCATCGAGCGCTCCTCGGCCGGCAGGTTGCGGGCGGCGGCCAGGATCAACGCCCAGGTCAGCTCGGCGGTCGGATGGGCGACATAGCCCGTTCCGCAGACCACCACACCACGCGCACGCGCCGCCGCCACATCGATCGCCGCGTTCACCGGCCCGGTACTCACCAGCAGCCGCAGCCCGGTCAACCGGGCCAACACCTCCGCCGGGAACCGGGTGCGCTCGCGCATCGCGACGATCACCTCGAACCCGGCGAGCGCGGCGACCACCGCATCGCCATCGGCGAACGGCTCGGTGAACACGTGCAACTCGGCGTCGAGCGAGCCCCAGTCGGCCAGCCCCGAAGCCACGCCCTGATAGTCGTCGATGATGGCGATCCTCATGATCCCCGAGGCTAGTACCACCCCGATCCCCCGACCCGCCGACGCGCCCCGGCCGAATCCGCCGGCCGGCCCGTGCGGGTCCGAGGGTCAGTCCGGGAGGCGGCCGATTCCGCCCACGGACAGGTGGCCCTCGGGGGTGAGCGGGCGAGTCACCGGCTCGTCCGGGTGCCACAGGGGGAGCAGGACCACGCCGGGGTCGACGAGTTCGAGGCCGTCGAAGTAGCTCTCGATCTCCTTCAGGGGGCGGAAACGGCCGCTGCCCAACTGGGTCAGGAAGATCTTCTCCAGCGCGCGGCCCTCCGGCGTGGAGTCGCAGAAGTGCGTGATGAAGATGTAGCTGCCCGGCGGGAGTGCGTCGCGGTAGGCGCGGACCACGCCCGCCGGGTCCTCGTCGTCGGCGAGATGGTGCAGGACGGCCACCAGGAGCAGGCCGACCGGGCGGGTGAAGTCGATGAGTTCGCGCAGCTCGGGACGCGCCAGCACGTCGGCCGGATCGCGCAGGTCGGCGGTCACCACGCGGGTGCGGGAGTTGTCCGCGAGCAGCGCCCGCCCGTGCGCGAGCACGATCGGATCGTTGTCCACGTAGACGACGGCCGCGTCGGGGTTCACCTCCTGGGCGACCTCGTGCGTGTTCTGCACGGTCGGCAGGCCCGATCCCAGGTCGACGAACTGGTCGATGCCCCGGGCCGCCAGGTAGCGCACGCCCCGGGCCAGGATGTGCCGGTTGTGCCAGGCGCCTTCGTTGGACAGGTTCGCAAGCGCCTCGTCGGCGATCCTGCGGTCGACCGCGAAGTTGTTCTTGCCACCGAGAATGGCGTCGTAGACCCGCGCGACGCTGGGTATGGTGACGTCGATCCCGGTCGGCGCCCAGTCCTCGGGCGACTCCCCCTCCGGCAGGGCGTCGTAGCCCCACTCGTCCTGCTCCCGCTCGACCACGGTCTCTCCTCGTCGGTGTTGCGCATACTCACCCATGGCGTGGTACGGGCCTGTGGAGCCTATCCGAATCCCCGCCTTCGACCCGGCAACTTCCTTCACATGCCCGGGAATTGGAGCCCGGTGAGGTGGGTGCTCAGGGGCGGGTCGGTGTGCCGGTCAGCAGGGCCCGGGCCCGGTCGAAGGCGCTGTCACGATCGTTGGCGAATTCGTCGTCGGTGAACACCGGGGTGCGGATGTCGGGTGGGATGCCCGGGCCCTCGAAGGAGCGGCCGGTGCGGGTGAGAAATCGTTCGTTGGAGAGGCTGAACTGCCAGCCGTTGGGGAGCAGGCGGCCCAGCAGATCGGAGAAGATTCCCTGGGTGTTGTCGCCGATGCGGGTCGTCGTGGTGGGTCGACCGATCAGGGCCTGGGCGAAGGTCTCACCGGCGCTGACCGTGGAGCCGGCGGTGAGCAGGGCGACCGGCCCGGTGTAGCGCGGTACGTGTACGGCCGGCTCGACCCGGAACGGTTGCGGGCGGGTGAACGCGCGCGCATCGTCGGGGTCGTTGCGGGCCTGCTTGATGTAGGCGAGATACGGCCGGTCGGTGAGCCGGGCGGCGATTTGGAGGCCCAACGGGTCGGCGCCACCGCTGTTGACCCGGTCATCCACGATCAGGCCGCGCCAGGCGGTCGGGCCGGACACCCGCGCGGAGGTGATGATGTCGTCCAGGGCGCAGGCCAGTTCGGCCGCGTCCGCCGGGTAGCCGCCGGCGCCGGTCGTGTAGCCGTCGAAGCGGGTGATGCGCAGATAGCCGAGCCCACCGGGCAGGTCCGCGTATCCGATCGCGCCGTTGGCGAACATCCGCAACGGGACTCCGCCGAGGTCGCGGCGCTCGACCAACGCCTGCACCTTGGCGTCCAGTTCCGAACTCGGCCCCAGGGTGTCGGGCCGAAGCCAATGCGCGACGCGGTTGATCGTCGCGGTCTCGGCGCGCAGGCCGACGTGCGCGTCGTGGAGGGGTTCGATCATCGCGGCCAGGATGTCGAAGAGTTGGTTCTCGGTGGTGGCCGCCGTGATCTTGGGGCGCTGCTCGGCGCGCATCGCCTCCCAGTCGACACCCCGCGTGCCGAAGAACGCGTAGTTTTCCCGGAACGTTTCCCAGAACACGTCGAACGTGGTCAGCGGATCGGCCGCCGTCGGCACCCGGCAGGTCGCGGGCGGCGCACCGAGTCGGCGCAGCGCGTGGGTGCCCAACGAGCCCTCGAAACGCAGCGACGCGGCGCCGCCGTGTCGGACGGCCGGTCGGACCAGGTAGACGCCTCCGTCCATGTCCGCGAAGTGGATCGTGCCGTCCGGATCGGCCCCGCCGACCCGATGGGCGGGCGCGGATCTCAGGCAGCCGGCCTTCGTCGTCTCGTAGGGCTGGAGTTCGCCGCCGGCGATCCCGAGTACGAGTCCGTAGCCGTCCACGCGCCAGAAGCCGTCAAGGGAACGACGGTTGGCGTCGGCCGTCGCCTCGCGGTCGCCGGGGCCGGGTGGCCCGGACGACCCGGTGAGCGCGCCGGCCGGGGTGCCGGTCACCGTGAGAAGCACGCCTGCCAGCGCGAGCACGGCACTTACGGAAACTCGTCTGCCGAGCGTGCCGTTGCCACGGCGGGCTCGGAGACGGAACGGGAGGCCGGGATGGGGGAGTCGAACCGGGTGATCGCTGTGTGAGGTCATGCGATCACACTGTCAGCGGCGAGGGTTTATCGACAGCCCCCGAAAGTTGCGGATCGCTCCTCGAAAGACGTCGAAGTCCGACAATTTCCGCGGCATCCACGCGCCGACGGCCACCGCCCGGAACGGGGAGCGGTGGCCGTCGGTGTGTTGTGTCGCGAGCGCGGGCGGGTCAGTCCATCCGGACGATGGCCGCGACCGGGCCGCCGCCCGAGGGGCCCTGGTGCACGGCGGCGACCGAGACGAACACGGCCGGGTCGCCGGTGACGGCCGCGGTCACGCCGCCGACGGTGGCCTTGATCTGGCGGTGCCAGTGCACGTCCGAGTCGTCCAGCATGATGTTGCGCCGGCCGCGCACGCTGCCGCTCGGGTCGGCCTCGCACTTGAGGAACACGTTGACCAGGCGGTCGCCGAGGTCGGAGGTGTGCGGACGCTCCGGCAGGTCGATCCCGGCCGAGCGGATCGCCGACCAGATGCCGTCCGCGTCGAGCGCGTCCTTCATCACGCCGTGACCGACCCGGAACGGGCCGCCGACGCCGCGCACGTTGCCGACCACCACGATCTGCGCGCAGTCGAGTTCCACGCCGGAGGAGCAGGACGCCACCGACGAGTACAGCGACAGGTCGCGGTGGATCTGCTCGGCCGTGGGCAGCTCGATCTCGCCCAGCGCGACGGCGATGCCCAGCGCGGTGGTCGAGTTGGAGACGTCCATGGACTTGAGGGTGTCCTCGGTCCACACGTCGAACCCGCGCGACTTGGCGTCATTGATCGTGTCCAGGACCAGGAGCGGGGTCTTGGTCTGTACGTAGTGCACGTCGGCCGGGTCGGTGATGCCCGCGACGGCCATCGCCGCACGCACGCCGGCGGCGACCTTCTCCACCATCGGCACCCGGCCGATGTCCTCGGGCAGGATCGTCTCGCTCATCGCCACGCCGACCGACACGCGCGGCTCGTCGGTGGGCTCGTACCGGTTCTCCGGCGCGTAGGCGAAGACGGTCGCGTGGGGGGAGATCACGCCGTCGGTGCCGCCGGACCAGACCAGCGGTACCTTGCCGGCCTCCTCGACCGAACGCTTGCCCTTGGCGACCAGCACCTCGCGGAAGGCGCGGTCGGCCAGGATGCGGGTGTAGTCGTTGACCCCGCCGTTGCCCTCGGTCTTGCCGATGACGGCGAGCACGTCGTCCGCGGCGAACACGCCGTCGTCGATCAGCTTGGCCAATCCGGACGCGTCGGTGACGCTCTCGATGGCGACCTTGTGAACCTCGATCGGCCTGGGCACTCGTTCCACCTCGTTCATTGGAGTTCGCTGAATTACCGATACTGACCGATATTGCGACCGTTGCGACCGTTGCGGCTGGTTGCACCGCTTCGGCCGCGTCGGACGCCGTGGCCGATCCGGACGCGTCGACGGGGTCGCCCGCCCGCGTCGTACGCCCGCGCGTCGGGGCGCGCGGGCCGGCCGGACGCTACCCGGCGTCCGCTGCCGCCGCCGCCACCGCCGGTGCCGCTGCCGCGACCGCCGCCGCGTTCGCCTCCACCACCGTGCCCGCCTCGCCGGCGACCGCGGCGGTGATCCGGTCCAGGGACGTGATCACCGAGCGCCGGCCGCCCGCCTCGACGAAGCGCACCGCCGCCTCGACCTTGGGCCCCATGCTGCCGCCGGCGAACTGCCCGGCCGCGGCGTGCTCGCGCAGCTCTTGCGGAGAGACCCGGCCCAGCTCGCGCTGGTTCGCGGTGCCGTAGTCGAGCATCGCGTTGGGTACGTCGGTGGCGATCACCAGCACGTCCGCGCCGACCGACGCGGCGAGCAGGGCCGCGGTGAGGTCCTTGTCCAGGACCGCCTCCACGCCGCGCTCGGCGCCGTCCGCGTCGCGCACCACCGGGATGCCGCCGCCACCGGCCGCGACCGTGGTGAAGCCCGCCGCGACCAGGGTGCGGATGGCCGGCGCGTCGACCACCTCCAGTGGATCCGGCGACGGGACCACCCGACGCCAACCCTTGGCGCCCCGGTCCTCCCAGTGCTGGCCGAGCGCGATGAAGCGCTCCGCCTCGGCCCGCGGCAGATGCCGGCCGACCGGCTTGGTGGGGCGCTCGAACGCCGGGTCGGCGGCGTCCACCAGGGTCCGGGTGACCACGGCCGCCACCCGGGCCGGCTGCCCGCGGCGGCGCAGCGCGGCCTCCAGGGCGGAGACGACGGTGAAGCCGAGGGTGCCCTGCGTCTGCGCACCGCACCAGTCCAGCGTCACCGGGGGCACGACGTGCGCGGTCAACTCGTTCTTGACCAGCAGGTTGCCCACCTGGGGACCGTTGCCGTGGGTGAGTACGACGTCGACGCCGGAGACGATCAGGTCGGCCACCGCCTCCATCGCCACCGCGACGGCCGCCCGCTGGGCGTCGGGGGTGGCGCTCCCGTCCGGCCCCGTCATGGCGTTGCCGCCGAGGGCGATGAGCACTCTCCCGGTGCCGTTCGCGCTCCGGGTGCCGTTCGCGGTGCGGGGAGTTGTCATGTGTCGAACTCTCCTGTCCTGTCGTACGCGGGAGTCCCGATGCACCCGTCACGGTTCGGCCCGTGGGGCCGTCGTCCGTCCGGGAATTGGGACTCTAGGTGGGGAACCGGGTCGATGGCTTGAGAGTCATTTGACTACAAACACCGATCGATCTGGCAGAAATTGCCGAGTGGCGCGCGCCCGGGTTCGGGGGTCCACGCCGGGCGCGCGCCGGTTTCAGCAGCCGAGGCGGGCGTAGCGCTCCAGCCGGGCCGCGCGGCGTTCCTCGGTCGGCCGGCGCAGCAGGCCGACCAGTTCGTACTCCAGGACCTGTGCGAGCCGGGCCAGGAACGCCATCGGCTCGTCGGCCGCGTCGGGCCGCTCCGCGACGATCCGGTCCACCACGCCGTCGCGCAGCAGGTCGAGCGAGCGGATGCCCTGCGCCGCGGCGATCTCGGCGCCGCGGGTGGGCGTGCGGTAGCGCAGCGCCGAGGCGCCCTCGGGCGGGAGCGGCGACAACCAGCCGTGCTGGGCGCACAGCACCCGGTCGGCGGGCAGCAGGGCGAGCGCTCCGCCGCCCGCGCCCTGGCCGAGCAGCAGGCACAGCGTCGGCGTGGGCAGGGTGACCAGTTCGGCCAGACAGCGGGCGATCTCACCGGCGAGGCCGCCCTCCTCGGCCTCCGGGCTGAGCGCCGCGCCGCCGGTGTCCACGACGCTGACCAGCGGCAGGTCGAGTTCGGCGGCCAGGCGCATGCCGCGGCGGGCCACCCGCAGGCCGGCCGGGCCGAACGGGCCGTGGCTGGACTGGCGGGCGCGGTCCTGGGCGAGCACCACGCAGGGCGCGCCGCCGAACCTGGCCAGGGCGAGCAGCAGGCCGGGGTCGCTCTCCCCCTGGCCGGTGCCGTGCAGGGGCACCACGGCGCTCGCGGCGTGCCGCAACAGGGCCCGCGCGCCGGGGCGTTCGGGGCGCCGGGAGAGTTCGACCGAGGTCCACGCGGGTACGTCCGCCAGGTCCTCGACGGGCAGCGGGGCCACGTCGGGCAGGTTCTCGCGCGGCGCGGTGACGATGTCCAGGACCCGGGCGGCCACGTCGCCGAGCCGGTCGGGCTCGACGACGGCGTCCACCAGGCCGTGCGCGTACAGGTTCTCCGCGACCTGGACGCCCTCGGGGAACGGCCGGCCGTACAGCGCCTCGTAGACGCGCGGGCCGAGGAAGCCGATCAGCGCGCCGGGTTCGGCGGCGGTGACGTGGCCGAGCGAACCCCAGGAGGCGAGTACGCCGCCGGTGGTCGGGCCGCGCAGGTAGACGAGGTAGGGCAGTCCGGCGCTCTTGTGCGCGGCGACGGCGGCGCTGATCCGGACCATCTGGAGGAAGGCGACCGTGCCCTCCTGCATCCGGGTGCCGCCGGAGGTCGGCGAGGCGACCAGGGGCAGGCCCTCGGCGGTGGCGCGTTCGATCGCGGCGACCAGGCGCGAGGACGAGGCCACCCCGATCGACCCGGCCAGGAAGCCGAACTCGCAGGCCACCACGGCCACCCGGCGGCCCCGGATCCGGCCCTCGCCGGTGACCACGGACTCGTCCACGCCGCTCTTGGCCTCGGCGGCGCGCAACTCGTCGCGGTAGCCGGGGTCCAGGCGCTCGGGGCGGTGCGGCGGAGCGTCCCAGCTCGTCCAGGTGTCGGGGTCCAGGACGAGGCGGATGAGGTCGTGCGCGCCGACGCGGGGGCGGCGGGGCGGCGGGGCGGGATCGGGGGTCACCGCCTCCGCCCCCACCGGTTCGGCCCTCACGCGCGCCGCGCGGCGTGCAGGGCGCGGGCGTCCTCGGCGTCGAGCCAGGCCTGCACGCTGTCCGTGTGCTGACCGAGCGTCGGCGGCGCGTCGTGGCGCCGGCGCCCGTCGTCGCTCGTACCGTCCACGCCGTCGAGGCGGATCGGCGGTCCGGGCAGCGTGATCGGGCCGAGCGTGCTGTGCATGACGTCGAGCAGCAGGCCCTGCGACTTCGTCTGATCCCAGTCGTAGACCCGGTCGATGGTGCGTACCTCGCCGGCCGGAATGCCGGCGGCGGCCAGTTCCGGCAGCAGGTCGTCCACCTCGCGCGCGGCGAACGCGGCGTTGATCGCCTTCGCGAGCTCCGCCCGGTTGACCACGCGGTCGGCGTTGACCGCGAACCGGGGGTCGTCCACCGCGAGGCCGACCATGGGGGCGAACTTGGCCCACAACTTCTCGCTGCCCACCGCGACCTGGATGATCGCGTCCTTGCAGCGGTAGGAGCCGTAGGGCTGGAGCGAGGGGTGCAGATTGCCCTGCGCGCGACCGACCTGGCCGGCGACGGTGTAGTTGGTGCCCTGGAAGGCGTGTACGCCGACGATCGCGGACAGCAGCGAGGTGCGTACGACCCGGCCCAGGCCGGTGCGCTCGCGCTCGTGCAGCGCGGCGACCACGCCGTAGGCGCCGTACATCCCGGCCAGCAGGTCGCCGATCGGTACGCCGATGCGGGTGGGGTCGTCGGGGCCGGGGCCGGTCAGGCTCATCAGGCCCGCCTCGCCCTGGGCGATCTGGTCGTAGCCGGGCCGGCCGCCCTGCGGACCGTCGTGGCCGAAGCCGGTGATGGACAGCACCACCAGGCGCGGGTTGAGCCGGGTCAGCTCCTCCATCGGGAAGCCGAGCCGGTCGAGCACGCCGGTGCGGAAGTTCTCCACGAGCACGTCGCTGTGCCGGATCAGCCGGGCGAGGGTGGCCCGGCCCTCGTCGGTCTTCAGGTCGAGGACTATCGACTCCTTGTTGCGGTTGCAGGAGAGGAAGTAGGTCGACTCGCGGGCGTCCTCGGCGCCGACGAACGGCGGACCCCAGCCCCGGGTGTCGTCGCCGCCGTCGGGGTTCTCCACCTTGATCACCCGGGCGCCCATGTCGCCGAGCATCATCGCGGCGTGCGGGCCGGCGAGGGCGCGGGAGAGGTCGAGCACGACGAGATCGCAGAGCGGTCCGCTCACGTCGAACACCCCTTTCTGCATGTGCATGTGTGTGCGACGGTGCGCAGTCCGGCGTCGAATGCGTCCAAGCTAGGCGGCGACGCGGCGTTGCTCGCCGTCAGTTACTGCCCAAGGAATCGCGCTCACTTGGCAATACTTGGTGTTGGAAGCCCGGGGCGTAGTGGGCGTCGTCGGGGGCGAACACCCGTCGCGCGAAATCCTCGAAGCGGGTCGGCGCCCGGCCGAGCAGCATCGCCAGGGTGCGCGGATTGCCGGTCAGGCCGTGCCGGTCGTAGAACGCGAACATCGCGGTCAGCGTGTCCAGCGCGTAGCCGGACAGACCGCCGGCGCGGGCGTTCTCGCACCACTCGCGCGGGTCGATCCGGCGCGCGGTGACGGGGCGGTCGAGTACGGCGGCCAGGTGCGCGGCCATCGAACGGGGCGTCAGCGCCTCCGGGCCGGCCAGTTCGTACACCGCGTTCTCGTGGCCGCCCTCGCACAACACGACGGCCGCGGCCTGGGCCACGTCGCGCAGGTCGACGGCGGCGAACGGGGCGTCCACCCGATACGGCACCACGTAGTCGCCGATCCGCACGATCGTGTCGCGGGCGTCGAGGATGTTCTGCTGGTACGGCCCGGGCTGGAGCACGGTCACCGCGAGGCCCGACTCGAACAGCGCCTCCTCGACGCGCGCCTTGGCCTCGTGATGCGGCATCGCCCGCAGTTGGGGCCGCAGCACGGAATGGAACACGAACCGGCCCACCCCGGCCCGCTCGGCGGCGGCGATCACGGCGCGCCCGATGGCCGGCTCGTCCGGGTGCACGTTCGGAGCGATGTGATAGACCGCCTCGCACCCGGCCAGCGCCTCGGCGAGGTCGGACGGCTCGGTGACGTCGCCCACCACCGCCTCGCTTGCCCCGGCCGCGACCGCCACCGCGACCTGCTCGGGCCGCCGCACCAACGCCCGCACCCGCACCCCACGCTCGGCCAACGCCCAGGTCAACGCCCGCCCGGTCTTCCCCGCCGCCCCGGTGATAACGATCATGCCCCCACGCTAGGCAGCGGCGACCCGGGGTTCACGGTGCGCCCTCGCCAACCCGGACCCGGTGAATCGGGCACATAGTGCCGAAGCCGGGGCGGGTGAGGGTGGGGGCGGCGGCTCGACGCATCCGGGGCCGGCGGGTCCATCCGCTTGTCTGCGGGCGTCCGCCGGCCGGTCCGGGACCGCCGACACCGGAGGGACTTCGCCCTACGTCGGGTTGGGGCCCCGGGTGGTGAGGAGGTCGCGGGCGGTGAGGGCGGCGCGTAGGGGGCCCTGGCGGTCGGGGGCGTCGGGGCTTACGTGGAGCAGGGATTCGATCAGGGCGAGGCGCTGGTGGACCGATTGGCGGCGGAGGAACAGGACGCCGGCGGTCTCGGTCTTGGAGCAGCCGCAGCGCAGGTACGCCTCGAGGGTGTCCACCAGGCCGGTGCCGCGGGTGGCGTCGGCGGCCAGCAGCGGGCCGAGTTGGTCCTCGACCAGGTCGGCCAGTTCCTCCGGGGGCAGCCCGTCCAGGAGGCGTTCGAGGGCCCAGTCGTCGGCGAGTACGGTTTCGGCGACGCCGGTGGGCCGGATCGGGTGCACCCGGCGGGCCAGGCGCAGTGTGTCCCGCGCGGCGCGCAGGCTGTGTCCGACCCGGGCCACGTCCCGCACGAGCGGGCCGAGGGCGGCGGTCGGCTCGGGGCCGGCGGCTGTGGGCAGGCCGAGGCGGTCGGCGAGTTCGGCGATGTGGGTGGGGCGGTCCAGGGCGATCAGGGCGTACGCGCCGCCGGGGCCGTCGCTGACCAGGCCGCGGCCGCCGCACGCGCGCAGGCCCTCGTACAGGGTGGTCACCGCCTGCACCGGGTCTGGCCGGCTCAGGGCGACGGTCGCCCACACGGCGGTGCCGGCCGGGACGAGGCCGCACACCGTCAGCCGCGCGGCCACCTCGCGCGGGGGCAGCGCGTCGCCGAGCAGCCCTTCGACGAGCTCCCGCCGCTCACGTCCCACCCAGCCACCACGGTCGGCGAGCCGCAACAGGGCGGGCGCGAACACCTGGGCAGCATGCTCGGCCACCTCCCGAGCGATCGCCGCTCCCGCGGTCGACCAGGGGCCGTCGGCGGGGGCGACATGGGGCGCGGCCACACCTGGCGTGGCCGGTCTGCGCGCGGTCTCGGTTGCGCCGGGCGTGGTGTCGGCCGCCAGGGGGTCGGCCGCGCCCGGCATGTGGGTGGCGTCGGTCGTGCGGGCGGTGCCCGGTGGCTGGGTTGCGGGTGTCGTGGTGTTGGCCGCGCTTGCCGCGCCGGGCATGTGGGTGGCGTTGGTCGTGCGGGCCGTGCCTGCTGTCCTGGTTGCGCCCGTCGTGGTGTTGGCTCTGTTGTGGTTGGCCGCGCTTGCCGCGCCCGGCATGTGGGTGGCGTCGGTCGTGCCGGCGGTGCCCGGTGGCTGGGTTGCGGGTGTCGTGGTGTTGGCCGCGCTTGCCGCGCCGGGCATGTGGGTGGCGTTGGTCGTGCGGGCCGTGCCTGCTGTCCTGGTTGCGCCCGTCGTGGTGTTGGCTCTGTTGTGGTTGGCCGCGCTTGCCGCGCCCGGCATGTGGGTGGCGTCGGTCGTGCCGGCGGTGCCTGGTGGCTGGGTTGCGGGTGTCGTGGTGTTGGCCGCCTGGGGGTTGGCCGCGCCTGCCGCGCCCGGAGATGGGTTGGTGTCCCAGGCGCCGGACGTGCCCGCTGTCCTGGTTCCCCCGGTCGCGGCGCCGGCCGCGTTGACGCCTGCCGCGCCCGGCGATGGGTTGGCGTCCGACCTCCTCGGGGTGCCCGCTGTTCGCGTGGTGTCGGTCGCGCTCGGCGTGGTCGGCGGGTGGTTGGCGTTTGTTGTGTTTTTTGCCGTTGTTGCGTCGGGCGCGCTTGGCTTGGTTGCGCCCAGTAGTAGCCGCCCCCACAGCGCGCCCCTGAGTTCGACGCCGGCTTCGGCTGTCGGGGACCTTACGACCGAGGTCGGGTCGTCCGTGCCCGCGTACGCGGTGAGCGTTCCGTCCAGGGCTGCCAGGACTACCGGGCGGCCGGTGAGCGTGGACAGTGTGGTGGTGAGTTCCTCGACGCCGGCGCCTTTCGCCAGCACGCCGGACAGGGTTCGCACGATTCGGTTGACGTGGCGCAGCCGTGTCAC
This sequence comes from Embleya scabrispora, assembly GCF_002024165.1. Taxonomy (NCBI): domain Bacteria; kingdom Bacillati; phylum Actinomycetota; class Actinomycetes; order Kitasatosporales; family Streptomycetaceae; genus Embleya; species Embleya scabrispora. The sequence continues at coordinate 952,823 of NZ_MWQN01000002.1, forward strand.
CGCCGAGTCGAGGATGGCCGCGTTGACCGCCTCGGCGATCTCGACGAACGGGACGACGCCGCGCAGGACGACCAGCGGCAGACCCGCGTCCGCCGCCGCGCGAACCACGTCGTCCGGGACCTCGCGGAACGTACGCCCGACCTCCAGGGCCACCCCCGCCACGCCCGCCGCCGCCAACTCCGTGACATAGCGTCGCCGCTCGCCCGCGTCCCGTCCGGCCAGACCCAGACCCGTCGTGAGCAGCAGTTCGTCGCCGCGCAGCAGCGGGGCGATCTCGTAGATCTCGCTGGAGTGCACCCAGCGCACCGGGCGATCCAGGTCCGCGTGCGGATCCGGTACCGCCGGGTCGGCTCCGCGCATCAGTGGATGGTCGAGGACCGCGCGCAGGGACAGCGTCATGGACACTCCGTCCGGAAGATCCGTCAGTATGGCGGTCACGGTGTCCGTTGTCACGACCCGCCCGGCCGAGGAACCTTCGGTGATCACCCCACCGTAGCTCCCACCGCAGCCCCCACCGCATTCCCCACAGCAGTGCTCCGCTCCGTCCCACCGGAGGTCTCCGTGGCAACCCTCGACCAATCCGCGCAGCCCGCCCGCCCCGAGCGCGCGGTCGACCACACCCAGTCCCTCGAACCGGTACCCGACGACGCCCGCGACTCGACGCCCGCGCACCAGTTCTGGATCTGGGCCGGCGCCAACATCGCGCCGATCAACTGGGTCCTGGGCGCCCTCGGCATCGTGCTCGGCCTGGGACTGGTCGACACCGTACTGGTCCTGATCGTCGGCAACCTGATCGGGATGGGCGTCTTCGGCCTGTTCGTACTGATGGGCCAGCGCACCGGCGTGACCCAGATGGTGCTGGCGCGGGCCGCGTTCGGTCGGCGCGGCGCGTACCTGCCCGCCGCCGTCCAGGGCGTGATCTCCGCCGGGTGGTGCGCCATCAACACCTGGATCGTGCTCGACCTCGTGATGGCCCTCCTCGACAGCGTCGGCTACGAGGGCGGCAACGGCACCAAGGTCGTGGTCGTCCTGGTGGTGATGGCCGTCCAGATCGCGATCGCCGCGTCCGGCTTCGCCGCCATCGCCGGCTTCGAGCGCTGGACCGTACCCGCCACCCTGGTCGTACTCGCCGCGATGACCGCGGTGGCCTGGACCCGGCTCGACATCGACTGGGGCCACGCGAGCACGTTGAGCGGCGGCGACCGCTGGTCGGCGATGAGCACGGTGATGACCGCGATCGGCGTCGGCTGGGGCATCACCTGGTTCGCCTACGCCTCCGACTACTCCCGCTTCGTCCCGCGCACCACCTCCCGCCGCAAGCTGTACGCGGCCAGCGTGCTGGGCCAGTTCGTCCCCGTGGTCTGGCTCGGAGTGCTCGGCGCGTCACTGGCCACGGTGAACGCGAAGGCCGACCCGGGCCGGCTGATCGTCGACTCGTTCGGCCCGCTCGCCATCCCCGTGCTGCTGCTCGTACTGCACGGGCCGATCGCCACCAACATCCTCAACCTGTACAGCTGTTCGCTCTGTGCGCAGACCCTCGACATCAAGGTCTCGCGGCGCGTGTTGTCCTGCCTGGTGGGCGCGTTCGCCACCGTGTTCACGCTGTTCCTGATCTTCCGGGCGAGCCTGGCACACACCCTGGACACCTGGCTCGCGGGCATGGTCACCTGGGTCGCGCCGTGGGCTGCGGTGATGCTGGTGCACTTCTACGTGTTCGCCCGACAGCGCGTGGACGTCGCCGCGCTCTACGCCGCGCCGCGTCGCGGCCTGCTCGCCGACGTGCGCTGGTCGGCGATCGTCGCGCTGCTGTGCGGCATGGTCGCCACCTGGTGCTTCGAGTACGGCGTCCCCGAGGCGCTGCGCGGCCCGGGCGCCCGGGCGATCGGCAACGTGGACCTGTCGTGGCTGGCCGGCGCGTTGGTCGCGGGCGGCCTGTACCTCCTGCTCGGCCGCCGCGAGCGCGTTACCCGCTGACCAGCCTTTCCCGCCGACCCCTGGAGCCCTCCGCCATGCCGGACGACAACACCCTCACCGTGACCGACTGCCGCCTCCCGGGCCGCCACGAACCCGTGGACGTCGCGGTCGAGGCGGGCGTGATCACCGCCATCACCCCCACCTCGGCCGGCACCGCGCACGCCGGCCCGCACCTCGACGCCGCCGGCGCCCTCCTCACCCCGCCCTACGTCGAACCGCACATCCACCTCGACACGGCCCTGACCGCCGGCCAACCCCGCTGGAACACCTCCGGCACGCTGTGGGAGGGCATCGAGCGCTGGAGCGAGCGCAAGGCGACGCTGACCCGCGAGGACGTACTGGCCCGCGCCGAACAGGTGTTGCGCTGGCAGGTCGCCCACGGCGTACTGCACGTACGCAGCCACTGCGACGTCACCGACCCCGAACTCACCGCGCTGCACGCGCTGATCGAACTGCGCGAGCGGGTGCGCGACGTGCTCGACCTCCAAGTGGTGGCCTTTCCCCAGGAGGGCATCGTCTCCTTCCCCGACGGCGAACGCCTGATGGCCCGCGCCGCCGAGGCGGGTGCCGATGTGCTGGGCGCCATCCCGCACTTCGAGGACACCCGCGAGGACGGCGTCGAATCGTTGCGCATCCTCTTCGAACTGGCCGAGCGCCACGGCCGATCCATCGACGTGCACTGCGACGAGATCGACGACGAACAGTCCCGCTTCGTCGAGGTGGTCGCCACGTTGGCGCACCGGACGGGCCTGGGCTCTCGGGTGACGGCCAGCCACACCACCGCGATGGGTTCGTACAACGGCGCCTACAGCCGCAAACTCCGCCGCATCGTGGCCCGTTCGGGCATCCACCTGGTCTGCAACCCGATGGTGAACCTGACCCTCCAGGGCCGCTTCGACGACTACCCGAAGCGACGCGGCCTGACCCAGGTCAAGGAGATGCTGGCGGCCGGCGTCAACGTCGCGTTCGGCCACGACGACGTGATGGACCCGTGGTTCCCGCTCGGCACGGCCAACCCGATCCAGGTGGCCCACGCGGGGGTGTTGGCCGCGCAACTGTCCGGCCAGACCGAGATGGACGAGGCCTTCGCGATGGTCACGGAACGGGCGGCGCGCGTGCTGGATCTGGGCGAGCGGTACGGGATCGCGGTCGGCCGCCCGGCCAACTTCCTGCTGCTGCCCGCCGATTCCCCGTTCGACGTACTGCGCCGGCAGGTACGACCGAGCCACGTGATCTCGCGGGGGCGGCTGGTGGCCGAAACCGCCGCCGCACCGACGCGCCTGACGTGGCCGGGACGGGAGGCGGAGGAGGTGGATTTCCGGCGGCGATGAGGCGTGGCCGAGGGGAATTGCCCCATGGCAACCCCATGTCCATGATCACCCAATGCGTTGATTCAACCGCGACACGTGAGTTTCGGCCACTAGCATGACGACGGGATTGCCGGCCGAAATGAGCCGAAAATGCACTCGGGCACGGTAATTCCCACTGTGACGCAGAACGTTCTTGCCGGGGCGGGACGTTCGCCGGGACACTGAAACCGTGCGCGGAGGAACGAAGAATGATGGAAGACATCGAGTCGGCCACGCCTGCCCTGTGCCGTCTGCAACTCGGCGCGGAACTGCGCCGGTTGCGCCGTGAAGCCGGTCTGAAGTCGAGTCAGGTGGCGAAGCGACTCCTGTGGAGCCCGTCGAAGGTGACCCGACTGGAGTACGGGGACAACGTCGTCGTCGAACCGGACGACACGGCGATGCTGTGTGGCCTCTACAAGGCCGACGCCGAGACGAGGTCGTTGCTGATCGACTATGCCACGGTGACCAGGACCAAGCAGGACCGATGGGCGTCGACCGGGGCGCACCCCTCGGTTGGGCCGACCGTCCATGCCTTCCTCGGGCTGGAGGCCTCGGCGACCGTAGTGCGTGACTACGAATCGGACTACGTGCCCGGTTTGCTGCAAACGGAAGCCTACGCAAGGGCGATTCATCGGACCGAGTTGAGGAATTACAGCTCGGAAGAGATCGAGATGCGCGTCGCCGCCCGGATGGCCCGACAGGCAGCTCTGTACCGAGCGGAAGGGCCCCTGGAACTCTTCGTCATCCTCAGCGAGTCGGTATTGCGTCGCCGTGGAGGGGATTCGACGGTGACGGTTGAGCAGCTCAAACACATTGCCGAGATCTCGACCATGCGGAACGTCCACGTGCAGGTGGTGCCGTTCAGCCTGGGGATTCACATCGGTATGAGCGGCCCATTCACCATCATCCGGTTCGCCAGGGCATCGCTTGCGAAGCCGATCGTCTACTTGGAGAGCATGGCCGCAAGTTGGGTCGTCGCCCGGGACAGCACCATCGACACCTACGAGCACAACTTCCGCGAGCTCCAAGTTCTTGCTCCGGGCCCCCAAGAAGCCCGGAACATGATCCACGAGGCGATCAAGGAGATCTGATTCATGACCACGAGCGAATGGTTCAAGTCCAGTTACAGCAACCCGGACGTCAACTGCGTCGAGGGCGCCCGTTCTCCCGGCCACGCCATCGCCATACGCGACTCCCAGGAACCCACCAAGGGCACCTGCCTCTTCCGCGAAGCCACTTGGACCCCTTTCCTGACCGCCCTGAAGACCACCGAGCCGCCGGCCCACACCTGAGAGCAGGGGTCGGGGGTGCGGCGGGGGTCGCGTCTGGGTGGGGAAGTACCCGACCGCCGGTGGTTACCCTGCGGCGTTTTCGGTGGGGTTGTTGCACCTGCCGTAGCGGCATGTGGTGTCGTCGAGGCACCACAGTACGAAAGGCTCGGTCCGATGTACCCCTCCATCACGCCTCCCCGCCGGGTCAGGATCGGTGACGCCGCCGCGTTCGCCGGGACGACCCCGCGTGCCGTCCGCCACTACCACGGGATCGGCCTGCTGCCGGAGCCGGAACGAGGCGCAGACGGCCGCCGCCGCTACGGCTACGACGACATGATCCGCCTGCTGTGGATCCGCAGGATGGCGGCGGTCGGTGTCGGCCTGGACGACATGCGGACCGCCTTCGACGAAGCCCGGGACGAGGCCCGGGACATCCAGGAGATCCTGAGCAGCCTGGAGGAGACCCTGGCGGCGCGGGAGGCCGAAATCAAACGTCAGCGCGCGGCCGTCCAGCGCCTGCGAGCGCTGGGCAGCCCGCTGGGGCTGCTCTCCGAATTGGTCACGGACCGGCTCGGCCACCTGCCCCCGGGCGCACTGCGCCCCACCGACCTGAACACCCTGCTGGTCACGGAGCGAGTCTTCGGCCCGTTGGGCGCCGCCATCCAGGCCGGCGTGTTTATCGTGCTTGCCACCCACCCCGATCTGAGGGCCGAGGACGACCGTCTCGACGCCGCCGAGGCCGCCCTCGACGACGGCGTCGACCCCCACGACCCACGCGTCGAAGAACTCGCCGCCCAGCGATGCGCGCAACAAGTCGCCCTGGAACAGGCCATGGAGGCAGCCGGGCTCGACGCGGCGGAAGAAAAGCGCTTCGAGATCTACGACGCCGACCTGACAGGAGAGGAGGACACAGGGATGAGCCCCTTCCAAGCGATCACCAAAATGCCCTACGACTTCTCTCCCGCCCGGATGCGCTGCATGGAACTCACGGCACAACTCCTCGCCGACACCCACTCCGCAGACCACTGATCGCCCGCGCCCGGAACCGAAGCACCCCGGCAGCCGGTCACGTCCATAAGACGCCTGTCCGGCCTGAACCAAGAGCGACGACACCACTGGCCTACGGGGGGATTCCGAACTGACCGCTCACACCCCAGCGAGACGCGCGCTGAGCTCGGCGAAATCCGCGTGGCAGCGGCAGGGGCACGGTCGGTTCGCCGAGGGGCCTTCCGGAGTGGGTCGGGTGCGCGCGGCGGGGTTGCGTCTTGATCGGGGGCGCCGGTGCGGGTGGGGTCAGAGTTGCAGGGCCGGCCGCCCCCGGCGTTCGGGGCCCGGAGACCCGGGCGTTCCGGCGAGACGCGCGCGTTGGTCGGCGAAAACCGGCTGGCAGCGCTGGGTAGAGGGGCGAGCCGGGTCGAGTCCCCTGGCCGACCTTCCCGAGTGGGTCGAGTGCTCTCGGCGCGCGCCGCGCTTGTGGTTGCGGGTGGCCGGTGCGGGGCCGGTCCGAGTCGGTGATGGGCCGCCGCCAGCGTTCGGGGCTCCAAGACCCGAAGCCCCCGACGAGATCGGCGCGTTGCTCACCGAAAACCGGCTGGCAGCGGGGGGCAGGGGGGCGGGTCGGGTCGTGTTCCCCGGCCGGCCTTTTCGAGGCGGCCGGGTGTTTCCGGCGGGCGTTGCGCTCGCGGTTGCGGGTGGCCGGTGCGGGGCCGGTCCGAGTCGATGGTGGGCCGCCGCCAGCGTTCGGGGCTCCAAGACTCGGGAGTTCCGGCGAGATGGGCGCGTTGGTCGGCGAAAACCGGCTGGCAGCGGGGGGCAGGGGGGCGGGTCGGGTCGTGTTCCCCGGCCGGCCTTTTCGAGGCGGCCGGGTGTTTCCGGCGGGCGTTGCGCTCGCGGTTGCGGGTGGCCGGTGCGGGGCTGGTCCGAGTCGATGGTGGGCCGCCGCCAGCGTTCGGGGCTCCAAGACTCGGGAGTTCCGGCGAGATGGGCGCGTTGGTCGGCGAAAACCGGCTGGCAGCGGGGGGCAGGGGGGCGGGTCGGGTCGTGTTCCCCGGCCGGCCTTTTCGAGGCGGCCGGGTGTTTCCGGCGGGCGGTGCGCTCGCGGTTGCGGGTGGCCGGTGCGGGGCCGGTCCGAGTCGATGGTGGGCCGCCGCCAGCGTTCGGGGCTCCAAGACCTGGGAGTTCCGGCGAGACGCACGCTTTGCTCAGCGAAAACCGGCTGGCAGCGGCGGGCAGGGGAGCGGTCGAGTCGGTCTGCCGGGAAGCCTTCCCGAGGGGGCCGGGCGTTTTTGGCGGGCGGTGGGCGAGTGAGTGACGAAGGTTCACGAACCCGGATCGCGTGGGGTGTTGTTGCCTCAATGTGTAAGAAAACCGCAGGTCGGCGCGAAGGGGAAGCTGTTTCGGGTGCCTCGGGATCCGGTTTCGGTCCCGCCGGCGCCCGCCTGGCAGTTTCGGTCGTCCTCAACGGTCTGCGGGAGGCCGAAGCGCACGCAACCGACTCGACCGGGCAGTTTCGGCCGCTCTGACCGGCGTCGAGAAGACGAGGCACACGAAACCGGCACTCGGCACCCGATCTTCCGTACCGACCACGCGAAACCGCAGGTCACCAGACCTCAAGGCTGTGCACCACCCATCGCGATCCGGTTTCGAACCCCAACTCCTGCCGAAACACTCGGAATCCACTCGAGAACGCGCCTCGGGAGACCAACCCGACCCCTCCTCCGCTGCCAGCCGGTTTTCGCTGAGCAAAGCGTGCGTCTCGCCGGAGCTCCCGGGTCTCGGAGCCCCGAACGCTGGCGGCGGCCCATCACCGACTCGGACCAACCCCGCACCAGCCACCCGCAACCCAAAGCGCGGCGCGCGCCGAAACGCCCGGCCCACTCGGGAAGGCACCCCGGCGGACTCGACTGCACCGCCCTCCCTGCCCGCCGCTGCCAGCCGGTTTTCGCCGACCAACGCGCCCATCTCGCCGGAACTCCCGGGGCTTGGAGCCCCGAACGCTGGCGGCGGCCCACCATCGACTCGGACCGGCCCCGCACCGGCCACCCGCAACCGCGAGCGCAACGCCCGCCGGAAACACCCGGCCGCCTCGAAAAGGCCGGCCGGGGAACACGACCCGACCCGCCCCCCTGCCCCCCCGCTGCCAGCCGGTTTTCGGTGAGCAACGCGCCCATCTCGCCGGAGCTCCCGGGGCTTGGAGCCCCGAACGCTGGCGGCGGCCCATCACCGACTCGGACCAGCCCCGCACCGGCCACCCGCAATCACAAGCGCGGCGCGCGCCGAGAGCACCCGACCCACTCGACAAGGCCGGCCGGGGAACACGACCCGACCCGCCCCCCTGCTCCCCGCTGCCAGCCGGTTTTCGGTGAGCAACGCGCCGATCTCGCCGGAGCTCCCGGGTCTTGGAGCCCCGAACGCTGGCGGCGGCCCATCACCGACTCGGACCAACCCCGCACCAGCCACCCGCAACCCAAGGCGCAACGCCCGCCGAGAACGCCCGGCCCACTCGGGAAGGCACCTCGGCGGACTCGACCCGACACCCGGTGCCAGCCTGTTTCGCCGACCAACGCGCGCGTCTCGCCGGAACTCCCGGGCCTCGGAGTCCCGAACGCCGGCGGCGGCCGAGCCACCGACTCTGACCGGCCCCATACCGGCCCCGTCCGGCCGAGGTGCAACGCCCACCGCAGGCACCCCGGCCCACTCGGTGCGGTGGCCCGGCCCGCCCCCGCCGCTCTTGGCGGCCTTGGCCTGTCGGTCGGGGTGCGGTCGGGTGCCCCGTTGGCCGACCGTGACGTCCACCGCCGACGCGCTGCGGAGGAGCGCTGTGTCCTTACCGGTTGCGGTGGTTGCGCGGTGCGGTGTGGCCATGTGTGGGGCCGGCCTTACGAACCACCGGGTCGCCCGCGGCGTTGCTGCCGTGTTTCTTTGGGCTATCGGGTGAGTTGGGCTTGGAAGATGGCGGGGTTGAAGTATGCCTTGGCCTCGCGGATCAAGCCGGTGGTGTCGTCGAGGTCGTAGATGTTGATGCCGGACCAGTTGACGGGTTTGCCGTCCGAGGTGACGGCGGCGCCGTACCAGGTGACGGCGACGTGGTTGCCGACGGTGTGGGCTTGGGTGGGGGTCAGGCCCAGGAAGGGGTGGAAGTTGGGTATGACGGAGGCGATGAAGGCGTGGATGGCGGGGCGTCCGGTGATCGGCGGAGTGCCGATGGGGTCGTGGAAGACGCCGTCTTCGGCGAAGGCGGCGGCCCAGGTGTCGGCGTCGCCGTCCTGGGAGGCGCGGAAGAACCGGAGGACGGCTGGGGGCATTGCCGGGAAGGTCATGAGGAATCCTTGTTGGTTGTTGGTTTTTGGTTGTGGCTTGCGGGTTGTAGGTCGTGTGGCGATGGGCGCGCGGGCGATGGGCGCGCGGGCGGTGGTGTCGGGGTCCTCACCGCGTTGCCGTTGTCGGTTGGGGAGCCGGCGGCTTTGCCGGTGCGCGGTTTCTGCCAGGGCGGTGTGAGGCGATGTGGATGGCCAGCACGATGGCGGCGGCGAGGGCGGCGAGGGTGCAGACGCCTGGCCAGCCCAGTCGGGTGTAGGTGTGGACGCCCAGCCAACTGCCCGCGCTGCCGCCGAGGAACGAGCAGGTCATGTACGCGGTGTTGAGCCGGCTGCGTGCCTCTGGGCGCAGCGCGAAGATGCGGGCCTGGTTGGCGACTTGGCCGCATTGGATGGCGACGTCCAGCAGGAGCAGGCCGACCGCCAGGGCGGTGAGTCCGATGATGCCGGCGAGGGTTCCGAGGGTCAGGATCGAAGCGGCGGCGAGGGTGGCCAGGGCGCAGGCCAGGTTTACCCGGGCGGGGCCGTGGTGGTCGACCAGGCGTCCGGCGGCCGGGGCGTAGAACATGCCGGCCGCGCCGATCAGGGCCAGTAGTCCGACCGTCTGGGTGTCCAGGTCGTAGCGGGGGCCGGTGATCAGCAGCGCGAGTGCGGTCCAGACGGCGCTGAAGGCGCCGAAGAGGATGGCCTGGTAGAGCGCGGAGCGGCGCAGAGCGGGCTCGGTGCGCAGCATGCGCAGGGTGTCCGCGAGCAGCGTCGGGTAGCGCTCGTGTCCGGACGCGGTGGTGGCCGGGAGGGCGCGGGCGAGGACGACTGCCAGGAGCGCGGTGAGTGCGGCGGCGATCAGGTACGGCGCGCGCCAGCCCAGGTGTTCGCCGGCGATGCCGCCGAAGGTGCGGGCCAGCAGGATTCCGCCGATCAGGCCGCCTTGCAGGGTGCCGATGATGCGGCCCCGGTGCTCGGGGGCGACCAGGCCCGCGGCCATCGGCAGCAGCACCTGGGGGACGACGGTGGCGATGCCGACCGCGGTGCCCGCGGCGAGGAGTACGCCGAACGCGGGGGCGAGGCCCGCGACGAGCAGCGCGCACGCGGTCACCGCGAGCAAGGTGGTGATCAGCGGCCGGCGCGGCAGCCGGTCGCCGAGGGGGACCAGCAAGAAGATCCCGAGCGCGTAGCCGAGCTGGGTCAGTGTCGCCACCGCCGCCGCCGCGCCGGGGGTGAGGTCGAGGCCGTCCGCGACGAGCGGGCCGAGGGCCTGCGGGAAGTACACGTTGGCCACCGAGACGCCGCACGCCAGAGCCATCAGCAGGGACACTCGCCGGCGCGGCTCGCCGGCTGGTGAGGACCGATCGGTCGGGGACATCACATTCCTCCAATCGAACGAACCAGATAGTTCGAAAGCTGGTAAGAGAGCCTGGCACGCCGTCGCGCGCTCGTCAAACGAACCGGTTCCTTACAATCGCTCCATGGCCTACGACTCTGCGGCAACCAAGGAACGCATCCTCGCGGCGGCGACCGCCGAATTCGCCGCGTACGGCGTCGCCGGCGCCCGGGTGGATCGCATCGCAGCCCAGGCCGAGGCCAACAAGCGGGCCATCTACGAGTACTTCGGCGACAAGCAGCAGCTCTTCGCAGCCGTCCTCGAACGGCTCATGGCCGACCTCGCCCGAGACGTCCCGCCCGGCGACGACGACCTGCCCGCCTACGCGGAACGCCTCTTCGACCACCACCGCGCCCACCCCGAGGCCCTGCGCCTGCTCATGTGGGAAGCCCTCGAACTCGGCGACCGGCCCGTCCCCGCCGAGGACGTCCGCACCCGTCACTACCAGGACAAGGCCCGGGCCGCCGCTACCGCACACCCCGACGACGACCCGCGCAGCCGCCTCTTCTTCACCCTCGGCCTCGTGGCCTGGACGCTGACCATGCCGCACCTGCGGCGCATGATCCTCGGCCCCGACACGACCCTCGACCAGCTCCGCCCCGCCATCGCCCACGCGGTCGAGGCGCTGCCCACCGAACGCACGCCGGACGAACCGGCGTAGGGCTGCTCACGAATCCCGGCGGGCCGCCTCGCGATGCCGGGTGGTGCGGTGCGGTGCGGTGTGATGCGCCGCCTGAATCCCGGGTCGTCCCGCCCGAGTGGGGGGCGCTGGATGGGTGTACGCCAACGCCAACGCCAACGCCCCGGCCCCGACCGTCGAGACGGTCGGGGCCGGGGCGGGTTGCGGTTGTGGCCGGGCGGGGCCGTGCCGCGCCTCCCGATCGCGGAGAGAGGCGCGGCTGTTCGGGTTGCTCCTTCGGCATCGGCGGAGGGGCCGGGGCGGGCCAAGCGTGGATCCCAGCGACTCAAGTCCCAGCGGCTCAAGTCCCAGCCCCAGCCCCCGCCCCAGCCCCCGCAGCCCTCGACGCGCCGCTTACAGCAGGTCCACCGCCGCGTACGCCTGCCCACCCGACAGCAGCGCGTACCCCGGGCCGCGGTCGAAGAACGGCTCGACCTCCGGCCGTGCCGTGCGGATCGACTCCCGCAGCGCCTCCGTCGCCGCCTCGTCGACCGCCAACTCGTCGCCCTCGCCCGTCAGGACCACGCCGTAGTCGTCCGCCGCCGCCGCGCGGGAGACCTTGCCCCACCGGACGTCGCGCAGGACCGACTCGGTCTTGCGGTTGAGCGGGTCGCCCCACCCGCCGCCGCCGGTGGTGCGGATCCGGATCACCTCGCCGGCCTTGACCGGCTCGTCGTCGACCAGGCCCTCCATCTCGCGCTCGTTCGGGCCGCCCGGGTCGATCACGACCTGGAAGGGCCGGCCGGCCTTGCCGCCCTTGACGCCCCAGCAGGACAGGATCGAGCGGTCGGCGATCGACATGAACGACGCGTCGAGCAACATCCGGATGTGCTTCTCGTAGCCGAGGCCGCCGCGGAACTCGCCCGGGCCGCCCGAGTCGGCCGCCAGGCCCAGGCGTTCGACCAGGAACGGGAAGCGCGACTCGGTGAACTCGGTCGGCAGGTTGCGCGAGTCCGGCACGACGTGGATCGTGTCCTCGCCGTCCGCGTAGTAGCGCCCGCCCGAGCCGCCGCCGAGCACCTCGCGCATCAGGTACGAACGGCCGTCCGCGTCGTGCCCGTAGACGCCGGTGTAGCGGATCGTCTCCTGGTCGGCCGGCATCCGGCCGTCGACCGCCTTGGCCAGCACGCCGGAGAGCACGCCGAGCAGGCGCAGGATGACGAAGGTGCGTGCGTTGGTCGGCGCCGGGAAGATCGGCGTGAGCAGCGTGCCCTTCTCCGGGAACTTCATCTCGATCAGCGGCACCACGCCCTCGTTGACGTCGAGTTCGGCCATCCGCTCGGGGGTGTCCGCGAGGTTGCGCAGGATCGGGGCGAGCCACTTCTTGAGGAAGTTGCCGTCCGCGTAGTCGCCGCAGTGGTTGATCGGGCCCTTGGCCTGCTTCGACGTTCCCGTGAAGTCGATCAGGATCTTGTCGGGCGTCTTCGTCAGGGTGATCCGCTGCGTGTGCAGCATCGGCTCGTCCACGCCGTCGTGTTCGGCGTAGTCCTCCCAGACGTACTCGCCGTCGGGGATCTTGGACAGGATCTCGCGACGGTAGGTCTCGGTGGTCTTGTCCAGGATCGCGTCGAAGCACGCCTCGACCGTCTCGCGGCCGTAGCGCTCGAAGAGTTCGCCGAGCCGGCGCGAACCCATCAGGCACGCCGAGCACTCGGCGTCCAGGTCGGCGGCGAGCGAGTCGGGCATGCGCGAGTTGCGGGTCATGATGCGCAGCGCGGCCTGGTTCGGCACGCCCTGGTCCCACAGCTTGATCGGCGGGACCATCAGGCCCTCTTCGTACACCGTGGTCGCGCCCGAGGGCATCGACCCGGGGCAGCAGCCGCCGATGTCGTCGTGGTGCCCGAACGCCTGGACGAACGCGACCACTTGGCCGTCCGCGAAGACCGGGACGGTGACGCACAGGTCGGGCAGGTGGCCGATGCCGCCCTCCGACTCGTAGACGTCGTTGTGGAAGAACACATCGCCCGGACGCATCGTCTCCAGCGGGAAGTCCCGGGCGATGGGGTGCACCAGCGCGGAGTACGAACGACCCGTGAGCTTGCGCAACTTGCGGTCGTGGATGCCCGCCCGGAAGTCGTGCGCGTCGCGGATCATCGGCGAGCGCGAGGTGCGCCCGATCGCGGTCTCGACCTCCATCTCGACCGAGGCGAGGGTGCCTTCGACGATCTCCAGGAGCACGGGGTCGACGCCGTGCAGCGCGTCCTGCGGGGTGGTGGCGGTGGTGCCGGCGCTCATGTTCAGGCTCCCTTCGAAGCGGTCGAGGTGGTGTCGGTGTCGCGGGTGACCACGACGTTGCCGTAGGCGTCCACGCGGGCGGCGAAGCCCGGGTGGATCGGGATGGTGGAGCCGAACTCCTCGATGATCGCCGGACCGACGACCAGGTCGCCCGGGGCGAGTTCGGGCCGCGCGTACACGGCGGTGTCCACGTAGCCGTCGCGGTCGGCGAAGCAGACCGCGCGGGTGCCGGTGCGGGCACGCTCGACATCGCCCTCGCGGCCCGGGAGTTCGCGCAGTTCGGGGCGGCGGATCGGGCCGACGCCGGTGACGCGCAGGTTGACCCACTCCACGGGCTGGCTCGTGTCGCCGCGGAAGTTGTACCCGTAGAGCTGCTCGTGCGCGGTGTGGAAGGACTCGGCGACGGTGTCGGCGAGTTCGGCGGTGAACGGGCCGTCCGGCACCGGCACCCGGACCTCGAACGCCTGGCCGAAGTAGCGCAGGTCCGCGGTGCGCACGTAGCGGTGGTCCTCGGCCGCGAAGCCCTCCTTGTCGAGGGCGTCGCCCGCCTTGCCCGCCAGCTCGTCGAAGATGCCCGCCACCTTGGGGTGATCGAGCTCGGGGTGGCTGCCGACCGCGGTCTGCACGTAGTCGCAGCGCACGTCGACGGTGAGCAGGCCGAACGCGGAGACGTTGCCCGGGTCGCGCGGCACGATGACGCCGGCGAGGCCGAGGATGTCGATGAGGCGGCACAGCAGCAGCGAGCCGGAGCCGCCGAAGGTGGCCATGGTGAAGTCGCGGACGTCCAGGCCGCGCTTGACGGTGATCTGGCGCAGTGCGTTGGCCTGGTTCCAGGCCGAGATCTCCAGGATGCCGTTGGCCAACTGCTCGATGCCCATGCCCAGTTCGGCGGCCATCTTGGTCAGGCCCTCGCGGGCGGCGTCCACGTCCAGCGGGATCTCGCCGCCGAGCAGGTGCGGGGGGATGCGGCCGAGCAGGACGTGCGCGTCGGTGATGGTCGGCTCGGTGCCGCCCTTGCCGTAGCACAGCGGGCCCGGGTCGGCGCCGGCCGAGCGGGGGCCGACCTTGAGCGTGCCCTCGGGGGAGATCCAGGCGATCGAGCCGCCGCCGGCGCCGACGGTGACCACGTCGATCATCGGGATCTTGGACGGGAAACGCCCGACCGTGCCCTCGGTGGTCAGCGTCGGCTCGCCGCCGAGCACCACCGACACGTCGGTGGAGGTGCCGCCGCCGTCGCAGGTCAGGACCTTGTCGAAGCCGGCCTTCTCGGCGATCAGCGCGGCGCCCAGGGCGCCGGCGGCCGGGCCGGAGAGCACGGTGGTGATCGGCTGGTGCACGACCTCCTCGGCGGAGAGCACGCCGCCGTTGGACTTCATGATCGCGAACGGCACGCGGCGGGGCGCCTCGCCGGCGGTGGTGAACGCGTCCAGGCGCTGCCGGATGCCGCCGACGTAGCGGGCCACGCGCGGCTTGACCGCGGCGTCGACGAGGGTGGTCATCGAGCGCTCGTACTCGCGGTACTCGCGCAGCACCTCGGAGCTGATCGACACGATCGCCTCGGGGTGCTCCTCGCGCAGGATCTCGCGCATGCGCTCCTCGTGCGCCGAGTTGGCGTAGGAGTGCAGGAAGCAGACGCCGATGGTGAGGATGCCCTGCTCGCGCAGCCGACGGGCGGCGCCGCGGGCGCCCTCCTCGTCGAAGGGGCGGACCTCGTTGCCCTTGTGGTCGAACCGGCCGCCCACGGTGTGCACGAGGTCGACGGGGACGATCCGGTCCGGCTTGACCCAGAAGTAGGAGTTGCCGTAGCCGTCCGGGACCGCCTGGCGGGCGATCTCCAGGATGTACTCGTAGCCCTCGGTGGTGATGAACCCGAGGCGGTCGATCTTGTCTTCCAGGAGCTGGTTGGTGGCCACCGTGGTGCCGTGCGCGACGGCGGTGACGTCGGCGCCGGTGCATCCGAGCAGGCCCAGCACCTTGTCGATGCCGTTCATGAAGCCGTCGGCGGGGTCGCTCGGCGTGGACGGCGTCTTGGTGGTGACCAGCTCGCCGGACTCCTCGTCCAGCGCGACCACGTCGGTGAAGGTACCGCCGGTGTCGATGCCGATCCGGATCCGTCGGCGGGGTCCCGCCGCTGCGGCAGGCGTCATCAGCGCGCTCCAATCGGAGGGGAGGTGATTCGATCACATTCGTGGAGGGCTGTTCGCCCGGCTGCTGAGAGCGATTCAACTCGCCGGGCGATCCTGCGGAATCGGCAACATCTGCCAAGCAGCTCGGCAACAGTTGGGAAATCGTTCCCGGTCGTTCCCGTTTGCCGAAGCGTGCGCAACCCCGACGAATCCTTTCGGTAGCCGCACGACCACGCGAGACTGGCCGGATCGTGCTCGGCGGTGCCCCAGGGCGGGGCCGGGGCGCCCGGCACGGAGGAGGCGCGATGAGCGACTGGACGAGCCGGCCGACCGTGCGGGGGACCTTCGGGGTCGTATCCACCACCCACTGGCTCGCGTCGCAGTCGGCGATGGCGGTCCTCGAGGACGGCGGCAACGCGTTCGACGCGGCGGTGGCGGCCGGCTTCGTGCTCCAGGTCGTACAGCCGCACCTGAACGGGCCGGCCGGGGAGGTGCCGATCATCCTCGCTCCGGTGGGCGGCGCGGTCCGGGTGTTGTGCGGCCAGGGGCCCGCGCCGCAGGGGGCCACCATCGAGCACTACCGCTCGCTCGGCCTCGACCTCGTGCCCGGGACCGGGCCGCTGGCCGCCGCCGTGCCGGGCTCCTTCGACGCGTGGCTGACGCTCCTGCGCGACCACGGGACGAAGCCGCTCGCCGAGGTGCTGACGTACGCGATCGGCTACGCCGAGTCGGGACACCCCGTCTCGCCGCTGCTCGCCGCGACCGTGGCGCGGATGCGCGAGCAGTTCGAGACCGAGTGGACGACCTCGGCCGAGGTGTACCTGCCCGCGCCCGAGACCGGGACACTCTTTCGCAATCCCGCCCTGGCCCGCACGTGGCGCACGCTGCTGCGCGCGTGCGCGGGCGGTACGCGCGAGGCGGAGATCGAGGCGGCCCGGCGGATCTGGCGCGAGGGCTTCATCGGCGAGGCCGTCGCCGACTTCGCCGCGAAGCCCGCGATGGACACCTCGGGACGGCGCCACGCGTCCACCCTCGTGGGCGACGACCTCGTCCGCTATGCGGCCTCCTACGAGGAGCCGGCCGGCCACGACTGGCGGGGCTGGACCGTGTACAAGCCCGGCGCGTGGAGCCAGGGCCCGGTCTTCCTCCAGCAACTCGCCCTGCTGTCCGACGAGTTCGGGTACGACGACCCCGAGTACGTGCACATCCTGGTCGAGGGCACCAAGCTCGCCATGGCCGACCGGGAGGCCTGGTACGGCGACGCCGCGCCGGTGCCGCTCGACGACCTGCTGTCGGGCGGGTACAACGCCGGCCGGCGAGCGATGATCGACGCGCGGGCGTCCCACGAGCTGCGCCCCGGCACCCCCGGCGGCCGGATCCCGCTCCTGCCCGGCCTGCCGGTCGCCCAGGGCGAGGCGCCGGCCGCGTCGATCCGGCCGCCCGGCACCGGCGAGCCGACCGTCCGCGCCGACGGGGTCACCCGGGGCGACACCTGCCACCTCGACGTCGCCGACCGCTGGGGCAACCTGGTCTCCGCGACGCCCAGCGGCGGCTGGCTCCAGTCCAGCCCGGCCATCCCCGGACTCGGCTTCCCGCTCGGCACCCGGCTCCAGATGGCCTGGCTGGAGCCCGACCTGCCCAACTCGCTCACCCCGGGCCGCCGCCCCCGGACCACGCTGTCCCCGTCGATCGCCGCGCGCGACGGCGTGCCGGTGCTGGCCTTCGGCACCCCGGGCGGCGACCAACAGGACCAGTGGTCCCTGCACTTCTTCCTTGCCGTGGCGCTGGGCGGCCTCGACCTCCAGGCCGCGATCGACGCCCCCAACTGGCACACCGCGAGCTTCCCCGGCTCGTTCCACCCCCGCACGATGAGCCCCGGCAGCCTCACGGTCGAATCCCGCCTCGGCGACCGGGCGATCACCGCGCTGCGCGAGCGGGGCCACCTGGTCACGGTCGACGAACCGTGGTCCCAGGGCCGCCTGTGCGCGGTCGCGCGGGACCCCCACACGGGCGTCCTGTCGGCCGCGGCGGATTCACGCGGTGTACAGGGCTACGCCGTCGGGCGCTGACCGGGCGCTGACCGGGGGTGACCGGAGACCGATCACGGCCCGCCGTCAGCGCGCGGCCGCGCGTTCCAGCCGGATCGTCAGCAGTGTGGGCACCAGGGCCACCCAGAACAGGATCTGCGGGATCAGCCGGTCGGACCACGGGCTCAGCGCGATGACCACGGCGGTGGTGGTGATCCACGCGGATTGCACCACCACCAGGCGGGCCCAGCCGACCCGACGCACCAGCGACCACATGCTGAGTCGGACGCCCGCGCGCAGCCGGCGATAGCGGCGCCAGGCGCCGAAGGCCCAGGCCAGGGCCATCAGGGTCAGCGCCCAGACGCGGGTGCCGAGCGGGGCGGGCAACGACGTGGCGTCGTCGCCGGTGGGGAAGACCCGGGCCGCGAGCGCGGCCAGGACCAGGCAGACCAGGGCGATCCAGCGGGTGCCGCGCAACATGCGGAACACGGCCGCGTCGATCTGCTTGCGGAAGCGTTCCGAGGACGGGTCGGCGACCAGCGCCGTGGCGGCGGCGTCGGCGGAGGCGGTGAGCTTGGCGCCGGCGCCGATCAGCGGTGCGCGGGTGGCGTCGTACTCGGCCCGGTCGGCGAGTTCGGCCAATGCCCAGGCGTTCTGCGGGTCCAGGCGCAACACTTCGCGAACGGCCTGGGCGCGTACGTCGTTGCGGCCGACCAGCAGGGACGCCTTCCACAGCGCGCGGTGGGCGTTGACCGCCTCCGGGCCGAACCGCACCGCCGTGGAGGCCGCGTCGAACGCCTCCGGCCAGCGCTCCTGCCACGCGGTCAACGCCTCGGACAGCGCGGCGTATCCGTTCCACAGCTCGGGGGCGAGCCCGATCGCGGCCCGGGCGGTGGCCTCCGCCTCCTCGCGCCGCGTCGACCGGCGCAGCGCGTACGCCCGCACGATCAGCGCCTCGTAGTCGTCCGGCGCGAGGGCCAACGCCGCTGCGGTGGCGGTCAGTACCTCCTCGTCCCGCCCCAACCCCTGGTGTACGTAGGCCAGTTGCACCCACGCGCGGACATCGTCCGGGTCCTCGGCCAGCCGCCGGGCGAGCAGTTCGCCCGCCTCCTCGTCACGGTCGAGCGTCAGCAGCGCCCTGGCCTGTTCGACGAGTGGGTGCTCGGTCACAGCTTGCCGCTCTTTCGCAGGTAGGTGAGCAGGTCGTCGTAGGTGCCGCCGTCGTTGGCGAACATCGCGACGTTGCGTGCCGTGGCGAACCAGGCCTCGGTGGACGGCCGGATCGCCTTCGCCGCCGCAAGCAGGTCGGCCATGCCGATCATCCGGACCGAGCCGGTCCGCGCGGAGTCGAGCAGGGCGGACTCGGCGGCGCTCTCGCAGACGTGCGCGAGGTCGGCGCCGGAGAAGCCGTCGGTGATCTTGACCAGCTTGCCCAGGTCGACCGAGGCGATCGGGCGCCCGCTCAGGTGGTAGCGCAGGATCGCCTGGCGCGCCGGGCGGTCGGGCGGCAGCACGAGCAGGGTGCGGTCGAGCCGGCCGGGGCGGCGCAGCGCGAGGTCGACGTCCCAGGGCACGTTGGTCGCGGCGAGCACGAACACGCCCTCGTTGACGTCGCCGACGCCGTCCAGTTCGGTGAGGAGTTGGTTGACGGTGTTGCGCAGGCCGCCGTGCTGGGTACGGCTGCGCTTGGCGCCGAGCGCGTCCAACTCGTCGAGGAAGACCACGCACGGCGCTTTGCGGCGGGCGGTGGCGAACACCTCGTGCATGTTGCGCTCGGAGTTGCCGATCCACATGTCCAGGACGTCGCTGATGGACACCGAGATGAAGTTGGCGCCCAGTTCGCCGGCGACGGCGCGGGCGATGAACGTCTTCCCGCAACCGGGCGGCCCGTACAGGAGCAGGCCGCCGCGCAGGCTCTTGCCGTAGAGGCGGCGCAGGTCCGGGTTGCGCATCGGGGCCAGGAACGCGGCCTCCAGGCGGTCCTTGACCTCCTGCATGCCGCCGACGTCGGCGAGCCGCAGCCCCTCGGGGGCCTCGACGTCCCACGCGCTCGCGCCGCCGGGGTCGCCGGAGCCGTCGGCGGCGAGCGGCGCCTCGGGGGTGCCCGGAGTCCGCGGCGCGACGAAGCGCGGCGGGACGACGCCCTCGACCTCCTCCTCGGCGGCGACCCAGTCGAAACCGGCCGGGCGGGGCGGCTGCTGCTGCGGGGGCGCGGCCGAGGTCGTGCCGGGGGTCTCCACCGCGGCCGGTGTCGCGCCGCCCATCGCCCGCGCCATCAGCGCCCGTGCCTCCGGGTCGGCCGGCTCCTGGCTGAGCGCGACCGCCACCTCGCCGACGGCGGCGTCCAAGCGCCCGGCGTCGAGCAGCAGTTGGGCCAGGTGCAGGCGCAGCGGCAGATCACGGGGCGCCGCGTCGAGCGCCGAACGCAGGCTCCGAATCAGCGGGGAATCCTGCACCGCCCCGGATTCGGGCGACGGGGAGAGCTCGTCGGACATGCGCCCAGATTACGATCTCGGACCCCGTCCACCACGACCGGGTTCAGGTCGCGGCCTTCTCGGTGGGACACGGGACCGGAGTGCTTTCGTCCACCCGGCGCAGCCGGCGCAGGGCCGTGAACAGGCGCACGCCGAACAGCACGAGGAAGGCCGCCAGGATCGCGGTCAGGAAGCTCAACGAGCCGGCCATACCGTCGTTGACCTGCGGATCCGTCGCGGTCTCGGCCAGTACGCCGATCAGCGCGGCGCACACGATCAGGGCGACGTGGTTGGAGGCCCAGAACACCACGGGCGTCATCCGGCGCGGGTCGTGGTCGGCGAGCGCACCGGACCGCAGCCGAAGTACCAACCACACCGACAGCGGCGCCGTGCTCGCCATCGCCGCGCAAACCGGCCAGGGGATCCATCCGGCAAGCGCGAACACGACCAGCGCCGCATACGCCGTGATCTGACACAGCGTGAAGATCACGATGACCCGGCGCGGCCCGAGCAGGACCGGCAGGGTGCGTTTGCCGACCCGGGTGTCGGACTCGATGTCGGCGAGGTTCATCACCATCATCCGCGCCGCCTGCAACAGCGCGGTCGGGGCCAGGATCAGCAGGATCAGCCCGGGCACGCCGCCCGCGAGCAGCGATACCGCCACGATCGGCCAGATCCCGTTCAGGCCGACGGCCACGGTCACCTCGCCCAGGCCGCGATAGTTCAGTCGCAGCGGCGGCGCGGTGTAGAACCACGCGAGCGTGATGCCGGCGGCGGCCGTCAGGCGGGTGGGCAGCGTGGGCATCGCGACGGCGACGAATACGGCGCCGGTGAGCAGTACGAAGGCGGTGGACAGCGAGACGATCGGCCGGATCAGGCCGTCGACCAGGGCACGGCTGCCGCCGGTCCAGGGGGTGTGGTAGCGGTTGGCGCGGTCCGCGTCGAGATCGAAGTATTCGTTGCAGTAGTGCGTCATCAGATGGGTGACCCACGCGAACCCCTGGGCCAGCGCGTACCAACCGAGGTCGATCCGATGCCCCTCGTGCACCGCCACCGCCCCGCCGAGCGCGACGGGCAGCATGTTGTAGAGCAGGAACCGCAACCGGGCCAACCGAACGAAGCCGACCCACTCGGTGCGCTCCACGACTCCCCCTCGACCCGGTGCGGACGGCCGGCCGAGGTCCGGCCGCGGCCGGGCGCCCGTCGGATCCGTGGCGCACCGCGCTCGGGGAATCCGTCCGTTTGCTGAACTCAACTCCTGTTGCCCCGAGTTGACCCTGGGGCAATCCCGCGGGCAGGCAAAAGGCCGGCGGTCGGGGGAACGCGGCGGCCGAGCGGTCGCCGCGTTCCGTGGGGTCAAGTGGCGGGTGCGGCGTCCTTCTCCGCGCGTGGGAAGAAGGGGAGTTCGATGTGGACGCGGTCGGCGGCGGCGAGAATCTCGCGTGCGTCGTCCACCGGCGGATGGATGGCCTGGTTGATCCGCGACTTGATGGCCGCGCCGTCGGCGCCTGAAGCCATCACCCGGCGATCCCAGCCCCGGGTGAACACCGCTCCGGCGGCGCCCAGGTCCAGGCAGGTGACGTACGGACCGGGGGTGAAGTCGCGCAGCGGCATGCCGAGCAGGTCGGCCGCCGCGTTGTACCCGGCGACCTTGCCGAGCGGAGTGGCGTGTTGGCATGCCTGCATCACCGTGTGCTCGGCGTCGAACGCCGCCGCGGCCATGTCCCCGGCGACGAACACCTCGGGCAGCGCGCGCAGTCGGTGGTCCACCGGCACTCGGCCGAGGTGGTCGAGTCGGGCGGGGATCTGCCGCGTCAGTTCGCCGGCCCGCATCCCCACGCACCAGACCACCGCGTCCGCGTCGACCCGGGTCCCGTCGGACAGGACGGCGTGGCCCGCACCGACCCCGGTGACCGTCGTCCCGAGGCGGCGTTCGATGCCCAGCTTGTCCAGCGCCGCCTCGATCTCCGCGCGCGGACCGGGTCCGAGCGCGTCGCCGACCACCTCCGAGCGATCGACCAGCAACACCCGTCCCCGGGCGGCCAGCGCGGTCGCGGCCTCCAAACCGACGAACCCGGCGCCGACGACCACGGCGGAGTGGTCCGCGCGCCCGCGCAGATGGTCGGTGAGCCGCCGGGCGCCGGTCAGCGTGTCGATGTCGAAAAGCCGTTCGGCGCCGGGCAGATCCGTGGGCGCGACGAGTTTGCTGCCCGCCGCCAGGATCAGTCGGTCGTAGGCGACCTTCTCGCCGTCGGCCACCACCACACGGCGCGCGGTGTCGATCACGTCGACCGAGGCCCGCAGCTGCCGGACGCCGATCGGGTCGAGGATGCGGCCGAGTTCGACCTTGGCCAGATCCGGCTCCGGCTCGTACAGTCGCGGCCGCAGCACCAGATGCTCGTTCGGCGCGATGAGGGTGATCCGCAGATCCGCGTCCCGGCGGGCCAGCGCCGCTCCCGCCGCGCTCCATACGCCCGCGAAACCGCCTCCGATGATCACGACGTGTGCCATCGTGTCGTCCTCCCCTTCAGGCTTCTCCCCTCGATCGAGAGGGGATTCGGCAGGGAGACAAGACGGCGGAATCAGATGTGACCGATGCCGGCGAGCTTTTCGGGATTGGCCAGTCGCCGGAACGTGGTGATCCGTCCGTCGGCGATGTCCACGGTGTCCAGCCAGACCGGTTCGCCGGCACGGTAGGTGGCCAGCGCCGGGTACCCGTTCACCTCGATGATCCGGAACGCGTCGGGGAGCCGGACCGCGGTCGACCTGATCGCCAGCAGGGCGATCGTCTCGGCGCCGTGCACCGGCCTGCGCGCGGCCGTCGCCTTGCCGCCGCCGTCGCCGATGTAGACGGCGTCGGGGTGCAGCAACCCGACCAGGCCGGCCATGTCCCCCGCGTCTGCCGCGCCCTCGAACGCCCGCAGGACACGTTCGGTCTCGGCCCTGCTCGCCCGGGGCCGCTCCCGAACCGCCGCGACCCGCGCCCGCGCGCGGGAGGCGAGTTTGCGGGCGGCGGCGGGCGTGCCGCCGAGCACCTCGGCGATCCGGCCGAACGGGAAGTCGAAGACGTCGTGCAGGACGAGTGCGACGCGTTCGGCCGGGGACAGCGTCTCCATGACCACCAGCATCGCGGTGCCCACCGATTCGTCGATCAGCACCCGGACGGAGGCGTCCGGCCCGGTGGGCAGCGGTTCGGGCAGCCAGGGCCCGACGTAGCACTCGCGTCGGACCCGCGCCGATTTCAGCACGTTGTACGAGGTACGGGCGGCCGTGGTGACCAACCAGGCCCGCAGGTTTCGTACTTCGGACAGGTCCGCGCCGGCGCAGCGCAACCAGACCTCCTGAGTGACGTCCTCGGCGTCGGCGACTGTGCCGAGGATCCGGTAGGCCGCCCCGAACACCGCCGGACGATGTGCCGCCCAGTCGGCTTCGGTCGGTGTGCCGGTCGGGTCCATCCGGTCTGTCCGTCCCTTCGACTCCGCCCGGTCCCCCCGTTCGTCGGGATCGGCGTCGATCTTCGATCCTAGGCAAGCGCGTCCTCGGTCACCGCCCGGGGCCGCTCGCCGGTTCGGCGGGTGGTGAGGGTGAGGGCCAGCGCGACCGTGGTGAGGGCGACGCCGAAGCCGACGGCGCCGGCGACGCCCACATGGTCGGTGAGCAGGCCGCCGAACAGCGCGCCGAGGGCGATCGACGTGTTGTAGCCGAGGGTGTTGATGGACATGGCCGCTTCGAAGGTGTCCGGTGCGGCGGCCAGCGTCAGGTTGATCTGGCACAGGTTCACCGCACCGAAGCAGAGGCCCCACAGGGCCAGGGCGATGATCGCGCCGGTGCGCGAGCGACCGATGGTCAGCAGGAGTACGAGGGCCGCCACGATCCCGGCGAGGGCGACGACGAAAGTGCCGTGCAGGCGTTTGCCGACGGTGTACCCGGCGACGAAGTTGCCTGTCGCGCCGCCTATTCCGTACACGATCAGCAGCGCGGTGACGAAGCCCGGCGTGGCCGACGACTTCTCCTCCAGGAACGGCCGGACGAAGGTGTACGCCCCGAAGTGCCCGAGGACGTACAGCACGACGGTGATCATCACCAGCCGCAGCGGAACGTTCTTGACCGCCAGGCCGAAGACCTCCCGGGCAGGCACCGCGTTCTGCGACGGCAGCGACGGGACGGTGACCGCGACGGCGAGGAAGACGACCGCGCTCAGGCCGCTCCAGATCAGGAACGTGGTCCGCCAACCGGTCAGGTCCTCCAGGAAGGTGCCCAGGGGGATGCCGACCACGGTGGCGATGGAGATGCCGGACAGCGCCACGGCCGCCGCGCGGTTCGCGTGGTGTTCGGGGACCAGGCGCATCGCCATGCTCACGCCTATGGCCCAGAAGACGCCGTTGGCGAAGCCCATGACGAGCCGAGCGGCCAGTACGAGCGGGTAGTTGGGCGCGATCGCGGTGATCAGGTTGCCCAGCGCCAATACCGCGAGCAGCACGGTGAGCAGCGTGCGCCGGTTGACGCGGCGGGTCCAGGCGACGATGAACGGGACGCCGAGTCCGGCCGAGACGCCGTACAGGGTGACCATCAGCCCGGCGACGCCCACCGAGATGTCCAGGCTGGAGCCGATCGGGGTGAGCAGGCCGACGGGCATGAGTTCGGTGGTGACGAAGGTGAACAGGCTCGCGGTGATGACCGCGACGCCCAGCCACGACCGCAGGGCCGAGTGGGGGTGTGCGTTCGTTGACATTTCTGCTTTCCGGTGAGGCGAAGGCCGCCGATGGGGTCGCCGATTTGTGTCCAGGCGTGGCGGCCTAGATACTTTCCATGGAAAGCAGATTACTTTCCATGGAAAGGATCGTCAAGCATGGCCCAGGACCCCGCCCCCACCCCGCCCGCCGGCGCCGATGTCGATGCCGACGCCCTCGATCGCATCGTCGGCCAGTGGCGACGCGAGCGGCCGGACCTCGACCCGAGCCCGATGCATGTGATCGGCCGGATCTCGCGCCTGCACTGGGCGTTGGAGGAGCGGCTGCTCCGGGTCTTCGGCCGATACGACATGGGACGGGGCGAGTTCGACGTCCTGGCCACGCTGCGCCGCTCCGGTGCGCCGTTCGAGCTGAACGCCGGTGAGCTGAGCGGGTCGACGATGGTCACCTCGGGTGCGGTGACCAAGCGCGTCGACCGCTTGGAACGCGCCGGACTGGTGACCCGCCGCGCCGCCGAAGGCGATGCCCGAGGCCGGTTGATCCGACTCACGGACCAGGGCCGGGAGTTGATCGACGACCTGGTCGGCGAACACCTCGACAACGAGTCCCACCTCCTCGCCGGCCTGACCCCCGACGAACAGGCCACACTCACCCACCTGCTCCGCAAACTGGGCCGCACCCTGCCCGACTAGCCGTTCTGTGCACGGGGGTTGGTGGCGATAGAGCTCTGGTTGGTCCCCGTTGACATCCGCGGAGTCGGGTGGCGAGGGTTCAGGCTGTGAGCGCAGCCGGGGGCGTGTTGCGAAGCCCGGCCGCGGCTCGGGTCAGTGCGGCGAGGGCCGATGAGTGATGGCCGGCCGGCCAAGCGAGCACGGTCGTGATGTCGGGGGCGTCGACGACGGGCACCGCGACATGGTCGGGCCACTGCCAGGCGCGGCTGGAGGCGGGGATGACGAGCAGGGTCTTGCCGAGCGCGACGAGCTGAGCGAGTTGTGACTGGGTGTGCACCTCCGGCCCGGGGCCGTCGGGATAGGAGCCGTCGAGCCGGGGCCATCGGGCGATGGGGAGGTCCGGCACGTTGCCGACGTCCGCGAGGGTGAGCCGGGGACGTGCGGCAAGCGGGTGTCCGGACGGCAGGAGGGCGACTTGGCCTTCGGTGCAGAGGTCTTCGGTATCGAACCCGGCCAGGTCGTCGACCGGCCGGTGCATGAGAGCCACATCCGCGCGCCCGGTGCGCAGGAATTGTGCCTGCTCACCGACCTCACACAGGACAACTTCGAGCGGTGCCGAATCGCTGTCGGCTGCCGACGCGGCAAGGAGTCGTCGCAGCAGCTCGTGTGATGCGCCGGCTTTCGTCACCAGTAGCAGCGGCCGCTGGGGATCCGCTGCCCGTCGGGTCCGGCGCGCGGCAGCCGTGACCGCATCGAGGGCTACCCGGGCCTCACGTAGCAGCACACCGCCGGCGTCGGTGAGGGCCACCCCCCGTCGGTCCCGGTCCAGGAGTTGGACGCCGAGCCGGCGTTCCAACTGCCGGATGGCGCGCGACAGCGGGGGCTGCGCGATCCCGAGCCGCTGGGCCGCGCGCCCGAAGTGCAGTTCCTCGGCGACTGCAACGAAGTACCGCAGCTCACGGCTCTCCAGGTCGTCCACGCACCTACACCATCCACCTTGTGATACCCGCCGGGTATCACAGCGTACTTGATCGATATTGGACGATACGGAAGTCCCGCGCTGAGCATGGGCAGCATGAACAACACCAAGACAGCCCTGGTCACCGGCGCCAACAAGGGAATCGGCTTCGCCATCGCTCAGGGCCTCGGAACCCTCGGCTTCACTGTCGCCGTGGGGGCGCGTGACGACACCCGCCGCAAGGAGGCCGTGGAGCGGTTGCGTGCCGCAGGCATCGAGACATTCGGAGTCGCCCTCGACGTCACCTCCGACGACAGCGTCGCCGCCGCGGCGGCGAGCATCGAGAAGGAAGCCGGGCGACTCGACGTCCTCGTCAACAACGCGGGAATCTCCGGCCGCTTCGAAAACGGGGCGCAGGACCCCACGACCCTCGACCTCGACGTCCTACGCACGGTCCTGGAAACGAACGTGTTCGGGGTCGTGCGGGTGACGAACGCGATGCTCTCGCTGCTCAGCCGCGCCGCATCGCCCCGGATCGTCAACATGTCCAGCAACATGGGCTCGCTGACGCTGCAGACCGGCCCCGTCATGGCCGCCTACGCACCCTCCAAGTCGATGCTCAACAGCGTCACAGCACAGTACGCCCGCCGTTTTGCCGACACGAACATCATCGTGAACGTGGCATGCCCCGGGTATGTCGCAACCGACTTCACCGGATTCGCCGGGGAACGCACACCGGAGCAGGGCGCCGCGATCGCCCTTCACCTCGCCACCCTGCCCGACGACGGCCCCCGAGGCGGCTTCTTCGACGACCAAGGAGCCATCGCATGGTAACCATGCGCGCGAGAGCGCCGAGGTGGCAGTGGGCGCACCACGCACTCGCCACGGCGCCGTGATGGATCGGCCCGTCGGACTATCCGTTGCGTGCTTCCAGCCCGGTTGCCGACGTGTGTTGGGTGGCCGCCCACGAGGCCAGGAGTGCCAGATTGTCGGCGGTCTGCGTGCCCGCGGGTGCGGTGTAGACGTTGAGGTACAGGCCGGGTTCGGCGGGCAGTTCCAGGGACTCGACGTCCAGGTCGAGCCGGCCCACGATCGGATGGTGCATCCGCTTGCGTCCGGATCGGTGCAGCCGCACGTCCTGGGATGCCCACCGCTGCCGGAACAGCTCACTGCACGTCGACAGTTCGCCGACCAGGGCGATCAGCTTCTCGTCGTGCGGATCGCGGCCGGCTTCCATGCGCAGCTTCGCGGCCACGGCGCCGGCGATGTGGTCGTAGTCGACGAAGAAATCCCGGGCCGCCTCGGGGTTCAGATAGACGAACCGCGCTGTGTTCGCGGGCCGTCGCAGGTCCGCCAGGACCGGTGAGTACAGCGCGCGAGCGAGCTGATTCATCGCGAGCACGTCGTAACATCCGTTGCCGATCCAGGCCGGCGCGGCGGAGATCGCGTCGAGCACCTGATGCAGGGTCGAGCGCACCGTCGCGCCGGCCCTGGGTCGACGTGGGCCGCCGGTCGACCCGGATCGGCGCGCGAGGTGGAACAGGTGGTCGCGTTCGGCCTCGTCGAGTTGCAGGGCGGAGGCCAACGCGTCGAGCACGCCATCGGAGACGCCGGCGAGGCTGCCGCGCTCCATGCGCACGTAGTAGTCGACCGATACCCCCGCCAGTAGCGCCACCTCCTCGCGACGCAGACCTTTGACCCGGCGATTTCCGCCGTAAGCGGGCAGGCCCGCCTGCTCCTATCAACACCGTGTCGATCCCGACGTGCCCATCGAAGAGGTGGCCGGCACGGTAAGCGAGCTGATAACCGAGGGTAAGGTAAAGCACTTCGGTCTTTCGGAGGCCGCCGCGACGACGATCAGCCGCGCCCACGCCGTGCAGCCTGTGACGGCGCTGCAAAGTGAATACTCGCTCTGGACACGAGAGCCCGAGACCGAGACTATTCCGACCCTGGAGAAGCTGGGCATTGGTCTGGTGCCCTACAGTCCGCTCGGGAAGGGCTATCTGACCGGCAAAATCAATGCCGACACGTCGCCGGCCGGCGACGGTCTGCGGCGCTCCCTTCGGCCGCTGACCCGCTCGAATTCCGCACCGTCCTCCGGGATCGAGGTCGGACGGCCGAGGGCTTCTCGTCCCGACCGGCACCTGCTCCGACCTCGCCCTCGCCCTCGCCCCTCGTCACAGGAGTGCGGCGACGGCTCTCGGGGCTTCGCGCATGGCGTTGTGGACTGTGGGGAGGTCGTGGACCTGCCAGGTCGGGTCGGCTTGGAGGCGGGTGCGGAGGTGGGTGAAGGGGGTGCCGTCCTCCCAGCCGGAGCAGTAGACGAAGTCGCGGCGGGGGACCCGGTCGACGGCGCCGGTGAGGCGGATCGCCTGGGTGAACGAGGCGAAGGGGTGGGGGCGGCGGCGGGGGTCGCCGCCGGCGGGGGGAAGTACGGCGTAGCCGTTGGTTGCGGCGCCCGCCAGGAACTTTTGGCGATAGCCGTCGGTGGTGGAGGACCAGCACGATTCGCCGTCGCGCGGGACGTAGGCGTCGAGGTGTACGAGGCGCGTGACCCGGCCTCCCGCGCGGTCGGCGGCGGCCGAGATCACCATGCCGCCGTAGCTGTGGCCGACCAGGGTCACGTCGGTGGAGTGGGCCCGATCGAGGAGGCGCAGTACGTCGTCCGCGTGCGTGTCCAGGTTGGCGGTGGCCACCGTCGCGGCGTCGTCGTCGGGTCGCAACCCGGTCAGGGTGAGGGCGTGGACGGTGTGCCCGGCACGCTCCAGGAGCGGTACCACCGGGTCGAACGACCACGCGCCGTGCCAGGCGCCGGGTACGAGTACGAATGTCGTCATGGGCTTTCCTTTCTTCGACTCTTCGACCGCGGCGGCATCGCGGGATACGCCGTCGGCGGCTGGGGACCATTCCAGGTCACCACGGCGGGGCCTGGCCGACCACCGATAAGCTGCCGGATCATGCCCGATACCCGCCAACCGCGTGGAAGCGCCGGTGTGACGTCGGAAGTGTGGCCCTCCGGCGGGCGCCACCTCTGGCCGTCCGGCGGAGCGAGCGCGCCGCAGTCGCACTCGCGCGGACACCTGGTGTACGCGGCCGGCGGCGTCCTGACGGTGCACACCGACCGGGGCACGTCGATCGTCCCGGCCGACCGGATCGCCTGGACCCCCGCCGATTGCCTCCACCGGCACCGGGCCCACGGCGACA
The DNA here is from genome assembly GCF_002024165.1 of Embleya scabrispora. Classification (NCBI taxonomy): domain Bacteria; kingdom Bacillati; phylum Actinomycetota; class Actinomycetes; order Kitasatosporales; family Streptomycetaceae; genus Embleya; species Embleya scabrispora. The sequence goes on from NZ_MWQN01000002.1 coordinate 982,179, forward strand.
CCGACATGCGCATCGTCTTCCTCGCCCCGTCCCTGGCCCGGCGCATCCCGGACCGGCCCGCCGTGTTCCTGGCCTCCGGCCTCGCGCGCGAGGTCCTGCTCGCGCTGACCGGGCCGCCGCGCGGCGACGGCGGTTCCGCCGCACAGGCGTACAGCCGCGGCGCCCGTTCCCGCCTGCTTCGTGTGCTCGTCGACGAACTGCGGGAGACGCGCGAGCAGCCACTGCACCTGCCGGAGCCGCAGGACGATCGCCTGCGATCCCTCGCGCGCATCCTGTCCCAGACCCCGGCGGACAACTCCACCCTGGCCGAACTCGGACGCGCGGTCGGCGCCGGCTCGCGCACCCTCAGCCGCCTGCTGCGCGACGAACTCGGCATGACCTTCCACGAGTTGCGCACCCAACTCCGCATCCACCACGCGCTCGTACTCCTCGCCGACGGCCACGACACCACCCGAACCGCCCACGCGTGCGGATGGGCCAACCCGAGCAGCTTCATCACCGCCTTCACCCACATCATCGGCACCACCCCGGGCCGCTACCGCACCGGCGGTGCGGGCCGACGGGATCGATGAGGAAGGGGCGGCATGTGGATCCGCATCGACGCCGACAACCTCCCCGGCCGCACCTGCCCGCCCGCCCGTCCGCCGTACGTCGAGCGCGGAATTCGCCGCACCGATCGGCCGGAACGCGCGGGAACATCGTGTCGGACCGGCGGTGCGGATAGGTTTCTGCGGAGTCCACGGAGGGAAGTGCATGTCGGTGCCGGGCTCGCCCGAAAATCCCCTGATCCAGGCGCTGCGGCAAGCGGTGGCGGCGGCGCCCGATCGGCCCGGATACCGGCTGCATCTTGCGGAAGCCCTATCGCCGCCGGCGCGGCGGTCGACGCCGTCATGGAGATCACCGAGGCGCTGAAACTGGATCCGGATTCGGCCGCCGCCCGTGAGCTGATGGCCGTGGCGGTCGGTCGGGCCGCCGGCTCCGCGCCGGCCGAGGCCGCGGGGCCCGCCGCCGAACCGTCCGGGACCCCGGCCGACGCCGGGACGGGGTCCTTCGACTGGTCGGCCGCCGAGAACGATCTGGGCGATACTCCGCAGCCCGAGCGCTTCCGGGTCGCCAACCACGACGCGCAGGGCCCCGCCGACACGTTCGAGACAGAGCGCCCCACCGTCACGCTCGCCGACGTGGGCGGCCTCCAACACGTCAAGGACCGCCTCCACAGCGCGTTCCTCGCCCCCATGCGCAACCCCGAACTACGCCGCCTGTACGGCAAGTCGCTGCGCGGCGGCCTCCTGCTGTACGGCCCGCCGGGTTGCGGCAAGACGTTCATCGCGCGGGCGGTGGCCGGCGAACTCGGCGCGTCGTTCGTCTCGGTCGGCATCTCGGACGTGCTGGAAATGTGGATCGGCAACTCCGAACGGAACATGCACGAGATCTTCGTGGCCGCACGCCGCCAAGCCCCCTGCGTGCTGTTCTTCGACGAGATCGACGCCCTGGGCCGACGCCGGAGCCAACTGAACAGCAGCGCCATGCGCACCACCGTCAACCAGTTCCTCCAGGAACTGGATTCCGTCGACGCCGGGAACGAGGGCGTGTTCGTCCTCGGCGCCACCAACAGCCCGTGGGACGTCGACCCCGCGCTGCGCCGCCCCGGCCGCTTCGATCGCACCCTGCTGGTCCTGCCACCGGACGCGCCCGCGCGCGAGCAGATCCTGCGCTTCCACCTGCAGGACCGTCCGATCTGCGAGATCGACGTACCCGCGCTCGCCGGGCGCACCGATGGCTATTCGGGAGCGGACCTGGCGCACCTGTGCGAGTCGGCCGCCGAGAAGGCGCTCGTCGACTCGATCCGCACCGGTGGGGTGCGGCTCATCGGCATGCCCGATTTCGCCGCCGCCCCGGGCGAGTTGCGGCCCTCGGTCTCCTCCTGGTTCGAGGCGGCCAAGTCGGTGGCGCTGTTCGCGAACGAAGGCGGCGCATACGACGATCTGGTTGCCTACCTCCGCGAGAAGAAGCTGCTCTGATGCCGGGCGGCGGGACGAAGGACGCACGGGGCAAGGACGTCGAACGGGCGCGAAACCTGATCGACATCCGCAGGTACCCCGAAGCCGAGGCCGCACTGCGCCGCGTCCTCGCAGCCGATCCCGACCACTTCGGCGGCCTGTCACATCTCGCGTGGTTGTTGTATCTCGACGACCGCATGAAAGAGGCCGCCGAGGTCGCCTCCCTCCTGGTCACCCGTTACCCCAACGCCAGGGAAGGCCATCGGCGCCTCGCGTGGATTCACCTTCGCCGGCGACGACTGGTCGAAGCCGAGTCGCACGCCCGCCGCACCGTCGAAGTCACCCCCGACGCCGCCGACTCATGGACGTTGTTGGGCCGGGTTTTGGCCAGGCTTCCGGGCCGCACGGGCGAAGCGCTCGCGGCCGCCGACGAGGCCATTCGGCTGGATCCGCACAGCGGCATCGGGTATGAGGTCCGCGCTCGCACTCACAGCCGGAGCAAGCGCTGGTCGGACGCGGAGGTCGCGTTGGCCGAGGCCCTCGCCCGCGCCCCGCACAGCACCGACAACCTGGCGGACATGGCGTTGGTCAAGATGCGGCTGGGGAAGGTCGAGGAGGCGCGTGGCCTGCTGACGAACTGCCTGCGTTTGGATCCGTCGCCGAGGGCCGTCCGCGGTGTGATCAGAGACATCGAGACCAACGGCTTCTGCGAGCAGTTGGCCGATGTCCACGCACTGGCGTGCCGCGCCGTCGGGCGTCCCCACCTCAACGAACCGGGAGCGGCCGGCGAAGATGCCCGACTCCTCACCGAGCAGGCATGGTTGGCCCGGACCCTGTGGCGGGAGGCGAAGCGGTCGGAACACACCTGGCCCAGGGCGGCGGCCGAGCAGGCCCGCGTGTTGGTCACCGCGATCCTGGCCGCCGACCCGACGCACCGCGTGGGCCGCGAAGCGGCGATGGCCATCGCCGCCGAGGACGAGGACCACGTCGCCGCATACGATCTGGCGACCGGCCTGCTCGCCGACGGGTACGACGACATCCCCCACATGTACCTCGTTGCCATCGACGCCGGTGTGAAACTCGCCCGGGCCGCCGATGCCCTGGACCTCGCGCGGGCCGCCGCGTCCCGGTTTCCGGACCACCTCGAACTCGCCTGTTGGCATTGGCGCATGCTGCTCGCCACAGGGCACCGCACGGAGGCGGTGCCGGCGGCCGAGCGCGCGGCTCTGCTCGCGATCGAGAGCCCCCACCGCCCGCTTCTCGAACACGCCCGCAAGGAAACCGAGTCGGGCTCGGAAGATGAGGCGATGCGGGTCCTGGACGCGGTCCTGACGCTGACCTCGGGCGCCTACGTCGGTCGGTTGCACCGCGCGGGACTGCTCATTCGGGCCTTCAACTTCGTGGACGCCGAGACGTTGTTGACCTCGACGGGTGCGCCGTCGGACGACGGGCCGACATGCGCGATGCTTGCCACGACTCGTCTCGCGCAGGGCAGGTGGACACGGGCACTCGCCGACCTGGAGAGGGCATTCGCCGCGCCTGCACGGGACTTGACAGTGCCTCGGCTGATTCGGGACCACCTGCTGGCTTGGGGAGTGCCGCACGCGCTTCGCGGGGTCTACCTCGAAGCGCTGACCCTGTTGGGCGAGGAGGATTCCTCGGCCGCGATGGCTGCGGCGGACAGGGCGAACCTCTTCTATGGACTCGTGGGTCTGTTGATGATCGCGGCGACAGCGGACAACCCGGAGGCACTGCGGTGGGCCCGAGCCGTCGCGGCGGATGCGCGCGCGCTCGACCCGAAGCACGCGGCCGGTTCCACGATCGAGGCGATTGTCGCCGACCCGGAATCCGCGGACGCGCGCACGTTCGTGGAGACGGTACGCACGCGCTTGGCCGCCGCCGCGACCGGGTGAGTTGGGACCGGCGACGCCCCCCGGGGGGGTCGCCGGTCAGCGCATTCAGGGAGTCGGCCGTTCGTTCTTGAGGGCGGTCAGGAACGGGGCCCAAGTGGCTTCACGGAAGAGGAAGGTGCCCTGGGCGGGGGCCTTGGAGTCGCGTATCGAGATTGCGTCGTCGGGGGCTAGGGACCCTTCGATGCAATCGTTGTCCGGAATGCTGTAGCTGGACTTGAACCACTTTCTCGTAGCCACGGATCACATCTCCCTGATTGCCTCGTGGATCATCTCGCGCGCTTCCTGTGGGCCCGGGGCGAGCGCTTGGAGATCGCTGAAAGCGCGCTCATAACCGTCGATCACGGTTGCTTGGCCGACGACCCAGCTCGCGGCCATGTTTTCCAAGTAGACGATCGGCCTCAATGTAGAATTTTTGGCAAATCGGATCAGGGTGAACGGCCCGCTCATGCCCGCGTGGATCCCCAGGCTGAACGGCAGCACCTGCACCTGCACGTTGTCGAGAGTCGAGACCTCGGCGATGTGCTCGAGTTGCTTACGTGCCACGGCCGACCCTCCTGCGTGGCGAAGCAGTACGGACTCGCTCAGGATGACGCGGAGGTCCAAGGGAGCTTCCGCTCGGTGCAGCACCTCTTTTCGGGCCATCCGAGTCGCGACTCGTGCCTCGATCTCCTCGGTGCTGAACATCCCCGGCACCGCCTTGTGGGTGGCCCGAGCGTATGCCTCGGTTTGCAGCAAACCCGGCACGTAGTCGGACGCGTAGCAGCGGAGTGCGACTGCCGAGGCTTCCAGTCCGATGAAGGCGTGGAGGGTCGGGCGGACGAGGGCGTCATCCCCGCCGGATGCCCACCGGTCCTCTTTCGTCTTGGTTACCACGGCATAGTCCCTCAGCAGCGTCCGCGTTGCCGGATCCGCCCGGTACAACTCGCACAACATGACCGCATCTTCCGGCTCGACCACCACGTTGTCCCCGTACTCTAGCCGCGTCACCTTCGACGGGCTCCACAGGAGCCTTTTCGCCACCTGGCTCGACTTCAGATCGGCTCGGTGTCGCAACCGGCGCAACTCTGCGCCCAGTTGCAGGCGGCACAGGGCGGGTGTGGCCGACTCGATATCCTCGATCATCTTTCGTTCCTCCGCACACGATTTCAGTGTCTCGGCGAACGTCCCACCCCGGCAAGAACGTTCTGCGTCCCAGCGAAAAACACCGTGCGCGAGTGCAATTAGGAGCATTCTCGCTCGGTGATTCCGACGCCATGCTAGTGGCCGAAACTCACCGAATGTCGCCGAATCAGCGCATCGGGTGATCATGGGATTCGTGTGCGTGGAGCCCCGGAACTACCAGGGCACCACCTCGCCATTCAGGTCCAGGAACTGGAGGCCGGGGGCGCCCGCTTGTGCCTCCAGGACGTCGACCACCGACGGGATGCTCTCCTCGGGGGCCAAGGGGGCGTCGAAGCCGCCCAGCCTGGTCCGGTTGTGGCCCGGGTCGATGAGGAGCTTGGTGTGGGCGTCGTCGGCGTGGCGGGTCGTGTAACTGCGCATCAGCTGGTTGAGGGCGGCCTTGCTGGCCTTGTACAGCTCGTAACCGCCCTCGGTGTTGCGCGAGATGCTGCCCTGGTCGGAGGACATGACCGCGACCGTGCCGCCCGGCGCGACGAGTTCGCGCAGTGCTTCGAGGGCGCGCATCGGGCTGAACGCGTTGGTGACCATCACCTCGGTGAACATCTCCGTCGGGACCTGGTCGATCGGCAGATTGCCCCGATCGATCGCGGCGTTGACGAAGAGCAGGTCGAGTCGCGTGCCCGCCAGGTGCTTACGCAGCGACGCCAGATCCTCGGCGCTGGTCATCTCCAACGACTCGACCGTCAGCCTGCCGCCCGAGCGGCGGGCCATCGCGCGCAGTTCGTCGCCGTCCGCGCGCACGGTCGCCGTGACCTGCCAGTCGCGTCGAACCAGTTCGTCGGCGAGGACGAGGCCCAGGCCTCGGGAGGCGCCGATGACGAGGGCCCGGCGCGGGGACGTGGTGGTGCTGGACACATTTGCTCCTTCGTGGGGTCGATGGCCTCAATCTAGACGCGACGTCGTGTCTAGACAAGACGTTGCGTCAAGACTGGATCGTGGCGGTGCCGACCGGTACGGTGTCCCCATGTCCGCCGCCAGCTCTCCGCCCCCCAGGGCGCACTCCGGGAATCGGCGCGACGAGGCCGCGCGTCTGGCCGTGCTCCACGCCGCAGACGACCTGCTCGTCGAGCACGGCTTCGGTGCGCTGACCATCGAGTCCATCGCCCGCCGGGCCGGTGTCGCCAAGCAGACGATCTACCGATGGTGGCCCTCGAAGGTCGAAATCCTGCTGGACGTCCTCATCGAGGACAGCGAGAAGCGCTTTCCGGTGCCGACGGAGGAGCAGCCGACGGCCGACAGCATCCGGCGCTATCTGCGGGCCTTCGCGCGCTTCGTCACACGCGATCCGGCGGGCCGAGTCCTGCTCGCGCTCCTTGCCGAGGCCCAGCACCACTCCGCCACGGCCGCCTCGCTGCACGAGCGCTATCTCGACCCCCGCCGCGCCGCCGAACGCGACCTGCTCGCCCGCGCCACCGCCGCCGGCGAGATCGCCCCCGACCTGGCCCCCGACGCCACGATGGACGCCCTCGTCGGCCCGATCGTGTACCGCGCGATGACCGGCTCGACCATCCCGCGCGCCCTGGTCGACACCCTCGTCACGAACCTGCTCAAGCCCCGACCGCGCTGACCACGGATCCCCGAGCGCAACACGCGACCGCCACCTCCCGCTGCGGCCCGGTCGAGAAGACGCCTGTGCGGACATCGACTGTGATTCGGCTCACGCCACCTCGGAGAGTGAGTGGAGTTCGCTCCGAGGACCTGAAGGCCCGAGGGTGCGTCGCAGGGTTGTGCGCGGGCGATGCGGCCTTGATCCGGGCGGCAGTCGCGCGGCGCAGGCATCGCCACGCTGCGTGATCGCCTCGATATCCAACCCTTGACATCATTCCCGGGGCACCGATTCACTCTGCCGTGTTGCGGAATGCCATTTCCTGCGCCCCGCAAGATCGATTGATCCGCAGCACGTCGAGTACGTCGCCGAATGGAGAATTCCGGTTTCCCGGATTCGGCGATCCGCCCATACGCAAAGGGGATATACGCATGCCCGTCACCAGGCTCGCCGCACGATCCATGCTCGCCGTCGCGGTCGTTGCCGCGATGGGTCTGGGCGCACCGCAGGCCCAGGCCGACGAGACCGGCGAGGGTGCTGCCGTCGAGATCTCCGCAGGGGCCGATGCCGCAACGCGATCCGTCGCGGCGGCCGATCCGGCTGCGGTCAAGGCCGCCGCCGTGGTATGCGGCAACGGCTACATCCTGGAGAACGCGTTCCGTTTACCAGACGCATCCAATCGCCTCGGTACGCTGTTCACGTATCGGATTCCAAGCCCGGACAATATCCCCGACAACGACCCCACGTGTGCCATTTTCGACAACAACACGAGCGGGTCGAAGTGGATGAAACTCAAACTGTGCTCGAACTGGATCGCCGACGGGTGTGCGGAGGACTCCGGTAATTTCTCCAGCTACGCCGGGCCCGTCTATCGCGCCCGAGGCGGCTGCGGAAAGGTATACGCGATCATGCGCACCTCCGCAGGCGGCACGGTCCTCATCGATGCGATCCGCAACGCGACCAACTGCGACTGAACCGGCTTCTCCACGAGGCATCCGCATGTCCGCCGGTCGATGCGACCCCGAACTCCACCCGCGTCCACGACGGTTCACGCCGTCTGTACGCGGGTGGTCGTGCGCGTCGATCGGCGCGTGCTCCCCATGTGAGAGGCCCCCATGCGAAGTACCAGAAAACGAAGGCAGGTCCGCACGCCGCATCGTCGAACCGCCCTGGGTGCGGCGACGCTTGTGGCGTTGACGTCCTTCGCGGGCAGCGCGGGCGCCGGCGAACGCCGCGATTCGACCCCGGCGGCCCCGGTGGTCTCGCGGGATCGGGCGTGGACGACCACCGGTGACGCGGACGGGTTCCACGTCATGGTCGCCGACGCCAGGGACGGGTACGGGTGGCGTACCGCGGCCAGTCTGTCCGAACCGGGCTTCGATTCCGACACGTGGATCGGTAATGCCTGTGTGACCGGGTCGGGGGAGCGGGCGGTGGTGGTCTACGCGCCGCGCACGTTCACGAACAAGCCCCGACTGATGGCCCGGGGCGGGTTCACGGCGGTCGTCGACCTGGCTTCCGGGCAGGTCACCAAGCTCGACCTGCAGGCGTCGCTGTCGTACTACAACCCCGGCTGCGGAGTCGACGAGAGCGCGGTCCTGACGCAGTCCCCGGGCGAGGACAAGACCTCCACCCGGCTCGTGCGCGTCGACGCCGTCACCGGTGCCCTGGCTCCCGCGGTCGAGACCAAGGGGCAGGTCACCTCGGCCGTGCCGGTCAAGGACGGCGGCATTGTCGCCGCCGACGGCGGGGCCCTCGTGCGGATCGAGGCCAACGGCGCGAGCACCCGGCTCGCGACGACCCGCGGCGTCCCCTTCCGGCTCACCGCCGACAAGGACGGCGGCGTGGTCTTCCTCGACAAGCTCACCGCCCCGACCGGGGCCAAGACCACCGCCGCCGCGCCCGAACGCGCGGCGGCCGAGCGCGTCACCGCCGGCCAGATCCGCGAACCCGACGCGAAGAAGACCAAACCGACCGAGCTGGCGGCCGGGCCGCTCACCGAGACCGGCCTGACCCGCGACGCCGCCGGAACGGTCTACGTCACCGGCCCCGCCAAGCAGACCACCGGGAAACTTCCCGACATCGCACGGCTGTTACCGGGCTCCCCGAAGGACGCCAAGGTGGGTACCCGCGGCGAGAGCGTCCTGACCCGCACCGCGTGGGCGGACGGCAAGGACACCCGCGTCGAGCCGGACGCGGCCGTCGCCGCCCGCCCGGTGAGCATCGACCTCACCATCCGCGCCACCGGCCGCACCGCCTCCGCCGTCGTCGACCCGGCAGCCAAGCCCGCCCCCCATATCGGCCAGGGCAGGGATCGTTCCCCCAGACTCCCCGCGCCCAAGGATCCGCAGGCCGCCCCGCCGGGCAGCACGCAGACCCTCACCGACCCCCGCCCACCGGGGAGCTCGACGCAGATCGTCGAGGCGGAACGCACCTGCGCCGTGCCCCGCAACGACCCGCGCAACCAGGCCATGCAGCCCAAGCCCCGCCAGGTGGAATGGGCCGTCGACCAGGCCATCGTCGGCAACCTCGACAACAAGGTCAGCCGACCCGCCAACTGGAAGAACCTGGGCATGCCCGCCTACCGACCGCAGGCGATGTTCCCGCTCCAGGCCCTGTCCGGCGGCGGCAGCCGCGTCCCCGCCCAGGTGATGCTCGGCGTCACCGCGCAGGAATCCAACATGTGGCAGGCCTCGCGCACCACCGTCCCCGGCGTCACCGGCAACCCGCTGATCGGCAACTACTACGGGATCAACTACTACGACGGGATCCCCGGCAACGACTGGGACATCGACTGGTCCAAGGCCGACTGCGGCTACGGCATCACCCAGGTCACCGACCACATGCGCCTCGCCGGCCGCGAGGACGGCAAACTCCCCGCCTGGGACTACCAGCAACAACGCGCCGTCGCCCTCGACTACACCGCCAACATCGCCGCGGGCCTGCAAATCCTCGTCGAGAAGTGGAACGTCACCCACGACAACGGCCTGATCGTCAACAACGGCAACTCCGCGAAGATCGAGAACTGGTACTTCGCCCTGTGGGCCTACAACTCCGGCTTCTACCCCAACCCCGGTGACGGCGGCCCCTGGGGCGTGGGCTGGGCCAACAACCCCGCCAACCCCGAATGGGACGCCGGACGCCTGCCGTTCCTCGAGAAGGCCGACGGCAGCGACAACTACCCCGACGCCGCCCACCCCCAGGACTGGCCCTACCAGGAAAAGGTCATCGGCTGGGCCGGCCACCCCCTCGAAGGACTCGAATCACCCGGCAAGATGGTCGCCGGCTACCGCCAGGCGTGGTGGAACGGCCGCGACGGCGACGCCACCACCGTCGGCAACGCCAAGTACTACCGCGCCCAGGCAAAACCCCCGGAGGGCCTCTTCTGCGCCCCCGAGAACGCCTGCGACGCCACCAAGATCACCGACGGCGCCTCCAACGACCCCGGCGTGGGCCCGTGTACCCGCGCCGACCACAAGTGCTGGTGGAACGAACCCGTCACCTACAAACTCGACTGCGACTACTCCTGCGGCAACGACCTCGTCCGGTTCAACACCACCTATCCGGAAGAAGCCGACGGCACCGCCTACCCGCCCAACTGCGCCCTCGGAGGACTCCCCGCCGGAGCCCTGGTCATCGACGACCTTGCCGACAACGTGCCGTCGATCCGTCCCAACTGTGGACACCCGTGGACCAACGCGGGCACCTTCACCATGACCTTCGGGAACGACCCGGGCGCCACCTCGTTTCCCGCCAAGGTCGACACCCACCAACTCGGAGGCGGATTCGGGGGTCACTTCTACTTCGCGCACACGCGGGTCGACGATGCCAAGGGCCAACTGCTCAAGGTGACGGGCGCCTGGAAACTCGATCCCGGAGTCTGGCAGGCGAACAAGAAGCCGGGAGGGGAGGTCGAAGTCAAGGTCCACCTGCCCGATCACGGCGCCCAGACGACCGCGACGTACGAGGTTCGCACCGACGACGGACCCCAATTCGTGACGGTCGACCAGAGGACGGCTGGGTCGGGCAGTGGAAATCGGTGGGTCGACATCGGCAGGTTCCGATTCGGCTCGGCCGTACCGGAGGTTCGACTCGCCGGCATCTCTCCCCTGGGTACGGGGGACAAGGACATCGCCTTCGACGCGATAGCCGTCGTCCCGGGCGAGTTCTCGCACATGCCCGACATCGTGGTCCCGGACGCGGACCCCGATGCCCCGGATCGCGAGGCGGTCGAGGTTCCCCAACCCGTGAACGGCACTCCGTCGGCCAAAGCGGCGGATCGCGACTGCGGTGCTCCCGACCCGGCCACCGGGATACGCACCTGCATCCGTAGCGGCCCCCTGACCTCGGCGATGCCCACCACCTCGGCCATACCGGGCGCGGGGCTCGTCCCGTGGTGCTCCACCTATCTCGACGATCGGGTGACGCGGTTCGAAGGGTGTCTGCATTCGACGGTGACCGCCGTCTTCGTGGACCAGAACGAGGAACAGGTGGGCGCGGCTCCGTTCGCGATCCAGCAGGAGTTCAGACTGAACAAGGACCTGGCCGAATTCGACCAGGCATTGCTCATCGTGCCGATCGAGCCGATACCTCCCGTGTTCGGGCAGATCAATCTCTCCACCTTTACCGCCCGTTGCCCGGGGAACTGCGGTACGTCCGGGACCGCCTGGAACGCGTCGCGAACCTGGCTTGCCGGCGATGGACACGCGCTCATCGGAAACATACGGAATACGTGGACCAATACCCAGGCAGGGCCGGGCATCCAGGAGACGATGCAGCTCGATTGGCAGCTCATGTTCACCACGCCGAAATCCCCAAAACCGGCGTCCACCACCTGGAACAAGCCCGATCTCAGGGTTCGGTGCGACAAGTTTATCGGGGGTCGACCACCGGGCTGCGTATTTCCGGAGTACACCCCGTCCTACCTCATCAACACGGCACGGGAACCGATCGCCGCCGCGATGTATTGGGTGGCCCAGAAACGGCTGCCGGGGCACTACGGCGACAAGGATGCGAAATCACCGCTCACCCGTGTCGACGATGCCACACGCAAGGCGAATCGCGGCGTTTTGTGCGAGCTTGCGGTTGCCGAATGGGTGAAGCATCCGCGGACGACAGGTTCCAGCTGTGACGAGTACGCGTTCGCCGTCACCAAACAGAGTGGGCGTACACAGTCCGGAGTGACGAGCGGTAAACAGTGTGCGCAATTCTTCGCCGAGCAACAGCCCGACAAGTCCTGGAAACTCGACTACGACACCCGGGTGAGTCCGATGCCGACGTGGAACGAACCATGTGCCCGAGGGAGCATCCCGCTGGCCCAGAACAGCGGGGCCGCCAATCGGATCGGCATCCTCTTCTTCGCGAACAACCGCGTTCTCGTCGGTGACGACTGGTATGCGCAGACGCCCGGTTTCGAGAATTGCGACCCCATGACGGTCTGCCACGTCAGTACGCGAGGTTAGCCGTACGACCGATCGCGGGTCGGACTCGGGGGCGGGTGCGAAAGTCATCGCGCCCGCCCCGGATCGGCACTCCTAGGTCGGAATCAGACGAGCGCTCCAAACCGGGTGGCGCATGAGATCAGCCTCTCGGATGCCCGCTCCGAAATGCTGCTCGACGAATGTCAGAATCATTGCCAACGGGTCGTCGAAGCCGTCGTCGACGGCGGGGAGAAAGGTGCGAAATCGTTCGGGATCCGATCCGCCCACTCCTCGGAGCAGTGGATCGCGAAGAGTGTCGAGAACCGTGATGACCACCCCGTCCTCCGCATAGGCGAGGGCGGTCGAGCCGTCGAGGTTGTGAAAAATCGTCAGGGCGACGGTCCCCGAGGAGACCCGCTTGATCAGTTCCGCGTCCGCGACGCACTGCCAGGACGTCTCCTCCCAGGCCCAGGCCCAGTCCCCATAGACCCCCGCCCGCACTACATAGCCATCCTCTTCGTAGCTCAGGTCACCAAGTTCCTCTCGGTAGCTCGGGTATCCGTCCGGATTGAGATCGGCATCCTGACCGCGAAGGGCCACAGTCGTCGGATCGGCACCCATGCGGTGTAAAAGTGTCTCGACTCCCATCTCGCGTCCAAAGGCGAGACTCAACCCCAGAAGATCGCCTCGCAGCAGCCACGAGAAACCCTCGCCCGCCATGCCTTCACGTCTCCGCATCATGCAGATCGATTCGAGCTTTTGACGGATCGAGTCTCGCAGACCCCGGCGGAGTCGGTCATCGACGTATTGCGGCGCGGGAATGAGCGAAGCGTCGTGCCGACTGCCTTCACCCCGGCGCGTCCATCGGGCGCACCACCCGGGCAAGTAGCCTGTGTGGTAACGGCCTTGGGGGCGCTTGGCGAAGCGGGTGCGGTGACCCCCTGGTAGGGTCCGCCGAGGCTGCCACGACGTGATGCGACGGAGAAGGTCATGAAGCTGCTCCCGCTGTTCATTCGACGGCCGATCGAGGCGGTGTACGAGCGCCGGCTGGCCTCCACCCTGGTCGGGCTGCCGCGTCCGCAGAATGTCGGGATCATGCTCGACGGCAATCGGCGCTGGGCGCGCAAGGCGGGACACTCCGACGTCCGCGAGGGCTACCGGGCCGGTGGTGCGAAGGTGACCGAGTTCCTGGGCTGGTGCAGCGCCGCCGGGATCGAGCACGTGACCCTGTTCATGCTCTCCGACGACAACCTCGGCCGGCCCGCCGAGGAACTGGGCCCGCTGATCGAGATCATTGAGGAGACCGTCCGGGACATCACCGCCGTAGGCCGCTCCTGGGAGGTCCAGGTGATCGGCTCGCTGGACATGCTGCCCGGTGCCGGCGCCCGGGTGCTCAAGGAGGCCACCGCCGCGACGGCCGGACGCGGCGGGCTCAGGGTCGACGTCGCGGTCGGGTACGGCGGCCGGCGGGAGATCGTCGACGCGGTCAAGAGCGCGTTCGAGCAGCACATGGCGGCCGGCGGCGACCCGGCCGAACTGGTCGAGCGGTTCGAGATCGAGGACATCTCGCGGCATCTGTACTCGCCGACCGCCGCCCACACCGACTTCATCATCCGCACATCCGGCGAGCAGCGGTTGTCCGGCTTCCTGCTCTGGCAGTCCGCATACGCCGAGATGCACTGGGTGGACTGCTACTGGCCGGCCTTCCGGCACGTGGACTTCCTGCGCGCACTGCGTTCGTACGCCACGCGCGAGCGCCGCTTCGGCAAATAGCGGCCGAGCCGGTCAGTCCTCGTCCCGATCCCGGCCGCCGAAGCACCAACCGTGCGCCTCGATGCTCGCGTACAGATCGGCCCGCGCGTACGGGCTCCGCCCGAGCAGCGCCTCGGCCGCGTCGTGGTCCGGGAGTTCGGCCAGGATCGCGGTGCCCAGCCACCGCGCACCGTCCTCGGACAGCAGCGGCCCGCACACGATCAGCGACCCGGCGTGCTCGCCGTCGAGCAGATGGCGGCGCTGTTCGGCGTGCAGCGCGTCCCGGGCCGCGGTGCTGCCGGGCCGAGCGTGGGCGAGGATCAAAAAGCGCGGGCCGGCCGGAGAACTCCCCTCGAAGTCCCACATCTTCCGGCCCAGCGTGTTGCCCCACCGGCGGATCAACACCTCCGGCTCGTACACACCCGCCCGGTGGTTCGGCTCGTCGTAGGCGAACTCCCGTACGGCGTCGGCATTCGGCAGATCGACGATGTGCACACTGCCGGTCACGGTCTCCCCGTCGGCGGCGAACGTCGGCCCCCGGGCGATCATGCCCTCGGCGTAGCCGTCCATGAACGCCCAGTGCGCTTCCAGGAGTTCGTCCCGCAGCGGCCGCGTTCCCGGCCGGTCGCGACAGTAGAACAGGTACTCCATGTCGGATCCCCCCGTACGGCGGTGTGTCGCCTGCATGCTACGCGCGACGGGCCGACGGGGGAGCACCCCGCCGGCCCGTCGCGCCCGGCCCGTCGCCGGTGTACTACCCGTGCGGGTACGTCGTCTTCGCCGGGCGCACCAAATCGTCCGCGTAGTTGGCGATCAGGTCCAGATTGCGGTCCGCCAGGTGGTCGAACACCTGCGGCACGCTCGAACCCGGGGTCAGCGACGCCAACGCGCGCTCCGGGTCGAGCCGGGCCGAGACCCAGCCCTCGTGGGAGGATCCGCGCGCGATCACCTCGGCGCCCGGCGTGACGATCATCGAGTTGCCGAAGTACAGCACGCCCGCCGGGTCGCTGCCGGTGGCGTTGGCGCCGACGACGTAGACGTGGTTGTCGTACGCCCGTGCGCGGTTGGTGAGTTCCCACAGGTCGGCGGAGCGCAGCAGCGCCGACGGCCGGCAGATCACCTCGGCGCCCTGCACGGCCTGGATCCGGCTCAGCTCCGGATAGTCGCCGTCGAAGCAGATGATCATGCCGATCCGACCGAGGTCGGTCTCCACCACGCTGACGTGCTCGCCCGGCGTGACCCACCCACCGCGCGAGCGCAGTTCGGGGCCGAAGGGGTGGGTCTTGCGGTACACGCCGAGCACCTGCCCGTCGGGACCGGCCAGCACCGACGAGTTGTACACCTCGCCGCGCCCGGCGCCGCGCTCGTACGTGCCCCACACCAGGTGCACGCCCAACTCCCGGGCCCGCTCCCGGAACGGCTCGGTGAGTCGGCCGGGGATGGCGTCCACCAGGTCCCACAACTCCTCGGCGGGCAGCGCCGGGGTGAAGCCGGTGGTCACACTCTCCGGCAGTACCACCAACTCCGCGCCGGTCGACTCGACGCAGCGGGTCACCCACTGCAACGCGTGGGTGATGTTCGCCTCGACCACCGCCGCCGTGAGCGGCCCCGGGCGAGGCACGACCTGAACGGCCGCCGCCGTGAACGCACGCATGGTTGTCGCTCCCTTCCCGAAACGAACCGGATCAGCGCCGACGCGCGATCACGCCGCCGACGATCGCGCCGAGCAGCGCCACCGCCGCGCCGAACAGCGCGCCCTTGGCGAAGTCGTCGCCGGAGAAGGCGGACGCCGGGGCCGCGTACGTACCCGCCGGAGCCGCGACCGCGCCGCCATCCGCCGTCGCCACCACGGAGGTTCCGTTGACCGCCGCCGGTACGCCGCCCTTCGGCGCGGCCGTCAGCGGCGTCTGCCCGGTCAGGATCTTGTCCACCGACTTGAAGAACTCGCCGGCCGTCTTCTTGGCCACCCCGGTCAGCATGCGCTGCCCGACACCGCCGATCACGCCGCCGACCACGGCCTCCGCGTCGTACTCCAACCGCGTCCGGCCGCCGTCGATGTCCTCCAGCGTCACCTTCACCTCGGCGCTGACCGTACCCGGACCGCCCGAGCCGGACGCCTTGAGCATGAACGAGCCCGGCGGCACCTGGTCGGTCAGCTGCACGTTGCCCAGGTAGGTGCCCTTGATCGAGGCGACGCCCATCGTCACCGTCATCCGGTACGCGTCGGGACCGGTCTCCTCCAGCTTCTCGCAGCCGGGGATCGTGCGGGTGAGCACGGCAGGGTCGTTCAGCGCCGCCCAGACCTTGTCGGCAGGGGCGTTCAGGATCGCGTTTCCTTGGACCTTCATGCTGGGTCGTGCTCCTTAACGGTGGGTGCCGGCGGCATGGTCGGCGCCCCGGCGCAGCGCCGGGATCTCGCCGGCGGCGAACCGCTTGCGCAGGTGGAAGAGTTCGGACGGCTGGATCGGCATCCGCGTGATCGGGAAGCCCTCGGCGTCCTCGATCGCGGACGCGAACACCGCCGCCGCGGGGATCACGCCCGCCTCGCCCGCGCCCTTGATGCCGAGCGGGTTGAGCGGGGAGGGCGTCTCCAGGTGGTCGATCTCGATCTTGGGGACCTCGCTGGCGTACGGCATCAGGAAGTCCATGAACGACGCGTTCACCAACTGCCCGTGCTCGTCGTACTCCATACGTTCGTACAGCGCGCCGCCGACGCCCTGGGCGACGCCGCCGTGCACCTGCCCCTCGACGATCATCGGGTTGATCAGGTGCCCGCAGTCGTGCACGACGCAGTAGCGCAGGATGCGGATCTCGGCGGTGTCCGGATCGGTCTCCACGATCACCGCGTGCATCCCGTTGGCGAACGTCGCGGTCGGCGGCGAGTAGTAGTCGCGCCCCTCCAGGCCCGGTTCGTCGTCCTCGGCGACCGGCGGCTTGGAGAAGTCGGCCTTGCCGGTCAGCTGGGTGGCCGCCTTGGACGCCTCGTCGAACGCGTAGCGCAGCGGGTTGGACAACACCGCCACGGTGCCCAGCGCGACCGACGCGCCGGGGCTGCCCTTGACCCGCACGTGGCCGTCCACGATCTCCAGGTCGCGCGGGTCGGCCTCCAGGGCCTCGCCGGCGATCCGCAGCGCCTTGGCCTTGACGTTGCGCGCGGCCAGCGCGATGGCGTTGCCGCTCATCACCGCCGCGCGCGAGGCGAACGTGCCCACCGCGTACGGGAATCGGCGCGTGTCGCCGGTGGTGACGGTGACATCCTCGATCGGCACGCCCAACTCGTCGGCGACGATCTGCGCGAACACCGTCTGGTGGCCCTGCCCCTGACTGGTCAGCCCGGTGGCGACGACGACCTTGCCGGTGGTCTCGACCTGGACGTGGCCGCCCTCGTACGGGCCGACGCCGGTGCCCTCGACGTAGCACGCCACGCCGATGCCCACCCGGCGGCCCTCGGCGCGCGCCTGCGCCCGGTACGCCTCGAACTCGTCCCAGCCGACCAGCTTCTTCAACGCGTCCAGCGAGCCGGGGAAGTCGCCCGAGTCGTAGATCAGCGGCCGGCCGTCCTGGAACAACAGCCCGTGATCGTAGGGCATTTCGTCGGGCTGGATGAAGTTGACCGCGCGCACCTCGGTGCGGTCCTTGCCCAGGTGGTCGGCGATCGCGTCCATCGCCCGCTCCATCGCGAACACGCCCTGCGGGCGGCCCGCGCCGCGATACGGGGTGACGATCACCGTGTTGGTGTACAGGCTGCGGAAGTCGACCCGGTACGCGCCGGGCTTGTACGGGCCGAGCAGCTGCGTCGAGGTGATGATCGGGACGATGATCCCGTACGGGGTGTACGCGCCGTTGTCGTGCAGGATCTCCACGTCCAGGCCGAGCAGTCGGCCGTCGTCGTCGAACCCGACCCGTACGGTCTGGAGTTGGCCGCGCTCGTGTGCGGCGGAGATGAAGTGCTCGCGGCGGTCCTCGGTCCACTTGACCTCGTGGTCGAGCAGCCGGGCCGCCCACGGGATCAGGATCTCCTCGGGCCACGGGTGCACGATCTTGACCCCGAAGCCGCCGCCCACGTCGGGGGTGACGCACTCGACGCGGTCCAGCGGCAGGTCCAACTTGGCGGCCACGGCGGCGCGCACACCCGTGGAGGTCTGGGTCGAGGTGTACACGCGCAGGCTCTCGTCGGCCGCGTCCCAGCGGGCGTAGACGCCCCGGCCCTCCATCGGCATACAGGCGCTGCGCTCGATGTCCAGTTTCAGTTCGAGCCGGTTGGGCGCGGCGGCGATCGCGGCCGGCGCGTCGCCGACCTCCTGGACCAGGTGCGCGGCGCAGTTGCCCGGCACGTCGTCGTGCACGAGGCGGTCCGCACGGAACGCGTTCTCGATGCCGACCACCGGCGGCAGCGCCTCGTACTCGACGGTGATCCGCTCGCAGGCGTCCTCGGCGAGGTAGCGGTCGGTGGCCACCACCATCACCACGGCCTCGCCGACGTGGTTGACGAACTCCTTGGCCAGCGGGTACGCGGTGCGCCCGTGGGTGAGCGCGGGGTGCGGGATCAGCAGCGGCAGCGGTTCGGCGACCCGGCCGGCCAGGTCCTCGTAGGTGTAGATCGCGATCAGGCCGTCGACGTCGAGCGCGCCGGTGACGTCGATCCCGGTGATCCGGGCCCGCGCGTGCGGGCTGCGCACGAACGCGGCCTCGTAGGCGCCCTCGCCCAGGTCGTCGAGGTAGCGGCCGTTGCCGACCAACAGGCGCAGGTCCTCGGTGCGTTGCACCGGTGCGCCGAACATCTTGGTGGTCATCGGGCGTCCCCCTCGGCGTGCGCGCAGCCCTTGCGTTCTTCGGTGATCTCGGCGGCGCGCAGCACGGACTTGACGATGTTCTGGTAGCCGGTACAGCGGCACAGGTTGCCCGAGACCGCCTCGCGGGCCTCCTCCTCGGTGGGCGTCGGGTTCTCCTCCAGGAAGGCGGAGACGACGGTGAGGAAGCCGGGGGTGCAGAAGCCGCACTGGAGGCCGTGGCACTCGCGGAAGGCCTGCTGGACGGGGTGCATGGTGCCGTCGGGCTCGGCGAGGCCCTCGACGGTGGTGATCTCGTGGCCCTGGGCGCTGACCGCGAACATCAGACAGGCGCGCATCGGCTTGCCGTCGACGCGCACGGTACACGCGCCGCACACGCCGTGTTCGCAGCCGACGTGGGTGCCGGTCAGGCCCAGGTCGTGGCGCAGGCAGTCGGAGAGCAGTCGGCGCGGGGTGACGGTGGTGGTGTGCGGTACGCCGTTCACGCTCAGCCGGATGTCGAGCCGCTGCTCGGTGGGGATCTGCGTCTCGGTCATCGGGCGCTCCGCTCGGTGCTGGTGGTGCCGGTGTTGCCGTTCGGGTCGACCAGGGCCGCGCGCTCGGTGGCGGTGCGCAGTGCCCGGACGGTGAGTACGCCCGCCAGTTGGGCGCGGTATTCGGCGGTGGCGTGGATGTCGCCCTCGGGCTCCAGGCTCCCGGCGGCCAGCGTCGCCGCGTCCTGCCACACGGCGGTGTCGGCGGTACGGCCGATCAGCGCGTCGGTGAGGTCGAGCACGAGCGGGACGGGAGAGAGCGAGAGGTACGCGGCGCGGGCCGAGACGATGCGCAGGTCGTCGTCGACGGTGACCGCCGCCGCGACCCCGCACATCGCGTAGTCGCCGTGCCGGCGGGCGATCTCGACGAACTCGGTGCCGGTACGGCCCGGCAGGCGGGGGAAGTAGGCGGCGACGGCGAGTTCGCCCTCCTCGATGGACGCCTCCAGCGGGCCGACGAAGAAGTCCTCGGCGGCCACCGTGCGGGTTCCGCCCTTGCGGGCCAGCGTCATCGAGCCGCCGAGCAGGGCGAGTACGGCGGTCATCTCGCCGGAGGGGTCGGCGTGCGCGAGGCTGCCCACGGTGGTGCCGCGGTTGCGGATGACCGGGTGGGCGACCAGGCGCAGGCCCTGGCGCAGCAGTGGGACCACCGCGTGTGCGGCCTCGTCCGCCTCGACCTCGGCGTGCCGGGCGAGCGCGCCCACCGCGACGCCGCCGGGGTCGGTGCGGACGTAGGCCAACTCGCCGAGCCCGTTGATGTCCACCAGGTGGGCCGGGGCGGCGAGTCTCATGTTGAGCATCGGGATCAGGCTTTGGCCGCCGGCGAGGACCTTTCCGTCGTGGCCGACCTCGGCGAGGGCGTCGAGGGCCTCGGCCAGGTCGGTCGGTGCGTGATATCGGAATGCCGGCGGCTTCACGTGTCGTCCCCTCCAGGTGGTGCGTGCGGTGGTGCGGGTGGGTGGGTCAGCTTTGCGGCGGCGGGGGCGCGGCACTGCTGCCGGCCAACGGCTTGCCGCCGGGCGGGTGTTCCCCCACGGTGCCCAGGGACAGCGCGGTGCCGCCCTCGAGTTCGACGTCGGCGGGGGCCTTGGGGTCGCGCATGTGCGCGGGGGCCAGGGCGTGCAGGGCGTGGTAGACCACCAGGGTGACGATGGTGCCGAGCGCGATGCCCTCGATGACGAAGTCGTCGTTGAACTTGATCGCGACGCCGCCGATGCCGATGACCACGCCGGCCGCGACCGGGACGAGGTTGATCGGGTTGGCGAAGTCGACCTTGTTCTCGATCCAGATCTTGGCGCCGAGCAGGCCGATCATGCCGTAGAGCACGACGGTGATGCCGCCGAGCACGCCGCCGGGGGTGGCCGCGATCAGCGCGCCGAACTTCGGACACAGACCGAACAGCACGGCGACGACGGCGGCCACGTAGTAGGCGGCCGTGGAGTAGACCCGGGTGGCGGCCATCACGCCGATGTTCTCGGCGTAGGTGGTGGTCGGCGAACCGCCCACGGCGCTGGCCATCATGGTGCCGACACCGTCGGCGGTGATCGCCTTGCCCAGGCTGCCGTCCAGGTCGGCGCCGGTCATCTCGGAGACCGCCTTGACGTGGCCGGCGTTCTCCGCGATCAGCGCGATCACCGCGGGCAGCGCGACCAGGATCGCCGAGGTCTTGAAGTCCGGGGCGTGCGTGGAGGGGAAGCCGAACCAGTCGGCCGAGGTGACGCCGGAGAAGTCGACCCGGTCGTGGGCGAACTCCTTGCCGTCGTGCTGTCCGGGCTGGATCGAGGTGATCTGCCCGAACCCCTTGTCGAACAACCACGACAGCGCGTAGCCGAAGACGAGCCCGAGGAAGATCGCGATGCGCGACCAGAAGCCGCGCAGCAGCACGGTCATCGCGATCACCGCGGTCATCGTCAGGATCGCGATCCACTGGTCCTGCGGCCAGTACGTCTTGGCCACCACGGGGCCAGGTTGAAGCCGATCAGCAACACCACGGCGCCGGTGACCACCGGCGGCAGCGCCTTGTTCACCATGTCGGCGCCGAGCAGGTGGATCAGCACGCCCGCGAGCGCCAGTACGGCGCCGGCGACCAGGATCGCGCCGGTGACCGTCGCGCTGGAGCCGCCGGAGGCGCGGATCGTGGTGACCGCGCCGACGAACGCGGCGCTGGTGCCCAGGTAGCTGGGGATCTTCCCCTGCACGACGAGCAGGAAGACCACGGTGGCCAGACCCGACATCATGATCGCCAGGTTCGGGTCCAAGCCCATGATCACCGGGAAGACGAATGTCGCGCCGAACATCGCGACGATGTGCTGTGCTCCCAGACCGATGGTCCGACCCCACGAGAGCCGTTCGTCGGGGCGTACGACCTCACCCGGAGGTGGGGTGCTGCCGTCCCCGTAGAGCTTCCATCCCAAGCCGAGTGCCATGTTCAGCCGCCTTCCAGGCGTAGGGGGGTGCGAGGGCGATTCGTTGTCGCACGACCCGGCACGGTGAGCGCGATCCGGTGGAGTCCGCCGGTCTCGCCACGAGGTTGGGGGAAGGTTATGGACGGGTCCGTTCCCGGGGCTTGGGTGATAGGTGACAGAGCTCGCCGGGTGGTGTTGTGGAATTCACCCAAGGTTTGTTGCCGTCGCGTGTCGGCGTATGGATGAACGACCAAGGCTCTCTCCGTACGTGCGCGCCGCGCTACAGCCCGCGCATGCGGCGCACCTGAAGCGCCAGCATGATGTTGAGCCGTAGATGCGAGTCGGTGGTGAACGCGCCGAGCAGTCGTTCCAGCTTGCCGATCCGATAGCGCAGCGTGTTGTAGTGGAAATGCAGGATCCGGGCCGTCTCGGCCACGTTCAGGTTGGTGTCGAGAAGCACCTCCAGGGTGGTGCGCAGATCGGTGGTCTCCTCGTCCTCGCGACTCGCGAGTTCGCCGAGGGTCTCCCGCATGAAGCTGGTCAATTCGGCGGAGTCGGGGACCAGGCTGAGCAGCCGGTACACGCCCAGGCTGTCGAAGTCGGCGATGCCGCCCGGGCCGTGCATCTGGCGGCCCACCTTGGCCGCGCGGCGGGCCTGTTCGTACGCCTCGGGGAGCAGCGCCGGATCGGTGACCACGCGGCTGACCCCGGTGGAGAACGACCGGCGTCCGCCGCCGCCGTCGCCGGAGACCTGGGTGACCATCTGGCGGACCGTCTCGCCGGGCGCGGTGCGCTGGGAGGCGCCCATCACGACCACCACCTCCTGGCTGTAGCCGACCACCGCCGCGCGCGCGTCGCGTTCGCGCACGACCATGCCCCAGGCGGTGGCGAACCGCTCGTGGGCGGGCCGTAGATCGTCGGAGTCGGGGTCGGGGCTCTCGCCCGGCTCCAGCTGGGCGACCACCACGATCAGCGGGCGGTCGATGGCCCAGCCGAGCGAGGCGCAGTGCCGCACGGTATGCGCGGGATCGCCCGCCCGCCCGGCCAGCAGGTCGCGCATGAAGTCGCCCTGGTACTTGCTCTCCACGGCGGCGACCGCGAGGTCCTTGGTGATCACGAGGGCGGCGGTGGCCGCGGCCCGTTCCAGCACCTGGATGTCGCTCTCGTCCAGGGTACGACCGGCGGAGATCAGGACCACCCGACCATGGTCGAGCGCGCCGGCCAGGATCGGGACGAGCGCCACGCCGGTACCGGGATCCTCCAGGGCGCCGGCGCCGTGCTTGAAGCGCTCGACGCGGAAGCGGCCGGAGGCGTCGAACAGCGCGCGGCGCGTGGCGGGGGCGGCCTGCCGCGCCGCCTCGTCCTCGTTCCGGGAGTCGGAGGACGCCAGGAGTCGGCCGTCGGGCGTGGTGACCATGACGGTGCCGCCGAGCAGGCGGCTGAGCTCGTCGGTGATCGCTTCGAGGGCGCCGCCGGCGAGTACGACGCTGACCAGCGCGCGGTGCGCCTCCTCGGAGCGGGCCAGTACCGCGGCCTGCCGGTTGAGGATGTCGGTGAGCACCTGGTTCAGGATGTCGTCGAAGGCGACGTCGTCGGGCAGCCGGATGATCGGCAGGCCGACCCGGTCGGCGGCGGCCAGCATGTCGGCGGGCAGCTCGTCCAGGTAGCGGCCGAGCTTGATGCCGACCGCGGCCAGCCGGCGCGATTCGAGCGCGGTGACCAGGTCGCACAGCGACTGCGGGGTCTCGCGCAGGGGGTAACCGGTGGTCAGGAGGAGTTCGTGCGGCTTGGTCCACGGCAGGATGTCCGGGACCTCCATCACGTTGAGTCGCTGCACGACGCGGTCCAGGCCGCGCTCGCCGGCCATCAGTTCGGCGCCCGACAGGCTGGAGAGGCTGAGCACGTCGCGGACCGGGACGCCGCGAACGAGCGTGCCGGTACTCGCGGTTCGCACCCCGCCGGGGCCTCCGCCAGGGCTTGGCAGATTACGCGAATTAAGTGCGCCAAGGTTGGCAACTTGCTCCATTCGAGGACCATAGCCATTGGATTACGTTCACAACAGACATAGAGCCGGTCCGATTCAAATCGGTTCGGAAGTAGCGCCCCACAGGTGCACTCGTGCCTCCGGCGTCACGGGCACACCGTGTCCACGGGTGACTTCGTACCGTTTCCGACGTATACGGGACCCACTTCGTACCGCATGACATCGCACCGCACCGCACCGCACCGCATCGCACCGGGAGGCACGACCGTGGCAGACCGGGGAGAGGTGAACCGCGCGGCATCGGTGGGCGTGCCGGCCGCGCCCGGCGTCGTGCCGACGGTGGGCGCGGTGTCCGTGCCCGGGTCCGCGTCGACGGTGCTGCGGGCGGTGTTGGCGGGGCCCGAGCGGGCCGCTCGGGTGCTCGGGGTGTTTGCGGCCGCGGTGTACCTGGCCGATGCCGACTCCGGCGAAGTCGTGACGGTGTGTACGCATGACGCCGTGCGCCTGCCGAACGCCGTCGTGCTGGCCGCGCGGACGGAGCGGTCGCCGTTTCCGGCCCTGGCCGGTTCCACCGACGCGCGCATCGGCGGTGGTGCGGTCCGCCTCGGGCCGCTGCGGGTGGACGTGGTGCGGTGGTGGACGCCGCCGCGGCCGCCCGCCCCCGGTGACGTGCGTACCCGCGCCCACGGCGCGACGACCCTGCGCGCCGCGCTGGACACCGCCGCCACCGGGCTGCCCGCCGGTGCCCGCGCCGATCCGGCCGAGCTGAGCCGGTACGCGTACACCGACCCCGAGCGGGCCGCCGGCGCCGCGCTGCGCCTGATCGGGCTCGGCCCGGGGTTGACCCCCAGCGGTGACGACGTGCTCTGCGGATTCCTGCTCGCGCTGCGCCACCTCGACCCCAGAGCGGCCGGCGCCAGGCACGCGCACACCCTCGGCGCCCGCGTCGCCGCACACGCCCCGGGCCGCACCACCGACCTGTCCGCCGCGCTGCTCGGCCACGCCGCCCGCGGCGACGGCTGTACGCAACTGATCGACCTGATCGGCGCGATGGGCCGGGATACCGGCGTACTTCCGTGCCTGCGACGTCTGCTGACGGTGGGTCACACCTCCGGCGCGGACCTCGCCCTCGGCGTGCTCGCCGGCGCCGAGGCGATGTGCACGGGCGCCGCGCCGGCCGAACTCCCGTACCGGAAACTCCCGCAGTCTCCCGTATTCGAACTCCCGTACCCGAAACTCCCGTACCCCGAAGGAAGGAGCGCCCGTGAGCAGCGCGCTTGAGCTGCGCCGCGGAACATACCGAGACTCGGTCAGCCTGATGCAGGTGAGCCGATCGGTATCCGCGGTGGATGGGGTGACCAAGGCGCTCGTCGCCATGGCGACGGAACTCAACGTCGGCCTCTTGGCGGGCATGGGCTTCGAAACCCCCGACGGCGCCGGACCCAACGACCTGATCGTGGCGATCCGGGCCGAGGACGAGGACGCGCTGAACCGTGCCAAGGCGGTCCTGGAGACGTCCCTGGAGCTGTCCACCGGCGGTGGCGGCGGGATCGGCTCGGCCGGCGGGGTGCCGCCGCGCACGATCCGCACCGCCGCCGCCTCCGGCGCCGACGCCACCCTCGCCCTGATCTCGGTCCCCGGACCGCACGCCTTCGCCGAGGCCGTCGACGCCCTGGAGGCCGGCCTGGACGTGCTGATCTTCAGCGACAACGTGCCGGTCGAGCAGGAGATCCGGCTCAAGGACATGGGCCGCGAGCGCGGCCTGCTCGTGATGGGCCCGGACTGCGGCACCGCGCTGGTCGGCGGCGTCGGCCTGGGCTTCGCCAACACCGTGCGCGGCGGCCCGATCGGCATCGTGGCCGCCTCCGGCACCGGCTCGCAGGAACTCATGTGCCTGCTGCACGCGGCCGGCAGCGGGGTCAGCCACTGCCTCGGCGTGGGCGGGCGCGACCTGAGCGAGGCCGTCGGCGCCCGCTCCACGCTCCAGGCGCTGGCCATGCTGGACGCCGACCCGAACACCGAGCTGATCGTGGTGGTGTCCAAGCCGCCCGCCGACGCGGTGGCCGCCGAGGTCGAGCGTTATGCCGCGACCCTGGGCACGCCGGTGCAGTTGGCCTTCCTCGGGCAGGGCCGGGACGACCTGACGGCCGCCGCCACCAAGGCGCTCGCCGCGATCGGCCACGCCGGCGTCGAGGACCGGGTGTGGCTGCCCGAGTCGCCGCGCACGCCGCGTACCGGCGCGCTGCGCGGGCTGTTCTGCGGCGGCACGTTGTGCGACGAGGCGATGATCATCGCCGCCGACCGGCTCGGAACGGTCGCGTCCAACATCCCGCTGCGGCCCGAGTGGGCGCTGCCGGCCGATCTGCGTGCGGCCGGCCACCTGATGATCGACTTCGGCGACGACGGCCTGACCGCGGGTCGCCCGCACCCGATGATCGACC
This sequence comes from Embleya scabrispora, assembly GCF_002024165.1. NCBI lineage: Bacteria > Bacillati > Actinomycetota > Actinomycetes > Kitasatosporales > Streptomycetaceae > Embleya > Embleya scabrispora. Next base: position 1,008,145 of record NZ_MWQN01000002.1, read on the forward strand.
CGAGCCTGCGCCTGGAACGCCTCGCCGAGGAACTGGCCGACCCGACCGCCGCGGTACTGCTCCTGGACGTCGTACTCGGCCACGGCGCCCACGCCGACCCGGCCGCCGACCTGGCCGCGGTGTTGCGCACGGCCGGCCCCGACGCGCCCGTCGTACTGATCTCGCTGTGCGGAACCGACCTGGATCCGCAGGACCTGGAGGCCCAGGCCCGCACGCTGGCCGACGCCGGAGCCGAGGTCCACCTGTCCAATGCCGAGGCCGCCCGGCGCGCCGTGGCGATCGTAGAAGGGCTCGACGCGTGAGCGCTCCCAACCGTCTTCTCACCCAGGACCCGTCGGTGGTCGCGGTCGGCGCCGAACTGCTCGCCGACGCGCTGGCCGCGCAGGCCGTTCCGGTCACGGCGGTCGACTGGCGTCCGCCGCTGCCCGGCACCTCCGACGCGCTGGCCCGCGTGCTCGCGGACGCGCGCCGCGACGCGGCCAACAAGGTCGCGATCGAGCGGGTGTTGGCGTCGACACCGCACCTGGTCGACGTCAAGCCGGCGAGCGAGGCACTGGGCCTGACGGCGGGTCAGTTCCGGCACGCGGGGCCGCCGATCGACTGGGCGCGGGCGTCCGGGCCGATGCGTGGCGCGCTGATCGGCGCGGTGCTCTTCGAGGGCCTGGCCGACACCCCGGAGGCCGCCGAGAAGTTCCTCGCCGAGGGGCACGCCGAGCTGGACTCCTGTCACCACCACCACGCGGTGGGGCCGATGGCGGGCGTGGTCAGCCCGTCGATGTGGATGTTCGAGCTGGAGGACACCACGCACGGCACCCGCGCCTGGTGCTCGCTCAACGAGGGCCTGGGCAAGGTGCTGCGCTACGGCGCGTACGGGCCCGAGGTGATCGAGCGGTTGCAGTGGATGTCGGCGGTGCTCGGCCCGCTGCTGCGCACCGCGGTACGCGCCGGCGAGCCGATCGACATCCGCGCGATCATCGCGCAGATGCTCCAGATGGGCGACGAGGGCCACAACCGCAACCGCGCGGGCACGCTCATGCTGCTGCGCGAACTGCTGCCCAGCATGGTCGACAGCGGCGCGCCGACGTCGGACATCGCCGAGGCGGCCCGCTTCGTCGGCGGCAACGACCACTTCTTCCTGAACCTGGACATGCCGGCGTGCAAGCTGGCCATGGACGCGGGCCGGGACGTCCCCGGCTCCTCGCTCGTGGTGGCGATGGCCCGCAACGGCACCGACTTCGGCATCCAGGTCTCCGGCACCGGCGACCGCTGGTACACCGGCCCGGCCGAGGTGCCGGACGGCCTGTACCTGGGCGCCTACGGCCCCGACGACGCCAACCCGGACATCGGCGACTCGGCGATCACCGAGACGGCCGGCATCGGCGGCTTCGCGATGGCGGCGGCACCGGCGATCGTGCGCTTCATCGGCGGCGAGGTCGACGACGCACTCGCCGCGACGCGGCGGATGTACGAGATCACGCTGGCGGAGAACCCGGCCTACCAGATCCCGGTCCTCGACTTCCGAGGCACCCCCACCGGCATCGACGTCACCAAGGTCGTGCGGACGGGCATCCTCCCGCAGATCAACACCGGCATCGCCGGCAAGGTGGCCGGCACCGGCCAGGTAGGCGCCGGCCTGGTCACCCCTCCGGCAGCCTGCTTCACCGCAGCCATCGAAGCCTTGGCAGCGTCGGCCCCACCGTCGGCCTGACCGAGTCGAAGGGGCCCGCAGCGCGAACTCCCGCGCACGGGCCCCTTTCCGCACGCGCCTTCGCCGAACCGGTCGGAAACGCCGGTCTGGAGACCGGAGCTGCCCAGCGGAGGTCGAAACCGGATCCCGAGGCACCCCTGAAGCGGCTCCCATTCGAGCTGACCTGCGCTTTTCTCTCAGGCCGACGGCTGCGGCGCCCAACGTGATCCGGGTTCGCGGACCTTCGCCATCCACCCGCCCACTACATGCCCGTCCCACAACAGCGGGTCAGGCCTGCTACGCGATGCGCTTCGGATGGGGCGGCTGATCGCGCGCCGGGCGCCGCGTACGCTGTGAGTCCCGAAACGCGAGGATTCGACACCGTGCCGCACAGCCCCGAAGAGCAGATCATCCGCATCGCCGCGACCGCCGGCGAGCCCTTCGGGGTTGCCCTGGGCGGCAGTCGGGGGCTGGCGCGGCACGGGCTCGTGGATCGGGACGGCGACACCGTCGATTTCGCCCTCGCCACACGTGACGGCAAGCGGCTTGCCGCCGCCCGCGCCGCGATCGTGGCCGCGTTGGGCGAGGCCGGGTTCGGTGTGGGGGTCGACGGCAAGGCGGCCACGAAGACCCGGGTGCGGCTGAACGTGCGGGCGGTGGGCGCCAAGCGGGCGATCCCGATGAGCCTGTACGCAGGGCCGCGTCGGCACGAGCCGGTCGTGGTGGGCGACGTGCCCGTGCTGCACCCGGACGACCTCGCCGCCGCGAAGGTGGTCACCCTCGGGTCGCGGGCCGAACTGCGGGACGCCTTCGACGTGTTCGCGCTCTCCGGCGGCTACGACACCGGGCGGCTGCTCGAACTGGCCCTGGCCTACGACCCCGAACTGCGGGCCGAGGACTTCCTGACCGGGTTCAAGCACGTCACCGAGCGCGAGGACGCGGAGTTCCGCCGACTGGGGTACACCGTCGCGCGGGCCGACGAGGTGCGCGCGTACTTCCAGGACTGGTTCGCCGAACTGTCCGCCCGGGGCAGCCGCCCGATCGCCGCCGCGCTCGACCCGGAGGTCTCGGCCAAACTCGCGCAACTGGCGCAACTGGCGCGACCCGTACAGCCCGCGCAACCCGCGGAGCCGGCGGCGGCCGAAGGGGACCAGGACGCGTGAGCCGCTTCAGGACCGCCGGCCCCCGGGCGTGACCAACCCCGTCTCGTACGCCAACACCACCGCCTGTGCCCGGCTGGACAGGTTCAGCTTGGCCAGCGCCCGGTTGAAGTGGGTCTTGACGGTGGACTCCGTGACCACGAGCGTGCCGGCGATCTCGGTGTTGGCCAGGCCCTTGCCGACCAGGCGCAGCACCTCCAACTCCCGTCCGGTCAGCGCGTCCAGGGCCGGCGGGACGTCGTCGTTCGGCGCGGTGGGCGCGGCGGCGACGTACGTCTCGATCAGTCGCCGGGTGACGCTGGGCGCGAAGAGCATGTCGCCGGCCATCACCGCGTCGATCGCGGCGAGCAGCCGTTGCGGGCCGATCTCCTTGAGCAGGAACCCGGAGGCGCCGGCGCGCAGTGCGGCGTAGACGTACTCGTCCAGGTCGAAGGTGGTCAACATGACGATGCGGGGCGGGTTGCCCTCGGCGGCGGCGAGGATGCGTTCCGTGGCGACCACGCCGCTCACCTCGGGCATCCGGATGTCCATCAGGATCAGTTCGGGTCGCAGCTTCGCCGCCATGTCCACGGCCTCGGCCCCGTCGGACGCCTCGCCCACCACGTCGATACCCGGGGCCGCGCGTAACAGGGCGGCCAGTCCCGCCCGGATCAGGACCTGGTCGTCCACCACAAGTACCTTGGTCACCCCGTCGTTCCTTCCGTCACGTCGGTCCGAGGCGACCTAGATATCGCCCGTACCCCCGACCTTGCCACCCGACGTGCCGGGCTCGGCCGGGATGGGCAGGACGAGGCCGACCTCGAACCCTCCTTCCCGGCGCGGTCCGGCGGAGAACGTCCCGCCGTACAGCCTGGCGCGCTCGGACATGCCGATCAGGCCGTGTCCGGACGCGCCCCCGATTCTGCCCGAATTCCGGGTCTGTGGGGTCGCGTCGGGGTCGGGTTCTCCACCGTCGTCGCACACCGCTATGCGCAGGCGGGTGGGTTCGTACTCCACCGTCAGTTCCACGCGCGCGGTGCGGGCGTGTTTGAGCACATTGGTCAGTGCCTCCTGGACGATGCGGTAGGCGCACAACTCGACGCCGGGCGACAGCGGACGGGCGACGCCGACCCTGCGAATGGCCACCGCCACCCCCGCCGCCCGGATCCGGCGCACCACGTCGTCCAGGCGGGCCAGACCGGGCGCCGGGTCCATGGTGTGGTCGTCGGCGGGCCGGTCGGGGCCGCTCACGCGCGCCTCGTCCATGTCCGCGGGGTCGGCGCGCAGCAGCAGCAACATCCGGCGCATCTCGTCCAGCGCCTCGCGGGTGGTCTCCCCGATGGTGTGCAGCGCCGCCTGGGCGGTGGACGGATCGGAGGTGATCACGTATTCGGCCAGCCCCGCCTGTACCGAGATCACCGAGACGTGGTGGGCGACCACGTCGTGCAGTTCGCGGGCGATGCGCACCCGCTCGTCGGTGACCGCGCGCCGGGCCCGGGCCTCCTGCTCACGGGCCAGTTTGGCGGTCAGCAGCGCCAACTGCGCGTTGCGCTCGCCCAGTCGGCGGGCGGCCGTCCCGAACCAGCAGACGACCGGCGGAACGGTCAGGATCTGTCCGACGACGGTGGCCATCGAGCCGCCGTCGGCGGCGAGGCCGGCGTAGATCCAGGTGGCGCCCACGGCGGCGATCGCCGCCACCGCGATCCGCACGGGCCGATGCGAGGCGACCGTGTACAGCGCGAGCAGCGAACCCAGGGAGTTCACCACCGGCCAGTAACCCAGCGCGATGAACCAGATCTGAAGCGTCAGCATTCCGAGGAGCACGGCGACGGGGGCGCGCCTGCGGACCAGAAGGGGAAGGTTGATCAGGACGATCAGCACGAAACCGAACGTGTCCGTGTGCCGCCAATTCCCGGTCGGGTCCTCGCGCGCCAGCAGCAGGCTGACGACCATATCGGCCACCGCCAGCGTCACGTCCACGGCTCGCGGAGGGACACCGGCGGGCAGTCTCTTCCACACCGTTCGGGCCCGCATCGGCGCAGCGTAGCCCGCAGTTGATGCCGCGTCATCAAACCGGCGGTCCAGGTGCGCCTACCGCGCTGGTTGTAGGCCCGTTGCGGGCCCGTAGGGGGATCGACGGCGGGATCCGCGTCGGCATGGTCCGATTCGGGCAGGTAAGGATGACAGGGATCGGGCCACTCTTTGGCATATGTTGCCGTCGAGAGTACGGCCGGTACAGCGTGTACTGAACACCGATCGTTCGGGCGGGGCGCCGCCGAGTGCCCCCGCCCGGACGTTACGGGTGTGGCGAAAGGTGTGGGCGTGGCGCAGGCGTGGTGGGGCGGCGAGGACGTCGACGGGCCGGAAGCGGTGGCCGCGCGCCTGGACGGTGTGGACTACCTGGCCGGGGACGGCGTCGGTACCGCCGCGTACCTCGCGCTGCGGATGGGCCGGCCGCTGCTGGTCGAGGGCGAACCCGGTGTGGGCAAGACCGCACTCGCCCAGGCCCTCGCGCAGGCGTTCGCCGTACCGCTGTTCCGGCTCCAGTGCTACGAGGGACTGGACGCCTCGCAGGCGCTCTACGACTGGGACTTCCCGCGCCAGATGTTGCACCTGCGGGCGGCCGGCGCGGCGGGGGAGAGCGACGCCGCGACGCTGGAGGCGGGGCTGTACGACCGGCGCTATCTGATCTCACGGCCCGTGCTGGCCGCGATCGAGGCGTCGCCCGCCGTGCTGCTCGTGGACGAGGTGGACCGGGCCGACGACGAGTTCGACGCGTTCCTCCTGGAGGTACTGTCCGATTTCGCGGTGACCGTGCCCGAGTTGGGGCGGATCGCCGCGACGGTGCCGCCGCTGGTGGTGCTCACCTCCAACCGCACCCGCGAACTGCACGACGCGCTCAAGCGGCGCTGCCTCTACCACTGGCTGGACCACCCCGACCACGCCCGCGAGGTGGCCATCGTGCGCCGCCGGCTGCCCGAGGTGAGCACGCGGCTGGCCGAGGACGTGGTGCGCGCGGTGGGCCGGCTGCGCGCGGCCGACCTGGTCAAGCCGCCCGGCGTCGCGGAGACCCTGGACTGGGCGGGCGCGCTGCTCGTGCTGGGTGTGCGCGAACTGGACCCGGAGGCCGCCGCCCGCACCCTGGGCGCGGTGCTCAAGCACCGCGAGGACCTGGAGAGCGTACGGGCGGCCGGGTTCGACCGGCTGCTCGCGGTGGGCGGCTGAGATGAACGCGCGCAGCCCCCTGGACGCCGCCACGCTGCGCGCCGCGGCGAACGCGCCGACCCGCCGGGACGGGGTGGAGGTCCTGGTCGGGTTCGCCCGCACGGTGCGCGCCGCCGGGGTCGCGGCCGACCCCGAGCGGGTACGGGTGTTCCTGGCCGCCGCCGCCGAACTGGGCGCCGATCGGCGCGAGGGCACCTACTGGGCCGGGCGGCTCGCGCTGTGCTCGGCGCCGCAGGAGGTGGCCCGCTACGACGCCGCGTTCGCCGCGTACTTCGGCGCCGAACAGCCGGTACCGGGCCGCCGCCGACCGCGCGTGGACGTCGAGCGCGCGGTGGGTGTGCCGGACACCGCGTCCGCCCCGCCGCAGGGGGACGAGCGGGACGGGGAGGCGCGGGTGGCCGCCGCGGACCGGACCGAGATCCTGCGCCGGCGCGACATCGCCTCGCTCGACCCGGCCGCGCGCGCCGAACTGCGCCGACTGCTCGCGCTGCTGCGCCCTGCCGCGCCCAGTCGCCGCACCCGGCGCCACCGCCCGGCCCGACACGGCCGGATCGACCGCACCCGCACCGTCCGGGCGGCGCTGCGCACCGGCGAGTTGGACCGGCTGCACCGGGCCGAGCGCACGGTCCGACCGCGCCGCCTGGTGCTGCTTCTGGACGTCAGCGGCTCGATGGCGCCGTACGCGGACGCGCTGCTGCGGTTCGGCCACGCCGCGGTGCGTCGGCGTCCGGGTACCGAGGTGTTCACCGTCGGTACCCGGCTGACCCGGATCAGTCGCGAGCTGGGCCACACCGACCCGGATCGGGCCTTGGCCGCCGCGTCCGGCGTGGTGCCGGATTTCAGCGGCGGCACCCGGCTCGGCGACCAGCTGCACGCCTTCCTGACCCATTGGGGCCGGCGCGGCGTGGCCCGGGGCGCCGTCGTGGTGATCGCCTCCGACGGCTGGGAACGCGGCGATCCGGAGCCGCTGGCGGTGGCCATGGCCCGACTGCATCGGCTCGCGCATCGGGTGATCTGGGTCAATCCGCACCGGGCCCGGGACGGGTATCAACCCCTTGCGGCGGGTATGGCCGCGGCCCTCCCGTACGTTGACGACTTTGTCGCCGGGCACAGCCTGGCCGCCCTGGAGGAACTGTGTGCACTGCTGGTCGACGAGCGAGGGGCCCGGTGATCGGCCGTGCGTGAACTGCTTGACCACCTCGAGGCGTGGTACCGGACCGGGCGTACCTTCGCCCTGGCCACGGTGGTGTCCACGCTGCGCAGCGCGCCGCGCGACGCCGGTGCGGTGATGGCCGTCTCCGCGGACGGCGTGGCGCTCGGCAGCGTGTCGGGCGGGTGCGTCGAGGGCGCGGTGTACGAACTGGCCATGGAGGTCGTCGAGGACGGCCGACCGCGCACCGCGGCCTACGGGATCAGCGACGACGACGCGTTGATGGTGGGCCTGACCTGCGGCGGCACGCTGGAGGTGTACGTCGAGCCGGTCGACCCGATCCGCTTCCCGGAATTCCCCGAGCTGATCACCGCACTGCGCGAGGGCCGCCCGATCGCGGTAGCGACGGTGGTCTCCACGCCCACGCCCGAGCGGCTCGGAACGCGGGTGCTGGTCGGCCCGGACGAGGGCGACGGGGACGACCCGCGGACGGACTCCATCCGCGCGATGCTCGACGCCGATCGCACCGCGCTGGCGAGCTCGGACGGCGACGGATTGGTCCCGGTCCAGGCGCTGGGGGTGCGCCAGGACGAGGTGGTCTTCGTCCGCTCCCACGTGCCGCGCCCGCGGCTGCTGGTGTTCGGCTCCAACGACTACGCGGTGGCCGTGGCCCGGGCGGGCGCGTTCGCCGGGTTCCGGGTGACCGTGTGCGACGCCCGGCCGGTATTCGCCACCGCGGACCGCTTCCCCGGCGTGGACGAGCTGGTGGTGGACTGGCCGGACCGCTACCTGGCGGACACCCGGGTCGACGCGCGCACGGCGATCTGCGTGCTCACCCACGACCCGAAGTTCGATGTGCCGGTCCTGGTACGGGCGTTGCGGATGCCGGTCGGCTACGTGGGCGCGATGGGCAGCCGCCGCGCACACGAGGACCGACTGCTCCGGCTGCGAGAGGCGGGCGTGACGGACGCGGAACTGGAGCGCCTGCACTCCCCCATCGGCCTCGACCTGGGCGCCCGCACCCCCCAGGAGACCGCCATCGCGGTACTGGCCGAAATCATCCAATCCCACCACGGCGGCACCACCCGCCCCCTGTCCCTCACCAGCGGCCGCATCCACCGCTGACCACGCGCATCCCGTGGGTTCAGTCACCGGCGGGACAGGTCGGTGAGTCCGGCCCGAAGGTTGCCGAACCGGTCGACCGGGGCGGCCAGGGCGAGCACCGCGATCGCGAGGCGCGACCCTCGTTCGGGTTCGAGCACGAAGGCCGAGCCGGCCGGCGACTCGATCGGTCTTCCCCGCAGGTTCGTCGGGTTCGTCGAAGCCCAGTCGACCAGCGCGGCGCGGTCCATGGGCTCGAACACCCAGGACTGCAAGACCGTGAGCATCCCGGCCGTGAGCAGAAAGGCGATCGGCAGGGACATCGCGCGCACGCGGTGTCGGTATCCGGAGGCGACCGGCGGGACCACTCCTCGGAGTTCGGCGGGAATCGGGCCCCTCGAACCTCGCAGCCGGGCACATGCCGGCGCGTCCGGCGCACGACGGACCGCGGCACGTCTGTCCCACGACGGAAACCGGGTCGGGGCTACGACCTGCGGATGACTCCCGAGCGGGTCCGGAGACAGAGGCCGCGCCCGCGCCCGCGCGCGTAGCGTCGGGACGTGAATTGCACGACCACATTCGGACTGGACGAGTACGCGTTCGGCGCGTTGCGTGCGGGCGCCGGCGGCTTCCTGCTCAAGGACACCCGCCCGGCCGAACTGCTTGCCGCGATCAGGGTGATCGCCACCGGCGAGGCGCTGTTGGCGCCGCCGGGGACGCGCTGATCGAGGAGTTCGTCAGCCGCCCCGCCGTACGGCGGCAATCGCTCGCGGGCCTGGAGAGTGTCACCGACCGCGAGCGCGAGGTGTCGTACCTGATCGCCACCGGCCTTTCCAACGCCGAGATCGCCGCGCAGTTGTTCCTCGCCGTCGGCACGGTGGCTCGGTGCGGCCGACGTGCGGTGCGCGGTCGCCCGATTGGCGTTGACGCCGACGTCAGCGTCTAGCGTCGGGGTCCATGCGGGACGACGGCGACGGGGGAGTGGGCGCGATGGCCGAGGCGAGTGCTGTGGACACGCACGACGGGCGTGAGGTGGTCGGGGCGGACCTGGCGTTCTTCGACGCGTTGGTCCGGGCGGACGGGGACGCCCTGGACCGTTTGCTCGCCGCCGACTTCGTGCTGGTGGACGTCATGGCCGGGTCGGTGATCCCGAAGGCCGACCTGGTTCCGCTGATCGCGTCGCGGCGGCTGGAGTTCGAGGCGATCGGGGCGGACGGGGAGGAGCCGACCGTGCGGTTCTTCGACACGACGGCGATCGTGATCGGGCGTACCCGGATGTCCGGCCGCTTCGAGGGGGAGGCGTTCACATCGCGCAGCCGCTACACCCACGTCTTCGTCACCGATCCGGCCGGGCATGCCGGCGGATGGACGCTGGTCAACGCGCAGGGCACCCGGCTGGAGTGACCGCGGGATCGGAGAATCCGCCGGCGGTCGGTGGGGGGCGCCGATCACAATGTGATTCATGAGTGAGTGGGGAATCGCGCTGCTCGCGGCCGGGTCGGCGCTCGCCGGTGGCCTGATCACCGGCTGGTTCGCCCGCGGTGCCGGGATGCGGCAGGCCGACGCGGCCCGGCACGCGGGCGACCGGCAGGCCGACGCCCTCTTGGAGACCGTCCGCACCACGCTCGACGAACAACGCGCGGAGCGACTGATGGACGCCCGCCGCCAGACCTATCTGCGCTTCCTCGAAGCGGCCGAGACGGTCATCCTGACCCGCCGCACCGGCAGCGGCGGCCACGACGACCTGCCGGCGCTGCAACGGGCCTACGGCGCGGTCCAGTTGGAGGGGCCGACCGAAGTGACCGACGCGGCCCGCGCGTTCGTCGCCGAGCTGCGCCGAAACGGTCCTCTCGACGATCTGGAGCAACTACGCGTGGCCCTGCTCTCCGCCGCGCAGGCCGCCCTGATTCGGCGCTGAACCCGCCGCCGGGGCGGCCGGGTCGAAGACAGCCCGGTCACGTGCGGGCGGCGAACCAGGCCAGGATACGAGGCGCCGACTCGATCCCGGACGGAATGTGCCCGATGTCGCCGAGATCGCTCACCCGGACGTCGGCGCCGTGCGCGGTCAGCGTACGGGCGCAACTCTCGGTGTTGGCGAACGGCACCTCCCGGTCGCCCCGGGCCGCGAAGAGGACGACGGGCACGCGCGGGCGCCACGCACACGTCGTGTCGTTCTCGCGCATCGCGGCGAGGAAGCGGCCTGCGGCCTCGTTGCGGCCGGCCAGGAACTCCGCCTGGAACAGCGCCTCTCGACGGTCGGGTAGTCCGGCCAGGATCTGCGCCTCGGTGTGCCACCCGTCGAACAGGCGCAGCACGGTGTCCACTTGGTCGGGCAGAAAGACCTCCTCGGGGTGGCGGTACAGGGGGCGGGCCGCGTTCCAGCCCAGCACCAGATAGCCGACCGCGAGGTTGACCGCGCGCGCGTCGCCGGGAGTACCCATGGCGGCCGGCAGCATCACGCCCTCCAGGTCGTAGGGCCCGCTCGCCGGGGCCAGTCCGCCCAGGGTCAGTCGTGGATCGGCGCCCGCGTCCAGGGTCTCGGCCAGCGCCATCGCGGCGTGCCCGCCCTGGGAGAACCCGGTGACCAGGACCCGCCCGTCGAGCCGGACACCCTCGCGTCGGGCCGGTTCGCGCGCCGCGCGCAGCAGGTCGACGGACGCCGACGCCTCGGAGGCGGCGTGATCGTACGGGTGCCGGCCCGGGCCCAGACCGAGGCCGAGGTAGTCCGGCGCCACGGTGAAGTAGCCCGCGCCCGCGTAGAAGAGCGGGAATGCCCGGTTGTCGTCGGCCCGTTCGCCGGACGGCGCGCCGGCCTTCTCGACCGTGGTCCCGTGCTCGAAGGCGAGCACCCGCTGGGTCCGGGACCCGCCCCGGGGCACCGCGACCAGGCCACTGGCCACGGTCGGCCGTCCGGCCGCGTCGATCGTGCGGTAGACCACGACATAGGTGACCACGCCGTATTCGGCCGGCGGCGCGTCCAGGTCGTAGGGCGACAACTGCTCGCGGACCCGGTCCCGATCGAGGACGTCCACGCGGCGTACCGAGACGACGCTGCCGCGCCCGTGCGCGGGAGCCCGGGCGGCGTCGGCCCGGCTCTCGGCGTCGGCCCGGCTCTCGGCGGGCGCCCGGTCGGCCCGGCCGGCCGCATGCGCCGGCGCGGCGCCGTTCGTGAGCAGCGGCAGGAGCAGCAGTGCCGCGCCGGCCGGCACGGCGACGGCCCGCCGGCCCCATCGGCGTCGGCGGGTCGTCGGCGTCCTTGCGGCGGTGTCGTCACCGACACGAACTCGCTTATTGGGCAAGGCATGTGGTGTCGCACTTCGAGTGGATCGCATACCCGGAAACTAGCCGGCCGAGCCACTCCCGAGCACTCCGGTCACCACCCGCCTTCGGAGTGGGCCCGGACCCACCCCGAACCGGAGGCCACCACCAAACGCGCAGCTCACGGACTCGTCGTCGGCGCCAACAGCCGCTGCCCGCCGCGTTGTCGCACCCGGCGGAAGAAGGAGAGGACACCCGCGCTGCCCGTGCCCCACGCCGGGCTCGACGCGGTGCGGGAGTTGTCCGGCAGCAGGGGGCGGCGCGCGGTGCCGCCGCTGCGGGCCAGGATCAGGCCGATCACGTCCTCGGCGGCCCGCCACAGTTCGTCGTCGCCGGTCGCGACGGCGGCGTCCACGAGCAGTTCGCCGATGCCGGACAGGCCGCAACACTGGGACACCAGGCTCATCCGCGGCGCGAGGGAGTGGCACAACCGGGCGCAGCGCAGGCCCGGTTCGAGCAGCTTCGGGTCCCCATCCGCGACCCCGGCGGCGATCAGCGTCGTACCGATGCCGGCCATGCCGCGGCACCAGGACCCGAAGTTGCGGGCGGCGCCGGGGAGGGCGGCCGAGGCGAGCAGGTCGGGGGTGCGCGCGGCGAGGTCGGCCAGACCCTCCCGGGCGGCGGCGTGCACGGCCGGCGCCGCGTGGGGGTCGGTGCGCCGGTAGGCGTCGAGGAAGTACACGATGCCGGCCCGGCCGTGCGCGAACCCGTGGGCGTAGGCCGCACGGGAGGAGGCCGGGGGCAGCCCGAGTTCGTCGGGTCCAGGCTCGCCGTGGCGGGCCACGAGCAGGCCGGCGCAGTGCGCGGCGGCGGCCAGGTGTACGCCCGCCCGCTCCGGGTCGCCCGCCGCCCGAGCCGCGGCGGCCAGGAGCAGGTGTCCGGTGCCGCCGCCGGCCGCGCCGCCGATCTGGTCGCCGGTGTCGTCGTAGGGCCTCGCCGCGGGCGGCGTGTCCGGGGCCGGCGCACCGCCCGGCAGGTCGGCGGCGGCCCAGAGGAAGAGGTCGACGCCGGTGCGGCCGGTGTACAACGTGTCGGACAGTTCGCCCAGTTCCGGGTGGGCCGCGGTGCGGTGGGCGAGGTGCGCGACGGCGCCGGCGACGTCCGGGCGGTCGGTGTGGTGCAGCAGTTCGAGGCCGACGCCGGCGGCGCCCACGTACAGGGTCAGCGTCGAGCCGGGACGCGGGCCCGAGGCGGCGGGCCAGTCGGCGACACCGCGCACACAGGCGGCGACGGTGTGGCCGATCACGTCGTCCAGGAGCGCGGCGGTGACCCGGGGCGGCGCCGGCAGTCGGCGGCCGGGCGCCGGTTCGGGCCGCCCGGCCCGCAACCGCCGCGCGCAGGCGGACCGTTCGGCCGGATCGGGGCTGAGCAGCGCGGCCACCATGGCCCGGACCGGCCGATGGGCGACCCCGGGCAGCGCGGCGGCCAGGCAGGCGAGCGTACGCTGACGGTTCACCGCCGGATCGGGGTCGACGATCACCGGGTCGAGGCCGGTCAGCGCGTAGTGCAGCGTGGCGCCCAGCGCGTACAGGTCGTCGACCGGGACCGGCGAGCCGCCGTCCGGATCGGGCGCCGGGGTGTAGCCGGGAGTGCCGCCGGCCGGGCGGCGGGTGTCCAGCGCGCTGATCCCGAAGTCGACGATCCGGGCGTTGCCGTCGGCGTCCAGCACCACGTTGGCCGGCTTGAGGTCGCACACCACCACGCCGCGCTCGTGGATGCCGTCGAGCACCGCGAGCAGTCGGCGGGCCAACTCGGAGATCCGTCGGCCGGAGCGGGCGTCGCCCGGGTAGGGGCCGTGGCCGAGCACATCGCGGCGCAGATCGCCGGGGCCACAATCGGTGGTGACCAGGTACTCGTCCTCGCCGTGCCGCAGGTGGTCGATCACCCGGGGCACGCCGTCGAGGCCGGACAGCGCGCCCAGCACCGCGCGTTCGTGCCGCAGCCGGTCCCTGGCGTCCAGGCCGCCGCCGTCCTCCCCGGCGTACGCCCGGGCCTGTTTGATCACCACGCGGTCGCCGGTCGCGTTGTCGAGGGCGCGGTAGACGTCGCCGTGCGGGGAGCGGGCGATGCCACCGGTGAGCCGGTACCGGCCGCCGATCAGCCGGGCGGTGCGGCCGGGCGTGGGCGCGGCGGCGCCGAACGGGTCCGCGGCCCAAGGGGGTTGCCGATAGCGCACGGTGGCCCGGCCCGGAAAGCGCTGCCCATCGGGGCCGGTCATCACCAGCGCCGCGTCATCGCCGCCGCTCGCCCGGAAGGGCCCGTACCGGTAGTAGACGGGAGCGTCGGGCCGGACCCGGCGGTCGCCGAGCACCCGCGGCCCGCCGCGACCGGCCAGCGCCTCGGCGAGTTCCCGGCCGAGCGCGGCCACGTCCCGCTCGCGCGGGTAGACGGTGATCGCCTTGCCGACGAGGGCGGGATCGCGGACGCCGGCGTTGATCTCCTCCAGCACGGCGGTGCCGGCCGCGAACTTGGCCAGGCAGGTGTACCGCAGCAGCACCGGGACCAGCAGGTCCAGCGTCTCGGTGAAGTCCTCGGGGCGGGTCGAGACGTGCAACTTCCACCCGTGGTCCATCGGAGGCATGCGCGGATCGAACAGGTGGAGCCAGACCGAGTCCGCACGGTGACGTCGATCGTGGCCGGCGATCAGCGTGTCCAGACGCCGACTCAGGTCCTGTACGGATCCGTCGGGGACCGCCCGCACCTTGCCCACGTCCGCTCCTTGCTGTTCCGCGTCGGGTGGTTCCGAACACACCGCCCGCCGAGCGACCGCGCGTCCGCTCGGGGAGCGTCGTCCACTGGCGCTGTGCGCGGTACGGGGCCGCGCGCCCCGCGCGGATGCGTGATCCGTGCGGGGCGGCCGGATCGATGGGCTCCGGGCCGGATCCGGTGTTCGGCGGGTGACGGGCCGGTCAGGCCCAGTCGCACCCCACGCGGGTGGTGGCGGTCACCCACGGGTCGGCCAGACACGACTCGATCCGGCGTTCCGGGTTGGTCTCGTCCTCGAACTCGACCAGTTCCTCCTCGACCTCGACGTCGAGCGGTCCGGCGTCGCGGATCTCTACCTTCACGGGGCTCATTTCGATCCTTCCTGCGGCAGTGGCGGGCAGATCAGTACACGAACCTTCGCGGTGGTCGGCCGATCCCGGTCGCCGCCACACACCTGTGTCCTCCGGTGCTGGTGGGGCGGGTGGGCCGCCGTTCCGCGCCAATAGTCTCCACGCTGCGCAACAAAAGGAGAACGTCACGAATCAGACGACTTATGGCGCGATTTCGCGTGCGTGAACGGGATTCGACGACCCCGATTCGGGACACGGGCGCGCGCCGCCGGCAGACCCGCCTTCGACCCCGACGCGATCACCGCGTCGGCGGGCCCGTGCCCGCCCCGCCGGCTCCCGGAGTGGGGGCGCCGGCCACCGGCTGGTTGTCGTGTGCGCACAATGGCGGCATGACGACGCCGAACATCCCACCGTCGCCCGACGAGTTGCTCCGGCACCTGATCGCGACCCGCATCGCGGGCCCGATCGCCACCCCACGGGAGGTCAACCTCCGGCACTACGCCGAACTGGTCCGCGGAAACCTGCGTTTTTGGCTCGGCCTGGACCTGGGCGACCGCTGGAAGACCGAGGAGGACGTGCTCGCCGTGATGGTCGAGCGCGCGGGCGTGGACCCGAACCCCGAACACCGCGCCGGCCAGGACACCATCGACCCCGAGTTGACCCTGGCCGCCCTCGACCGGATGGCCGCCGTACTGCGCGACGCCGCGGCCCGCCGACTGCGCGTGCTCGTCGCCACCGGCCACCCCGGCGGCCTGCTCGACGTACACCGCGCCATCGCCGAGTCGTTGAGCGCGGCCGGCGCCACCGTCATCGACATCCCGCGCCACCTGCGCACCACCGAGGGGGACGACGAAACCTGGGGCGACGTGCGCCAGTTCGGCGGTGTCGCGGTCCTGGAACGCGGGGCCACCCTGTGGCACACGCACGCCCCGCAACCGATGAGCGCGATCCTGGACGCGCTCGCGGAGAGCGGCCGACCCCGCCCCGACCTCGTGGTCGCCGACCACGGCTGGGCGGGCCGCGCCGGGCAACACGGCATCCCCACCGTCGCGTTCGCCGACAGCAACGACCCGGCGCTGTTCCTCGGCGAGGCCGAGGGCACGGTCACGGTGACCGTCCCGCTCGACGACCACATCGTCGACGCCCGCGACTACGCCCCGATGACCGCCTACCTCCTGGCCGCCGCCGGCTTGTCCGCCCAGGCCCGCTGACCACACCGATCCGCCGACCAACCGGCCCGGGACACGATCGTGTCCCGGGCCGTCGTCGCACCCGCGCCGTCACCGCCCGCGCGCCGCCGCCGCGTGCCCGATCCGACCGGTCGCGCCGCACGGTGACAACCTCGGCGCGTACGCCGCCACCGCCGCGCCGGACGCCGCCAGGAGCGGACGGCAACGGGTTTTCCGCGGCGGCCACTTCGCGTTGCTCGTGGTCTTCGTGTTGGTGCTGTCGGGAGCCGACGCGGTTCGGCTGCCCTGTGCCGGGCTCACCCTGCACGGCTGCTTCCACGCCGCGGGGTGCCGATGGCCGCGGCCGCCGAGGTGGTCTCGGCCGAACTTCGGGGCAGCGGGCCGGTGTTGGTGCAGACCGGACAGGCCCTCGCCCGCTTCGTCTGCCCGATCGCCTTCGGCGCCGCCCCGCACTCACCTCCGCCGCGGTCACGCTCCTGGCCGTGATCGTTGTCGCGGCCGGTCCCGTCTCGGCGACTACGGGGCGGATCTGTACGGCGCTGTCGGAGGCGCCGAGGTGGCGTATCCGAGCTGATGGGCCGTGGGGCTCATGGCGCTGCCGAGGGTGGGGCGGGTCAGGAACGGGGGCGGCGGGCCGGGGTGGGGCGCTCCTGCTCCTTGGCCTCCTTGGCCTCCCTGGCCTGGTTCTTCTCCTTGATTCGGACCGCTTCCTTGCGGACGTCGGCTTGGACGGCGCGCTCGTGGAGCAGCCACTCCGGGCCCTCCTCCTTCAGCGCGTCGATCTGCTCGGTGGTCAGCGCCTCGGTGATCCCGCCGCGCGCGAGCCCGGCGATGGACACGCCCAGCTTCGCCGCGACCACGGGACGGGGGTGCGGGCCGTTGGCGCGCAGCTCGCGCAGCCACTGCGGCGGGTCGGCCTGAAGTGCGTTCAGTTCGTCGCGGGAGACGACACCTTCCCGGAACTCGGCGGGGGTGGCCTCGAGGTATACGCCCAGCTTCTTCGCCGCGGTCGCGGGCTTCATCGTCTGGGTGGTCTTGTGCGACGTCATGGGGTCAAGAGTAGCGACCGTGTGCGGTGCCGCCGATCATGGCCGGTAACCTGACGTGGTGACAGGCGCGGAAACACCCTCTTCGTTCCGGCTCGCCTACGTTCCGGGGGTGACCCCCGCCAAATGGGTGCGGATCTGGAACGAGCGGTTGCCCGACGTGTCCCTGACGTTGCTCGCGGTGACCGCCGCCGATGCGGGCGAGGCGCTGCGGGGCGGTGGCGCGGACGCGGGTCTGGTGCGGTTGCCGATGGATCGGACCGGGCTGAACACGATCCCCATGTACACCGAGACCACCGTGGTCGTGATCCCCAAGGACCACGACGTGACGGCGGTTGACGAGGTCTCCGTCGACGACCTGGCCGACTTCGTGCTGCTGCACCCGCTGGACGACCCGCTCGACTGGACCGGCGGCCCGCCCGGCGTCCCGGCCAAGGAGCGGCCGGCAACCACGGCGGACGCGATCGAGCTGGTGGCGGCCGGGGTGGGGCTGCTGATCGTCCCGCAGTCGCTGGCCCGACTGCACCACCGCAAGGACCTGACGTATCGACCGCTGACCGGGGCGGGCGAGACGACCGACGATGCGGCCGACGTGCCGCAGTCGCGGGTCGCGCTGGCCTGGCCGGAGGGGGAGCCCTCCGAGCTGATGGAGGAATTCATCGGCATCATCCGGGGACGGACGGTCAACAGCTCGCGCGGACGTACACCCACCCCACCGCAGCCCAAGTCGGCGAAGGCGGCGGCCAAACGCCCCGACACACGCCACAAGCCGAGCGGCACCGGCGCAACCGGCCGGGGCTCACGCGGCGGCCCAGGCTCCGGCAAATCCGGCAAACGCGGAAAACCCCGCGGCCGCTGACCGGGGCGGGCGTCCGTGGTCGAACCGCGCAACGCACCCGCCGCATCCGCGCACGCACCTCACGCACGCGCTCCACGCACCCGCACACGCGCCTCACCTGCGCACGCGCCACGCGTCTCGCCCGCGTACGCGCTGCACGCGTCTCACTGCGCACGCGCCACGCGTCTCGCCTGCGTACGCGCTGCACGCGTCTCGCCCGCGCACGCGCCACGCGTCTCACCTGCGCACGCGCTGCAGGCGTCTCGCCCGCGCACGCGCTGCACGCGTCTCGCCCCCGCGCACGCGCGCTTCGCCCGCTTTGCCTGCGCACAGGCCCCGCCCCGGTCCCCGCGCCCGCTTCGCCCCCGCACCGGCCCCGCTCCCGCCCCCGCCCCCGCACCGGCCCCGCTCCGGGCGCACAGGCTCCGCTTCCGCGTTCGTTTGTCTTACCAGCGCACGTGCCTTGTGCGCAGTATGCGGTGGGTCAGGCGGACGGCGGGTGGGAATACGTGTCGGATTGCGGGCTCTCGGTCGGCGGGTACCCCTTCGAGGAGCCAGGACAGGAACTGCGCGCCCTCGACCAGGTAGAGCGGTGATCGCTGGGCCACGTCGAAGTGGGCCCACTCGCGCGGCGTGATCAGCGTCGAGACCAGCGGGAGCAGGGTCGCGTCCTCGAAGTCGAGGTGCGCGGTGAGCGCGGTGTCCAACCGCGTCACATATTCGAACGTGCGGCTCGCCGGCCCGCGTCCGCTCAGGCAGTCGTCGATGGTGGCCACCAGTTCGTCCAGCCGGTGGTGCTCCTCCGCCATCGCCGCCGTCAGCCGGTGCAGTGGAGACCCCCGGTCGGACATCTCGCGCAGCACCGGCCACAGGGTGGCGTCCTCGGCCCGGTGATGGAGGGTGAGGTAGTGCCGGAACCGGTTCCACCCGGGGCCGGCCACCGGCACGCAGGTCCGCGCCCATTCGACCAGGTCGGCCAGGTCCCGGCGCAGCGCGTGGTGGACCGCGTGGATCAGGAGCGGATCGGGGCGCGGCCCGTCGGCGGTACGGCCGTGATGCGAACGGGACGGGACGGTCGAGGGCATGCCGGATCTCCTCGGGGCGGCGGTGTGGGCGGCGAGGTGTGCGGAGGCGGCCTGCGGGAGGGGCCGCCCCGGGCCGGTCAGGAGTGTTCGTGGTGGTGTTCGGGCCCCTCGGTCAGTTCCCGGAACTCCTCGGGGGTGGCCTTCGCGATCGGCTCGGCGAAATACCAGTGCGACATCCGTACCCGCAACTTCTGCGAGCGGGTGACCCGGCGGGCCACGCCGTTCTCGTCCACGGCCGGGACCAGGGCGTACGGCCTGGGCTGTTCGTGCGCGGTGAGGCGGTGCCGCAGTGCGGGGTCGAGCGGTTCGTGGATCTCGACGTACTCGCCGTGCGGGAGCTTCTTGATCACACCGGTCTCGCGGCCGTGCAGCACCTTGTCCCGGTCCCGGCGCTGGAGGCCCTTGCAGATGCGTACGGTGACCAGATAGGCGAGGACCGGGGCGATCAGGAAGGCGAAGCGGCCGACCCACGTGATGGTGTTGATCGACAGGTGGAAGCGGGTGGCGATTACGTCGTTGCCGCCGCAGACCCACAACACGCCGTAGGCGACGATCCAGCCGACGCCCAGCCCGGTGCGGACCGGCATGTTGCGCGGCCGGTCCAGGATGTGGTGCTCGCGCTTGTCGCCGGTGATCCAGCTCTCCACCCACGGGTACGCGGCGATGAGGGTGAACAGTACGCCCGGGACGATCAGGGTCGGGATCAGCACGTTGAAGCTGAGCGTGTGGCCCCAGACGTTCCACTCCCAGTTGGGCATGATGCGCAGGGCGCCTTCGAGGAATCCGATGTACCAGTCGGGTTGCGAACCGGCGGTGATCTGGCCGGGGTTGTAGGGGCCGTAGGACCAGATCGGGTTGATCTGCACCAGGCCGCCCAGGAGCGCGGTGACGCCGAAGACGAGGAAGAAGAAGCCGCCCGCCTTGGCCGCGTAGACCGGCATGAACGGCGCGCCGACCACGTTCTTCTCGGTCCGGCCCGGGCCGACGAACTGGGTGTGCTTTTGGTACCAGACCAGGGTCAGGTGCACCGTGACCAGGCCGACCATGATCGCCGGGATCAGCAGGACGTGGATCGTGAACAGGCGCGGCACGATGTCGTCGCCCGGGAACTCCCCGCCGAACAGGAAGAATTGCAGGTAGGTACCGACGAGCGGGATGGCCAGACAGACCCCCTCGGCGATGCGCAGGCCGGTGCCGGAGAGCAGGTCGTCGGGGAGTGAATAGCCGGCGAAGCCGTTGACCATGGCCAGTACCAGCAACAGGAAGCCGAACAGCCAGTTGAGGTCCCGGGGTTTGCGGAACGCGCCGGTGAAGAAGATCCGGAACATGTGCACGAACAGCGCGGCGATGAAGATCAGCGCGGCCCAGTGGTGGACCTGACGGATCATCAGGCCACCGCGTGTGTCGAAGCTGATGTCGAGGGTCGAGGCGTACGCCTGGGACATGTGCACGCCCTGTAGCGGTACGTACGAGCCGTCGTAGACGACCTGGGTCATGCTCGGCTGGAAGAACAGCGTGAGGAAGACGCCGGTCAGCAGCAGGACGATGAAGCTGTACAGGGCGATCTCGCCGAGCATGAACGTCCAGTGGTCCGGAAAGACCTTGCGCAGGTGTCTCTTGGTCGCGCCGTAGATGCCCAGTCGGCTGTCGATGGCGTCGGCGAACCGCACGCCCGCGCCGTCCGGGACGGGGAGTCGGGTGTTCTCCCCGCCCTTGGCCGGGCCGGCGTGCCGCGCGGCGCCGTTGCCTCCCGGTCTGTCGCTCCCCGCGCCATTGCCGCCCGCGCCGTTGCCTGCTGCGCTTATGCCCCCTGTGCTCATGCCCCCTGCGCTCATGCGCGACGTCCCTCTCGCCTCGATCCGCGGTGCGGGGCGCGGCGGCCGGCGCGAGCCGGGTGGATGTCCCGGAGCGGTCCGGGCCGCGCGTCCCTGGCTATATGACGGGGCTCGGGGCGAGATTGTGACCCGTCGGGCGGGATTCAACGGTTGCGCAATCGAGAAACGGGGGTGTGGAACTCAGCCGAAGGAGAGGTTGGAGCACGGGTCGTCGTCGGCGGAGCGGACCTTGTCGACGACCGATGCCGGTGGGGGCGCGGGCGTCGAGGTGGAGGGCTCGGTGGGCTCGGTGGGCTTGGTTGTCGGGGGTGGCTCGGAGGCGAAGGTGCGGCCGAGTGTGATGGTGAGGCCGGTTGCCGAGGTCGGGCGTAGTTCGGCGCCCGGGAACAGGGGGACGAGGGCGTCGGCCCGGTCGCGTTCGCCTCGGCCGTACTCGATCACGGTCGCGACGTGGGTGCGGGAGGCGGCGGTTGCCGTGGTGGTGACGGTGAATCCGTTGGCTCTGAGGGTGTCCGCGGCGCGGGCGGCCAGGCCGGTTGTGGAGGTGCCGTTGTATACGGCGACGCTGATTCCGGTGCCGGGCACGGGTACGGGTGCGGCGTTCGTCGGCGGCGAACCGGGGCTCGGCTCCGGGGACTTGCCGCCCGCGTCCTCGCCGTCGACGGTGCGGTCGGCGCGCAGCGCGCTCCACAGGATGTCGGCTTGCGGGCGGACGATCGCGACCCGTTCGCCCTGGTAGCGCCACGGCACCGTGACGAACTTGGTGTTGTGCAGGTCGATGTCGCGCAGGGACATCGCGAACGAGGTCAGCTTCGGTACCGACCCGAGGCCGGGGTCGACGGTCAGCGCCTTGGTGGCCGCGTCGGCGAGCGGGACCAGGGTGGTGGGATCGAGGCCCTTGCCCTTGACCCGGGTGATCAGCGCGGCGACGAACGCCTGTTGGCGGCGGATGCGGCCGATGTCGGAGCCGTCGCCGAGGCCGTGCCGGATGCGCACGTAGTCGAGCGCCTTGCGGCCGGAGACGGTCTGGCGGCCCTTGGCGAACAGCAGTTCGCCGCGAGCGTGCAGGTTGGGGTTCAGGTCGCCCGCGTATACGTCGGTGGGTACGCAGACGTCCACGCCGCCGACCGCCGAGGTCATGGCGGCGAAGCCGGCGAAGTCGATCACCACGGTGTGGTCGACGCGCAGGCCGGTCAGCTTCTCGACGGTGTTCTGCGTACAGGCGGGGTTGCCCCGGGTGGTGTCGCCCACGGAGAAGGCCGCGTTGAACATGGTGTTGGCCTTGGGCCCGGTCCAGGAGCCGTCGGGCAGACGGCACGGGGGTATCTCCACGAGCGCGTCGCGCGGGATCGAGACGGCGACCGCGTGTCTGCGGTCGGCGTACACGTGCAGGAGGAACGCGGTGTCCGAGCGGCCGACGTCGCCCTGTCCGCCGCCGTACGCGTCGTTGCCGCCGGCGCGCGAGTCGGAGCCGATCACCAGCACGTTCCGGCCGCCGGTCTCCTCGGGGCGGTCGGGGGAGACGCCGTCGGCGGAGAAGGTCCGGATGTTGCCGTTGAGCCGGAGGTAGATCCACCCGGCGCCGGCCATCAGGAGGATGGCCAGGGAGAGGGCGATGCTGAGGATCCGGCGGCGCCTGCGTGGTCGGCGGGTGCGGGGTGTCGCCTTGGATATCGCGGGCTGCGACCCCGACTCGGGCCTTGCGCCCGACCTGTGACTTCCCGACATCGTGCGCCCTCGTCCCGGTGGTTCGTTCGAGGCGAAGGGATCGGCCCCGATCTTTGCTTCTATAGTTGCGCAATATAGCAACTGTTGTGTGGGAGGGGTCGGCGCGCTCCGGGCGTACGGGCCGAGCCGACGGCAGGCCGCGTCACACATCGTGCGCAGCGGTCCCGTTTTCGCGTCGTGCCCGCTTCGCGTCGTGCCCGCTTCGCGGCAGGCTGCAACTGTGTTTTCCAGGGGCTGGGTTGCTTTCGCTGTTCGGGCAACTTTCCCGCAGGGAGGGATGATTGTGCTGTGTCGGATCTACCGTTCCCGCAACTCGCGTTCTACGCTGCCGGAATGAGGCATGTGGCGCCTGGGGCGCGTGAGACCAGAACGGCGGAGCGGATATCGACCCCGACCGCCGACGAACCCATCCGGATGATCGTGGCGCGCAACGTGCGGATGCTCGCCCGGCGCGACGGCTACACCGACGGGGCCATCGGCGAGGCGCTGGGCCACGGCCGCTCCTGGGCATGGCGGCGGTTCACCGGCGAACTGCCCTTCGACCTCAACGACGTGGAGCGCCTGGCCGAGCTGTTCCAGGTCGACCCGGCACACCTGCTCGCCCCCGCTCACACGTGGGCGCCCGACCCGTCCCGGAGGGCGGTCTCATGAGCACCGAACGTCGCCCCGGCAGCCGCCGCAACCGCGTCGACAGCAAGCACCGCATCGAGCGGGCCACCGCCCGCCGCGCCACGCGCCACAACGACGGGGCGTCCGTGCCCGCGATGTCCTCGGAGGTGATCGAGGCCGCGCTGTACCGGGCCGCCGAAGGCGACTTCGCGGCACAGGCGACCACGTACATCCTCACCGAGGAGGGCTCCTTCGTCCGCCGCCCCGACCTGTACGCCGTGTGTCTGGACTGGTCCGACGACGGCCGCTACGCCTCGGTGCGGTGGGAGACGCTGCGCGAGGTGGTCACCGCGCCCGACGGGCCTTACCACGACGGGGCGTTGCGCACCATCCTGCTCCTGTGCTGCTCGTTGCACGACGACGGCCCGGCCCCGCTGTCCCGTTTGGCCTCGCTCGACACCACCAACGCCCGCATCGTCTCCCGGGGCGTACACATCGCCACCGGCGCCCTCCCGTTGCGCCAGGCCCTCGGCAACACCCCCTGACCGGTCGCGGCGGCCGCCCGAGGGCAGGCCGCCGCCGCCCTCCCAGCGGGGGAGGCCGGAGGGCGGCGGTTGCGCGATCGGCTGCGCCCGGGGCTTCGTCTCCGGCCCGCAAACGTTCGAGACGCCGATCACCCAGGCCCGGATCCGGCCGGTCGACGTCCCGAGACGATCGCCGCACCGATCCGACGATCCCTCGCCGGAACCGCCACCGACATGCTCCGGGGATGGTCGCAAGTCGCCTGACGCGACACGAGCCGCGAGCCGCGAGCCCGTGCGCGTGCACGACCGGGCTCGACTCGATCAACCGCGACGCCGCCGACCCCGAGGTCGTCGAACTCGTCCACGTGTCGGCCGAGGTGACGGCCCGTCCGGCGACCGACGCGGGCCGGGGTCGACGGCCGCCGTGGCATCGGTCCCCGGTCGCGGGCGAGTCCGTTCGGCATCCGCGTCCGGTGTCACCGCGACGTGGAGTCGCGTTCGGGGGTTGGTGCCCCGGCTCCGCCGGCGGCGGGGGCATGGGCCGCCTTCGGCACGGTGAGCAGGGCCAGTACGCCCGCCGCCAGCCCGAGTGCCCCGCAGAGGAGGAACGCCCGGTCCAGGCCCGATGCGAAGGCCTCGCGGATCGTGTCCACCACCGCGTCCCGCCCGCCGGCCGGAGCCGTCGCCACGAGCTGTTGCGCCCGGCCGCCGCCCAGGGCCTCGGCGGTCGCGTGCGGGTCGGCGGCGAGGGTGGTCCCACCGCCGCGCAGCGCGTGCTCGGCGCCGTCCCGGAAGACCACGCCCACCACCGCGATGCCGAGCGCGAATCCCAGCTGCCGGAAGGTGTTGAGCGCCCCACCGGCCATCCCGGCCCGGCTCGGCGGCACCGCCGTGAGCGCCGCACCGGCCATCTGCGGCATCGCCAGGCCGACCCCGATCCCGGCCACGAGCAACCCCGGAAGCAGCGCGGTCCAGTCCGAATCGGCGTTCACCAGGGTCAGCGCGAACGCGCCGAGCCCGATGCAGAGCGCGCCGATCCCCAGTGGCCACCGGGGCCCCGTACCGTGTGGAAGCCGGCTCGCCACGGCCGAGGCCACGAACGAGACGGCCGCCAGCGGCAGCAGCGCCAGCCCCGCCCGGACCGGTCCGTACCCGAGCACCGACTGAAGCCACACGGACAGCGCCGGGAACGCCGCGAACGCGGAGAACTGCACGAGCAGACCGGACAGCATGATCCCGCTGAACGACGCGCGCCGGAACAGCGCCAGGTCGATCATCGGCTCGGCGACCCGGGCCTCGACCACCACGAACAGCCCGAACGCCACGCCGGCGGCGGCGAACACGCCCAGCGTCGGGCCATCCGTCCACCCCTCGGCACCGGCCCGCACGAAGCCGTAGGTGAGCAGTGCCGCGCCGAGGGTGAAGGTGACCATGCCGGCCGGGTCCGGCCGTGCCGCACGGTTGCCGTGCGATTCGGTGAGCAGGCTCAGGCACATCGCCACGGTCAGCACGCCGATGGGCACGTTGACCAGGAAGATCGCCTCCCAGCCCAGGTGTTGGGTGAGCAGGCCGCCCATGATCGGCCCCACCGCCGCGGCGGCTCCCGAGATCGACCCCCACACGCCGAAGGCGACGCCGCGATCGCGGCCCTGGTAGGCGTGTCCGAGCAGGGCGATCGTGGTGGCGAACATGGCCGCGCCGCCCACACCCTGTAGGGCTCGGGCCGCGATCAGCGTCCCGGTGTCGGGCGCCATCGCGCACAGCAGCGACGCGGCGGTGAACACCACGGTGCCCGAGACGAACACCCGCCTGCGGCCGATCCGGTCGGCCAGCGATCCGGCGCCGAGCATCAGCGCGGCCAACGCGAGGGAGTAGGCGTCCAGGACCCACTGGAGGTCGGTGTAGGAGGAACCCAGATCGGCGCCCATGTCGGGCAGCGCGACGATGACGATCGTGACGTCGACAAGCAACATGAACGATCCGAGACAGACCGCGAGCAGCGGTCCCCACTTGCGCACGAGGACTCCCGGGACGAGACGCGTGATGAACGCGTGACGGAACGAAGGCGAGGAGGCATGACGGCACAGCCGGCCGCGACCGACGCGACCCCGCCAGGCCCCGCGTTCGCGTCCCCCGCCGCTGACGGAAACCCTCGCCGCTCTGCGGGATCGCGTCGAGAACACGCGGCGGATGCGGCGGAATCCCGACACGACTACGCTCCCAGTGGTGGGATCCATCGAATTCGACGCCGTCGACCTGGCGATCGTGCACGCGCTGGACATCGACGGCCGGATGCCCTTCGCGCGCATCGCCGAGGTGCTGGGCGTGTCCGACGCGACCGTGGTGCGCCGCTACCGGCGGATGCGGGCGAGCGGTGCCATCCGGGTGGTGGCGATCGGCGACACGCGGCGCACCGGGCAGGCCGCATGGGTGTTGCGGGTGCGCTGCGTTCCGGACGCGGTGGAGGCGGTGGCGGAGGGCCTGGGCCGCCGGTCGGACGTGGCCTGGGTACAGCTGTTGTCGGCCGGCGCCGAGGTGATGTGCGTGACCCGACCGCGCGGCCCGCAGGCCCGCGGCGACCAACTGCTGCGCAACATCGGGCGCGCGGCCGGGGTCGGCGAGTTGGAGGCGCACTGCATCCTGCGCGTGGTGGTCGGCGGCCCACCGGGGTGGCGGGCGCAGAACATCGGCCTGGACGCCGACCAGGTCGCCGCGCTGACCCGTTTCGCGCCGGTGGTCGACCCGGACGCGCCGCTGCCGCCCTGGTCGGACGACGACCGGGCGCTGTTCGCGGCGCTGTCCCGGGACGGGCGCATGTCGTTCGCGGACCTGGCCCGAACCTGCGGCACCTCGGAGTCGGCGGTCCGCCGCCGGCTGGAAGTGCTGCGCGCCACGGGCGTGTTGTACTTCGAGGTGGAGACCGACCCGGAGTATCTGGGCTACGCCATGCCGGCCTTCCTGTGGATGTCGGTGCGCCCCTCGGCGCTGGACGCGGTCGCGGAGGCGGTGGCGGCCGACGCGCGGGCGGTCTTCGCCGCCGTGTCCACCGGGCGGGCGAACTTCCTGGTGAACGTGCTGTGTCGGGACACCGCCGACCTGTACGACTTCATCGCCCACACGCTCGGCTCGGTCGAGGGCATCACGAACGTGGAGACCACGCCGATCGTCGAGACGTTCAAACGCGAGGGCCCGATGCCGCAACCGCGCCGCCGACGCTGAAAAGTACGTCCGCCGCGACCCGCCTCCGGCGCCGAACCGGTGTGACTCAGCGGGGGGACTCCGTGGACGCCGACGTGGACGTGGTCGGAGGGCCGAAGGTGTCGGCGGTGCCGGGCGTACCGCCGCCGGCGGTTCGGGTGGACGTGGCGGCGCCCTCCAGGTCGACGGCGGTGTCGGTCGTCGAGGTCGGCGATCCCGACGCCGAGGTGGGCGCGGACGTGGTCGGGGCGGCGGCGGTGGACGCGCCGTCGGAGGGGAGCAGCGTCGGCTGGAGGGAGGCGGTGTCGGTCAGCCGGATCGCCGCCAGCAACGCGCGCAGGCGGTTCGTCTCGATCCCGGGTTCGGACTCGGCGAACGCGCCGTCGGCCCGCGAGATGCGATCGGGGCGCACGTCGTGCGCGCCCGGTGTGGCGCCGACGCCGACCACGAACGAGGCCGGGTCGCCGCCCTCCGCGTTCGGCGGATCGGTCGTGCCGAAGCGCAGCGCGTACAGCGAGGACTTGTCCGGCGCCATCGGCGCGATCACCGCGACCACGCGCTCCCCGTTCGGCAGCGCCCCCGGGGCCAGGGTCAGCGGGACGCGCACCGGTACGCGGGCACCGGGAAGCACACTCTCCGCGATGTGCCGCACCCGTTCGGCGTCGGCGGCCGGGCCGGTGAGCGAGACCACGGCCCACGCGTCCCGGGCCCACTGCCAGGCCAGTTCGAGCCGGCCGTCGACCGGGGTGGGGCCGATCAGCCACACGGCCGGACGCTCCCGAACCGACGGCGCGCCGGCGCCGGCCGCGCTCGCCGTCGCCGGGAACCGCCCCGCCGCGTACATCGTCACCGTCGCGCGCGTGGCCGCCAACTCCGGCGCGGCCCCGGGCTTCTCCGGCCCCAGGGTCACCCGCTGGCGATAGCGGCCCGTCTCGTAGGACACCGGCGTGTACCCGCCCGCCGAGCCGACCCGGAAGACCCGCTCGCGCACGTCGAAGCCGCCCCCGACGGCCGGCCCGAAGCGCCCGTCGCGCGACGGCGCCGCGAGCACCACCGTCACCAGCGCGATCATCGCCACCGCGACCGCGCCGCCGACCACCGCCAGCGCCCGGCGGGCCCGCACCGTGCGGCGCCCGTCGCGGATCGCGCGCGCCACGTACACGCCCGGTTCGTCGGGCCCGACCGGAGGCGTCTCGCGCAACGCGGCCAGCAGTCGGGCGCCCTCGTATTCCTCGGTGTCCATCGCCCGTCTACTCCCCTTCCCATCGGGCCACGACGGGCCCGTCCAGCAGTGCGCGCAGGCGCGCGAGGCCCAACGCGGTCTGGCTCTTCACCGTGCCCTGCGAGCAGTTCAGGACCTCGGCCACCTCGGCGACCGGCAGATCGCACAGGAACCGCAACACCAGCACGACCCGCTGCCTGGGCGGCACCCGGGACAGCGCGATCCGCACCGCGTCGCGCGTCTCCACGTCGGGGCCGGGCGGCGCGGCGGGCAGCGGGAGGTCCTGCGACGCCCCGATCAGCCGTACCCGGGCCCAGGCCAGCCGGCGCTCGTTGAGGAACGCGCGCACCAGCATGCGGTGCACGTAGCGGTCCAGGTCGTCCGCCGCACTGGCGCGCCGCCAGTGCACGTACAGGCGCGTGATGGTGTTCTGCACGATGTCGTCCGCCCGGTCCGGGTCGCCGCACAGCAGGCGGGCGACGCGGCGCAGCGCGGGCAGCCGGGCGGACACGTACTCCGTGTACGCGTGCTCGTCGCTCGCCCGCACCCGAGTGCCCTCCCTCGCCCGATCGCCGATGCCGGTGCCTCCGGGGGACCGTAGCGACTCCGGGTCGGCCGCGAGTCCCCCGGTCCGATGCGCCGCCACCCGCTCAGCCGGCACCGGCCGCACCCCCGTCCCGGGCGTCCACAACCCGGCCGTTCCCACCGCGGACGTCCCACACCCACACGCCGCCGGTCTGCCGGCTCGGCCCGAGCAGCAGTTCGAGGGTCGACCACAGCGCGCTCTCCCGATAGTGCGGGCCGAGCACCACCGCGTCCGCGTGCCAGAAGGCGAGGTCGGCGCGGGCCTGAGCGCGGTCCCGGTCGGTCACCTCCGGAACCTTGCCGCTGTCGCGCACCTCGCGCAGCAGGTTCGAGGTCGGCCGGGTGACCGCGCCGTAGCCGCCGAGCCGGTCCGGTCCGAACGGGCCGACGAAGTAGCCCTCGGCGAGCGGGAAGCCGAAGTCGGCGTCGACCTGCCAGCTCAGCGCCCGGGCGTCGGACGGGTCCGGCAGCGGCACCGTCACGATGGCCCGGCCCGACCCCGCGTAGTGGCGCCAGGTGCCGTCGGTGAAGAACGCGGGCGTCGCCTCGCGGGGCTCGGTGGTCAGCGGTTGCGGCAGCAGCGGCACCAGTGCCTGGAGCGCGGCCACGCACCACAGCAGCCGGATCCGGCGATCGCGGGTACGGGTGGCGGCCTGCGCGCCGAGCGCGAGCAGCATGCCGAAGGCGGGCACGCAGACCATGGTGAAGCGGCTCTCCAACACCGATTCGTACAGCGGGAGTTGCCCGAACCAGCGCCACGGCCCGTCGATTCCGGTGGGCTCGCCGTTCAGGATGATCTCCGGGCCCAGGGAGAACAGCGCGGCGCCGACGAGCACGACCGCGAGCGCCCTGGCGAGCGCCGTGCGCCACAGCGCGACGACGAGGGCGAGGGCGAGCAGGAGCAGCGGCCAGCCGAAGAACGCGTTCTCCTCGGTTCGGTTCAGCGACAGGCGCGAGGAGACGTCGATGTCGCCGGCGAGGGAGCGGTCGGCGTACGCGGTCAGCGCGGCGAGGTCGTTGCCCGCCGGGCCGTGCAGCAGATTGGTGTAGCTCTGCGGGCCGTTGAACTGCCACCACAAAGGATAGGCGACCAGCACCAGACACAGCGCCGCGCCGATCGGGACCCCCCGGGCCAGCGGACGCAGCGCCGCGCGCGCCGCGACGGGAGCGGCGCAGGCGTAGCCGACGGCGAACAGCGCGATCCCGGTGGAGGCGAGCAGCAGCGCCTCCTCGCCGAGGAAGATCTGATAGGCCGTCAACAGGCCGAGCAGGACGCCGTCGCGGATCGGCCGCAGGCCGCCGGCCACCCGCAGCAGTCGGTCGATGATCAGCGGGATCACGAACAACACGGCCAGGTTCGGGTGCGCGTTGGCGTGCGAGATCATCGGCGGGGCGAACGCGCAGAACGCGCCGCCGAGGGCCGCGGCCGGGCGCGAGACGTCCAGGTGACGCGAGATCAGGTAGTACCACGCGGCGGCGGTCGCGGCGAGCCCGAAGGTCAGCACGATCGCCCAGGTCGCCGACGGCCCGAACAGCCAGGTGATCGGCGCGAGCGGGATGGACAGCCCCGGCATCGAGGTGTTGGCCATCAGGTTGACGCCGTCGGGATGGTTTTGCAGCGTCGTGGTCAGCGGGTTCTCCGCGTGCGCGACGGCGTGCGCGGTGACCGCGAAGAACCACTCCCACTGGCGCTGGTCCTGGCCGCTGTCCACCAGGTAGCGCCCGGCGGGCCCGCCCCACCACAGACCGCGGTACAGCAGCAGCGAAGCGGCGAGGTAGACGCCGCACACCAGGGCGTCCAGGGCGCGCCCCGAGCGGGGCAGCGCGATCGCGCGGATCGGCGCGACGGACTCGCGCACCGCGGTCACGCGGCCCGCCCCGGGGGGAGCGGCATCCGCAGCGGTTCCGCGCCGGGAGTGCGGCCGGCGGCCGGCGCCGGGCCGTGCCGCAGCCGTACCCGGGCCAGGTCGGTGAGCACTTCCAGGCAGTGTCCGGGGCGCAGTTTGGAGCCGTCCTGGTGGGTCCAGGCCACCGGGACCTCGACGAAGCTCCAGCCGAACGCGAGGAAGAGCCGGAGCACTTCGATGTCGAAGGCCCACCCGTCCACGCTCGCGCGCGCGAACGCGGCCCGGGCGCGATCGCCCCGGAACAGCTTGAACCCGCACTGCGTGTCCACCGTCCCGGGCAGCGCGACGGCCCGGATCAGCCGGCTCCCGACATCCGACAACACCCGGCGCACCGGCGGCCGGGCCACCGCGAACGCCGGCCCGCGCGAACCGATCGCCGCGTCGAACCCGGCGTCGAGCGCGGCCTGGAGCCGGGCCAACTCGTCGATCGGGGTGGCGAGATCCGCGTCGCACAGCAGCACCCGGTCACCGCGCGTGGCCGCGATCCCGACCCGTACGGCATGCCCTTTGCCCCGATTGACCGGATGTCGCACCAGCCGCACCCGCGGCTCGTCACGGGCGACCGCCGCGGCGACCGTGTACGTATCGTCGGTGGATCCGTCGTCGGAGACGACCAGTTCCCAATCGCCTCCGACCTCCCGGAGATGATCGACCACCGCCGCCAGAGTCCCCGGCAGCCGCCGTGACTCGTTGAACACGGGTATCACGACCGAGAGCCCGATCCCACAACCAGTTCGCTTCACACCACGATGACCACCCGACTCCGGTATCGCGTTGTGTGACGTGGACCACATTCCCCACCGCATCTCGCCCGGCCGCCCGACGCCGCGCCGTCAGCCGGTGGTCGAGCGCCGTCGATACCGCACACAGCCGCACGACTTGCCGTTGGGCACGAGTTCACCGACATCGAACTCGTCCCCGCCGCAGCTGCTTCCGTGGTCCGCGGGCAGATGCCCGCAGTTCGCGCAGGCGTCCGGATCCGGCTTGACCAGCGCGATGAAAATGCCGAACAGCACGAGCGGCGTGACACCGATGGCCAGGACGATCCAACCGTTGTGCATCGCGGCCCCTTCCGACGGTGGGCATCGCACGTACGACGGAGCCGGCGCGGCCTCGGTACACGTCGGTACACGTCCACCGGGCCGCACCGGCCCGAGGCCGGCTACCAACTACCGGTCGCGCCACCACCACCGCTGGATCCGCCACCGAACCCGCCGTCGGCATCGGCCGCGGCCGGACCGGCGGCGAGGGCCAACATCGCGGTGATCCCGGCCACGGTCAGGGCCGTGACCTTGCACGCCCGGCCGAGACGCTTGCGAAGGGTCTTTGCAGTCACGAGAGAACTCCGCTCACTAGGGTCGGATCACGGTCGGAGACCGGATCCAAAGGAGGGTTCCTTTCCGTCGTGCAGCCGTGCAGCCGTGCAGAAAGAGCATCGCAGCGCGCGCGGGTGAAAAGCACCAGGGAACCCCCGCCTATACGCACCCGTGACCCACGCCCCACCCCCGGGTGCGCGTGACGCGCGTCACCCTCCGGGAGCGCACGGGCGGCTGCCGGACAGTCGAAGGGTGTGGAGACAAGCATGAGATCCCGGATCAGAGCCGGAGACCCCTACGCCTTCGAGGAGTTGTTCGCCGAGCACTCGAAGTCCGTCTACAACCACGCCTTTCGGATGACCGGCGACTGGGCCGCGGCCGAGGACGTGGTGGCGCTGACCTTCCTGGAGGCCTGGCGCCTGCGCACCGACGTGACCGCCGCAGGCGGTTCGCTGCGGCCGTGCGATGAGTTTCGGCCGGGCGCTGCGGTCTCCACCCCGTGACACCGGAACCGGGCGACGGGGCCTTGCGAGACCGACCCGGCCCGGCAGCCGTCACCCCGGGACCCCGGAACAGGCACGAGGAGCACCACCCCATGCGGATCGTGATCCGCGAGTTCATCGGCCTCGACGGTGTCGTCCGGGCGCCGGGCGGGCCCGAGGAGGATGTCGACGGCGGCTTTGCTCACGGCGGTTGGACGCACTCGTCTCGACCGTGGTCGGCGACGCGGGTGTGCACGTGTGCGCCTACCGGTCGGTCGCCAAGGGTTGGCCGGCTTCCTCCGTGTCGGGCCGGCCCGGAGGTTGGTGTGCTCGGGCTACCGCGTCGTGTAGTAGACGTATCCGCCGAGGCCGCCGAGGACGATCAGGTTGTACATGAAGATCTTGATCCGCCCGGCGGCCGAGACCGGCCCGCGCTGGGGGGTGTAGGTGGGGCCGCCGCCTCCTCCGCCGTGCCCTCCGGTGCCGTTGCAGTTCGGGCACGGCTGCATCTGCGTGGTGCGACCGCCGCCGCCACAACCCCCACAGCCCATCCCGTCCTGCACCAGCGTGTTCTGGCCGGATCCGCCACACCCGGAGCACATGGTCTCCATCGGCATCCAGCCGTTGCCGCCGCAACTTCCGCAGTACCCCACCCTGCCTCCTCGCGAAGATCCCCCGCGCCGAGCTTGCATGAGGAGTGCTCGGGGGTCAACGCAATCCCGATGAACTTTCGTACCGCGCCCGGGGCCGGCCGGAGGAGGAAGGACCCCTACGTGTGCGACCTCCGGACTAGGGGACCGCTAGCCGCACCGGATGACGCCGGTGCGGGCGGAGTGACCGTAGCGTCCGGGTGTGCAAAGAATCTACGCCTGGCTGCGCGTCCATCCGCTCGTGGTGGATGTGATGTACATGGTGCCGCTGCCGCTGCTGAGCGTCAGTCAGCAGAACGCGGAAGACGCGCCGACCGGTCACGCCTGGACCTGGATGTGGGTCGTCGTCGCGGTGTTCAGCCTGGGCGCGGTGCTGCGCCGGGTCCACCCCCGGGCCGCCTTCCTGGTGGTCACGCTGGGCGGTGTGGGGCAACTGTGCTTCACCGAGGCGATCTCCGCGGCGAGCTTCGCGGTCCCGATGGTGTTGTACACGACGGCGAAGTGGGGCAGTCGGCGGCGCGCGCGGATCGCGCTCGTCGCCGTGTTCGTCGGACCGGGACTCTACTTCGCGCGATGGGGCACCAGCCTCGAACTCGATCTGCGCAACGGCCTGTTCGGCTACTGCTTCCTGGTGACCAGCCTCGGTATCGCCTGGGTTCTGGGCGACTCGATGCGCACCCGTCGGGCCTACTACGCCGAACTCGAGGAACGCGCGGCGCGCCTGGAGTTCGAGCGCGACCAGCAGGCACGAATCGCGGCGGCGGCCGAACGCTCCCGGATCGCCCGCGAGTTGCACGACGTGGTGGCACACAACGTGTCGGTGATCGTGGTCCAGGCCGACGGCGCCGGACGGGCCATCGGCACCGCCCCGGACAAGGCCCGTGAGGCACTGGACACCATCGCCAAGACCGGCCGTGAGGCACTGGTGGAGATGCGCCGACTGCTCGGCGTACTGCGCGCGGAGAGCGAGACCGAGGGCACGACCCCGCAACCGAGCCTGGGCCATCTGGACGACCTGGTCGCCCAGGTCGGCCGCGCGGGGATGTCGGTGAGCCTGACCGTCGAGGGGGTACCGATCGATCCCTCCCTGACCGTCGCCCTGACCGCCTACCGCATCATCCAGGAGGCGCTGACCAACACCCGCAAACACGCCGGTCCACAGGCCACCGCGAACGTGCTGGTCAGATACCTGGACCAGGCGGTGGAGTTGCGCATCGGCGACGACGGTCGCGGCGCGCAGGCACCGGGCGACGGAATGGGCCACGGGCTGATCGGCATGCGCGAACGGGTCGCGATGCTCGACGGGCGGCTCGACATCGGCCCGGATCCCGCCGGCGGATGGACGGTGTACGCCCTGCTGCCCTATGGCACGGCCGGGAACGGGAGGCAGCCTGTGGCGGCGGCGTCGACGCCCGCGCGGCGGCCGGGGCTCGGGGGGCCCGGGCGGTGTCGGGTGCCTCGAAGTGTCGAGGTGTCGGAGTGATCCCTCGGCCATACGCGATCCATATGTGTCGGCTGGGATGCTGCCTGGATGCGAGTGCTTCTGGTCGAGGACGAGCAGCCGCTGGCCGGCTACATCGCCGCCGGACTGCGCAAACACGGATTTGCCGTCGATGTCGCGGGGGACGGGCAAAGCGCCCTGGATAAAGGAGAGTTCACTCCCTACGACGTGGTCGTGTTGGATCGGGATCTGCCGATCGTGCACGGGGACACCGTCTGTCGGCGGCTCGCCGAGTCGGGCACCTCGCGGATCTTGATGCTCACCGCGTCCGGTGCCGTTCGGGACCGGGTCGACGGGCTCACCCTCGGCGCGGACGACTACCTGGGCAAGCCGTTCGCGTTCGCCGAACTGGTGGCCCGTGTACAGGCGTTGTCCCGCCGCAGCGCGCCCGCGCGGCCACCGGTGCTGCGTGCCGCCGACGTGACGCTCGATTCCTCTCGGCGCTGCGCCGAACGCGGCGGCAGAGCCCTGCACTTGACGCCCAAGGAATTCGGCGTGCTCGAACAGCTGCTCGCCGGTGCCGGGGACGTGGTCAGCGCCGAGACGCTGTTGGAGAAGGTCTGGGACGAACACGCCGACCCGTTCACCAACGCGGTCCGGATCGCCGTCGGCACGCTGCGTCGCAAGCTCGGCGATCCGGCCCTGATCGAGACCGTGACGGGCGCCGGATACCGGATCGCGGCCCGGCCGGCGTGCGACTGACCGCGCGCGGCCGGCTCACCGCGCTGTACACCGCGCTGGTCCTGGCCGCGGGGGTGGTGCTCACCGCGCTGACGTACCTGCTGGTGCGGCGGAGCCTGCGGCACCGGATCCGGATCGAGGTCCTGGGCGGCCCCGGGACCGACGCCGAACCGCCCCCGAACATGGGGGAGATGACCGCCCTCGCCGAGCGCATGCGGGCCACCACGTTGTCCGACCTGCTCACCCGGGCCGGGATCGCGCTCGCCGTGGTGACCGTACTGGGCGCCGTCCTGGGGTGGTTGGTCGCCGGGCGGGTATTGCGGCCGATCCGGGCCATCGCGGCCACCGCACAGCGCCTGTCCGCCGAGAACCTGTCCGAGCGGGTGCCGGTGGGCACACCACCGGACGAACTCGCCGACCTCGCGGCCACGATCAACGGCATGCTGGACCGGATCCGCACCGGGGTCGCCCAACGCGACCGGGTCCTGTCCGGACAACGGCTGTTCACGGCCAACGCCGCACACGAACTGCGCACCCCGCTCACCACGATCCGCACCGCGATCGACGTGACCTTGGACGGCGAGCCCGACCGGGCCGAACTGCTCGCGATGGCCGACGACATCCGGGCCGCGATCGACCACAGCCGGCGTACGCTCGACGGCCTGCTCGCACTGGCCCGCAGCGAAAGCGATCCCGGCCGACACCGCCTCGTCGACCTGGCCGAGATCGCGACCGGGGTCCTGAACGGCACCGCCGACGCGGCGAGCGCCCGGCGGCTCGCCCTGCGTGTCGAGACCCGCCCCGCGCGGATGTACGGCGAACCGGTCCTGCTGGAGCGGCTGATCGGCAATCTGGTCGACAACGCCGTCCGGTACAACCACGTCGACGGCCGCGTCACGCTCCGCACCGACCGGATCGGCGACCACGTATTCCTCCGGGTGACCAACACCGGCCCGCCGATCCCGCCGCAGGACGCAATGGGCCTGCTGGAGCCGTTCGTTCGGGGCCGCGACACCCGCCGATCCGCCGACGGCGGTGCCGGTCTGGGCCTGTCCATCGTCCGCGCGATCAGCACCGTCCACCACGGCCGGCTCACCCTCACCGCCCGGGACGGCGGCGGGTTGCACATCACCATCCGCTTCCCGGCCGCGCGGGAACCCTACGCCGACGAACCGCCGCCGTCGCCGCCGTCCGCCGCCGAATCCGGACCTGCCCCCGCCCCCGATTCGGCTCCGGCTCCATCCACAATGCCCGCGACCATCGCATCGAAGACCCGGGCCGCCCGCTCGTCCAGTTCGTCGAGCGGAATGCCCGTGTCCCGAGCGTAGATCTCCCGGAAGACGATGTAGCCGATCTGCGCCGCCCCGGTCATCACGTGCGCCGCGATCGGGTCCGCGTCGGCCGGCAAGTCCCCGCGGGCCTGGTCGCGTTCGAGGCTGCGCCGGGTGCGGTCGAACCTGGGCAGCGCGGACAGTTCCTCGTCCCCGTCCAGCGCGAGCAGCGCCTCCAGCTTGACCAGGTCCGGCGAATTCAGCCGGCGCTCGAACATGGCGCGGCGGCGTTCGGCGAAGGGGCGGTCCCAGTGGCCGTCCTGTCCGGCGGTCTCCCGCTCCACGAGATCCGCGGCGGCGGCCCGGAGCAGGGCCTGGCGCGAGCCGAAGTATTGGTAGATCTGACCGTGATTGACCCCGGCCTCGGCGGCGATCTCGCGCAGGTTGACCCCCGCGAGCACGCCGTCGCGCTCCAGCAGTCGACGGGCGGCGGCCAGCAGGTCCGCCTCGGTCTCCTGCCGGGAACGCCGCCGCCGGCGCGGCTGCCTGGCCTCGGTCACGGATGCCTCCTGGGTGCCGCTTTCCCGGTCGTCGGGACTCTTGTCACGGCGTCGGCCCTATATTAACGTTCCGATAGCAACGTTTCGTTAATAACGAAACGCTATTAGGCGATCGGCCGACGACGACCAGCCAACGACGACCAGCCGACGAGAACGCCTGTCGACGACAACATTTGGGGTGAGCCATGGCGACACCGCCGCTGACCGGCATCCGGGTCCTGGACATGTCGACGGTGCTGGCCGCACCCGTGACCGCGACGTTCCTGGGCGACTTCGGCGCAGACGTGGTCAAGATCGAGGAACCGCGACACGGCGACTTCACCCGAGGCGGCCGCGCCGGCGAGCGCTCCCCGTACTGGGCCCAGGAGGCCCGCAACAAGAAGTCCGTCACCCTCGACCTGCGCACCGAACGCGGCCAACACATCGCCCGCGACCTGGTCCGCCACTTCGACGTGGTGATCACCAACTACCGGCCGCCGACGCTGACCGCGTGGGGCCTGGATCCCGACTCGCTGCGGGCGATCAATCCGCGCGCGATCCTGGTCTACGTCACCGGCTACGGACTGACCGGCCCCTACCGCGACCGGGGCGCCTTCGATCGCATCGCCAGCGCGTACGCCGGGCTGACCCACGTCACCGGCGAGCCCGACCGCGACCCGGTGCGCAGCGGCTACTCGGTGATCGACTACATGGCCGCCTACCTCGGCGCGTTCGCCGTGGTCACCGCGCTCTACCACCGCGACACCACCACCGACGGCGAAGGGCAGGTTGTCGACCTGGCGCTGTACGAGGCGGGCTTTCGCGCCTCGGAGGACGCACTGGTCGGCCACGCCACCGACGGCAGGGTCCGCGAACGCACCGGCAACGTCAATCCGCAGATCGTGCCCGCGAGCGACTTCACCACCGCCGACGGACGGCGGGTGTCGATCCACGCCGGCACCGATTCGCTGTTCCGGCGACTGGGCGCGCTGATCGGCCGCCCCGAACTGGCCACGGATCCGCGCTTCGCGACCCGGGTCGAACGCGCTCGGCACGCCGACGAGTTGTACCGGATCCTCGACGCGTGGGCGGCCGAGCACCAGGCCGCGGCGCTCGCGGACCTGCTCAACGACGCGGGGATCCCCGCCGCGCCGTTGATGAGCATCGCCGACATCGCGGCCGACCCGCACTACCGCGAGCGCGGCACCATCGTCACCGTCGAGGATTCCGAGTACGGCGAACTGCCCATGCCGGCACCGATTCCGCACCTGTCCGCGACGCCCGGGAGCATCCGCAGCACCGGTCCCGCGCTGGGCGCGCACAACGCGGAGATCTACCGCGACCTGCTCGGTCTCGACGGGGCCGAACTGGCCGCGCTCGCCGCCGACGGCGTGATCTGACACCGATTCGTGTTTCCCGTCCCCGAATCGAGAGGGATCGCGCACCATGGCACACCACACCGCCGCGTCCGTGGGCGCGCGGCTCGACCGGATACCGCTGTCCGGATTCCATCGCCGACTCGTGCTCGCGCTGGCCGGGATGATCCTGTTCGAATGGGTCGAGGCGTACTCGTTCGCGTTCGTCGCCCCGGTTTTGCGCGACCAGTGGCACATCTCGCTGCGCACCGTCGGTGTCATCGCCGGTGTCACCTCGCTCGGCGCGTTCGCGGGCGGAGTGGCGGCCGGCTATCTCGCCGACCGGATCGGCCGCCGTCGCACCATGCTCGGCTTCAGCGTCACCTATTGCGTGTTCGCCGTACTGTGCGCCTTCGTGCAGGGCCCCGGGCAACTCGTGATCGCCCGCACCCTTGCCCAGTTCGGGACCCAGGGCATGGCGGTGTGCGCGATCGTCGTGCTCACCGAATTCGTGCCGGCCCGGGCTCGGGGCCGATTGCAGACTCGGAAGGTCGTGATCGGTGCCATGGGCATTCCGATCGCCGCCTGGACCAGCTACTTCGTGGTCCCGCACTGGAGTTGGGGTTGGCGACTGGTGTTCGGCATCGGCGCGGTGGGCGTGGTGTTCGCCGTACTGGTGTGGCGCTGGGTGCCGGAAAGCCCACGTTGGCTGGTCACCCAGGGGCGGACGGCGGAGGCGGAGGCGATCGTGGCGGCGATCGAGCGTGCGTCGGGTGTGGGGGCGGGGGCGGGGATGGAGGGCGGAGCCGGACGGGCTCCGGGACTTCCGGACGGTGGGGAGGGGTCGCGCCCCGAGGCCGTTGGTGAGGCCGATGCCGCCGACGACGCCGTTGGTGATGCCCACGCCGTCGTTGCCGCCGACGCCGGTTCCCCGGCGCCGCCGGCCGTCTCGTCGGCGGGACAGAGGCGGACGCGCGTAGCGGAGCTGTGGACCGGCCCGCATCGCCGGACCTTCCTGGTCACCACCGCCATGTGGGTGACCGGATTGGCCGCCTACTCGGCCTTCAACACCTGGACCCCCACCCTCCTGGAGGAGAACGGCCTCGAACTGTCCGACACCCTCCTCGTCTCGGCCGTCCTGGCCACCGCCGCCCCGCTCGGCTCACTGCTCGCCGCGCCGTTGATCGACCGCTGGGAACGCACGACGTCCCTGCTGGTCCTGTGCCTGATCAGCGCCGGCCTGCTGTTGCTGTTCGGCGTCACCCACGCGCGCGCGGCGATCCTGGTGCTCGGCTGCCTGGTCACCCTGCTGTTCCACGCTTCGACGCCGTTCCTCCAGATCTACTCGGCCGAGGTCTTCCCCACGTCGATCCGAGCCCTGGGTTCCGGAACGGCCAACGCGCTCTCCCGAATCGTCAACTTCGGCGGACCGATGCTGATCGCCGCCATCTATGCCGGCCTCGGCTACGCGGCGGTCTTCGCCTGGATCGCCCTGCTGGCCGGCAGCGGCGGCGTGATAGCCCACCGCTTCGGGCCCCGAACCACCGGCCGCCCCCTGGAGGCATTGGGCCGGACGGCCTCCGACACGCCCGCCGAGCCGACCGGCAGCCCACAGGCGACACCGCCGTCTTCGACGATGTGAGCGACGCGCACCCGACACGAAGCCCTCGCCCTCGCCCTCGCCCTCGCCCTCGCACAGAGAGTTCCCCGGATGACCGACCTCGCCCTGCTCCCCGCCCACGAACTCGCCCGGCTGATCCGGGTCCGCGAGTTGTCGCCGACCGAATTGATGCGGCACACCCTCGACCGCGTCGAACGGCTGAACCCCGCCCTCGGCGCCGTGGTCTCCCCGGACCCGGAACGTGCCCTCGCCGAGGCCGCGGCGCAGACCCGTCGGGTGGCGGCCGGCGCGGACCTCGGACCCCTGGGCGGACTCCCGCTCGCAGTCAAGGACTTGGAGGACGCGGCGGGCTTTCCCACCAGCCGGGGTACCCGGGCCTTCCACGGCCGCCCGCCGGCGTCCGCGGACAGCGTGCACACCGCGCGACTGCGCGCGGCCGGCGCGATCGTGATCGGCAAGACCAACACGCCTCCGCTGGGCGCCGCGGTACACACCACCAACGGCGCGTTCGGCACCACCCGCAACCCCTGGGCCCCCGACCGCTCGCCCGGCGGCTCCAGCGGCGGCTCGGCCGCGGCGGTGGCAGCCGGGCTGGTCCCGCTCGCCACGGCGGGGGACGGCGGCGGCTCGACCCGGATCCCGGCCGCGCTGTGCGGCCTGTTCGGGCTCAAGACCAGCCGGGGCCGGATCCCTCATGGGCCACAGGGCGCGATCGACTGGACCCACCACAGCTGCCCCACCCCGATGACCCGCACGGTCCACGACGCCGCCCTGCATCTGGACCTCACCGCCGGATACCACCGCGCCGACCCCTGGTCACTCGAACCGCCCGGCATCTCCTATGTCGCCGAACTCGCCCGCTCGCTCCCGGCATTGCGCATCGTCATGGACGCGAGCCTGGGCGTCGCCGAACCTACGGCCGACGTGCGTGACGCGTTGGTCCGGGTCGCCGGGGTGCTGCGCGACCTCGGACACCACGTTGTCGAGGACGCCGCGACGACCACCCTTCCGCACGCCGATACGTTCGACCGGCATATCCGCACCCGGCAGCGCGTACTCGCCCATCAGCGACTGGTGTCCGTCCTGGACGACTTCGAGCGCCGCCCGGAGGACTTCGAACCCGGCTTCGCGAGCCTCCTGGCCGACGCGGGTTCGCTCGGTCCTCGGGACACTCGCGAATACTGGCTGTATCGCGGCCGATTGCACGTGTGGGCCGATGACGTGTTCGACGGCCACGACCTGCTCCTGACGCCCACCACGCCCGTGACCGCATGGCCCGCCGAGGGCCCGGACATCGCCCGCGCGGTCCGGGAACGCACCATCCCCATCGCGTACACGGCCGTCTTCAACGACACCGGCCACCCCGCGATCAGCGTGCCCGCCGGGCTCGACGCGCACGGCCTGCCGATCGGTGTGCAACTGGTCGCCCCACGGGGGCGGGACGACCTGGCACTGCGGGTGGCGGCGGCGTACGAGCAGGCGGCCGACGGCCTGATTCCGGACCTGGCGGGTGCGGTCGTCAACAGGTAGGCGGGGGAGGGGTGAGGCGCGTGAGGTGGGTGGGGGTACCTCGGGGTGACCAACGTCGGTTGTGCGCAAGGGTGTCGGGCGAATCGGGTGTGCCCGGGGGATGAATTGTCATCCGAAGTCCGCCGAAGTCTGGACGGCCGGCGCAGTCGTCCGGTGGGATGGCTTCCGCTCCCGCGTTGCCGACCGGTCGTGGGGAGCCCTGAGTTCGGAGCTCGGCCGTACCACCTGCATCCCCTGCCCACGGCACTCCACACCGGGAGCGTCGGCACCCTGGAGGTATTCGATGCGTCGACTGTCCACGGCACTTGCCGCCACCGCGATGACGATCGGCGTCGGAGTCGGCGTGGCCACGCCGGTCCAGGCCGCTCCGGCGGACAAGCCGCAAGTGCTCTCCAGTTGGACCCAGACCAGCGCCGCCAGCTACAACGCCTGGTGGTCCGCCCGGCAGAACCAGGGCAACTGGGCCGCCTACAACTTCGACTGGTCCACCGACTACTGCAGCAGCTCGCCCGACAACCCGCTCGGCTTCCCGTTCCAGAACTCCTGTGCCCGGCACGACTTCGGCTACCGCAACTACAAGGCGGCGGGTACCTTCGCCGCCAACAAGCCTCGCCTGGACAGCGCGCTGTACGAGGACCTGAAGCGGGTCTGCGCCCCGTACGGCGCGGTGGCCCGGGCGACCTGCAACAGCACGGCCTGGACCTACTACCAGGCGGTCAAGCTCCTCGGCTGAGCCGAAGTCCCCGGACCGGCGGCGGCAGCGTCGTCGGCCCGGGGTACGGTCAGCGCTCGCCGATGCCCCCCAGTACCGGCTTGACGTCCACGATCGGGGTGCCGTCGAGCGCTTCGAGGTCGCGGACGCCCATCCGCAGGCCATCGATCGTGATGATGCGTACGCGGTGCAGACCGATCGGGTTGGGCCGGTCCGGCGAGCGGGTGTCGAACACCCCCCGCACAGGCGTGCGGGCGTCGCCGCGCGGGTGCACGGACAACACGTCCCGGTCCGCTCGGTCGAGCCAGGTCAGCACCAGGACGTCGGCGCCGACCGCCAGATCCCGGAGCCCGTCGGCCACGTCCGGCTCGAACACGATCCAGGCCTCCGGCGAACCCTCGTCCCCCTGCCTGGGCGCGGACGCCCGATCCACCAGCGGGGATCGGACCCGGCCGATCGGCCGCAGCACATACCCGCCCTCGTCCCGACCGCTCTCCGGCCCCTGCCGCGTGTCGTCGTTCACCGTTGTGCACCCTTCGTCTTCGATCCCACCCGCCGTCGCCGGCTTGACCGATGCGCGACGGCGGATGTGACGAAGACCGTCGGCGGGACGCGGGACGCGGGACGCGGGGCAGGGTCAGTCGGCGACGTCGAAGAACACCGAGCGCACCTCGAGGTCGTCCCGGGTGGGCTTGCCATGCGGCTTCAGACGCCACTCGGCGCCGGTGCAGTCGGCCCCCCGGTAGACGGTGACCCAGTCGTCGGTCTCGTTGTGCGGGCCGAAGCCGGGCGGCACGTCGTCCGAACCGACGCCGTACAGGTCGATGCACAGGCCGCTGCGCGGGTCGTGCAGGGTGACCTGATGTTCCTGCCCGGACGCGTCGACGTACTTGTAGTGGAACCGTCCCTCGGCGGCCACGGAGGTTCCGGGCAGAGACAGGACCAGCGCGAGGGCGGCCACGGCAGCGCCGGCGGCATTACGAAGCTTCAAGGCAAATCCCTTCCAAAAGGTTACTTGGTCGACTTTAAAGGGACTTCCCAAGAAAGAAGCGGACATTTCAACGAAACGCTGCGTGAAGTCCGGCAGCCCCGCGCGGTGCACACCTTCCGTGGCGTGTGGGCGTGTGATGCGGGCTGGAGGCTGTTGAGGTTTGCGCTTGTGGTTGCGGGGGCGCCGGCGCGGGGTGAGCCGCCGCCGGCACTCGGGGCTCCAACCCCCGAAACCCCCGACGAGACGGGCACATTGCTCGGCAGAACCCGGCTGGCAACGGGGGAGCGGGAGGGCGACCCGGCGGGCGTCGCGCTTGTGGTTGCGGGTGGCCGGTGCGGGGCCGGTCCGAGTCGATGGTGGGCCGCCGCCAGCGTTCGGGGCTCCGAGACTTGGCGGTTCCGACGAGGCGGGCGTGTTGCTCGGCGAAAACCGGCTGGCAGCGGGGGCGGGGAGGGCGGTCGAGTCGGGTCCTCCGCGGGGCCTTCCCCAGTGGGCCGTGCGCTTCCGGCGGGCGTCGCGCTGTTGGTTGCGGGTGGCCGGTGCGGGGCCGGTCCGAGTCGATGATGGGCCGCCGCCAGCGTTCGGGGCTCCAAGACTTGGCAGCTCCGACGAGGCGGGCACGTTGCTCGGCGAAAACCGGCTGGCAACGGGGGGAGGGCGCTTGGGTCGAGTCCTCCGGGGAGCCTTCCCGAGTAGGTCGGGCGTCTCCGGCGGGCGTCGCGCTGTTGGTTGCGGGTGGCTGGTGCGGGGCCGGTCCGAGTCGGTGGTGGGCCGCCGCCAGCGTTCGGGGCTCCGAGACTTGGCGGTCCCGGCGAGGCGGGCGTGTTGCTCGGCGAAAACCGGCTGGCAGCGGGGGCGGGGAGGGCGCTTGGGTCGGGTCCTCCGCGGGGCCTTCCCCAGTGGGCCGTGCGCTTCCGGCGGGCGTCGCGCTGTTGGTTGCGGGTGGCCGGTGCGGGGCCGGTCCGAGTCGATGATGGGCCGCCGCCAGCGTTCGGGGCTCCGAGACTTGGGGGTTCCGGCGAAGGGGGTGTGTTGCTTGGCGAAAACCGGCTGGCAGCGGCGGGCCGGAGTGGGGGCTCGGGTCGAGTCCGCCGGGCTCGCGTTCCCCAGTGGGCTGGCTGTCCTCGGCGGGGGTTGGGAGAGGAGTTGGGGCTCGAAACCGGATCGCGAGGGGTGTTCTTACCTCGGTGTGGGAGAAAACCGCTGGTCAGTGCGGGCACGCGGCTGTTTCAGGTGCCTCGGGATCCGGTTTCGGCCCCGACTGGGCACTTTCGGTCTTTTCGCCGGCGTTGAGGGCGTCGGAGCGCGCGAAACCGGCACT
Source organism: Embleya scabrispora (assembly GCF_002024165.1). NCBI lineage: Bacteria > Bacillati > Actinomycetota > Actinomycetes > Kitasatosporales > Streptomycetaceae > Embleya > Embleya scabrispora. Next base: position 1,052,558 of record NZ_MWQN01000002.1, read on the forward strand.
CGACGCCCGACGTTCCACCCAGACGGCACAAGACCGCAGGTCACCGAAGCCCGAAGCTCACAACCACCCGTTGCGATCCGGTTTCGAGCCCCAACCTCCTCCCCCACGCCCTCGGAGTACCCCGACCCACTCGTGAACGCAAGCCCGGCAGACACGACTTGAGCCCCCTCCCGGCCCGCCGCAGCCGGCCGCTTTTTCACCGAGCAACGCACCGTCCTCGCCGAAACCCCCAAGGCTCGGAGCCCCGAATGCCGGCGGCGGCCCACTACGCGTGCCGGACAAACCCCGCACCGGGCGCCGCGCAACCACAAGCGCAACGCCCGCCGGAGATGTCCGGCCTACTCGGGAAGGCTCCTCGAAGGACTCGACGCGGCCGCCCTCCCCGGCCCCCGTTGCCAGCCGGTTTTCGCCGATCAACGCGCCCGCCTCGTCGGGAGCTTCGAGTCTTGGAGCCCCGAACGCTGGCGGCGGCCCATCACCGACTCGGACAAACCCCGCACCGGCCGGCGCGCAGCCAAAGGCGCAACGCCAGTCGGGAACGCCCGGCCTACTCGGGAAGGCTCCCCGGAGGACTCGACCCGGCCGCCCTCCCTGCCCCCCGTTGCCAGCCGGTTTTCGCCGACTAACGCGCCCGCCTCGTCGGAGCTGCCAAGTCTCGGAGCCCCGAACGCTGGCGGCGGCCCATCACCGACTCGGACGAGCCCCGCACCGGCCACCCGCAACCAACAGCGCGACGCCCGCCGGAAGCGCCCGGCCCATTCGGGAAGGCTCCTCGGAGGACTCGACGCGGCCGCCCTCCCTGCCCCCCGTTGCCAGCCGGTTTTCGCCGAGCAACGCGCCCGCCTCGTCGGAGCTGCCAAGTCTTGGAGCCCCGAACGCTGGCGGCGGCCCATCACCGACTCGGACCGGCCCCGCACCGGCCATCCGCATCCACAAGCGCGGCGCCCGCCGGAGACGCGCCGGCCCATTCGGGAAGGCCCCGCGGAGGACCCGACTCGACCGCCCTCCCCGCCCCCGCTGCCGGCCGGTTTTCGCCGAGCAACGCGCCCGCCTCGTCGGAGCCCCCAAGTCTCGGAGCCCCGGACGCCGGGCGCGGCTTACCCCACGTGCCGGGCCTGCCCCGCATCGGCGTCCTGTGGCCGGAAGTGGGGGCCTCAGCGGTCGGTGTTCTGGTGGGGCTGGGGGCGGTAGCGGGCCAGGAACATGTCCACGCCGCCGGTGATCAGGCGGGCCGTCAGGTCCGCGTCGGGGGCGGCGCCCGTGGAGCCGTACGCGATGTGTGGCATCAGTACCAGGCCGGACAGCTGGATTGCGGCCAAGGGCACGTCGTCGATGGCGAGTTCGCCGCGTTCGACCAATCTGGTGAGCGCGGTGCGGACCACCACGTGGAAGCGGTCCGGGCCCAACTCCTGCCAGGTGCGGCCCAGTTCGGGTAGGCGGGGCATCGAGCCCAGTACCACGTTGTGCAGCGCGAGCACCTCCGGGGTGGCGTGGCCGGCCACCCACGCCTCACAGATGGCGATCAGGTCGGCCCGTACGTCGGTGGAGGAGCCCAGGCGTTCCTCGATCAGGTGCATGGAGTCGAACAGCGCCCGATCGAGCATGTCGCCGACGATCGCGATGAACAGTGCCTCCTTGCTGCCGAAGTGGTTGTAGACGGTCACCTTCGCGACGCCGGCCTCGGCGGCGATGGTGTCCATGCCCACCCCGTAGCCGTCGCGCAGGAAGGCGTCGGTCGCCGCCTTCAGGATCGCCGCGCGCTTGCGTGCCGCGCGGTCACCCGAGGGGATGCGCTTGGGGGTCTGCTCGGCTGCCCACACGGTCGACTCCTCTGCTTGTCGTTGCGATCATGCGTTGCCGCGCGTGCGTTCGGCACGGCGCATGAGCGCTGGATCGTTACTCAGTCTAATCAATACTGAACCGTACGGATCGGTTTGGATCAACTGAACTGCACTGTTGAGTTCATGTGAACTGGACTGTATGGTTTGGTTTATCGAGCGGCGTCGCACACCTGAAAGAGGGCGGCAGATGAACCACGACACGGCTACGAACCCGAAGGTGGCACCGGCGGCGCCCGCCACCCCGGCATCCACGGCAACCGCCGCCCCGGCAACCACCGTCGCCGCCCGAACCGGCGCCGCCTTCGCGCTGCTGGCCGCCGTACAGGCCGTCCTCAACACCTCGGTCACCATCACCTCGGCCGCCGGCCCCGACATCGCCGCCGACCTCGGCCTCGGTGCCTCCGGCCTGGTCTGGACCGGCGCCGCCTACACCCTCGCCTTCAGCGGCCTGCTCCTGCTCGGCGGCCGGATGGCCGACCGGTACGGCCGCCGCAACGCCTTCCGGGCCGGCATCGCCCTGTTCGCCGCCGCCTCGCTGGCCGGCGCGCTCGTCCCCGGCGGAAGTTGGCTGATCACCATCCGGCTGCTCCAGGGCGCCGGTGCCGCGGTGGCCGCACCCGCCGCGATGGCCCTGGTCGGCGACGTGTTCCCGGTCGAGGCCGCCCGACGACGTGCGATGGCCGCGTGGGGCGGACTCTCCGGCGTCGGCGCCGCGTTGGGCATGCAACTCGCCGGCGCCACCGCCACCTGGGCCTCGTGGCGATGGTCCTTCGTCGCCCTCGCCCTGGTCGGCTTCATGGTCGCGGCCCTGGCCGGGCGATACCTGCCGGCGGGCCCGACGCCGACGCGCGGTCGGGTGGACGTACTCGGCGCGGCCCTCGTCACCGGCGGTGTCGCGCTGCTCAGCCTGGGCCTGGTGGCCGTCGGCACACACGGCTGGCTCACCTCCGCCGTACTGCTGCCGATCGGCGCCGGATTCGGGCTCCTGCTCGGCTTCGGCGTGGCCGAGAACCGGGTCGCCGCGCCGCTGATGCCGCTGCGCTTCCTGGCCTCGGGCCGTCGGGTCGGCGCGCTGGCCACCGGCATGCTCGCACCGATCGCCGGATCGTCGGCGGCGTTCCTGATGTCGCTCTACTTCCAGCGCGTGCTCGGCTGGTCCGCGCTGCGCTCGGCGCTGGGCTTCGTCCCGTACACCCTCGCGCTGATCGCGGTCAGCGCCACCAGTGTGCCGATCGTGGCCCGGCTCGGCGCCCGGCGGACCGCGTTCCTCGGACTGGTCACGATGGCGCTCGCGTTCCTGCTGTTCGGCCGGATCGACGCGGAATCCGCCTACGTCGGCGCGCCGTTGGTGGGCATGCTCGTCCTTCCCGTCGGGATCGGACTGACCGCCGCCGCAGCGGTGGTCGGCGCGACGCGGGGCGTGTCGGCCGGGGACGCCGCACTGGCCGGCGGCGCCTTCAACACCTCGATGCTGATGGGCCCGACCATCGGCATGGCCCTGTTCGCCTCGCTCGCCGACGCCCACACCGGCACCGGCCCGTCCCCGGAGCAGGCCGCCACCGACGGCTACGTCTTCGCCTTCCACGCCGCGGCAGCGCTGTTCGCGGTCGCCGCGGCGGCCGTGGCGGTCCTGCGGGGGATCCGGCCGGCGCGGGCCTGATCGGGCTCGCCCACCGCCCGACCACTCGTCACCCGGCCGACCGGCTGACCGGCTGACCAACCGACAGGCCACCGACCGGCCGATCGGCCACCGACCAACGGACCGACCGACCAACCACCCCCACCCATCAAGGAGTTCACCGATCATGATCAGCATCGACACGACCGCCGCCACCCCCACCCCCACCACCGCTTCCGCTCCCGCCACCACCTGGGTCGCAGGCTTCCGCTCCGCCGTGCTCGGCCCGTACGAGGACATCCGGATCCAGCCGTCCCGCGCCTTCCGCGACCAGACACTCCGGCAGATCCTGCACATGGACGGCGGCGGCACGACATTGCGGGTGTTGCTGAGCAACGAATACGGCAGAGAGCCCCTGGTGATCGGAGCGGCGCGGGTCGGCTCGGCCGGCGCGGACGGCGTCGTGGATCCGGCCGCGGAGGCCGTACTGCGGTTCGACGGGGCGGCCGAGGTGACCATCCCGGTCGGCGTCCGGATCCAGAGCGACCCGGTCGAGTTCGCCACCGAACCCGGCACCGACCTGGCGCTGACCCTGTACTTCCCGAAGGACACCGGCCTGGCGACCTACGCACACACCCCTTCCCAGAACGCCTACCTGGTGGCCGGCAACGCCGTGGGGCGAGCCGCGTTCGACGACGCGGAGGAGGTCGACGGGCGGTACTACGTGGCCGGGGTCGACGTCCTGGCGCCCGAGGGCACCGCGATCGCGGTGGCGTTCGGGGACTCCTGGTTCGGTGGCGGTGGCACCACCGTCGGGGCCAACCTGCGCTTCCCGAACCAGCTGAATCGGCGACTGGCCCGGGGCTGGGTGGTCAATCAGGGTCTCGGCGGCAACCGGCTGCTCACCGACGAGGTCGGGCTGCACGGGCTCGCGCGGTTCGAACGCGATGTGCTGTCCGTGCCGGGCGTCACCCACGTGCTCTTCCACTTCGGCCTCAACGACCTGGGCCTGCCGGGCATGTCCGGCAAGCCGCCGGCCCGCGCGGCGGACCTCATCGAGGGCTTCATCGCGCTGGCGGCGCAAGCTCGCGCGGCCGGGCTGACCTCCATCGGCGCCACGATGGGCCCGTACGGCGGCACCATCTACCCCGGCGTTGACAGCGCCCAGGGTCGCGTGGAACGCCGTCGGGTGAACGAGTGGATCCGTACCTCGGACGTCTTCGACGCGGTCGTCGACGTGGCCGCCGCGGTCCAGGACCCGAACGCCCCGGACTTCATCCGGGCCGACCTCGACAGCGGCGACCACCTGCACCTCAACGACGCGGGCGTGCGCGCGATGGCCGACGCCTACGACCTGGCATACGTACGGCTGTGACGGCCGCGCACCGAAGCGCGTCCGCCGTCGAACCCCCGTCACCCGTCACCCGCCACCCTCGGCCCGTCACCCGCCGCCCGGTCCCCGGACCGCGACCGGCGGGTGACGCCGTTCCAGGGTGGTGTCGGAGTCGTCGGATAGCGTGCTGCGATGACGGATTTCGTGTTGGTCGCGGGGGCGTGGTTGGGGTCCTCCGCGTGGGACGAGGTGGTGCCGGAGCTGCGGGCCGCGGGGCACGGGGCGTATCCGTTGACCCTCTCCGGGCTGGCCGAGAAGCGGGGCGTCCCGGCCGGGCAGCGTACACACGTGCGGGACATCGTGGCCGAGGTCGAGGATCGCGACCTGCGCGATGTGGTCCTGGTCGGACACAGCTACTCGGGCATCCCGGTGGGGCAGGCCGCCGAGCGGATCGGTGACCGGCTGCGCAGGATGGTTCTGGTCGATTCGAACGTCGCCGTCCACGGCGAGTCGTTCGCGTCCGGATCCTGGTCCGGCGAGGCGGCGATCACCGCCGCGATCGTCGCCAACGGCGGCTTCTGGGCGGTGCCGGAGGCGGCGGAGTTCGCGGGACAGGGCCTCACCGACGAGCAGATCGCCCGGCTCGTGGCCGACGCGACGCCGCATCCCGGCGACACCCTGATCGAACGGGCCGAGTTGGCGGGGTCGTTGGGCGACCTCCCGACGACCTACCTCAAGTGCCTCCTCGACGGCCCGGAACCGAATGACGCCGTGGCGAAGCTGCTGACGAGCGAACGGTGGCGGCTGGTCGAGATGGACACGGGCCACTGGCCGATGTACTCCCAGCCGCACGAACTGGCCCACATCCTCCTGGCGGAGGCCGGTCGATAGCCGGAAGGAGTTCCCGTGTCCGTTCGACACACGCGTCATCCGACGCCGGCGATCACCCAGTACGCGAGCCCGGGCCTGATCGGCGCGATCGTCTACGCCGGCCATCCGCCGGGCGACGACGACGCCTGGGCGGTGAGCGGGGCGCCGGATCGGGCCGCCTACGGATACTGGGCCGGGCGGTGGTGCGGGATGGCCTGTCTGCGGATGGCACTGTTCGCGCGGGACGGCCATGCGCCGCCGTTGTACGAGCTGATGGTCGGCTGCACGGCGCACGGCGGGTATGTGCGTCGGGAGGACGGCGGGGTCGACGGCCTCTACTACCGGCCGTTCGTCGAGTACGTGCGGGAGGCGCACGGGTTGCGGGCGGAGGTGTCACCGAGCTGGGGCCGGACCGGCTCGCCGACGAACTCGACCGGGGCCGCCTGGTGATGGCCTCCGTGCATCGGGAGATTCGCCGCCCCGAGCGACCGGCACCGGGACGTGGCGGACACCTCGTCCTGGTCACCGGTCGGCGGGACGACGCGGTCACCTTCCACAATCCGTCCGGACACACCCCGGAGGCGGTGTCCGCCGCGCTCGCGCCGCACCGCTTCGACGAGTTCGCCGCCCGGCGCGGCATCGTGCTGCACGTGTGAGGCGCGCGGCCGGGACCATGGTCCGGCAACTACGCTGGGGACAAACGTGCGTTACGTTCGTGACGTTCCGTTCGGTAAGGAGCATCGACCGTGATCCTGAGTGCGCTGACGTTCTCGCTCACACCGAAGCCGTGGGACACGATGTCGTGGGTGGAGGTGCCCGACGGACTCGAGTTCGTGCGCTACGAGATCACCACGATCCCCGCGCCCAGGCGTCCCGAGGTGGAGGCCACCCCGGACGAGGAGAACCGCTGGGCGCTGGCCGCGCGCGACTTCGAGAAGGAGTTGCTGGACGCCCAGTCCGACGTGCGTCGGGAGCACGGCATACGCACGAAGCCGCGCTTCATGGCCGACACCGCCACGGTGCGCCTGTGGCGCTACTCGTGGTTCCCCAACCGCCGAGCCCGCTCCCGCCGCTCGTGGGAGCGCTGCGTGGCCCGCATGCGCGCGGCCGAGGAACGCTACCGCCCGACCCGCGAGGAAATCGAGGCTCGGGTGGCGGCGACCAAGGCCCGGGAGAATTAGCGGATCACCCTGCGCTGTCGCCGGAACCCCAAGCGGGTGTGGTCGTTGAGTCGGTCATGACGCACATCAAACGGATTGTTGCCGGACTGGCGGGCGTGGTGGTGGTGCTGGGCGCGGTGTCGGCGCCTTCGGCCGGGGCGGCCGACGGATACGACCGCTGTCCCGTCGGGTTCTACTGCATGTTCTCGGGCCTCGACGGCACCGGCGACATGATCCGGCTGAGCGGCAGCACACCGGATCTCGCGGCGCTCGGCATGGACGACCGCGCCAAGTCGGACTGGAACCGCACCCCGTCGACCATCCACCTGTGGTCCGACGCGCACTATGGCGGGTGCACGGCCGTCACCTCGTCCGGTCCGACCGGCAAGGGCAACTTCTTCCCGAGCTTCCGCGACTTCTTCAGCTCGGTACAGTTCGACGGCCCGGGCGGCCCGGGCTGCGGTACGTCTCCCGACGGGGTCCCGGGCGACGAGGCGTGACCGAGCCGCTCCCGTCACCGCGCCCGCCCGACCGTCACGGAGGGACGGTGGCCCCGCCGGTGAGGGGGAGCAGTTCGGGGCGGCCGGTGGCGTGGGCGGTGTACGCGTGCACGTCGGCCCAGCATGGGATGTGCTCGTCGAAGCCGCGTCCGCACGCGCAGTTCTGCGCACCGCGGGTCGCGAAGGCACAGATGAGCGTGGTGCGGTAGCAGGCCATCGCCGCCTCGCACCACTCCCACGGCACCGGCTCGCCGGGCTCGGCAAGGGAGACCGGATAGGTGCCGAGGTTGTAGCCGATGTTCGCGACGATCGGTTGCAGCGGGAGGAGGGTGTGGAACACACCCCGGTCGGTCACCGTGACGCCGCCCTCGGGGTCGACGAGTCCCAGTGACAGCGGGCCCGCCTCGGTGATGAACTCCGCGAATACAGCGGGCATTTCGTCGACGAGTGGATCGGGAGCGAGCGGTCCCGACCCGCTGCGATGCCCGGCGACGGGCCACGTGTGCGTGGCGGCGTCGTGCCTGCCCAGGTGGGGTCGGTACGCCGATCAGGTGGGCGAATCGCCGGTGGGGGTTGGCGAGGTCCCGGGCGATCGACGTACCCGGGACACTCCACGTGACGCGGCATCGGCCGTCCGCCGCCGCACGGGACGCCAGTCGCAGGTCGGCGAGGTCGACGCCCTTGGCGTAGCGGCGCATGACGTCGAACGCCGCGCTGAGGTCGACCACTTCGGTAGGCGCGAGAACATGGGTGTCGCTCGAACGCGGCTCAGCGCTGGACATGGGTGGCGGCCCCTTGCGTCGAGATGGGTCGGGGGGAAGTGGCGGTGGTCCGGGCGGTGATGGATGCACTCGCGTTCCGGTGCCCGGGTGAGGAGCGGAGGAAGGCGACGCGGCTGAGCTTTCGGGGAGGGTGGGAGGCGCTGCCGTCGACACGGATCACCGTGTACTGATCGGCGAATGCCGGTACCAGTCGCAACCCCCGACCGGCCTCCTCCTCGTCCTCGTAGTCGCCGTCGGTCTCGTCGTCGGCCTTCGACCTCAACCGCGGCAATTCGTCAGGTGCTTCGTCTCCGACGTCGATGATCAGCCGGTCCTCGCGAAGCTCCCAGGCGAGGGTCACCGACCCGTGGCCGACATGCCGGAGCACATTGGTCACCAGCTCCGACACGACCAGCAGGACCCCGTCGGTGACATCCGGATCCAGTCCCGCCCCGAGGCAGACCTTGGCTATGTGCCGACGGGCCCGCCGGGGTGCGTGGATCGAGAGCGGCAATGCGACGAGACGGTCCGGAGGCGCTTCGGGCGTGGGATCCGGCATTTGGCGCCCAGCCGGGCGCGTTCGTCCTCTTCGAGATGCCATTCGGAGAGGCGGACATGGGCTTTACGGAATCGGCCTGTTCCCGGACGTGCGAGCACGCTACGGGGTCGCCGTCAGTCGACCCTGCTCGCCTGCCGCGCCTCGGCCGCCGGTACCCGCGTCACGTCGGGGCGCCCTGCTCGACGGCCCAGTACCCGTTCGACGACCACGGCGGAGAGGCAGAGAAGCGCCGCGAGCACGGAGAAGGCGGGGAAGATCACGCTGTCGCTCCAGACGGTCGCGCCGATGCCCACGAGGAGTGTGGGCGTGATGAGCGCGCCGTACGCGAGCAGGTAGAACATGGACATGACCGCCCCACGCCGCTCGGCGGGGATGTGTGCGGTCAGGTGGCGCAGGGAGCCGCCGAAGGCCAGTCCGTAGGCGCCGCCTTGGAGCGCGACGGTGACGATGATGACGACGGCGTTGCCGGTGGCGAAGCCGCCCACCCCGACCGGCATGAGCACGGCGAGTGCCACGTCGCCGCCGAGTGCGACCGTGCGGGCCGGGAGGCGCGCGCTGACGACCTGGGCGAGGGCGGCGGTCAGGGTCACGGCCGCGATGACGACGCCGCCGAAGAACGGACCGTCGACGTGCGCGGCGTGGGATGCGATCGAGGGTTCCAGCGAGAAGCAGACCCCGAGTACGGACCAGGCGGCACCGGCACCGATCACGGCGAAGACGAAGCGCCCGCGGATCTCCTTGGGCACCTGCGGACGCGGAATCTCCAGCGGCGCGGCGCCGGCCGAGGGGTGCGGCTCACGCATCGCCACCAGGAGGATGAACAGGACGACGGCGATGAGCGCGTCGGCAAGATACGGCAGGAGCAGGGGGTGGAAGTCGATCTGGGCGAGGGTCGCGGTGCCGAGCGCGGCGACGGCGATGCCGACGTTGAACGCGATGGCGGTGAGCGTCCCGGTCCGCGCCGCCCGCTCCGGGTCGACGTCCAGCAGGGCGGCTCCGCCGACGACGACGATGGCGCCGATGCCCACCCCGTTGAGCATCCGCGCCACGATGAGATACCCGGGTCCTGCGGCGAAGACGAAGACGGCGAGTCCGGCGAGCAGTAGGAGGACGGCGACCAGGAGCACGGGCCGACGTCCGTACCGGTCGGACAGAGCCCCCGAGACGAGGATCGCGACGACCGCCACGGTTCCGTACGCGGCGAAGACGACGGTGGTCATAAAGGGCGGATAGCCCCACTTCTCGGCGTACAGGGAGTAGAGCGGTGACGGGATGGCGGAAGTCGCCTGTCCGAGCGTGAGGAGGACGAGGAGGGTTGCATAACTCCACGGCTGGGGCCGGCGGTCAGGGGACGGTGCCCGCACGAGGACTCCTGGTAAGTTAGATGAGGATCGTACTTCGGAGAGGCTAGGGAGAAGTACGATGATCGTCAAACTTGGAGTTGTCCGATGCCGTCCTGGGAGACCCCACCGGACCGGTTGCCGCCCGTCGCGGGCATCCGGAAGCTGCTGCGCGCCCTCGCGGACCCGGTACGCCTGGAAATGGTCCGTCGTCTGGCGACGCATCCCGCTGCCGAGGCTCCGTGCTCGGACCTCTACGAGGACCTGAGCAAATCCACCGCGACCCACCACTTCAAGATCCTGGTGGAGGCGGGCATTCTCCACCCGGTCATGGTGGGTCCCTCTCGCGGCCACCGCCTGCGGCGTACCGCCCTTCAGGAAGCTGTACCGGGCCTGCTGGACGCGCTGATGGGGGCCCTGGCGCGCGAGAGTTGACGGGCTCGGGGGGTCGGGGTCGGGGAACGGGTCCTGGGGGATCGGTGCGGGAGGCGACGGCGCCGGGGCCCGGCGAGGGGGATCCCCATGACACGGTCGGTTGTGCTGCGGCAGCCTGACGCCCTGTCTCGTCGTTCGGCGGACGAACCCTCCCGGAAGGAACCGTTCTTCATGCCGTTGCGCGCCCGCTTCGCTGCCGCCTTCATATCGCCCCTCCTCGTGATGACCGCCGCGTGCGGGGGGTCGGATGACGAGAAGGATGGTGCGAAGGCGCCGGAAACGGGCAGCACCGCAGGCGTGACCACCGGTGCCCCGGGCGGAAGTTCCGTGAGTGGCGGTGCGGTTGCCGCCGGCACCAAGGGTTACAAGCTCGTCGTCCCGGAGTCGATCGACGCCTACACGAAGTCGAGCACCGGCACCACGCCCGGCGCGACGGAGGCCGAGGACCTCGGGGTGAAGAACGCCCAAACGGTGTCCGGCGTCTACAACGCGCCCGACCCCGACCCCGACAATCGGGCGACGCTGGGCGGCGCCCGGCTGACCTTCTACGGCTTCCACGGCGAGATCGCCGACCCCGCCAAGACCCTCGACCGCTACTTGGCCACCGTCGGCGACAAAGGCATGAAGGGCAAGGGCAAGGCGCCGGGGACCGACATTCGGCCCGTCGAAGGCGCCAAGACCGTCAAGCCCGCCGGCTTCGAGGGCGCGCTGATGAAGTGCCAGGTCATGCAGTACACCGGCGCCAAGGGCGACGGGACCGCGAAGCCCGGTGCGGATTTCCGCTTCCCGGTCTGCGCCTGGGCCGACTACGCAACTCTCGGCGGCGTCGACGTCGCCGTCCTGACGGAAATGACGACGGGCGGCGAGGGCGTCTCCCAGGACGAGGCAGCCACGTTGACCGCCAAGCTCTACGACCTGGCCCGCCAAAAGACCTGACCCACAGCGCGGTTCGGGCCCATGGCGCAGGCGAGGTATCGGCCCGGTGACCTCTTCGGCTCGGCGCAACGGCGGGGGCGGGGCGCGCGTTCGGCCACGAGGGGCACCCCGCCCATATGGCCTAAGCGGCTTCCGTTTCGTCCATGTTCAGTGTCCGGTCGACCGGCGGCGCGGCGGGAGTACAGCCCTTGCCGGCCCGGGCGAGAACGAGGTTCACCGGGTCGGCCCCATCCACCTGGATCTTCACCGGATACGGCTTGCCCTCGGCGAGCACGTGCACGGTCCGGGTGGTCTCGTCCCCCTGCCGCGCGGTCAACGCGATGACCCGCTTCCCGCCGATCTCCGAGATCTCGCCCATGGTGTAGGCGAGTTTCGCATCCCCGAAGACGGAACCCATGCCGTCGAGCTGGTCATCAGGGTCGGCCGTGGTCGTCACGTACTTGTCGGCGAGTCGGGCGGCCCCCTCGTCGATCTCGGCCTGAGTATTCTCGGACCGGCCCCCGATCGCGCGCCAGAACGCGACGTCGCCCTTCCGGTACGCCTTGCCCCCGACCACGATCACCTCGGCGGGGTGACCCAGGATGCTCTCGGTGCCCTGTAGGTCGCGACCCACGTGCACGCAGACGTCGTAGTCGGACCGGATCGAGTCGGCCACGGCATCGCCGGTGACCTTGAAGTCCTCGGCCTGCCACAGCGCTTGCGCCTCGTTGACGAGGGCCCGGGGATCCTTGCCGACATTTGAGGACTTGCCACCGTCTCCGTCGCCATTGCACGAGGTGACCGAGACAAGCCCGAAGGCGACGGCGGACAGAGCCACCACGACACGACCGATACGCACGGGAGTTCCTTTTTCCTGCCACGAGAAGACGAACACAACCAACACGTCAGTATCGCGGGCATGCCTCCCGCGCCGACCGCCACCCCTCCCGCCCGGGGTGCGCGTGGGTTCAGGGACTGTGTTCCTGCTGAGGTTCGCGCTCGGGGTTGCGACGATGGCCGCTCCGGGGGCGGTCCGAGTCGGTGGTGGGCCGCCGCCGGCGTTCGGGGCTCCGAGACTGGAACTTCCGGCGAGACGCATGCGCCGGCAGCTGGGCGGGTGGGAGGTCCGGCCGTGTTCTCTGCGGCGCCTTCCCGAGGGGGTCGGGTGTTTCCGGCGGGCGTTGTGCTTGTGCTTGCGGGTGGCCGGTGCGGGGTTCGTCCGAGTCGGTGATGGGCCGCCGCCAGCGTTCGGGGCTCCGAGACATCGGCCTCCCGACGAGACCGGCGCATTGCTCAGCGAAAACCGGCTGGCAACGGGGGGCAGGGAGGGCAGCCGGGTCGAGTCCTCCGGGCAGCCTCCGGAGTGGGCCGGGCGTTCCCGACTGGCGTTGCACCTTTGGCTGCGAGTGGCTGGTCCGGGGTTTGTCCGAGTCGGTGATGGGCCGCCGCCAGCGTTCGGGGCTCCGAGACATCGGCCTCCCGACGAGGCCGGCGTGTTGGTCGGCGAAAACCGGCTGGCAGCGGGGGGCAGGGAGGGCAGCCGGGTCGAGTCCTCCGGGGAGGCTTCCCGAGTGGGTCGGGGCGTTTCGGGGGCGTTTGGAGGGGAGTTGGGGTTCGAAACCGGATCGCGATGGGTGGTTGTGGGCTTCGGGCTTCGGTGACCTGCGGATTTGTGGCCTCGGGGTGGAAAGCCGGGCGTCGAGTGCCGGTTTCGTGCGCTCGGGCCTCCTCAACACCGGTGTTGAAGACCGAAACTGCCCGATCGGGGCCGGCTTCGGACGCTGCGACCCCCCGAGACCGTCAAGAGACCAAAAATACCCAGCGGGAGCCGAAACCGGATCCCGAGGCACCCGAAATAGCCGCCGCCAGCGCTGACCTGCGGTTTTCTCTCACGCCGAGACTACGGCGCCCCGCGCGATCCGGGTTCGTGAACCTTAATCACCCACATGCCACTGCCTGCCGAAAGCACCCGCCCCACTCGGAAAGGCTGCCCGGAGGACTCGACCCGGCTGCCCTCCCTGCCCCCCGTTGCCAGCCGGTTTTCGCTGAGCAATGCGCCGGTCTCGTCGGGAGGCCGATGTCTCGGAGCCCCGAACGCTGGCGGCGGCCCATCACCGACTCGGACAGACCCCGCACCGGCCGGCGCGCGGCCAAAGGTGCAACGCCAGTCGGGAACGCCCGGCCCACTCCGGAGGCTGCCCGGAGGACTCGACCCGGCCGCCCTCCCTGCCCCCCGTTGCCAGCCGGTTTTCGCTGAGCAATGCGCCGGTCTCGTCGGGAGGCCGATGTCTCGGAGCCCCGAACGCTGGCGGCGGCCCATCACCGACTCGGACAGACCCCGCACCGGCCGGCGCGCGGCCAAAGGTGCAACGCCAGTCGGGAACGCCCGGCCCACTCCGGAGGCTGCCCGGAGGACTCGACCCGGCCGCCCTCCCTGCCCCCCGCTGCCAGCCGGTTTTCGCTGAGCAATGCGCCGGTCTCGTCGGGAGGCCGAAGTCTCGGAGCCCCGAACGCTGGCGGCGGCCCATCACCGACTCGGACGAACCCCGCACCGGCCACCCGCAACCACAGACGCAACGCCGGCCGGAAGCACCCGACCCATTCGGGAAGGTCGCCCGAGGACCCGACTCGGCCGACCTGCCTCTCCGCTGCTGACGGCCGGCCGCGTTTCGCCGAGCAACGCACGCGACTTGCCGAAGGATCCGAGTCTCGGAGCCCGCACTCCGGCGGCGGCCACCCCTCTCGACCCGGACCAGCCCCGCGCCGATTGCCCGCGCCCGCCGGCGCGAATCTCGGCAGGTGTCACTGAGTGACTCGGGTGAGTGGTCCCGGGGGATGTGCGGTGGCACTTTGGGCGGGTGATGTCGAGCTATCAGTTGGCGGTTGCGCAGGTTTTGGCGGAGGCGGACGATACCGGGGCTTGGCGGTTGTGGCCCGGGGATCCCTGGTGCATGGTGGCGCCGCCGAAGCACATTCGGCGGCGGCAGGGTTGGAAGTTGCACCTGTCGGCGACGGCCCGGTCCGCGCCGCGGGTGTTGGAGAACGCGGCGCGGGTGTTGGTTGCGCACGGGTGTGCGTTCAAGTTCGCCGTGACGCCGAAGGCTGCCGCCGAGATGAACGCGGTGCGGGCGGTGCGGGCGATGTCCGGCAAGTTCATCACCGCGTATCCAGCCGATGACGAGCAACTGGTCCGGCTCGCCGCCGAGTTGCATGCGGTGACCGAGGGGCTGCCGGGGCCGGCCATTCTCTCCGATCGGCGGTATCAGCCGGGCAGCCTGGTCCACTACCGGTTCGGCTGCTTCGCCCATCCCCGGGAGTTGAACGACGAGGGCTTCTACGAGGGCCGCCTCCAGGCACCCGACGGCACGTTCGTACCGGACCGACGCGAGCCCTGGTTCGCGCCGCCCGCCTGGGCCGTCGACCCGCTGGCCGAGCCCGCGCCGCCGGCCGGGTCCGCTCCACCCGGCGGCGAGCGCAAGCGCGGTGCCCCCGTCCTGCTCGCGGACCGCTACCGGGTCCGGGCGGCGATCAACCACTCCAATCGGGGCGGCGTGTACCGGGCTCGGGACGAGCGCACCGGCGAGGACGTGCTGATCAAGGAGGCCCGCCCGCACGTGGCTTCCGGGCCGGACGGCCGTGACGCCCGGAACTGGCTTCGGCACGAGGCCGAGGTGCTCGAACGGCTCGCGCCCGGCGGTCCCGGCGGGATCGTGCCGGCGGTGCGCGAGGTATTCGAGCAGGGTGGGCACGTCTTCCTCGTCGAGGACCTGATCGACGGCGACACGCTCCAGCGGTGGACCACGGACCGGTTGGAGCGCCGGCACGGCGACGACGGCCGGATCCCGATCCCGGCCGCATGGGAACTGGCCCGCGAACTCGTCCGGTTGGTGGCACAGGTCCACGATGCGGCGCTGGTGCTACGGGACTTCAAGCCGAGCAACGTGATGATCACGCCGCAGGGGCGGCCCGTGCTCGTGGACTTGGAGGGCGCGGTGCCGCTCGACGGACGGGCGCCCGTGATCGGTACTCGTGGATTCAGTGCGCCCGAATACCTCGCCGTGAGCGGATCCGCGCCGCCGGCGCCCGGTACTTCGGCCGACTGCTTCAGCCTGGGCGCGACCCTGCTGCACGCCACGGCCGGGATCAGCCCGGTCCTCGCCGCGGAAGACGCGCCGGCGCGGTCGGCCGGCGAGCGGATCGCGGCGATCGTCGGCGCCGCGGCCCCCGGGATTCCGGCCCTTGACGCGTTGGCGCCGCTGGTCGTCGGGCTCACCGCCGACATCCCGGAGCGGTGGACGCTCGCGCAGGCCGCCGACTTCCTGCGGGCGGCGCCGGACCCCGACCCGGCCCGCCGACCCCCGAAGCCGCGGCCCGAGCGGCCTGCCCCGCCGCCCGCCCCGCATCGGCTCCTCGCGGACGGACTGGCCCACCTCGTCGAGACGATGAACCCGGATGCCGCCTACCTGTGGCCCGCCCCGCGCTCGCTGCCCGACGGCGACCCGTGCAACGTGCAACTGGGCGCGGCCGGCGTGCTTGCCGTCCTGGACCGGGCCGTCCGGTGCGGCCATCGGGACGCGGAACCGGCGCTGCGCACCGCCGCCGACTGGCTCGACCGCCGCTTGGCCCGGCCGGAACGGGTCTTGCCGGGGCTGTACTTCGGGCGCTCGGGGTCGGCCTGGGCGCTGTACGAGGCGGCCCGGACCCTGGCGGACGAACCGCTGGCGGCCCGCGCCGCGGCGTACGCCCTGGCCATCCCGCTGACCGGCCGGAACCCGGACGTGTGCCACGGTCTGGCGGGCGCCGGCACCGCCCAGTTGCACCTGTGGCACGCCACCGGGGACGTCCGGTTCGCCGAGCGGGCCGGGGAGTGCGCGGACGGGGTGTTGCGACTGTTGGCGGCGGCCGACGGCGGCGTGGACTGGCCGGTGGACGGCGACGTCCGCGCCGAGCTGGCCGGTTCGTCCCTGTACGGCTTCGGCCACGGCGTGGCGGGGAACGCCGCCTTCCTGCTGTCGGCGGCGCGCGACCTGGATCGGTCCGACCTGCTCGACATCGCGATCGGCGGCGGACACGCGCTGGCCGCGGTCGCGGATCGGCGCGGAGACGTCGCGCTGTGGCCGAAGGGCCCGGGGCGTACCGAGCGGCCGGGGCTGAACTTCTGGTGCAACGGCACATCCGGCGTGGGGACGTTCCTGGTCCGGTTGTGGCGGGTCACCCGCGAGGACCGCTGGCTCGACCTGGCCGAGGGTGCCGCGCGCGCGGTGTACGAGGAGCGGTGGCGGATGGGCCCCGGCTCGTGTCACGGCGTGGCCGGCAACGCCGAACTGCTGCTCGACCTGCACGAGGCCACCGGCGACGACCGCCACCACGCCCGGGCGCGCGAACTCGGCGACTGCATAGCGTTGCGCGCCGCCCGCAGGCACGGCCGGCTGCTCGTCCCGGACGACACGCTGCGCGACATGTACGCGTCGTACGGCGTCGGGATGGCCGGTGTGCTGGATTTCCTGCTCCGCCTGACGCACGGCGGACCACGCTCGTGGCTGGTCGACCGGCCGGCCACCGTACCGATTCCCGGAAAGGGGAGATGAAGGATGGAGAACTTCGTTCTGGAGCTTCAGGAACTGCCCGCCACCGACGACCACCAGGACCTCGAACCCATGCGGTGTTGCGACACCTGCGGCCGCAGTTCCTGGGTCGTCGACGTCGAGGACGTCGACTGAACCGCTGAACCGCTGAACCGCTGAACCGCTGAACCACGAGTAAGCCGCCGGGTTCCGTGCGGGTTGGCATTCCCACCCGCACGGGACCCGGTTCGCCGCGAACAGGCAGGTATGCGCCGCGTGTTCAGCTCGGGCCGGCGGTTGCGCGGGTCGAGGTGCCGGTGGAGTCGGCATCGGCTTCGGCGTCGGTGTCGGCGTTGGCGTCCGTGCCGGTCGGCGACGTCGTGGTCGGCCGGTCCCGCACCGAGACCAACACCAGCACGATCGACAGCGCCGAGCCCACGGTCAGTACCGGCCACACTCCGTGTCCGAACCGGATGAACAACCACCCGCCCACGACCGGCCCGACCGCCGCGCCCAGGCTCCAGGCGAAGTGGAAGCCGGCGATGTAGTGGCTCTTGAGCCGCGCCGGCCCGGCCACCACCGGATAGGCCGTGGTCGCCGGACCGCCCAGGATCTCGCCGACGGACCAGATCAGCGTGCCGAGCAGGATCACGGCCGGGCCGAGCGGCAGGCCGTACATGCCCACGCCGACGCCCACCAGGACCAGCGCCCAGGCCATGGTCAGCCGCTGCGACCACGCCTGCGCGTACTTGGTCATCAACAATTCGAACGCGATGACGATGAAGCCGTTCAGCGACACGGCCAGGGTGTACCAGAAGATCGCCACGCCGCTGTCCTTGACGTCGAGCGGCAGCGTCGACAGGTACTGCACGTAGACGACCCCGAAGAAGAAGATCGCGGTCAGGTACAGCATGTAGCGGCGGTCACGGATCATGGCCCGATACCCACCGCGCCCGACCCGTTCGCCCTCCTCGCCCTCCTCGCCCTCCTCACCCTCCCCGCCGGCCCCGGAGTTCGCCTCGCGGCCCGCCGCGCCCGGCTCGGCGGAGCGGGGCGGCAGCGTCACCCATGCGAGGGTCGCGTAGCACAGCGCGACCGCCGCCTCGACCCAGAAGACCAGGGCGTAGCTGTGGCCGGCCAGGTTGTACAGCGCGAACCCGAACAGCGGCGCGACGGTGACCCCGAGGTTCAGCCCGAACCGGTACATCGCGAAGATCATCACCTGGCGGTTCGCCGGGGTGAGGTCGGAGAGCAGGGTGGCCGACGCCGGGCGGTACAGCTGCCCGGCCATGCTGACCAGCGCCACCGCGACCAGGATCAGCCCGAACGACGGCAGGTACAGGATGGCCGCCAGCGGCACGCTCGCGCCGACCATGCTCACCACGCTCGCGTTGCGCGCGCCGAGCCGGATCGACAGTGCGCCGCCGAGGAGCACGCCCACGATCGCGCCGCCGCCGTACACGCCCAGCGCGAACGCCGCCTGCCCGTCCGAGTAGTCCCGCGAGGTCAGGAACAACACCAGGAAAATGTTCAGGAAGGCCCCGAGGCGGTTGATGAACGCCCCGGTGAGCAGCGTCTTCGCCGGGAGCGAAGCCTGCCGGAAGGTGGCCACCACGGCCACCTCGTCGTTGTCGTGGCCCTTCTCGCGGGCGACCTCGACCACGTCGGTCAGCCGACGACGACGCGGATGGCGGCGCGCACACGTTGCTCCAGGGCGTCGAGCCCGTCGGGCGTCGGGGCGTCGATGAAGAACGTGACGGACCGGTCGTCGGAGTCGGCGAGCGGGGTCAGCGACGCGCCACGCTCGCGCAGCACCAGTACGGCGCGCAGCGTCGGTTCCTCGCCCGGCGCGCCGGGCTTGATGTCGGGCCACACGCCGCTGGCGCCGATCCATTCCGGCCGCACGTCCGGCCAGTCGAGGACGACATCCTCCAACGTGCCGGGCCGGTGCTCCAGGTAGACCTGCCGCGTGTAGCGGTGCGGCTGCGGGTAGTTCGCCGGTTCGCCGAGCGCGACGCGCAGGATCTCCGGCTCCAGCGGTCGCCCGGTGGCCAGTTGATACAGCGTCAGCAGTCCGTCGCCGGGGGTGCGCGCCGCCACCTCGATCAGGCGCGGGCGACCGTCGTCGCCGACCCGCCACTCGGAGTGCGCGATGCCGTGCTCGAACGCGAGCGCCGCCACCAGTTGCCGATTGGCCGTCACAAGCGCCTCGCGCACGTCCTCGCGCACGCTCGGCACGCTGTGCGCCATCTCCACGAAGGTGTGCGCGTGGCTGTCGGTGGTGACCTTGTCGGTCACCGACGCGAAGACCACCTCGCCGTCCTGGATCAGGCTCTCCACGGAGAACTCCGGGCCCGACACCTTCTCCTCGACGAGGACCACCTCGTGATCGGGGTACGTCGCCAGTTTCGCGCGCAATCCCGCCACGTCCGCCACCGTCTCGACGCCCGAGCTGGACGCGCGGGAGGCGGGTTTGACCACGGCGGGGAAACGCACCGCGCCGAGGTCGACCCGCTCGCGCTCACCGGCTGGAATGGTCAGCGACGCCGGGCCCAGGTCCGGGGCGTACCAGCGCTGGAGGTACTTGCTGCGGCAGGCGCGGCTGGCGCGCAGCCCGGGCGAGCGTACGCCGAGCCCGTCGGCGAGCAGGCCGGTCGGCTCGGCGAGGTAGTCGCCCACCGCGTAGGCGCCGACGATCGTGTACGCCTCGCGCCAGGCCGAGGTGCGCGCGATCGCGCCCGCGACGAACGCGCCCTGCACGGTGAAGTCGCCGGTGACGTAGGCGATCTCGGTGATCTGCGCGGCGGGGTTGGAGGTGTCGGCCATGGCCTCCGTCGCTTGCGCGCGGTAGGACTCCGCGGTGATGACCAGGATCTTGAGCCCACGCCCGGAGAGTTCGGTCAGGTAGAGCGGATTGCGGCGGATCACGGGAAAGGAGCCGGTCAGGATGAACGCCTGGGGCCGGTCGGCCGAATCCCGCGACTCGAACGGTGCCTGGGTCATGGTTCCGTGTCCTCCTGGATCGGGCGGTTCCGGTGGTCCGGGTGGTTCCGGTGGATCGGGTGGTTCGGGTACTCGGGGTGGTTCGGGTGCTCCGAATGGTTCGGGTACTCGGAGTACTCCGGGTGCTCCGGGTGCTCCGGGTGGTTAGGGTGCTCCGGGTGGTTAGGGTGCTCCGGGTGCTCCGGGTGCTCCGGGTGCTCCGGGTGCTCCGGGTGCTCCGGGTGCTCCGGGTGCTCCGGGTGGTTAGGGTGCTCGGGCGGTCCGGGTCGACTTGCGCCGCTTGGGCCGTGACGACGACCGGTGTTCAGCCCGTCCGGTGCCGCTCGGCGAAGCGCCAGTCGACGCCGTTCGCGCGTAGGAACTCCAGCCACCGGCGGGCATCCTCGGCACCCTGGGCGGCCTGGCGCAGGCCCGCCGGCACCCGCCCGGCGAGGATTTCGGTGATCCCGTACGCCAGCGGCAGGGACACACACCGCGCCATCGCGCTCTCCTCGGCGTCGCCGACCGTGTCCAGCACGTATTCGCCGTGCCAGCCCGCGCCGTTCGTGCCCTCGATGTCGAGCGCGACGGCGAGTACGACCCGGTCCCGGTCGGCGTCGGTGGTCGGATACCGGGCGGCGAGTTCGTCGGCGAGCGCGGCGATGCGGTCGCCGTCGCCGGTGCGCACGGTGGCGAACACGTCCTCCCACGCCCGCAGCCAGCCGTCCAGGCGAAGCGTGCCCCGGACGAACACGCGCGCCCGCCAGTCGGCCGGGAACGCGTACTGGGTGAGGTAGGGCAGGCTGTCGCGGTTGGGGTAGGCCTCGAACGTCTCGCCGTCGAGCACGAGCGGACGCGTCGCCGTCCACGGGAGGTCGACCACCTGCTCGGCGCCGCCGTCGAGGTAGCGGGCCGGCGCGCGCAGCGCGTTCAACACCCCGCGCGGCGCCCAGCTGAACCGGTAGCGGAACTCGTTGGACTCGGCCGGGACTCCGCCGCAGTACGAGGTGAACTCGACCGTCGCCGGGCCGTCGCCGACGACCTCGCGGCCCCTGGCCACCAGCAGGTCGGCGAACAGGTGGTCGATGCCCGGGTCCAGGCCCGCCTCGGTCAGCACGACCAGACCGGCCTTCGTCGCGGCCGCCGCCTCGGACACGATCTCATCGGACACGTAACTGCTGCACGCGAAGTGGGCGCTGCGCTCGATACACAGCCGCAGCAGCGCCGGGTGTTCGCTCGCGGGCAACATCGACACGACGATGTCGCCGGGACGCAACTCCCCGGCCAGTCGGTCGAGATCGTAGGTGTGCGCGGCGGCGCGACCGGTCAGGCCCAGCCGAGCCAGGCACCGCTCGGCCTTGGCGTCGGTACGGCCCCAGACCAGCAGCCGCTCGGCCCGGTCGGCCACCACACGCAGTCCGCTGCCGGTGGACAGGCCGGTGCCGATCCAGTGCACGGTTCCGCCGGCGGGTGTCGCCTCAGACATGGACGTTCTCCGTTTCCAGGCCGTTCGCCTCGCATGCCTCGCGGAAGACCCGCAGGCAGCGCTGCCAGGGTTGCCCCGGTTCTCCCAGGGTCAGTAGATGGGGTGTCAGTTCGGCGGAGAAGGCGGTACTGGCCTCGCCGGGAAGCAGCGACGGCAGGTTGTCGATGGCGATCACGCCCAGCGGGTCGCCGACATCGGCCACCATACGGACCGGCTCGCGCCAATCGGTGATGTCGTCGTAGACGGGCAACACATTGTTCCCGGAGGTGACATCGCAGGTGACGTCCGCGATCAGGGACAGTCGCCGGGGCCGGGACCGGAGCGACGCGAGGGTGACGAACGGCGGGGTCGGCGTGTTCACCAGCACGGCGTTGACGAGGATGTCGTGATCGAGCAGCGCCGCGTGATCCAGGGACCGGGTCTCGGCGACGTCCCAGCAGGTCGGCTCGATGCCGGCGACCGCCAGCGCGTCGCGCGCGCCGCGCCCGCACCGGCCCAGCGCCCCGACGACCAGTACGCTCGGCTGCGCGCCGCTCGACGTCTCGCGCAACACCCGGTCGAGGTCCGCCTTCGGGCGTGGTCGCAACGGCGGATCCAGCCGGCCCCGATGGCGGAGCACCGCGAGCGCCGCGCCCACGTATCCGGCCCAATAGCCGAAGGCGGCCAACCGCCGCCCGTCCGCGTCGGTGAGGTATTCCAGGTCGAGCAGCGCACCGGCGCCCGCCGTGAAGCGCCGCAGCAGCGCCTCGGCGTCACGCTGGCCCTTGTACGCGTGGCCGAAGAACACATGCCGATGCCGCAAAGTCGGCGGCTCGTCCGGCAGTTCCTTCAGGCCCACGACGAACTCCGCAGCCGGGGCGGCCCGCCAGCTCCCGGCCTCGGCGGCCACGCAGCCGGCGTCCAGGTAGTCCCCGATCGGGAACACCCGCTGCGGCGAGTGCTCGACGGTGACCGTGAAGCCGTGCGCGACAAGCCGCGCGGCGTCGACCGGCACGATCGGCGCGCGCCGCTCGCTCTCGCGCGTCTCGTGCCGCAGCGTGATCCCGATGTCGGTCGTGCGCGGGCGGGGATCGGCCATGTGCTGTCCTCCGGGTGCGGGTTGCCTGTTCGTGGTCGAGCGGGGTCGGGGTCGGCTCAGATGACCAGGTCGGCCAGGTCGTCGGTCCCGCCCGGGGACGAAGGGCCGCCGGATCCGGTGTCGGGTTCGGTCGGTGGATCGCCGGCGGATATGCGCTTGAGCAGCGGCTGTTCGAGGAAGTACGCGAAGGAGGCGTAGCCGCGCCAGACCCTGCGCCACTGCTCGGCCACCGCCGCCTCGCCCGCGGTGCGCCGCACCCGGTCCAGGAATCCGACGATGATGTCGGCGGCCTGTTTGGCGTGGCCGGCGGAGAAGTTGTCGATGGTCAGGTGGGCCTGTTCGTAGCAGTCGTCGATGCCGTGCCGGCGCAACTTCTGGATCTCGTGCAGCCGCATCTCGCCGGAGCCGAACATCTCGATCGCCAGGTTGTAGCCCAGGATCTCGTTGTGGAATCGATCGGGGAACAGGCACATGCACAACTGCTGGATCGCGAAGCCGTAGAGGTCGTCGGGGAGTTCGTTTTGCTCGATGAACGCCTCGTCGCGGATGTGCGGAAGTTCGATGCCCGCGCTGGCCAATACCCGGTGGGTCAGCGTGATGTGGTTCTTGCGCAGGTCGCCGTTGCCCATCTCGTCGGCGTAGATCCTGAACAGCATGGCGTCGGTCTCGCGCTCGTCGTGCCCGAGATTGCCGAGGCGGTGCAGCCACGCGCCGTCGATGAGGTAGGTGAGGTAGTAGGTGGACTGCCGGAACAACACCTCGTCGCGGTCCGGGATCTCCCGCAGCGGTTCGTAGGGGTCGACCAGCTTCTCCCAGTAGACCCGCTCGGCCCGCTCGTACAGTGCCCGCGGGCTGTAGTCGAACCAGGTCGCGTCGGTGTACCGGCCGCCGGCGCCGTGGACGAACAGGATCTCCGCGTCCCGGAAGCACCGTTCGGCCCGCTCGGCGGCGATCGGCAGCGTGTTGGCGAAATTCTCGATGTTGACCAGGCGGTGGAACAGCTCGCGGTGGTCGAGGGGTTCGGCCTCGGCGATGACCACGTCGGCCGGGTCGCTGCGCATGATCGCGGTGCGTCGGCGCTCGGCCGCGGCGTCGCCGGCGGTCTCGGCGGAGATCTCGACGGCCGGCCGTTCGCCCGCCTGTACGCGCACCGCCCAGGCCCGGAACGTGGCCGCCTCGTGCTCGTCGAAGATCCCGAACATCGGCCCGCCGAAGCGCATCGCGTCCAGGAGTCGGCAGTCGCCGTTGCCCGGCCCGCGCAGGTATGCGGACTCGCGCAGGTCGGTCAGGAATTCCGCGAGGTCGATCCGGGCGGCGCCGAAGACGTCGGTCAACGCCTTGCCGCCGACCCGGGTGCCGCCGTGTTGGCGGCCGGCGAGCGGGGCGTGGCGCGCGATGATCGCGGCGACCCGCGACTCCAGGGTGCGGCCGGCGTGCCAGGCCGCGTGCTCGGCGAGCATCGCGACGTGCTCCCGCTCCAGCTCCAGGGTCAGCCGCACGGCCGTGTACAGCCGGCGGCGCGCGGCCGGTCCGGCCAGGGCCAGGTGTTCGGCCAGCACTTCGCGCAGGGCCGGCTCCGGCAGCAGCGGTGCCTTCTCGGTGAGCAGGTCGTCCACGCCGAGCGCGAGGAAGGCGTAGTGCACGCCCGAGACCTCGGGCAGGAAGTTGGCCGGCAGCCGAGACAGGGCCAGGTAGAAGGCGGCGTGCAGGGCGGTGAGCGGGCGGATGCGGGCCCGATCCGCGAAGTCGGCCGCGGCGAACTCGGGCAGGAGCACACCCGCGTCCTCCAGCGCGCGCCGGCGCGACCGGGCCTGGCCGCGTTCCGGGTTGCCGCCGCCGCGCAGCGTCAGATGGTGCGCGAAGAGGCGGTTGACCACGACGGACGGCTGGGTCGCGGGCTGGGAGAGCGTGTCCAGCCAGCAGCCGGCCGCCAGCGCCAGCGGCGCACGCCCGCGCAGGGCTTCCGCGTACGCCTCCGGACCCGTTCGGGTCAGCGCCGCCAGGGCCTCGGCGGACTCGGCCCGGGCGGACCGCACTTCGGCGGCGATCGCCTCGGCGAGCATGCCGGCCTCGGCGTCGAGCGCGGCCTCGGCGCCGAACGCGGCTTCGGCCGAGGCATCGTCGACGCCGTCCCTCGCATCCGCCCCCCGGCCGCCCGCATCGCCCAGGAACGCATCCAGCACATACCGGGCGACCAGAAGCGTCGACTCGGACTCCTGGTCGCGCAGCAGCACGCGGAACAGCTCGACCGGCTCCGCGCGCACCGCCGCCCGGGCCTCGTTCCGGGCGGCGCGGCCGAAGACGAAGGGCCGGTGCGGCAGCGCGTCGACGGTGTCGGGCAGGACGAAGGGCACGAAGGCGCGGTCGGGGCCCGGCGCTCGCGGTGCGGTGGTCATCCTGAGCCTCCAGCTCGGGCGTTCGGTGGTGTCTCGGCCGCGTTCATACGCCGGCCCGGCGCAGCAGCACCCCGATCCGTTGCCCGGGGACGCCGGCGGCCAACAGGTAGTGCCGGCCCGGTTGTACGTGTCCGGCCTCGGCCCGGTCGACCAGGTTGATCAGCGGGTCGGCGGCGAAGCAGTGGCCCACCCGGGTGATGTTGTCCAGATGGAGCTGGGCCGGGGTGAAACCGGCCTGCCGTTCCTTCATCACGATCACGGGCTTGAAGATGTTCGCGTGCATCAGGCCCGCGATGTCACCCGGCTTCATGCCCAGGGGGGTGAGCAGGCGCTCGTTCACGGTGCGGGCCAGGTCCGCGCTGATCTCGTTGGAGTGCGCCAGCCTCCTGCGGTCCTCGGCGCTAGCGCAGGCGAGGATCTCGTAGCCGCCCTCGATCTCGCCGTCGGCCGTCACCAGGCAACTCGCCGCCCCGTCGCTGAACAGTGCGTAGCTCGCCATGCGGTCGTCCTCGTGCGCGGCGCTGTCGGTGGTGACCACCAGTACCCGTCGGTGCCGGCCGGCGCGGACGAACGCGGTCGCGGTGTCGATCGCGGCCAGCAGGTTGACGCAGCGGTTCATGTTCTGCCCGTAGAAGGGCACGTCGCCCAGGCCGGCTTCGGCGAGGAACGTCTCCATGAACGCGCCGTGCCCTTCCGAGGGTCCGGGCACGCGGGTGGAGCACAGTACGACGGCGTCGGCGTCGCTCGCGCCGGCGCGCAGCGTGGCCGCGGCGCTCTCCGCGGCCAGCTCCGCGAGGCCCCGCTCGGTCCGGCGTACGCTGCCCCAGCCCCACAGGTCGGGCGCCGGCGCCATTTTGAACTCCGCGGCGCGCGCGGGCAGATTGCCGATGCTCGTGTGCGCGACCTCGAACTCGCCCAGGACATAGCGGGGTTGATGCAGATAGGCGGTCACTTCGCTCACGCGTCCTCCTCCGCCGCACCGGTCGGCGCGGACATCAGCGTGTTCGCCTCGGCGTAGGGCACGGCCTCGGCGACGAAGCCGAACGTCCCGTGTTCGTGCACCTCGCGCGCGGCGCGCAGGAAACCGCCCAGCGCGGCCCGGGCGAACGCCGAGCCCAGGCTGATCCGCCGGGCGCCCAGCTTCTCCAACTCCGGGACGGACAGCGCCGGTCCCACTCCCGCGAGCACGTTGACAGGCCGGTCGAGCACCGAGCACACGGTGCGGATGGCCTCGACGTCGGGCAGGCACGGCGCGTACAACACGTCGGCGCCCGCCGCCTCGTACGCCCGCAGCCGGGCGAGGGTGTCCGCGAAGTCGCGGCGGCCGTGCAGGAAGTTCTCCGCCCGTGCGGTCAGCGTGAACGGGAACGGCAGCGCCCGGGCCGCCGCCACGGCGGCCGCCACCCGCTCCACGGCCGGCTCGATCGCCAGGATCGGGTCGTCCGGATCGCCGGTGGCGTCCTCGATGGAGGCGCCCACCAGGCCCGCCTCGGCGGCGAGGCGGATCGTCTCGGCGATCTCCTCGCCCGAATCGCCGTAGCAGCTCTCCAGGTCGGCGCTGACCGGGTTCGGCGTCGCCGCCACGATCGCGCGCGCGTTGTCCAGCGCCCGACCACGGTCCAGCAGGTTCACGCCGTCGGAGTGGCCCAGTGCGAAGGCCAGTCCCGCGCTCGTGGTCGCCAGCGCGGTGAAGCCGAGCCCCGTCAACAGGCGGGCGCTGCCCGCGTCCCACGCGTTCGCCACCACGAACGCTCCCGCGCTCTCGTGCGCCTCCTTGAAGGCGAGGCCCCTGCGGTACTGGTCAGCCGGGTCGAGCAGCATTGCCGTTCCTTCCGATGCGTTCACGCGCCGGCGTGTCGACGCGCTCGTGTCCTGGTGTGCGGGTGGAGTCTCAGATCACTTCGACGTGCTGGTCGGCCCGAACCGCGTTCAGCAGCAGGTCGATCACCGCCGAGGGCCCCTTGTCGCGGAAGTGGAAGTGGCCGCCGTCGACCCAGTGGCACTCGGGTGGGTGCACACACTCCTCTTCCCACAACGCGACCTTGTCGGGGGACAGGTAGGGGTCGTCGCGCCCGGCGATCACCGTGACGCCCACCGGCAGCGGGGCTGCGGCCGTGTACTCGTATCCGGCGGCCATCCGGAAGTCGGCGATCACGCCGGGCAGCAGCAGATCCAGAACCTCGTCCTGGGCCAGCACCTCCGGGGGCAGCCCCTCGAAGAACTCCAGTGCCTCGGCGAATTCGCGGCCCTCCAGGGCGGCAAGCCGACACACCCGCTCCGAGGGCGCGAGCGAGGGGGCCGAGACCCCGGAGACGAACAACCGGCGCAGCGTGGGTACATCGCGCAACCGACGCGCGGTCTCGAACGCGACGAGGCTGCCCAGGCTGTGCCCGAACAGGTACACCGGCCGGGTGGCGTCGGCGCCCGGCGTGCCGGCCCGAGCCCGGATCGCCGAGGCCGCGCCGTCCGCGAATTGCGCCAGCGTCGGTCGGGCCTCGCGGGCCCGGTGGGCGCGGCCGGGCGGGCACACGGCGACCAGTTCGGCCTCGTCGCCCAACTCCGCCTGCCAGGTCAGGAACGACCGCGCGTCGCCGCCGGCGTGCGCGAAGCAGTACACGAGCGGGATGTGTGCGGCGGCATGGTCGCGCGAGACGAACCAGCCGTCGCCGGTCACGGACACACTCACGCGATCACCTCCGCCGACGTGGACCCGCCGGGCGTCGCGGGCGCGCGCAGCGAGAACGAGTGGGTGCGGTTCAGCGCCGGATCGCCCGGCCGCACGTGCAGTTCGCCGAGGTCCGGCCGCAACACCACCGCCGCCACGGTGCGTTCCCGGCGGATGTCGCCGTTGCCCTCGACCCGGATCGGCGCCCGCGACAGCAGCGCGAAGTGTGCCTCGACGCCTGCGTCGGGCGGCAACTCGCCCACCCGGGTCCGGCAGGCGTCCAGCCGCTGCCGGGAGAAGTTGCGGGCGAAGACGTTGAGTTCGTCGGAGGCGAGGAAGTCCGGGTGCAGGAAGTGGTTGGTGTGCATGCTCGTCGAGGACACGTTCACCCGCTGCTCGTCGTCCAGGATCTCCACCCACGCCGTCTTGCGGGCATCGCACAACACCAGGTTGCGCGAACTCGCGAGCTTGAGCGTGCGCAGGATCCGCACCGCCTCGTCCACGTCGGCGGCGCTGTCCAACAGATGACGGATGGCCAGGTACGGCGGCAGTCCCGGCCGCCATCGGCCGCCGAGCACGAGATTGAGCCCGACCGCCAGGCCGTCGCTGTTGATCCCCAGATAGCCCAGGAGGCCACCGAAGCCGAGCACCAGGACCCGGCGGGGCGAGCCGGTCCGCGCGATGTCCAGGACACAGATCTGGTCGTCCAGGTCGCCGTTGAGATCGACCGTCTGCGCCAGCACCGGACCGGCCGCGCCGGCGACGGCGTACGTCGTACAGTCGCCCATGGTCGGGATGCGCTGGTATCCCATCACCTCGCGCCGGATCTGCAGCAGCAGCGCCTCGTCGGCATCCAGCCCCGCGCCCTCGGCGAGCCCGCGCAACTCCTCGGCCAGCAGCGGCGTCCGGGCCTCGATCTCGACCCGGTACGCGTCCAGCACGGGCCGCAGCGTCGCCCACGACACCCGGTTCGTCCCGACCCGGTTGAGCCGGGCCATTCCGTCGTCGAGGAAGGCCCGCAGGCTCTCGGCGCGCTCGGCGCCGTGCCGCCGCCCGCACGCGAAGGCGTCGCCCCGGGCCCGCACCACCGGCACCGCGAGGGTGTCGGCGGTCATGCCTGCCCCGTCGGCCTGGTCACCTTGGGCCCGGCGAGCAACTGCTCGCGCACCGAGGGCCATTCGCCGCGCAGCACGCTGTAGTAGATCGCGTCGCGCCGCCGTCCGCCGGGCATCGGGTTGAAGCTGCGCAGCACCCCCTCCTCGGTGGCGCCGATGTTGCGCAGTCCCGCGCGCGCCTGGAGGTTGAGCACGTCGGTCTTGAACTCCACCCGTTCGGCGTTCAGTTGTTCGAACGCGTGCTCCAGCATGAGGAACTTCGCCCAGCGGTTGACGCCCTTGCCCCGGAACTCGGCGCCCAGCCACGACCAGCCGATCTCCAGCCGCCCGTCCGGTTCGGCGATGCTGCAAAAGCTCATGCTGCCCGCCGTGCGGTCCACCGATTTGTCGATCACGTTGTAGACGACCCGGCGACCGGCGGCCTGATCGGCCAGCGCCGCGTCGAAGAACGCGTCGAACTCGGCGTCGGTGGCGATGACCAGCACGAAGTAGCGCCAGATCTCGGGGTCCATCGCCTGTTTGCGGAACGCCTCGCGGTCCTCGGGGACGATCGGGCGCAGCAGGACGTGCTCGTTCTCCAGTGTCGTCGAAGCGGTCTGCACCCACGTCATCTCAAGCCGCCTTTCCGGCGTGGCGCGACAGCGCCTCGGTCACGTCGCGCAGCGTGCTCATGGCCGCGACGTCGGGTTCGGTGAAACAGGACAGGTCCACCCCGGCATCGTCGCAGGCGGCCATCAGGAACAAGACCTTGTTCAGCGAAGTCAATCCGTACGTGCCGACCATGTCCTGGTCCGGGTCGATGTCCTGGGGGGCGACGTCGGACTCCAACACCCGGGCCAGGTTCGTCCTGGCCACGGTCTCAATCTCGGACTGCATGGATGCCTCCCTCGGTGTCGTGGATCCGGGAACGGTAGGCGTCGAGAATGCGCCCACGCCTGGGCTTGAGCTGGGAGGTGAGCAGTCCGTTCCCGACACTGAACCGGGGATCGGCCACCACCACCGCGCGGATCTGCTCGTCGGGGCCGAACGCGGCGTTGGTGTGGGCCAGTTGCTCGGCGACGGCGCGCTCCAGGTCGGGCCCGCTCGCATCCGCCGCCGGGGAGACCACGGCGACCAGCCGGGTCTGCGTCGGGCAGAACACCACACACTCCTCGATCGCGGGACCGGCCTTCATCCGCTCCTCCAGCGGCCGCACGACGATCTTGCGGCCGTTGTCCAACACGATCACGTCGTCGGCGCGCCCGTGCACGTACAGGAATCCGTCCTCGTCCAGCCGGCCGATGTCGTTGGTGCGCACGGTGCCGTCGGGGGCGAACACCCGCTCGGACACCCCGGGCGGCGCCTGCTCGTAGCCCGTGCACACCGGGTGCTCGGCGCGTACGTGGATCACCCCTTCGGCGTCCAGGATCACCTGTTTCCCCGGCAGGACACGCCCGACACTGCCCCGCCGATGCGCGCCGGGGTGGTTCTTGGTGACGATGCACGTCTCGTTGAGGCCGTAGCCCTCGAAGATCGGCAGTCCCGCGTCCTCGAAGAAGGCCAGCGTGCCGGTGGAGGCCGGCGCCGAACCGGTCCACAGATAGCGGATGCGGTCGCCGAACAACCGCCGCGCGCCGTCGCGGCGCGCCGTCGCCTCGCCCGTGTCCGCGCCGCGCATCCGCGCCTCGATGTGCTTGCGGGCCGTCTCGAAGAACCCCGGCACACCCATCACCACCGTCGGCCGGATCGCGCGCAGCGCCGGGAACGCGGCCTCGTAGGTGCAGATCGTGACGTCGTGGCCCCAACGCAGCGCCGAATACGTCCAGTAGCGCTGCTGGAGCACCGACAGCGGCAGGAACACGAGCAGGTTGTCCTCGCCGCCGTGCGCGAACATCTCCTGGACCGAGCGCAGATCGTCGTCGATGCTGCCGACGGACGCGGTGAGCGTCTTGGGTTCGCCCGTGCTGCCCGAGGTGAGCTTCAGCGACAACACGTCGTCGGGCGTATAGACGACCGGTGCCAACACCCGACCGTCGTCCGGTAGGGCCGCCGCGACCTCGATCTCGGCGAGCGCCCTGCTGCCGGGGGCCTGGGGTGGCCCGTCGGTGAACAGCACGCCCAGCCGGTAGCGTTCGCGCAGCCCGGTGTCGGTGTCGAACTTGGCCGGGTCGAAGCCCACCGTCACCGCGCCCAGGCGGATCGCCGCGAGATCGAGCAGCACCCAGGCGAGGCCGTTCGGGGCCAGGATGCCGATCCGGTCGCCCCGCTCGATGCCCAGGTCGCGCAACCACAGCGCGAGGCGCCCGGCGCGCGTGTGCAGGTCGGTCAGTTCCATCGTCCGGGTCCCGCCGAGCCGGAAGAAGGAGATGTGCCCGCCGGGGGAGGGGGCTTGGGCGGCGATGTGGTTGATCACCGAATCGCTCACGGCGTGTTCGCCCCCGCCCCGGCGCGCTCGGCCAGACCGCGTTCGACGTGCGCGGCCATCGTGCGGATCGTGTCCACCTCCGGCAGGCGGTCCAGCGTGATGGTCAGACCGAACCGTTTGCGCACCCCGGCGAGGATGCGCGCGGCCACCAGCGAGTCGCCGCCCAGGTCGTAGAGAGGGCGGGTGACGTCCAGGTCGACGTCCGCGACGCGCAGCGGTTTGGCCCACAACCCCGCGACCACCAGCTCCAGTTCCGAATCGGCGGCCGTGGGCCCGGCCGTCGCCGGTGCGACCGCCTCGGCGGCGGCCGCGAGCCCGGCACGGTCCACCTTGCCGTTGCGGGTCAACGGCAGCGCGGCGTGCCAGTACACGGCGGCCGGGATCATGTACTGCGGCAGATGTTCGCGCAGCGCGGCGCGAACCGCCTCCACGTCCGGGCGTTCGTCGCCGGCCGGGACCAGATGGGCGACCAGCCGATCGCCGCGCGCGCCCGACTGCCGGGAGACCACCGCGCGTTCCACGGCGGGCAACGCGACCAGTCGGGTCTCCACCTCTCCGGCCTCGATGCGGTAGCCGTTCACCTTGATCTGGAAGTCGCCCCGGCCGAGGATGTCGATCTCGCCGTCCGGCAGGTAGCGACCCAAGTCTCCCGTCCGGTACCGGCGTTCGCCCCGTTCGGGGTCGAGGACGAAGCGCTCGGCGGTCAACTCCGGGTCGCCCCAGTAGCCTCGCGCCAGGCCCACCCCGGCGGCCCAGATCTCGCCAGTGACCCCGTCGGGCACATCGCACCCGAACTCGTCCAGCACGTACGCCCGGTTGTTCGCGTTGGGCCGACCGTAGGGGATGCTGCGCGAGCCGTCCTCGTCCGCGCCGATCGGGTGCGACACGTTCCAGATCGTGGTCTCCGTCGGCCCGCCCAGCGAAACGAGTCGCGCGTCCGGCACGAGCTTGCGCAGGTCCTGTGGCAGCGTCGGCGGAATACGGTCGCCGCTCATCATCACCAGGCGCAGCGTGTCCAGCGCGTCCGTGCCCTCCGCCGCCTGATCGCGCAGCAGCGACACGATCGCCGGCACCGAGTTCCACACGCTCACGCGCGCCTCGCCGCACAACGACAACCAGTGCGCGGGATCGGCCGCTCGGTCCGCGTCCGGCAACACCACGGCCGCCCCGGAGCACAGGGCGCCGAAGACGTCGTAGACGGACAGGTCGAAATTGAAGGCGCTGATCCCGAAGAAGCGGTCCGCCGGCCCGATGCCGAAGCGCGCGTTGCAGTCGGCGACCACGTTGGCCACGCTCCCGCGAGCGACCATGACCCCCTTGGGCTCGCCGGTGGTCCCCGACGTGTACAACACGTACGCCAGATGGTCGTCGTTCGCGGCGCCGGGCACCGGACGCGGATCGGGCACCGGTCCCGGCGGCAGCGGCCGGCCGGCGTCGAGCACCAGGACCTCGCGTCCCGTCTCGGCGCCCGCCTCCGCGGCGTTGGTCAACACCACCCGTGCCCGGCCGTTGTCCAGCATGTACGCGCGCCGCGCGGGCGGGAGCGCGGCGTCGACGGGCAGGTACGCGGCCCCGGCGAGCAGCGTCGCGAGAATGCCGACGACCTGCTCGGGCCCACGACCCATCACCAGCCCGACCAACTCGTCCGGGCCCACGTCGTGGGCGCGCAACCAGGCGGCGGCGTGCGCCGCGTGCCCGTACACCTGCGCGTAGCTCAGCGAGGCGCCCGAGGTCAGTACGGCCGGCGCGTCGGGCGCACGCTCCACGTGCGACAGGAACGCGTCGATCAGCATGCCCGGCGCGGGCGGCGGCGCCGCCGTCGCGTTGGCCGCCCGGCGGCGCTCGCGCTGCGCCTCCGGCAGCAGGTCGAATGTCCGCGCCGACCACGATTCCTCGACGAGCAGCGCCTCCAGGAGGTGCTGGTAGCCCGCGACCAGATCCGGCACCAGACCGTCCGGGAACAGTTCGTCGACGCTGTCGAACTGCACGACCACGCCGCCGTGTTGCTCGAACGTGGAGACATCGAGCCACACCTGCGGGGTCTGACTGGAGGTGTACACCTCCGGTCCGAACAGCTCCAGGGCCGAGCCGTCGACGTCCGCGTGCGCGTAGCCGAGCGCGCTGTTGAACGTGTACGGCATCGGCCCGCGCGCCGCGCCGTCGCCGCGTCGGGCGGCCTCGCGCAACACCTCGATGCCGGTGAAGTGCCGGTTGTCCAACCCTCGGCGCAGCCCGGCCTGCAACGCCCGGGCCCGCTCGACGAAGGGCAGGCGCCGGTCCACCTCGACCTCGACGAGCATCGTCTCGCAGAAATTGCCGACCGCCTCGAAGATGCGCGGGTGGATCGGCGGACGGTTCGCCACCGTGGTGTTGATCGTGAACCGCGAACCGGCGCCCCAGGCCGCGAGGGTGTCGGCGTACACCGCGAACAGCACGGCGGAGGGGGTGAGTCCGGCCGCCGCCGCCCGGGCCCTGAGCGCGGTCCACCGCGGCTCGGTCAGCCGGGCGAAGCGCGCCGAGAAGCGTGGCGCCACGATCGAGGAGGGACTGGTACGCAGGGGCAGGTCGGGGGCGGGCGCGAGGTCGTCGAGCCGGTCCATCCAGTACGCGCGGGCCCGCTTCGCCGGGGCCCGGGTACGCGCGGCCTCGATCGCGGCCACGTAGGCCTCGAAGGACGCCTCCTCCGCCGGGGCTTCGGCGGTGTCCCCGGTCGAGTCGCCGCTCGCGTCGTAGGCCCGGCGCCAGTCGCGGAAGAACAGGAACATGCCGATCGCGTCCATGACCAGGCCGTCGTGGTCGACGTGCAGCACCATCCGGTCGTCCGCCAACACGGTGACGTCGACCGCCACGAGCGGCGCGCGGTCGGCCGGCAGCACCCGGTGCGAGCGCGACGCGCGTTCGGTGCGCAGGTGTTCGTGCCGCGTCGCCTCGGACGCGTCGCGCAGGTCCATGCGCCCGACGCGCACCTCGACCTCGGCCTCCCGCACCTGTCGGCCGTCGGGGGTGAAGCGGGTGCGCAACGCGTCGTGGCGTGCCACCACCGCCCGCAGCGCGGCCTCCAGGCGGTCGAGGTCCCAGGCGCCCTCGATCTCGTGGTAGACGTGACTGGCCACGTTGCCCATCTCGACGTGCTCGCCCCGACCGACCAGATAGCTGCGTTGCAGGTCGGTCATCGCGAAGCCGTCCGGGGGATCCAGATGGGCGACGAGGGCCGCCTTGTGCTCCTTGATCAGGCGCAGCAGCTCGGGATCCATGCGTTCCCGGGGACCCTGCAGGCGCAGATCGGCTCCGGCGGCCGAGATGGTCAGCCCCCTGGCCTCGATCTCGTGGAGAACCCCGAGGTGGTTCACGCCGGCACCCCCGCGCGTGCGGCGACCTCGTCCGGGTCCAGGCCCTCGGCGATCAGCGCGCTCAGTTCGGTGACCGTGCGGGCGCCGAGCAGTTCCTCGATCGGGACGTCGGCGTCGACCTGCTCGGTGAGTCGGTACTGCAGGGCGATCGCCTGGAGCGACGCCATGCCCAGCTGGATCAGCGAGCGGTCGTGCACGGGCTCGTCGGCGGGCAGTCGCAGGAGATCGCGCACCAGCGCGCTGAACCACGGGAGCAGCGGCGGTTCCGGTCGGTCGGCGGCCGGGGCCGAGGGTCGCGCGTCGGCCGTTCCGGGGACGGCGAAGAACTCCCGGCCGGCCAGGTCGACGACGGTCCCGGCGGGCACCAGGTCGATCCGGGCGGGCCAGCGGGTGGGCGCGGGGATGCCGAGCGCGGCCGAGAGGCGGTCCGCGAACCGGGGCATCACCGGGGCGCCGCACGTGGCGAGCAGCCGGGCGGCGGCCAGTTCGAGGGCGATCGCCGTGCGCGCCTCGTCCTTGAAGTCCGCCACGTCGGCGGCGGGAGCCTGGAGACGGACGAAGGCGGTGACGTCCGTGACGATGCCGTCGAGCAGTTCGGCCGCGCGGTTGAGCGAGAAGCCGTCCTGCCCCAGGGCCCCGGTCAGCGCCGAGCGGCGCGCCTCCAGGCGGGCCAGGAAGGCCGCGTGTTCGGGCCGCCACACACCGGCGTCGGGCGCCACGCCCGCATACCGTTCGGCGACGCGCTCGCCCAGGTCGTTCAGCCACGTCTGCCAGGTGCCGACCAGGGTGTCGCGGACGAAGCTCTCGTACGCGTCGGGGGAGAAGCTGGTGCGCCGGCCCTCGGGGCGGGTCAGCGCGAGGTAGAAGCGGATCGAGTCGACCGTGCGCGGGTTCAGCACGTCCTTGCCCCAGATCGCGTGGCCGCGGCTGGTGGAGAACTTGCTGTCCTCCAGCAGGTAGAACTCGTTGATGTTGTAGTCGATGTCCGGCTGCCAGCGCGGATGCGCGACCCGGTACAGCGCCGGGATGAACATGGGGTGGAAGAAGCTGCCGTCCGAGCCCAGGAAGTGCACGATCTTCCAGTCGGGCGAGGGGGCGTCCGCGTCCCAGTCGCGGCCCAGGCCGCGCCCGAGTTCCCCGATGCCGTAGAGGATGCTGAAGGCGTAGTCCAGCCAGGACCAGATCACCTGGCCCGGCACATCGGTCTCGGCGGGGGTGATGCCCCACTCGGCCACGTGCGTGACCGGGATGTGCAACTGCTCGCGGCGCGAGAGGCGTTCGGCCAGTTCCTTGACCGCCGCCGGAACCCGGCCGAGCCGGTGGTGGTCGGTGACGACCTTCCCGAACTCGTGCAGCGGGAAGGTGTAGCGCACCAGCGCCCGCTCGTGCGGAGGCGCGTCGCACGCCGCCGAGCGCGGCTCGATCAGGTCGGTGCACACGTTGGGTTCCAGGCACGTCTCGCAGATGTTGCCACCGCTGTCGCCGTCGCACGTGGGGCAGCGGCCGGAGACTCCCGACTCGTACAGGTATTCGCCGGTGTCGGCGGCGAACAGCGCGGCACTCTCGCGCGGCGCCACGGTTCCCGACGCGGTCAGCCGGGAGAAGAACGCCCGCAGCGCGGCCGGATAGGCGTCGTCGCGGCTGGTCGCGGTGTACTGGTGGACGTCGATGTCCATCAGCTTCAGCGTGGCGAGGATCTCGGCGCTGTAGTGCGCGGCCGTCTGAGCCGGGGTGCGACCCTCCCGACGGGCGGCGGCCACCACGTAGTTCTGGTAGTCGTCGCTGCCGGTGATGTGCCAGGCGTCGGCGCCGAGCATGCGCTGATGGCGGACGAACACGTCGGCGCCGAAGAACGGCCCCGACAGGTGCCCCAGATGCAGGTCCCCGTTGGGCGTGGGCGCGGAGGAGAAGACGAACACGGGACGCGTGCCGAACCCGCGGTGCCCGGTGTCGTGGGCGGCGTTCATCGCCCGGTCGCCGTCGCGCCAGTACAGGCTGACGAACAGCAGGTCGGTGTCCCCCGTGTTCTCCACGGAGTGGGTCTCGAACGGTTCGAACTGCACCACGGTGGACGCGGACACCGGATGGCGTTCGGCGTCCACGGTCAACTCCCCGGTGCCGGAGACGAACACCCATGTCTCCGTCTCGTCGTGCTGGTGCGCCTCCGAGCGCGCGCCGGGGGCGACACCGACCCAGGTCGCGCCGACACCCAGCCGCGTCGCGGAACCCGCCTCCACGGCGGCCACGGCGACGCCGTCGGCGGCGTGGGGGGCGTCGGGGCGGTAGGTGCTGATCTTCACGACGGCTCCTTCACTTCGGTCACGCGTGCGGAGGAATCGAGGACAGGTCCAGCAGATCCGCGGCCTCCGCCGCGATCGCCGGGGCGAGCCGATATCCGGACCCGTTGGCGGCGCCCGCGAAGACGACGCGTCCGTCGCCCAACGCCCGCACCTGCGGTTCGCCGGTGGGGCTGTACGCGTCGCAGAACACCCGTCCCGAGACGCGGTGTTCGGCCAGCGCGGGGGCGTGCCGGCGCAGACTCGCGCGCGCCTGGTCGACGTCGTCGGCGGACAGGCCGCCGGCCAGGTCGTCGGGATCGACGTCCCAGGTCGTACAGGTGTAGCTGAACAGCCAATGTCCCGAGGCGTGCAGCGGCAGCAGGAACGCGTCCTCGTCGTGGAAGACGACGGCCCGGTCGGTGCGGGCCGGGACCCGCTCGACATGCAGGGCGACGATCTTCTTGACGCGGGCGCCCAACGGGGCCAGCAGCGCGCGCCAGGCGGGTTCGGCGAGCCAGGGTCCCGGGGCCAGTACGACCCGATCCGCGGTCACCGTCTCGCCGGTGCCGAGGGTGAGTTCGACCCCGTCCGGGCCCGGGTCCGCGGAGCCGACGGCGCGCATCGTGTCCACGTGCACACCCTCGCGCAGGGTCACCCGGGGCCGTAGTTCCCGGGCGAGGCCGTGGACCAGCGCGTAGACGTCGGCGTACTGGGCGCCGCGACAGTCCCAGACCCGCGCGGAATCGGGAAGTCGCAGATCGGTAGGGCCGGTTCGACCATCGGGAGAGTCGACGGGGGTCAACTCGGCGCTGTCGAGGTAGATCTCGCGCACGCGCGCGGCGTTCGCGGGGGAGGCGACCACCGACATCGGAACCGCGTGAATCGGCAGCCTGGGCGCGGAGTCCTTGAGTTCGGCGTAGTACCGCTGGCTGTACGCCGTCATGCGCCGAACCCGCTCCGTCGCGCCGCGCGGACAGTGCAACCCGGCCGACCGGCGGCTCGCTCCGGTACCGACGGTGTCCCGGTCCAGCAGCAGGACGGACGCCTGCGGCGCGCGGGCGACGATCTCCCGGGCGACCAGGCAGCCGACGATTCCGGCGCCGACGACCGCCACATCGGTGTGTTCCCGGCTCACAGAGCGTCCAGATCGTCGACGGGCGGTTTGGCGGACCACTCCACGAACGACGGCAATTGTTCGTCGGAGCCCACCCCGAGAAGCCGGTCGAGGATGCGCCGGCTGCGCCAGGCGGTCAGGCTCAGATTGGGATCCGCCAGTCCGCGCTGACCGCGTGCCGCGTTCTGCATGAAAATGAGGCGGTCGCGGGGGCCGTCCCATTGCACGGCGAAATCCCGGTCGATGCGATACTCGTCGCCCTCGCGCTCCAGGCGGCTTTCGATCGGCGCGAGGAATTCGGTCGACGCCGGACGAAAACCGGTGGCCCACACGATGGTGTCCACATCCACGTACTCGACCACACCCGGCCGGTCGTTGTGGCCCATCTCGATGGTCCACCCGCCGGACTCGTTCCCGCTCACCTCGGTGACCGCACGATTGGGCAGCAGCGCCAGCAGATCCTGCGTGCCCTCGATGAAGCGGTGCTCGTAGCAGCGCTGGTAGATCTCCCGCAACGTCGACTCGGAGATGCCGTCGCTGCTCAGCACATGACGCCTGTTGAGCGACTCGCGAACCGCCCGGTCCACCCCGGCGAAATACTCCGAATAGCTCGGCGTGTAGTACTCGTTGGTGAAGGGCGAGTCGTCGATGGGGAAGTAGTTCCCGCGCCGCGAGATCCAGGTCACGCGCCGGGGTAATTTCCTCGGCGCCCGTGATATCAGATCCAGAAACGCCTCGGCTCCGGACTGGCCGCCCCCGACCACGGCGACCCGCTTGCCGGCGAGTCCGGGGCGTGTTCCGTCGATGAAGTCGCTGACGTGGAACTGGGTGTCGCCGAGTTTGTCCCGGGCATGCTCGGGAACCCATGACGTGGTACCGACACCGACGCAGATGTTCTCCGCCGTCACGGTGCGCCGGCCGGTGTGCACGACGAACGCGGCACGCGCGTCGTCGAACTCCACGGCATCCACTTTCTCGCCGAAGACGATGTTCTCGTTGCGTCGGCTCGCCCACTCCAGATAGTTCCGGAATTCCCGGCGGGGAACCGCGTCGTATTGGGCGTTGATGAAGTGGTAGATCTTGCCCTGCTCGTGCAGATACGAGAGGAAGGAGAACCCGTTGGTCGGGTCGGAGAGGATGACGAGATCCTTGAGCAGCGACACCTGTAAGGACGCGCCGGGTATCTGCTGATTGTCGTGCCAGCCGAACCGCTCCTTCTGGTCGAGAAAGAGGTTCGGCGTCTCCGCGCGCCCGTGCAGCAGTGACGCCAGGCTCAGGTTGGCAGGACCGACCCCGATGCCGACACAGCGGTACTGCGCCGACTGGGGTTCGATGTTTCCCGAAACACGGTTTTCGACTGGTTTCCGCACGGCTCGACGACACTCCCAGCACTCGCGCAGGACTGGTCATCCGGCGAAATCCCCGTTGGACGCGCGTAACACGCGTGGCGACCGGGGGACAGCACCGGGCGTCGGGAACGGCACGCACGGAGCTTCACGACGGATGCTTCTCGGAGGGTGGACGCCGGACACCGCGGTGGTCGAACGATGGTCCGCGGCGCGCGTCGGGCGGGAACAAGTGGTCGGGTGGTGCGCGCACGAGATTCCCTGCCCGCCTGTTCTCGAATTTCGAGAATCGGCGGTCGGGACGCGGAGACCGGGCCCCGGCCCGTCCGGTCGAGTCGATGCCGATGTCGACCGGTGGAGGGGGCGTCGGCTTCGCGGGGAAGCTTCGGAATGGCTAGGACTCAGCTATTCATTTCTATTCAACCGAAGGTTCGGGTCAGCAAATTTTCCCGTGCGACTTCGCGCGGACTGATGACCGGGATTGACTGTATAGCAGGCCGGTCGGATTGGCTAGTGTGCCGCGGTGGGCCCGACGGAAGATCCATTGCCTGTCGATCAAGGAAAACGCGAAGATCGTATTCCGTTTCCCCAATCTGTGACAACTGCCGAGATGGCATTGATCGGGTCGTCTGCCCTGGATATCGGCAGGCGCATGTGCAGGTCGGGTCATGGGCGGGCGAATGTGATCATCGCCGCCCGACAAGATCGATGCGCGCATTTCGGCGACGGCATATCGTCGCGGTTCCCGAGGAAGAGGAACCTCCGATTTCCGGATCGTCCGGATGCCGGCACGGCCGGGGCGGACCTCGAAGTGCGGTCCGGGCACTCGTCGAGCCGGCGCTGCCGCCGTCGCGCTCGGTGTGCGTGGATCAGGTGCGTGCGACCGCCGTGGCGGTGTGCCGCGCGGCGTGCTCCGGGCGTGGCCTGCTCATCACGCGGGCGAGGTATCGGCCCAGGGACAACAGCGCCCAGAGCGGTATCCCGAGGAGCGTGAGGGCGAGGAACAGGCCGCCGATGAGGAACATGAATCGGAAGTATGCCGGACGAGATGGGGCACGTCACCCTCTTCGGGCCGACCAGCCGGGTTCCGCCCGGGGCCGAGGCCGTCCCGGGCCCCGACGGATCGTCCGGAGGAGCGATTTCCGGCCTGCCGGCAGGTCCCGCCCGCCGGCCGCCGGGCCCGTCGCCGCCGACCGGGAACCGGGTCCGGGCGCACTCGGACAAGTGTCCGGAATTCGGCTGCCGTCCCCAGGAATTCCCGCCAATGATGAGATCTGTCGGCGGGTATCCGGGCCTTCCCGCCCGTGATCGACACGCCGACCCACCCCTCACCGAAAGCACACGGAAGGGAGATTGCGATGGAATTGCGCGGCGGTACGGAACTCCGCATCGAATCGGCCGACGAGGACGAATCGTTCGACATTCTCGTGGGTGACCTGGAGTTCGAACTCGTGGACGACCGGCTCCGTCCTCCGACGAGCTGTACCCACTACGG
This sequence comes from Embleya scabrispora, assembly GCF_002024165.1. Lineage (NCBI taxonomy): Bacteria > Bacillati > Actinomycetota > Actinomycetes > Kitasatosporales > Streptomycetaceae > Embleya > Embleya scabrispora. Next base: position 1,093,164 of record NZ_MWQN01000002.1, read on the forward strand.
GTACTGCCCGGCCTGAGAGGCTGAGCCCGCACGTCGGATGCCGTGCCCGAGGGTGCGGCATCCGGCGTGTTCCGGCGCATCGGACGCCCGGGTTCCTACCGGCCGGCGGGAGCCCAGCCGGAGTCCGGCCCGAGCCCAGCCAGCCGGACCCCAGCCCAGCCCAGCCCGAGTCCCGCCCGGGCCCGAGTCCCGCCCGGGCCCGAGTCCCGCCCGGGCCCGAGTCCCGCCCGGGCCCGAGTCCCGCCCGGGCCCGAGTCCCGCCCGGGCCCGAGTCCCGCCCGGGCCCCGCCCCGTCACGGAAGGACGATTCGTCTTGGCCACCACGATGCCGGTTCCCGTGCTCGACCGGCTGATCCGGCAGGTACGGGAGGGCGGCGCCCAGGAGGTGTTCCCGCCCGTCGTCACCGACGGACCGGCCGAAACCCTGGCGCCCGACGGCGCGTTGGGCGGTGTGCGGGACGCCGAACAGGTGGCCGCGCTGCTCGCCGAGGACCGGTTCGCCCCGTTCCGGCGCGCGATGGAGCGACTCGACGCCTGGAGCGTCCGCGCCGCCGCCGGCATCGACGCCGACCTCCTGGCACCCGGCGTGCTCGACCCGGTCGCCTCCGCACTGTTCGCCCCCACACTGGGCGCGATCTTCACCGCGTGCCACCACTCCCCGGCGCGGGTGGCCGAGCGCCTGGCGGATCTGCGCGTCACCCAACTCCTCGGCGCACTCGACCTGTTCCTCGTTCGCATGGCCACCGACCTGGACGCGGCGCACCGACCCCGGGACCCGCGCCTCGCCGGCCCCGTCGTCGAACTGCGCGCACACGGCGCGGAAACCCACAACGGCGGACTGCGGGTGCTACGACTGGCGTTCGCGGGCGGCGGCGCGCTCGCGTACAAACCGCGCCCGGCGAACGGGGAAGCCCTGTTCCTGGCCGACGGCACGACCGGAGACGACCGGCAACCCGCACAATCGGGCGGCCTGTTCGAGCGGATCAACGCACTGCCGGAAGCCGCCGGACCGGTACGACTGCCGACACTGGCCACCTGGACCGGCAGCGGTCCCGGCGCGCGCGGCTACAGCTGGCACGAGTGGATCGAACCACCGGCCGAACGGGGCCCCGTCCGTGTCGACGGCTCGACCACGATGACCGGCACGGTCCTCACCCCCGAACAGGCGCGCCGCTTCTGGCATCGGGTCGGCAACCTCGCGGCGACCTGTACCGCGTTCGGCGTCTCCGACCTGATCGGCGGCAACGTCCTGGCCGGGGCGCGCCCGCATCGGGCGCACGACGAGCCCATGCTGTACCCGGTGGACCTGGAGTGCTACTTCACCGGATCGACCGGACTGCGCGCCACCGGCCTCCTGGGTCCGGCCCCGTCCCCCACCGAGGAGGCCGCCGACGACGACTTCGAATACCCGCCCGGCCTGGAGGACACCGCCGACTGGCGGGCCCTCGAGGGCGGCGCGCTGGTCTGGCGACGCGCGGCCGACGGGACGCTCCGACTGCTGCCCATGGACCGCCCGCCGACCCGCACGGTGGTTCCCTCCGCCGTCGCGGACACCGAGGGCGGATTCGGCCGCGCACCCCACCTCCTGTCGATGCTGCGCGGCATGTTCGACGCCTGGACGCTGCTGTGCCGGCACCGCGAGGCGGTGCGGCGCGAAGTGGAACCGCGAGCGCGCGAGGCGTACATCCGCATCGTGCCGCGCCCGACCGCCGACTACGCGCGGGCCATCGACGCCCGACTGCGCGGCACCACCGCGGAACGCCATCCGGACGGCGAACCCTTCAGCGTCGACGAGAAGGCGCAGCTGAGCCGCTGGGACGTGCCCTACTACTTCTGCGCGGCGGTCCCGCCCGAGGGCGACCCGGCCGGCCCCGGCGCACCGCTCCTCGCCCTGGCCCCGGCGCCGGAACCCTTCCTGGCCAAGCCCGTTCCGTTCGCGGAGAGCCCCGAGGCGGAGGTTCCCGAATTCCCCTCGGCCGGACTGCACCGCTACGCCGACCCCACCCTGGCCGCGCTCGGCCCGGCCCTGCGCGACGCGGTGGTCGGAGTGATCGAGCAACTGCCGGACTCCCGAACCCTGGTGGACCCCGCACTGGGCGTGGCGCTGCGCTGGTCCGAGGGCGGCACCGACGGCCGGGTCGACTTCGACTGGCCGAGGGCGGGCCGGCGGATCGGCTACGAATGGGCCGGCGGCACACTGCGCATCCACCTGGCGAAGCTCGACACCCCGGGGGAGGCGTCGTGAGCGGCACGGCGACCGGAACGACCGGGCTGCCGGACCCCGTCGGCGTGTCGTCCGACGACCGGAGCGGAGCCGACTGGCGGGACGTCTGCGCCCGCGCCTGGGACCGCGAGCCGGCGCGCGTAGCGCATGTCGTGCCCCCGATCGACGCGGTCACGGCGTTCCGCACCGCGACCGCGATGAGCGGCCCGTTCCGCGCCGGAGCGCGCCCCCGATCGGTGTCGGCCGTGCGCTTCTTCACCGTCGACGGCCGACTGGCCGCCCCCGGCGCCCTGTTGCCCACCGAGGACGACGACGACCTCGATCGTTACGCGGACCGGCTCGACGACGAACTCGACGGCAAGGGCTGGCTGCTGACGATCCGGCACCCCTTCGTGCTGGACTTCCCCCGCTGGGCGCGGGCCCGGGACACGCTGGCCGGGCTGTGGTCCAGGATCGGGTGGCCCGCCCTCCCGCTCACCTCGGAACTGTGTTTCGGCCACGACTTCCGCACCCCACCACCCGCGCCCGGGACGGACGTGCTGACCTGGGTGCTCGCCGGCACCCACCGGCGCGACGCCGGCGCGGGCGAAGTGCTGTACCACCCGGCGGCGGCCGTGGAGCCGGACGGAGGCGAGGAGTTCACCGATCGGGCCGCCATCCTACGGATCACCGTGCCCACCGATCCGACCACCGCGCTTCCGGCCGTGCGCGGCGTGCTCCAGGATCTGGTTCGCCGGGATCCGGTGGCCGCCCAACCGATGCCGTACCTGCCCTACCCGCCGCCGGAGAACGCGGACGGTTCGACGCCGCCGATCGCCGAGTTCGCCGAGGTCGCGCAGGTGCTCGGCCGGGTCGCGGGCGACCCGGACGGGGAGTTGACCCGCACGGTGCGCCGCCGCTGGGCCGCCCGCCGCACGGCGGCCGGCCTCGAACCGGTGCCCGAACCCCGCTCCGCCGGCGCCGCCGGCCCCGGTGGCGCACCGGCCATCGACGCCCGCTCCCGAATCCGGCTCGTCGCCGAGGTCCTGCGCGTACCCGAGGGCCCCTCGGCCGAAGTATGGGCCGTCAACGGCCTGTTGCTGCCGGTACGGGGCGCACTGGCACCGCGTGTCCTGGCCGCCCTCGACCGGCGGCGCACGAGCGACCTCGCCGAGGTGTGCGCCGACGTGGGGGTGACCGGGCACACCACCCGCGAGGAGGGCGTCCTGACCCTGCTGCGCGTGCTGTACCGGGTGCGCGCCATCGAAGCGGTGGCCGAGGCGAACTCGACGGAAACGACGGCGGGGGAACGACCATGACCGACCGCACCGGTGGTGTCGACGTCATCGACGGCCTCGACTGGGACCTGATCGCCGACCGCTACTGGGACCGCCGTCCGGTCCTGATCCGCCTCCCGGGCGGCCCGTCGGCCCACCCCTTCCGCCCGGACGACGTGTTCCGCTCCGCCGTGGCCGCCACCGTCGCCAACGCCGCCGGGGAAATCCCCAAACACGTGCGTTTCGCCGTCGACCGCGACCTCAAGTCCCGCCCCGACGGCTGGCTGCCGCTCGCCGAGGACGACTCGCTCGACGGCTACGCCACACGCCTGGCCGAACGCCTCGACGGCCGCCGGTACTCGCTGACCGTGCAGGCGTTCCACGCCTTCCACCACCCGCTGTGGCGCCGCGAACGGACCTTCTACGACGGTGCCTTCCGCCGCTTCGGACTGCCGCTGAGCAGCGCCATCACCACCATGTTCCACGGCAACTACGAGCACACCCAGATCGGCGCGCACAAGGACCGGTTCGCGTCGTTCATGTTCGCCCTCCAGGGCCGCAAGGTGATGCGCTTCTGGCCGGAGCAGCCGTGGACGGAGGCGGTCACCTCGGTGCTGGACTACGAGCGCCACCTGCCGGGTTCGTTCGCCGTCGAGGTGCACGCGGGCGAGATGTTGTACTGGCCGTCGAGCCACTACCACGTCGGGGAAAGCGCGCTCGACGACACACCCGCGACCAGTGTCAACGTCGGCCTGCCGCGCGAGTTCACCCGCGCCGCGTTCGAGGTGGCGGAGTATCTGACCGATCCCACCCCCGAGTCCATGCTCAGCGAGGAGATGGAGACGGCCGGACTGCCGCCGCTGGCGGGTCCGGCCTGGGCGCCGCCCGAGGACGCCGAAGGGTCGTCGCCGGTGGGCCGGTTGCCCGCCGCGCTCGACCAGGCGGTGGACTTCTTCCGCTCCGGCGCGAACGAGGAGGCGGCCCGCGAGTGGGTGGCGACGTTGTCGCTGCGCCGCTGGACGGCCGGCGGCTTCTTCCCCGCGCCGCCGCCCGCGCCGCACCGGTCGCTGATCGACGCGGTCGCCGTCGGGCTGCCCGCCGACGAGCCGGTGCGGTGGCAGGACATCGGCGCGGTACGGATCGTCGCCGCCTGCGGGCACACCACGCGCACCCGCCTGTCCGCCGAAGCCCTGGCCCGCCTGCTCGCCGCCCTGCGCACACCCGATCGCGCCCTGCGGGTCGGCTCACTGCTCGACGAACTGCCGCCGCCCGCGCGGGAGGACGGCAGACGCCTCCTGGAGGACCTGGCCGGCTTCCACGCGCTGTCCGTCACGGGGGATTGAGCCCACGGCTCGACCCGCCCTTCCCACCGACCCGGTCGGCCTCCGTCCCCGCCTCCGCCAAGGCGGGCAACCGCACCTCGACGACCGTCCCCCCGCCGGGCGCCGGGCCGATCGTGATCGTGCCGTGGTGCATCTCCACGATCGCCGCGACGATGGACAACCCCAGACCACTGCCGCCCTGGGTGCGACTGCGGCTCTTGTCGGCCCGGTGGAAACGGTCGAAGACGTGCGGCAGATCCGCGGCCGGGATCCCCGGGCCCCGGTCGCGGACGGTCAGCACCGCCTCGCCGCCGAAGGCCCGCAGTTCGACCTCGGCCGGGGTATGCACGGGCGTATGCATCCGGACGTTGCCGAGCAGGTTGGCCACCAACTGCCGCAGCCGGTCCTCGTCGCCGAGCACGCTCACCCGGTCCTCGGCCGGTCGGCCGGCGCAGGTCAGCGGGCGGTCGGGCTCGACCGCGGCGGCGTCGCGGCAGGAGTCGGCGACCACCCGGGTCAGGTCGACCGGCTCCAGGTCGGTGTCCTGTTCCTCGTCCAGGCGCGCGAGCAGGAGCAACGCCTCGACCAAGCCGTTCATCCGGCGTATCTCGGCGCGCATCCGGCTCACCGCGTCGTCCACCGCGGCCCGATCGGGCAGTGCGCCGCGCTGGTACAACTCGGCGTATCCGCCGATGGACTGCAGCGGATTGCGCAATTCGTGCGAGGCGTCGGCGACGAATCGGCGCAACCGCTCCCGGGAGGCATCCCGGGCGGCCAGCGCGGCCTGGATCCCGTCGAGCATGCGGTCGAGCGCGATGGCCAGTCGCCCGACCTCGGTGCGCGGGCCGATCAGCGGATCGCGGACCCGCTGTGCGTAGTCGCCGGCGGCGATCGTGTCCGCGACCCGGGCGGCGCGTTCCAACGGCCGCAACTCCCGGCGCACGAACAGCGCGGCGAGCAGGGCCAGCGTCGGCAGCGCGATGCCGACGGTGGCCAGCACGACGTAGAGCGCGTGGTCGGCGGCCGCCTCGGTCTCGCGCACGCTCAGCGCGATCAGGGCGGTGCGTCCGTCGGTCAACTCCTGGACCCGCACCCGGAAACTCTCCCGCGAACCCGGTTGAGCCGACCCGGTGGTGAACGTGGCGCCGCTCGCGGGCAGCGGACCGGTCAACCGCGGTCCAGGGCCCTGGGGTTGCCGGTGCACGACGGCGAGCGCGACGTACAGGCCGCCCGGGTACTCCAGCCAGACGCCCGGATCCAGGCTCATCGGCGCGTTGCTGCGCTCGCGGGTGTCCAGCGCGCGCAACGCGGCGGCGGTGGTGTCCAGTTGCTCGTCCAGGCGGTCGAACAGCGAGTCGCGGAGCACCCCCACGGTCACCGCGGCGCAGGTGTTCAGCACGACCGTGCACACCACGATGATCACCACCACCAGGCGGCGGTGCAGCGGTTGGGTGCGGATCCCGGCGCGCAGCCTCAGCACGGCGGCGTGCGCAGGCAGTAGCCGACGCCGCGCCGGGTGTGGATCAGCGGTGGACTCTGCCCGTCGTCGATCTTGCGGCGCAGGTAGCTGATGTAGGTGGCCACCACGGTGTCGTCGCCGTTGAAGTCGTAGGACCAGACGTGTTCCAGGAGCCGGGCCCGGGTCAGCACCCGGTCGGGGTGCAGCATCAGGTAGCGCAACAGGCGGAATTCGGTGGGGGACAGGTCGATGTGCCGGCCGGCGCGGCGCACCTGGTGGGCGGCGGAGTCGAGTTCGAGGTCGGCCACGCGCAGCACGTCGCCGCCGGGTTCGGCCCGGCGGGTGCGGCGCAGGACCGCCTCGATGCGCGCGGTGACCTCGTCCAGTCCGAAGGGTTTGGTGATGTAGTCGTCACCGCCGGCGGTCAGCCCACGCACCACGTCCTTGCGGGTGTCACGTGCGGTGAGGAAGACCACGGCCACGGGCAGGCCGTCGGCACGCAGGCGGCGCAACACCTCGAAGCCGTCGCCGTCGGGCAGCATGATGTCGAGCAGGACCAGTTCCGGCAGGAAGTCCCGGGCCACGGTGAGCGCTTGCCGTCCGGTGCCGGCGGTGCGCACGTCGTAGCCGACGAAGCGCAGGAACCGGGTGACGGTGTCCACGATCGCGGGCTCGTCGTCGACGACCAGGAGGCGACCGCGTTCGGTCGACGGCGCGGACGAACCGGCCGATGGCTCCGCAGCGTTCATCTGGTTCCTTCTCGATGCGCGTTTCGCCGGATGGGCGGACGGGTGGGCGGGGTCGGCGAGCGGGCCGACGGGGCGGATGCCGTCCCGACATTACGGCGGCCGGCCGGGGACGCGGGCGGGCCCCGGTCCGCTATCAGCGTGGCCCACGAACCGGCGTGCATTCCATGGGAGTCGTGTGTGAATGGGGCCATTCGCGGCCCGGTACGCGGGGGTCGCGAGGCGGTCGGCTCCTAGCGTGGACCGGGTCGGGCCGACCCGACCCCCATCCCCGTGCCGTATCCGTCCGGGAGTTCGTGATGTCCTCGCTGTTGTATCGCCTCGGCCGCTTCGCCTATCGCCGCCGCCGGCTCGTCATCGCCGCCTGGGTACTGATCCTGGCGGCCTCGGCGGTGGCCGCGCTCACCCTGATGAAACCCTTCGCGTCGCGCAACGACATCCCGGGCACGGAGTCGCAGCGCTCCCTCGACGTATTGCGGGACCGCTTCCCGAGCGCCGACGGCGCCGAGGGCCGGATCGTCTTCCGCACGCCGAACGGCGACCGCATCGACGCCGGCCCGGCCCGCGCCGCGGTCCTGGCGGCGACCGAACAGGCCGCGGCCGTACGCGGGGTGGCCGCCGCCGAGGCCCCCTACGCGGCCGGTGCGGTCTCCGCCGACCACGGCACCGCGGTCACCGCGCTGACCTTCGCGGCGAAGCGGCCGGAGGACGTGCCGGCGTCGGTGCGCGACGCGGTGGCGGAGGTCGCCGAGCGGGCGCGGGGCGCGGGGTTGACGGTGGAACTGGGCGGCGAGGCGTTCGTCGAGGAGACCGCGCCGTTCGGTGTCGCCGAGTTGGCCGGGCTGTTCGTCACGCTGGGCGTGTTGGTGTTCGTCTTCCGCTCGTTGCGCGCCGCCGTGGTGCCGCTGGTGACCGCGCTCGTCGGGGTCGCGGTGGGGGTGCTGTTGGTGCTCGCGGGCGGGCATTTCGCGACCATGGACACCAGTTCGCTGACCCTGGCGTTGATGCTGGGACTGGCGGTGGGGGTCGACTACGCGCTGTTCATCGTCTCCCGGCACCGTGATCAGGTCCGGGCGGGGATGGAGCCGGCGGAGTCGGTGGGGCGCGCGGTGGGTACGGCCGGGACGGCGGTGGTCTTCGCCGGTGCCACCGTGGTGATCGCGCTGGCCGCGCTCGCCGTGGTGCGCATCCCGTTCCTGACCGTGATGGGGGTGGCGGCGGCGGTCACCGTCGTGGTGTCGGTACTGGTCGCGCTGACCCTGCTGCCGGCGCTGCTCGGGGTGCTGGGCGCGCGGGTGGCGTCCAGTGCGATCCCGGCGCTGCGGCGGGCGGCGGATCGGGCCGACGGGGCCGGCCGGGCCGGGAGGCGGGCGGCGCCGGGCGCGCGATGGGTGGGCGTGGTGACCCGCTCGCGGTGGGTGGTGCTGCCGCTGGGCGTGGCCGGCCTGGCGCTGTGCGCGCTGCCCGCCCTCGACCTGCGACTGGGACTGCCGAAGGACCGCAGCGACACCACCGCCGTGCGGGCGCAGCGGCTGATCGACGCGGGCTTCGGACCCGGGTACACGGCCGCGCTGGTGGTGGTCGTCCAGGGTTCGCCGGCGAGCGCGATGCCGGCGGCCGAGATGCTCGCCGCGAAGGTGGCCACGCTCGCCGACGTCGCCTCGGTGGCGAAGCCGGTACCGGACGCGAGCGGCGGGACGGTGATGGTCGGCGTGGTGCCGGCCGCGGGGCCCGACTCGACCCGCACCCGGGACCTGCTCGACGACATCCGACACGCGCGCGACCCGATCGCCGGCGGCACCCGGACCCGGATCGACGTGACCGGCAATACGGCGGTGGATCTGGACGTGGCGGGCAGGCTCGCCGCCGCACTGCCCGTGTACTGCCTGGTGGTGATGGGCCTGGCCGTGCTGCTGCTCACGGTGGTGTTCCGGTCGGTGGTGGTACCGGTGAAGGCGGCGCTGGGCTTCCTGCTGTCGGTGCTCGGCGCGCTCGGCGCGGTGGTCGCGGTCTTCCAGTGGGGCTGGGCGTCCGCGCTCGTGGGCTTGGCCGGCACCGGGCCGATCGTGAGCTTCCTGCCGATCCTGCTGATCGGCATCCTGTTCGGCCTGGCCATGGACTACGAGGTGTTCCTGGTCTCGCGGATGCGCGAGGAGTACACCCGCGGCCGGCCCGCGCTCGACGCGCTGCGCGTGGGCTACGGGCACAGCGCCAAGGTGGTCGCCGCCGCCGCGTTGATCATGGTGTCGGTGTTCGGGTCGTTCGTGTTGTCCGCCAACGTGGTGGTCAAGGGGATGGGGTTCGCGCTGGCCGCCGGCGTGTCGTTCGACGCGTTCGTGGTCCGGATGACGCTGGTGCCGGCCGTACTGGCGGTGCTCGGCGCTCGGGCCTGGTGGTTGCCCCGGGCCCTCGGCCGTTTCCTGCCGGACGTGGACCTGGAAGGCGCCGGACTGGCGCGCCGACTCGACGGCCCCGGCGGCGGGGCCGGGGCGGTACCGACCGAGCGGGCGCACACGTCCTGAACGAGACCCGACGACCCCCGTGGTACGGGCCGGGGTTCCCCATCCGGGTGCGCTGTGGGGGTACCCGAGGCGGGTGGTACGCCCGAGGGGTCGTCCCGACGCCGGATGGGAACACATGATGGGAACACACGTTCGAATTCGGGTTCGATCGGGGCTACCATGATCGGCATGACCGAGCCACCGGACGTCGACGCGCTGGAGGCGTCGTTCTCCGGTGGCCGAGCGACCCTGGGGCAACGCGTCGACGCCACCCGCGCACAGGTGGCCCGCACCGCCGAGCCGCCGCGCCGCGCTCAACCCGGACCGCCGCCACCGGCGGAGGGCACGTGGGTGTGGGTCCGGCAGCCGGAGGACCGCGGCGTACTGCTGTGTCGTGTGGTGCGCTGGGAGCGCACGGCGTCCGGCGCCTGGGCGCTGCGCGTCGACCTGCCGATCTGGGCCGGATTCCGGGTCCCGGGCGGGTACGAGGTCGACGGGTCGCACCACCTGCAGATCGCGCCGACGCATGCGCTGATCGAGATCCCGGGCCAGGACTACAGCCGCATCCCGCGCCTGTAGCGCGGATCGGTGTCGCGGTGAGCGCGCCGTGCGCCCGTAGCGCGGATCCGCGTCGCGGTGATCGCGCCGTGCGTCGGCGGTCGGTGCCGAGGGCCGGGATGCCCGCCGCACCGACCGCCGTGGGGCGATCCGGTCAGCCCGTGAGCACGCTCGGGTCGATCCCGGCCAGCCGCTCCGGGTCGGTGAGGATGTCCAGCGAGGTGATCCGCCCGTCCTCGATCGTGAACGCCATCACCGACAGCGGCGTGCCGTCGGAGGCCAGCGAGACCACGCCCGGTGTGCCGTTGATCAGCGCCGGAAGCGCGATCTCGGCGAAGCGGGCGAAGGTGATCGCCTGCGACGCGACCTCGGCCGCACCGCGCCGGACCAGGCTCGGCCGCAGCGTGCCGCCGTCGGAGCGGGCCACCACCTCGGGGTGGAGCACGGCGACCAGGGCCTCGAAGTCGCCGCCGCGCGAGGCGGCGAGGAACGCGTCGACCACCGCGCGCCGCCGACCCGGGTCGGGCTCCGGCGCGGGCGAGACGCCCTGGACCCGGCGCCGGGCCCGACTGGCGAGCTGCCGGGTGGAGGCGAGCGTACGGTCCAGGACCGGGGCGATCTCGTCGAAGGGCACGCCGAACATGTCGTGCAGGACGAAGGCCAGCCGCTCGTCGGGGGCCAACGTGTCCAGCACCACGAGAAGCGCGATGCCGACCGAGTCGGCCAGCAGGATCTCCTGCTCGGGATCCAGGCCGTCGGGACCGCTGACGATCGGATCGGGCAGCCGCACGAACCCGTCGTCGTCCTGCAGCGGATCCTCCCGGCGCGCCGTCCGCGACCGCAACATGTCCAGGCACACCCGGCCGACCACCGTGGTCAGCCAGCCGCCCAGGTTCCGCACCTCGGAGATGTCGGACCGACTCAACCGCAACCAGGCGTCCTGCACCGCGTCGTCGGCCTCGCCGAGCGAGCCCAGCATCCGGTAGGCCACCGCGCGCAGATGCGGCCGGCTCTCCTCGAACCGCAGCGCCAGGAAATCTTCTTCGCTCACCTGTCACATCTCCATCGCCCGTTTCGTCAGTGCAGTGAAGGACGATAACCGGCCGGTACACCAACGAACCGACCGCCCACGATCGAGAGAGAAGAAGACATCATGAGCGCTCGGATGAAGAACCCCGCCATGGTCCTGCCCGACGCGATGAAGGGCATCCAGGCCATCTACAAGGCGATGTACTCCGGCGGCGTGTCGCAGGAGATCCTGGAACTGGTCCACCTGCGCGCCAGCCAGATCAACGGGTGCAGCGCCTGTGTGTTCGCCGGCGTCACCAGCGCCAAGAAGGCGGGCGCCACCGACGAGCGGCTGCACGCCGTCGCGGCCTGGCGCGAGGCCCCGTTCTTCTCCGACGCCGAGCGCGCCGCACTGGCCCTGACCGAGGCCTCCACCCGGCTCGCCGACCACAGCGGCCAGGCCATACCGGACGCGTTGTGGGACGAGGTCGCCGACCACTTCGACGAGCGGCAGCTGTCCGCGATCATCCTGATGATCTCGATCACCAACTTCTTCAACCGGATCAACACCACGATCGAGGAGCCGGCCGGCGCCTCCTGGGGCTGAGCCGCCGCGCGGGGCGGTACCCGGGATCCCGCGACGGTCCCGGGACCGACACCACGCGCGGAGGGCGTGCGTGGTGTCGGCCGAACGGGGGCCGAAGGCGTGCGGTGGACACACCTTCGGCGGTCGCATCTTCGGCGGGTGGCCCGGGACATGCGGTGCCCGGGACATGCGGTGCCCGGGGCGCGCGGGGTTCAGGAGCGGACGGGCAGGAACGCGTCGAGGATCGGGAGCAGCAACCCGGTGCGCCCGGGCACGCCCATGTGCGTGGTGTCCGGCAGGACCGCGAGCCGCGACGAGGGAATCAACTCGTGCATGAACGCGGCGTGTTCCACCCGGATGAAGTCGGTGTCACCGATCACCAGCAGGGTGGGCGCGGCGATCGCGCGCAACTCGTCGTCGGTCCACTCGGTGAAGCCGTGCGCGACGGGCTGGAGCTTGGCCAGGGTGGCCTCGAAGGCGGTCGGGTCGGGGGCGACCCGGGCGTACGCCTCGACCATCGCCTTGAAGTCGGCCTCGGTCGGCAGGCGCGGCGAGGTCTGCTCGGGGGCGGAGATCTCCGGGAAGTAGCCGTCGTGCCGGCAGTGCGTGGCCAACAGGGCCAGCCGGTTCACCCGTTCCGGCGCGCGCACCGCGGCACGCAGCGCCGTCAGGCCGCCGAGGCTGTAGCCGAGCAGGTCGGCCCGATCGACGCCGAGATGGTCGAGCAGCGCGATCACGTCGTCGGCGAACACCTCCAGCGACATCTCGCGGTCGCTGTCGGCGGTGTGCCCGTGCCCCTGCAACTCGACGCCGATCACCCGACGGTTCGCGGCGAGCGCGGGCAACAGCGCGCCGAAGGACAGGTCGATGGTCTGCGCCCCACCGTGGAGCAGAACCAACGGGGGTACGGCTCCCTCGACGCCGTGCTCCTCGTAGTACATGTCGATCCCGTTGACCGGCGCATAGCCGGCGGTACGTGCACTGATCGTCATCCCACTGCTCTCCTGGCCCTCGTCCGAGTGAATACGCGACGTCACACTCATTGGACCGCCCGGGCCGGCAAAACTCATCGCGGGCGCGCGGACGCGGGCCGCTCCGGCCGAGGTGTCGGGTTTTGAGGCGGACTTGGGGGTGTTCTCAGGTTGTCTTCATCCGCGGGATCGAGAGTCTCGGGTATGACGGAAGACAATGCGGGGAGTGCGGAGTCCACCGGGATCGAGACGCGGGCGCCGGGCCGGCGGCGGGTGCGGCGGACCTTGTCGGTGCCGGTGGTGGCGGCCGTGGTTGCCGGCCTGATCGGCGGGTTGTCCGGGGTGGTCGTGGTGCGCCACTTCGAAAACTCCGACCACTCGCCGCCGGCGGCGGTCGGCGGGGCGCCGGTACGGAACGCGTCGGCCGGCGGAGGCGCGGGTTCGGTGTCGGCGGTGGCGGCGGCCGTCCGGTCGAGCGTGGTCGAGTTGCGGGTGACCTCGCGGCGCGGCTCGGTGACGGGTTCGGGGCTGGTCCTGGACACCGCCGGCCGGATCCTGACCAACGATCACGTGGTGGCCGGGGTGGGTTCCGGCGGCCTGACCGTGGTCTTCGCCGACGGTCGCACCGCCGCCGGCAGCGTGTCGGCGAGCGACGCCGCCCACGATCTCGCGGTGGTCCGGGTGAGCGGCGTCGGCGGGCTCACCCCGGCCGTGCTCGGCGATTCGGCGTCGCTGCAAGTGGGGGACGAGGTGGTCGCGTTCGGGTCGCCCCTCGGCCTGGGCGGCACGGTCACCTCCGGTGTGGTCGGCGCGCTGAACCGGCCCATCACGACATCCGGGGAGAGTGCGGTCGTGCCCGACGACGCGAGCGGCGCGCGTACCTCGCCCATCGCGGCGACCGACGCGAACACGGTGACCTACCCGGCGATCCAGACCGACGTCGCGTTCGGCTCGGGTAGTTCGGGCGGCCCGCTCGTCGACCTGTCCGGCCGCGTCGTGGGCATCGACTCGGCCATCTACGACACCACTTCCCAGGACGGCAACGACCTGCCCTGGGGCGGGAGCGGCGGCGGAAGCGGGAGCGCCGAGGCCGACGCCGGCAGCGTCGGCATCACCTTCGCGATCCCGATCGACGTGGCCAAGGCCTTCCTGAACACCCTGGGCTCCGACGCCTGACCCCGCCCCGGTCGATCGTGCCTACCCGCGCGGGTCGGGCACCGGGTGCCGGACCCGGATGTTCGGCTCGACGTACACCGCGTGTTCGTTCGCGCTGCCGCAGTGCACCGACACCAGCGCGCCGGCCACCTGCACGTCGCCGTCGATGTCGGTCACGACCCGGCGGCCTGCCGCAACCACCGGGCGGCGGGTATGTGCCGATGAGGGGGCAGGGGGAACCCGCTCCGAGCGGGCCGCGTCCATTCGCCGGATGTGCCGACGGAAGGGGAGTCCGGGCGATGGGTGGACGGCGGGGCGCCGTGGGGACGGCGTGGATGCGCAGGGCGGTGGTAGCGGTGGTGGCGGCCGTCGCGGCGACGGTGACGGCGACGGCGTGCAGCGATTCGGGTGGGCGCGGGTATCGGCGGCCCGCTCCGGACCGGGCGCCCTCCGCGCTGCCGTGGACCGGGGAGGGGGCTCGGCTGACCCTGGCGACGGTACGCACCCGGGTCGCGGTGTTCCGGCTGCGGGTGCCGACCGATCGCTGGGTGCAGGGCGATTCGGCGGCGGTGTCCGGCTCGTTCTGCCCGGGTGCGCGGGTCGTGGTCAATCGGGGCACGGCCGGCCCGGACCTGGTGATCCAGTCCTTCGGCACGACCTGCGACCCGCGCACCATGCCGGGGTGGGAGGGTCTGAGCCCGAGGGACCTCTACCGCACCGAGTCCGACATCCCGACGGACCGCCCGGTCGAAACCGTGACCACGCCGCTCGGCCGAGCCGTGATGTTCGCCGGCACGGGCGGCGGACCGACGGCCGTCGTCTTCCTGGCCTCCCCACTCCTGCCCGACCACCCGACCCTGGTCATCCGTACCGGGGGCCAACCCCGACTCTTCGCCACGACCCAACTCGCCGACCTCCTCCGCAGCGGCCTGCTCCCGGCCGAGTAGACCCGAACCGCTACGTCCACCCGCCCGCCACGGCCCGCCCGCCGTCCCGGTCGATCACCCGGACGGGCCAACCCCGCCCCGCCCGTCTCGACGGCCGACCGCGCGCCGATGACCTCGCACTCCGTGTCCCCACACGCGGATCGGGACCGCCCGACCCGGCTCGCGGCGGGCCCGGCCCGGATGCGCGCGCGACCGCCCCCGGATTGCATGGTGAAGCCGATGAATCCCAGCACACGGGAGCGGAAATGCATGTGATGCGAGCGGTCGAAGGTCCGGACAACGTCGTGTGGCACGCGATGGAGGGCGAGGACACCGCGCTGTGCGGCGAGACCCTTCCGAACTTTCGTGAAGTGCACGGCAGTCGCCGGCGGGAGACGTTCTGTGTGGCGTGCATGATCGAGATCGAACAGATCGCGGCGCCGGGCGCGACACCGACCTCCCGACACTGAACCCCTTACCGGTCCGTCCCACCGGTCTCGGTCTTTCCCACCCCGCGGCCCCGACCTCACCCGCCCGCTCCTTCGGGCGAACGAGGTCGGGGCCGTCGCGCGTCGTGCGATCAGTCCCACACCCGCAGGCGCAGCCGCACGGTGGTGCCGGTTTCGGCCGAGCGAATCTGGACCAGGTCGCAGATCTGGTTGGCTATCCACAGCCCGCGGCCGCCGTCCTGATCGGCGGTGGGCCGGTGTCGGCCGGCGAGCGGGTCGGTGATCCGGCCGGCGTCGTGGACGTCGCAGAGCAGGTGGGCCCCCTCGGTCCACAGCACGATCGTGCCGGCCGCACCGCCGTGCACGACGCTGTTGCCGGTGATCTCACCGATCGCGAGCAGCGCGTGGTCGACCCGGGTCCGGGTCGCGTCGGGCAACATCCGGCGGACCAGCGTCCGTACACCCGCCAGTTCGCCCGCCCGGAAGGCCAGGCGTTCGGCGTGCCTCGGAGCGGCCGGCAGCGGCGGGCCGCGCAGAGTCGCCGCGTACGCGTCGGCGTCCGGGGGCGAGTGCCGCCCATCGGTGGCGCCGGCCGGCGACAGGGGGTGGGTGCGATGCGCCTCGGCGATCACCTCGGGGTGCAGGCCGGAGACGTCGTACGGACACAGCAGCCGCCATGGTTCGTCGGCGAAGGCCAGGTCGAGCAACACCTCGTTGTGACCGCACTCGACCAGTTCGGCGGCGTCGCGGCCGACCCAGATCGGCTCGCCGATGCCGCGCCGACCCCGCGGGCCCTGCTCCGCGGTCCACTCCCGCCAGATCGGGATGATCCGCGCCGGATTGCGGCCGACCCGCTCCATGTCGATCCAGGTCACCGGGTCGGCGTCGGCGCCCAGTTCCTTGCGCAGCGCGTCGGCGCGCGGTTCGATCACCGCGACGGCGACCGCCTCGTCCGCGCGCAACCCCGCACGCACGAAGGCCGCCGTGCGCTCGACGAAGTCGTCCAATCCCGCGTACAGCAGCGCCTCGTGGCGAAACCTCGGGGCCGCGTCCATTCGGTCGTCACCTTCTCCACCGCCGGGCGGGGAGTCGTTCCCGACCGGCCGGTTCCAGTGAACCTACCCGATGACCGCAAATGCGCCGAAGCCCCCCCGGGCGACCGCGCAGCCGGGCGCCACCGCACGTGACCGGCCGGTTACCCCGAACGGGCGGTCGGAGGAGTCGGGGCGCGGCCGGCCGGACAGAGGCGAACAATGAGCTTCCGCACCGCTCCCGGCGCGCACGGCACGGCCCTCGTGTACGGGCCCGGGGACCTCGCCCGCTGTCTGGACCTCTACGCCGACCCGCGCTGCCCGTTCTGCCGACGCATGGAGGTGGGGCTCGGGCCGGTGTTTCGGCGACTGGCGGACGAGGGCCGGTTCGTACTGCGGTACCACTTCGCCACCTTTCTCGACGGGCGGCTCGGCGGCGAGGGTTCGCATCGGGCGGTGAACGCCCTGCGCGGCGCGGCGGACGTCGGCCAGGGAGCGTTCCTGGACTACCTGCACGTGCTGTACACACGGCAGCCGGACGAGTCGACGGACACCTTCGCCGACCCGGACTTCCTGCTGGACGCCGCCGGCGAGGTGCCGGCGCTGCGCGGCGCCGACTTCGACCACGTCGTGCGCGGGTTCACCCATCGGGCCTGGGTGGACCGGGTACAGGCGGACTTCGCCGATTCCGGGGTGACCGGTACCCCGACCGTGCTGCGCGACGGCACCCCGCTGACCGTCCTGGACGCCTCGGGCAAGGCACTGCGTCCGAAGGTGTTCCTGGCCCAACTGCACTGACCGCGCCCGGCCTTCGACCGGCCCTCGTGGGCGCGGCCTCCGTAGAGGGCGCGCCCACGAGGTTTCGGTGGTGCGGGAGGTCAGACGCCGATCGGGACCTTCGGGGCCGGGGCCTCCGTCGCCGTCTCCGCGCGGGCACGCGGGATCAGCGCGGCGGTGACCGAGCCGACGCCGGCGAGGGCGACGCCGACCCACAGCGCCGGGACGAGGCCGTCGACGAAGCTCCGGGGCGAGGCGAAGCCGCCGTTGGAGCTGAAGACCGAGGCGAGCACCGCCACGCCGAGGACGCCGCCGAGTTCGCGCAGCGCGTTGTTGGCGCCGGAGGCGACACCCTGCTGATCCGTACGGACCACGGACATCAGCAGGCCCGCGGTGGGGATGAAGTACAGCGACATCCCCAGCCCGCTCAGGATCAGGGCCGGAATCTGCTCCGCGTAGGTGACGTCGGTCGACGCGGTGAGCGCGAACCAGGCCAGACCCGCCGCGCTCAGGGCGAGGCCCGCGACGACCAGCGGCCGGCCGCCGATCCGGGCGGACAGCGGGCCGGCGAGCGGGGCGATGACCACGGGCATCATCGTCCACGGCAGGATTCGCAGACCCGCGTCGAGCGGCGAGTAGCCCTGGACGCCCTGGAGGTACTGGGTGAGCAGGAAGATCGAGCCGAAGACGCCGGCGAACATGAGCAGCCCGGAGAAGGTCAGAGCGGTGAAGGCGCGGTTGCGGAACATCGCCATGGGCAGCATGGGCTGCGCGGCGCGGCGCTCGTAGCCGACGAAGGCGGCGATCAGGGCGGCGCCGACGGCGATCGGGGCGATGACGCCGACACTGGACCAGCCGTGGCCCTCACCGCGGACCAGTCCGAAGACGAGGCCGAGCAGGCCGAGGCTGACGAGGACGGTGCCGACGAGGTCGAGGCGGCTGTTGGGGCCGTGGCTCTCGTCCACCTTGCGCAGCGTGAGCGGGACCAGGATCAGGCCGAGCGGGACGTTCAGCCAGAAGATCCACTGCCAGGAGCCGTGTTCGACGACGGCGCCGCCGACCAGCGGGCCCAGGGCCACCGCGAGCCCGTTGATGCCGCCCCACAGGCCCAGGGCCATCGGGCGCTTCTCGGGGGCGACCGCGCGGGTCAGGATGGTCAGGCTGAGTGGGAGGATCGCGGCGGCCCCGGCGCCCTGGAGGGCGCGGGCGACGATCAGCGTCTCGGAGTTCGGGGCGATCGCGGCGATCGCGGAGGCGACGGTGAAGATCCCGATGCCGGTCGCGAAGATCCGGCGGCGGCCGAACCGGTCGCCCAGCGCGGCGCCCAGCATGAGCAGCACCGCGAAGCTGAGGGTGTAGGCGTTCACGGTCCATTCGAGCTCGGATATCCCGGCGTCGAGGTCCTCGCGGATGGACGGCAGCGCGGTGGTGACGACGAGGTTGTCGAGCGAGGCCATGAAGAGGGCGAAGCTCGAGGCGAGGAAGGTCCACAGGACGGTGCGCGATCCGTTCGCGGGTCGCGCCTGCTGCTGGCTCATGGGATCCCTTGGGTCGAGGTCCGGATGTAGTGATCGATGACTAACTTTGACGCGCCGGATTAGTTATTGATGACTAACTATTGCGGGCAGGGCTCTGCCCTCCGGCGGCCGGGTGGGCGGGGAAGGGCCCGCGAGTGACGCGGGCCGAATTCAGTCGGAGGGAGTGGGCGCGGGCGACTCGCCGAGCCGCTCGGAGTCCTCGCACGGGTCGCAGCGGAGCTGCTTGCCCTCCGCGGAGAGGATGTCGTCGAAGTACCGTCCGCGGGGCAGGTCGAGCGAGGCGATGACGTTGCAGAGCATGCCGCGCGCGAAGAAGTTGGTGAGTTCTTCGCCGCCGATCCCGGTGACCTCGCGCGCGAACGTGTCCAGCCGGATCCAGAACCCGCGGATGTCGGACCGCAGTTCGGCGTCCTCGGCCGCGGCGTAGGCCTGCAACTGGATGCGCAGCAGATCGGTGTCGGTGTCGAGGAAGTCGTGGTAGGCGTGCGCCATCGCATGCATCGCCGGGTAGCCGGTGAGGCCTTCGGTGGCGCGGCGGAAGCGCTCCTCGACCCGGTCGAAGGCGTACTCCACGGTGGCGAGGAAGAGCGCCTTCTTGTCGTCGAACAGGCGGAACAGGTACGGCTGCGAGACGCCGACGCGCCTCGCGATCGCCGCGGTGGAGGTGCCGTTCAGGCCGCCCTTGGCGAACTCGGTGACGGCGGCACGGATCACCGCGGCACGACGCTCGTCGGCGCTCATCCGAACGGTGCCGGCCGTGCGGCTGGTAGGGGCTGCCATGCAAAGTAAGTTATTACTCAATAACCACACCGTCAAGCCCCACCCCCGTCTCTTGGAGGGTGGGGGCAAGGCCGGTGGTGCGTCAGAGCGCGGGGCGGGCGTCGGCGAGCTCGCGAAGGGACTTCTTCAGGACCTTGTCGAGGGTGCCCAGGGGGAAGGCGTCGACGAAGTACACCGCGCGAGGCACCTTGTAGTCGGACAAGCGCTCGCGGCAGGCGGCCAGGATCCGCTTTTCCAGGGTGCCCTCCTCCGGGGCGTCCGGCTTGCGGATCACGAAGGCCACCACGACCTCGCTGAGGAAGTCGTGGTGTTTGCCGACCACGGCGACCGATCCGACGCCGGGGATCGCGCCGATCACGTCCTCGACCTCGCGGGCCGAGACGTTTTCGCCGCCGACCTTGAGCAGGTCCTTGTCCCGCTCGCGGTAGAACACGTTGCCGCCGGCGCCCAGCAGGACCATGTCGCCGGTGCGGAACCAGTCGCCGACGAACGCGGCCTCGGTGGCCTGCGGATCGCCGTGGTACTCCAGGAACAGCTGTACGCCGCGTTGTCCGCGCAGCCACAGCTCGCCCACCTCGCCCTCGGCGCACTCCCGGCCGGTCTCGGGGTCGACCACGGCGCAGGAGTACCCGGGTGCGGGGCGGCCCATCGAGCGGGCGGGCAGGTGCTCGGTGGGTTTGCCGGTGATCGCGTGGGTGACCGTCTCGGTCATCCCGAACGCGGCGTACACGCGCAGTCCGAGCATCGTGTCCAGGGCCGGGGCGACCTGGCCGAACACGCCCACTCGCAGGGCGGTTTCCGGGCGGTTCGGGGCGGCGAGTACGCCGAAGCAGAACGGCATCAGCGACATGTGGGTGATCCCGTGTCGGGTGACCACGTCCCAGAACCGGCTGGTGGACCACTTGGGCGTCAGGACGGCGGTCGCGCCCGCGCCGAGCACCGAGAAGAACGACCAGCTCTGCGCGTTGACATGGAAGAAGGGCAGGTGGATCAGGTAGCGGTCGTCGGGGCCCAGGTCGATGCTGCGCGGACCCGAGCGGCTCGCCCAGATCGCGTTGGCGTGCGTGTGTACGACGGCCTTGGGGCGGCTGGTGGTGCCGGAGGTGAACATGATCCCGAACGGGAGCAGCGGTTCGATCGGCCGTCCGGTCCAGGTCGCGGCGTCGTCGTACAGGTCGGCGAAGGGGAGCGGGTCCGGGGCGGTGCCGTCGATGACCGCTACCCATTCCAACGCGGCGCCGGACTGTGCCAGCGGGGCGGCCAGGTGGGGTTGGGTGACGGCGGCGACGCAGTCGGCGCGCTCGACGAAGTAGGCGATCTCGGCGGGGGTGGCCCGGGTGTTCGTGGTCACCGCCACCGCGCCGACGGTTGCGCAGGCCAGCCAGGCCAGCACCATTTCGGGGCAGTTCTCGCTGTGGACCAGGACCTTGGCGCCGCGACCGATGCCGCGCCCGGTCAGGCCGGCGGCCAATCGTTCGGTGTCGCGCAGCAGTTCGGCGTAGGTCCAGGTGCGTCCGGTGCCCTCGGCCGGTTCCCAGACCAGGGCCGGATGTTCGGGGCGGTGCTCGGCCCAGTGCCGGAGCAGCCAGGGGATGTCCTGTCCGTGCACCTGGAATCCGTCGATCGTGCCGCCCGCCATGGGAATCCCCTCGTGCTCGTCGTCCGCGCGATCCGCGTCGGCACGGGAACGATAGGCAAGGGTTTTTGACGACGTCAAGGATATTGCGAAAACAGGTTCTCGTACGGATCGTGTGCGGCCGCTTCGTTCGGGCGGATGTACCGACTCTCCTTCGCCCCGACGCGGATCCGCGAAGTCGTCCACTGGGCCGCGTCACGCCGCCGGCGTTCGGGGCGTGCGCGCCGTCGCGTGCGCCACGATCGGCGGCCGATCCGTCGCGGCACCCGGCGCCGGCGACCACACCGCGCGGATCCGGGACCCGGACGTCGGGCGCCTCTGGGCCGCATCCTGACTCCCGGCGCCGTCCCGTAGCGTCGATGGGCGCGGGGGCCGCAGTGGGTGGGGCCGGTGGGTGCCGCCGGACGGCGGTGGCGGCGGCGATACTCTACATAGGTGTAGAAAGCACATGGATGCAGAAGGCTCGAGGCTCGGATGTGGAACGGTGGCGCGGCACCATTTCGCCACCACTTCGCCGCCGCCTCGGCACCGGTTCGGCACGA
Source organism: Embleya scabrispora (assembly GCF_002024165.1). Lineage (NCBI taxonomy): Bacteria > Bacillati > Actinomycetota > Actinomycetes > Kitasatosporales > Streptomycetaceae > Embleya > Embleya scabrispora. Next base: position 1,114,629 of record NZ_MWQN01000002.1, read on the forward strand.
CCCGCGGCACGACTTCCGGAGGCGATATGACGGTCCGTCCAAATCCCGGCAAACCGTCGGCGCGTGGGGTGCGGCGCGGGCCGGGGGAGCTGGAGTCGGAGGTGCTGGCGCTGCTGTGGGTCGCGCGCGGACCGCGGACCGCGGCCTGGGTCCAGACCGAACTGGCCGGTGACCTCGCCTACACCACGGTGGTGACCATCCTGTCCCGCCTGCACGACAAGGGACTGCTCGCCCGGGCCCGCGCCGGACGGGCGTACGCCTACACCCCCGTCACCGACGAGGCCGGCATCGTGGCCCGCCGCATGCGCGCGCTCCTCGACCACGAGGCCGACCGCCAGGCGGTGCTGGCCAGCTTCGTCTCCGAGCTCTCGGCCGCCGACGAGTCGATCCTGCGCGCGCTGCTCGGTGCCGCCGGACCGGCCGAGAGCCGGGGTTGAGCATGCCGCTCGCGCTCTACCTGCCGCTGCTGCTGCCGCTCACCGCGTTTCCGGTGGCCCGACTGGCCGGCGACCACCTGCACCCGCGCACCGCCACCCGCCTGCTCACCGTCGTGTCGGTGGTCCTGTCCGTGTGCAGCACCCTGTGCCTGGCGCTGCTGGTCGTGGTCGGCACCGCCCAACTGCCCGGCAATCCGCTGCCCGACGGCTGGTCGGACGCGGAGGTACGCGACGCGATCCCGCACGTCAGCCTGTTCGGGATCCTGGCCATTCCCACCTTCCTGGCCATCGTGATCGCCGTCGCCGTCACCCACCGACGCGACCGGGTCGAGCATCGTCTCGCGCTGGACGCCGTCGCGGGAGCGCCCGCCGGCGGCGAACTGACGGTGCTGCCCGACCCGACGCCCTACGCCTACGCCCTGCGCGGGCCGCCCGACCGCATCGTGGTCTCCACCGGCATGCTGCTCCCGCTCGACGACGAGGAACGCCGCGCGCTGATCGCCCACGAACGGGCCCACCTGAAAGGCCGCCACCACCTCGCGCTCGCCGCCACCCGACTCGCGGCCTGCGCCCATCCGTTGCTGCGCCCGATCCACACCACCGTCGCCTACACGGTCGAACGCTGGGCCGACGAGGACGCCGCCGAAGCCCTCGGCGACCGGCGCACGATAGCCCGCGCGGTGGGCAAGGCGGCGCTGGCCGCGAAGGGCCGCCCGCCGTTCGGCGCACCCGCGTTCGCCGCGCCGGGGCCGGTACCGCGTCGGGTCGCCGCCCTGCTCGGTCCACCGCTGCCGACCGCGTGGCCCACTCCCCGCTCCCGGGCGGGCGTCGCGGCCCTGGTCGCCGCGACGGGCACCACGGTGTCCGTACTGGCCTCGCTCAACGCCGCGGTCGCACTGGTCCTGCTGCTGATCGCCGCGACGCCGCTGTAGGTCCGCAACCGCGCGCTACTCGTGGGCCACGCGCTCGCGGGTGGCCGCGGAGGCGCGGTACATCCGGCGCCGCTGCCCGTCGACCGTCCGGTGCTCGGACACGAGCGTGCCGTCGCCCTCCATGCGGCGCAACATCGCGTACAACCGCTCGGCGGTGACCTCGAACCCCTGCCGCCGCAATTCGTCGAGCAGCCGCGGGCCGCAAAACTCCCGCTCGACCGCGACGCGAACGATCTGCCGCCACATGGCGCCCCGCTGAGCCCTACCCATCGCGCCCGAGCCCCCTTCCGTCACCACAACTTCTACAACGATGTAGAAACCATACAGCTCGTCTCCCGATCCCCACCGCACCGGTCGCCGAATGCACGGCCGCTTCGGGCCGAGACACGCGGGGTGGGAAAGGTGAGTCGGAGCGGGGCGGGTAACGGAGAATGTCGGGGTGCTTCCAGATGACGATTACCTGTTGAAGATCGGCCGACTGACCTATTCCGTGACGCTCGTCGAGGGGCTTGTGCTGTCCGAACTTTCCCGCCTGACCGGCCTGCCGCCCGGCTTGCGGGCGCGCAAGTTGGCCGGGCGTTCGGCCGGGGCGATCGGCAAGGCGCTCCAGGATCCGGGCAACATCGGCCACGTCACCGAACCCGCCGTGCGCGAGTGGTTGCGGGTGGCGGGCGAGGAACTCGCGGCGGTGGCCCGGCTGAGCCAAGCGCTGCTGCACGCGCGCCCCGCCGAGGCCGGCGAGGAACCGCGCCTGCATCGGTGGCCGGTCGAGGCGGGGGAGAGCTTCGACATCACCCACGAGTGGCTGGACACCGCGCAGTCGACCGTCGACGACGCGATCCGCCAGGTCGACCGCTCCCGCGTACCGAGTCGGGTCTGACCCGACGACCGCTCCCCGACTTCCCGGCCGGCGGACCCGGCCCCGAGCCACCCGCCGGCCCTTGAGCGCGACCCCACGCCACCACCCACGCGGCGCCCCGGGGCCCGTTTCCGATCGCCGCCCCGACTCGCGCGATGCGCGGCGCGGGTGGGGCCGGGTGCCTTCGGCTCGGGGGCGCGGGGGTGGCGGGGGTGGAGGCCGGCGCGGCTTTGCGGTGGCCGACGGCCGCAGGTTACGCCGCCCCGGGGCCCGCTTCCGATCGCCGTCCCGACATGCGCGGCGCGGGGGGCCGGGTGCCTCCGGCCCGGGTGTGGGGGTGTGGCGCCGGTTCAGGCCGCCACCGGTGCCGCCGATCCCGCCAGCCGTTCGGTCGCGCGAGCGATACGCGCCGACGCGAGCCCGTCCCCGTACGGGCTGTCCGTCTCGGCCAACCGAGCCAGCCGCTTCCCGGAGTCGGCCAGCCACGACCGCGCCGTGTCGCCCAACTCCGGACCGGGCCGGACCAGCACCGCGAAGCCCGCGTCGATCGCCTCCGGACGCTCGGTGGAGCGACGCACCACCAGCAGCGGCCGGCCCAGCACCGTGCACTCCTCCTGGATGCCGCCCGAGTCGGAGACCAGCAGCGCGGCATGCCGGGCCAGCGCCAGGAACTCGCCGTAGCCCACCGGCTCGACGGCGGTGATCCGGCCGAGCAGCGCGGCCAGGCCGAACCGGTCGACGGCGGCGCGGGTACGCGGATGCATCGGGAACAGCACCGGCGTGCCGGCCCGGGCGATGGCGTCGAGCTCGGTCAGCACGGCCCGCAGCGCCTCGGCGGTGTCGGTGTTCTCGGGGCGGTGCACGGTGGCCAGGACGTAGCCGTCGGGCCGCAGACCGTACCCGGCCAGCAGCGCGGCCCGCGCGGCCCGCGCGGGAAGTCGGCGCCGGACCACCTCGACCACGGTGTTGCCGGTGATCTCGATGCGGCTCTCGTCGACCGACTCGGCGCGCAGGTTGGCCGCGTTGGTGGCGGTGGCGGCGCACAGGACGTCGGCGACGTGGTCGACCATGACCCGGTTGTGCTCCTCGGGCATCGCCCGGTCGAAGCTGCGCAGCCCGGCCTCGACGTGGACGAGCGGGATGTCGCGGGCGTTGGCCGCCAGCGCGCCGGCGAGGGTGGCGTTGGTGTCGCCCTGGACGATCACCGCGACCGGCCGCCGCTCGGCGAAGGCGTCGTCGAGCTGGTCCAGCGAGTGGGCGATCTGCCCGGCGCGCGGACGCCCGCCGACACCGGTCAGCAGTTCGGGGCGGGGCAGGTCCAGATCGCGCAGGAAACGCCCGGACATCGCCTCGTCCCAGTGCTGGCCGGTGTGCACCAGCCGGGCGGCGGGGCCGAGTTCGTGGATCAGCGGGGCGAGCTTGACCAGTTCGGGGCGGGTGCCGAGGACGACGGCGACACTGGCGGCGGGCAGGCGGGGCACGTTCACGTACGAATCTCCGAGCCGGGGAGCGGGGGTGGCGAGGGGGTCGGGGTCAGGCTTCGAGCGCGGTGGGTACGCCCGCGAGTTCGACCTCGGCATTGCGCCGGGTCTTGGCCCAACCGTTGCGGCCGCGCGCGAGCCGGATCGCGGCCCGGGTGGCGACCACGAACAGGTGGTAGGTGTACAGCCACATCAGGACGCCCCACCCCAGTCCGGTGAGCCATCCGCGGTCGGCGTGCACCTGTTTGCGATAGGCCAGACCCCACGCCACCATCGGTACCGCGGCAAGGACGAACGCGGCGGCCATCACCGGCCCGAAGCGGAACTGGAAGTCGGCCGTCTCGTCGGGGAACACGATCAGCCCCACCCCGGTGATCGCCAGCGACAGCGGCGTGAGCAGCACGAGCAGGACACACACCAGCGGCTGGAGGAAGGTGTAGAGCACCTCGGCCTTGCCCGACCAGCGGTAGTGCGGGGACGCCAGCACCCGCCGCGTGTAGCGCAGGCACTGGAGGTTGCCCTGGGCCCAGCGGGTGCGCTGGGCCAGGAAGCGGCGGGAGGAGGGCAGTCCCTCCTGGGAGACCTGCGCCTCGGCGACGTGGGTGAGCCGCCAGCCGGCCAGACGCAGTTCGAGGCCGGATTCGTAGTCCTCGAGCAGCGCGCGCTCGGGCCACGGCCGACCGTCGTCGCCGGCGAGCGAGTCGAGGGCGCTGAGCCGGACGAACTGACCGTTGCCGCCCAGTCCGACACTGCCGGTACGCCGGCGCAGCAGTTGCATGCCGGTGTTGTTGGCGCGGAACTCGATGTCCTGCATGCGGACCAGGAGCCGGGCCCGGGCGTTGGCGAACCGGCCGCGCTCGGGCAGCGGACGCGGGTCGTCGACGTTGCGCATGCGTACGCCGATCTGTACGGCGCCGGTGTCGGGGCGGCCCATCGCCTTGTCGGTGCAGACCATCGCGAGGGCGCCGGGGTCGAGCCGGCCGTCGGCGTCGATCACGCCGACGATCATCCGCGCGGGATCCGCGTCGGCGGGGAGCCGGGCGCGGATCTCGCGGTAGGCGGCGTTGAGCGCGGCGCCCTTGCCGATGCGGGCGTCCGGGCGCCGGCGGCGGACCAGGTGCACCCGCTCGTCGTGTTCGGCGGCGGCCAGGACCAGTTCGGCGGTGCGGTCGTCGCTGTGGTCGTCGACGATCCACAGGTGCGCGTGCGGGGCGGCGCGACGCAGGCCGGCGAGGGTCTGCGCGACCACGGCCTCCTCGTCGCGGCAGGGGACGACCAGGTGCCATTCGAAGGCGGTCGGGTCGCCGGGATCGGCCGGCCGGTTGTGCCGGAAGGCGTGCCGGGTGCCGGCCCAATAGACGAGGAAGCGGCCGAACACCAACAGCATGTAGACGAGCAGGCCGAGGGACAGCGCGGTGGCCGCCCAGAGAATGCCGGTCTGGTGGGCCAGGACGTACTCACGCACAGCGCCGGGGATGAAACTACCTCCAGTTCGAATCCAAGGCACATGTGCTCACGTGGTTGTCATTCGGTGCACAAAACGCCTCACGCACCATCGAATCTAAGGCAAATTCGGACAATTTCCAACCCGAAAGCCACGTGGCGCGCCTCACCTCGACCGATCCACGGGCGCCGGCACCCGCCCGACACGCGTGCCGACGCCCTCCAACGCCCCCCGACACACCAACCCTCGCCGCGCGCCCGGAGACAGGGGAACGGCCGCCCGACGGGTTAGTTTCGTCCCATGAGACGACCCGTCGGGTCCGGTTCACATCCCCTGGTTCGGCGTGATGCGGCGGCGCCTCCGCGTCTCGGCCCGACCGGGGCACGGGCGGAGTGGGCGGAGCCCGGGGAGCGACGGCGGATCCTCGGATGGACCCTCGCCTGCGCGTGCTCGATCGCCGTGTATCTGTATGTGCGACACCTCAGCCACCCGTCCATGGTCGACCTCGTCGTCTACCGCGCCGAGGGGCTGGCGGTGCGCGAGGGGCTCGACCTGTACGGCCCGCTGAACACCCCGCACGGCCTCGCCGCCACCTATCCGCCGTTCGCCGCGCTGCTGTTCGTGCCGTTCACCTACCTGCCGCTGCGGGTGCTGCTCGGGGTCGGCGTCGCGGTGAACCTGCTGCTCGTCGCGGTCGTGGTGCGTTTGTCGATGCGGCTGGTGGATCCCGGGGGGCGGCTGGGGCCGGCGGTGGTGCCGGCGGCCACGACGTTCGCCATCTGGTTCGAGCCGGTGTTCACGACCATGCGGTACGGGCAGGTCAATCTCGCCGTGGCGGCCATGGTCCTGTGGGACTTCACCCGGCCGCGCGGGGCTGCGCTGCGCGGGGTGGTGCTCGGAATCGCGACCGGGATCAAGGTCACCCCGGCGGTGTTCGTCGTGTACCTCCTGCTCACCGGTCGGCGTCGCGAGGCGGGCACGGCGCTGGCGACGGCGGCGGCGACCGTGGCCTTGTCGGCGATGGTGCTGCCGGCGGCCACCCGACGATTCTGGACCGACCTGGTCTTCGATCCGGATCGGGTCGGGCGGCTGGAGAACGCCGCGAACCAGTCGATCCGCGGCCTGCTCACCCGGCTCGCCGGCACCCGCGACCTCGACCTCGGCTGGACCGCGGGAATCGTCGTGCCGAGCCTGATCGGCCTGTGCTGCACGCTGATCGCGTACCGGCGGCGCGGGGACGCTTGGGGCCTGCCCGCGTGCGCGGTGACCGGGTTGCTGGCCAGTCCGATCTCGTGGACCCACCACTGGGTGTGGTGCGTACCCATCGCCCTGCTGCTGTGGACCACCCTGCACGGCCCGCACACCCGGGCGCACACCGCGCTGTTCGCCGGTCTCCTGGTCTTCCCGAGCTTCCTGGTCTGGTCGGTGCCGCACCTGCCCGGCCAGGAGTGGCACATGACGGATCTCGAACTGCTCCGCTCGTCCTGCTACGTGGCGTACGGCCTGGCCTTCGCACTGGTGGCGGCCCGCCCGAGCCGGGTACGACCGACGCGCGCACCGCGCCCCGCGGCCGAGTCGACTGCCCGGATCCGGCAATGACCCGCACGTGGGACAAGCCCTATGTGTTGCGCCTGGACTGCAATCGCGCCGCCTCGACCACGCTCGACGACTCGTCATGGTTGCCGGAGCGGGTGTCGGCGGCTGGGGGCGCATTAGGGTGGCGTCATGGTGAAGCGTGGGCCGTATGGGAAGGGTGAGGCCAAGCGGCGGGAGATTCTTCGGGTTGCGTTGGAGGTCTTTGCCGAGGAGGGGTATCGGGGGACCTCGCTGCGCAAGGTGGCGGCGCGGTGTGATCTGAGTCTGCCGGGGTTGATGCACTACTTCGCGTCCAAGGAAGACCTGTTGACGCAGGTGCTTCGGGCTCGGGACGAGGAGAACGGGCGGCTCTGGAACGAGTACGAGGGGCCCGATCCGCATCTGGAGATCGTGCGTGCGGGGGCGCGGGCGGCCGGGTTGATCGAGTTGTTCGTGTCGATGGCGGCGGCCGGCAGCGATCCGGAGCATCCGGCGCACGTGTTCTTCGCCGAGCGTTATCCGCGGGTGCGCGGGCAGATCCGGGAGTTCTTGGCCCGGCAGGCGCGCAACGGCGTGATCGAGAGCACGATTCCGCCGGAGCGGCTGGCGGCGCTGGTGCTCGCGGTGGCCGACGGCATCCAGTTGCAGTGGCTCAACGACCGTTCGGTGGACATGGAGCAGGCGCTCGAGGACCTGTTGGAACTGATCGCGCCGCCACGCCCCGAATAGCCCGCGCGTCTGGGGCAGGGGTGGGCGGAGAGCCCACGGGGAAGGGGCCCGCCGCCCACCCGACTCGCCGCCCTCAGCCGACGGGGGCGGCCACGCGGTCGGCGAGTTCCGCGAGTTGGTCGTGGGGGATGATGCCGCCGGCGAAGTCGGCGATCACCTCCAGCGGGACGCCCTGCGCGGCGCGCAGCAACATCGGGTCGTCCGCCAGGCGTGCCGCGATCGCGTGCTCGGTCGCGGCCAGGCATTCCAGGAGCAGCGGGCCGCCGACGGGGTGGGCCAGCCATTCGCCGAGCGTGCTGCGCAGGTCCAGGCCGGTGCGCGAGGAGTCCTCGACGTCGACCTCGACGGTCAGGCGCACGTCCCGTGAGGACGCCGCGGCCTCGATCCGGTAGGTGCCGCCCTCCACCCGCCAACCGTCCTCGCGCACGCTGTAGTAGGCGAGGTCGGTCCGGGCGAAGGACACCACCACCTCGCGGCTCTCGCCCGCCTCCAGCCGCACCGAGGCGAAGCCGCGCAACTCGCGGACCGGACGCTCCACTCGGGACCCCGCCGGCGCGGCCGAGTAGATCTGTACGACCTCGCGCCCGGCCCGGTCGCCGATGTTGGTCACGGTGACCCGGACGGTGAACTCGGCACCCTCGGCGGTGCTCTCCACGCGCAGGTCGCCGTAGTCGAACGTGGTGTAGGACAGGCCGTGCCCGAACGGGAAGGCGACCTCGCGGCGGGCGGCGTCGTAACCCCGGTAGCCGACGAAGATGCCCTCGGCGTAGCGCACATGGCCCTCGGAGCCGGGGAAGGACAGGAAGCTCGGCGCGTCCTCCAGGCGCAGCGGCACGGTCTCGGCGAGCTTGCCGGAGGGGTTGACCGCGCCGAACAGCACCCGGGCGAGGGCGCCGCCGCCGGCCTGTCCGAGCAGGAAGCCCTCGACCAGCGCGGGCACCCGGTCGTGCCAGGGGGCCGTGCGCACCACGCCGCCGTTGGACAGCACCACCACCACCTGCGGATTGACCGTCAAAACCCGGTCGAGCAACGCGAGTTGGTCTGCGGGCAGGTCGATGTGCTCGCGGTCGAAGCCCTCCGATTCGTCCTGGCGGGCCAGGCCGAGGAAGAGTACGACGGTGTCGCTCGCGGCGGCCACGCGCACCGCCTCGTCGGCCAACACGGCCGGATCGGCGTCGGGTTCGGGACCGTCCGGCAGCGGGTATCCGGCGGCGAACTCGACCCGGGCGCCGTCGGCCAGCGCGCGCAGCCGGTCCAGCGGTACGTCCACCCGGGTCGGCGTCACCTGGGAGCTGCCGCCGCCCTGGAAGCGCGGGGTGCGGGCCAGTTCGCCGAGCACCGCGATACGGCCCGCGGTCGGGTCCAGGGGCAGCAGGCCGCCGTCGTTGCGCAGCAACACCACGCAGTTGTCGGCGGCTTCGCCGGCGAGGCGGTGGTGGTCGTCGTAGGGCGCGGTCGAGCCGTCGCCGGCCGGCCGGGCACCCCGGTGGGCGAAGCGGATCAGCCGGGCGACCGAGCGGTCCAGTACGGCCTCGTCCAACTCGCCGGAGTCGACCGCGGCGACCACCTCGCGGTCGGTGCGGCCGCCGGTCGGGGGCATTTCCAGGTCGAGGCCGGCGCGCAGCGCGGCGACCCGGTCGCGGACCGCTCCCCAGTCGGACATCACCAGGCCCTCGTAGCCCCACTCGGCGCGCAGGATGTCGGTGAGCAGCCGGGTGTTCTCGGACAGGGTCACGCCGTTGACGCCGTTGTACGCGCACATCACCGCCCACGGATCGTCGTCGCGGACGATGCGTTCGAAGGCGCGCAGGTAGATCTCGCGCAGCGGGCGCTCGTCGATGTCCGCGCTGACCCGCATACGTTCGGTTTCCTGGTTGTTGGCCGCGTAGTGCTTCAGGGTGGCTCCGACACCGGCGTCCTGGAGGCCGCGCACCATCGCGCCGCCGAGCGCGGCGGAGTGGACGGGATCCTCGGAGAAGTACTCGAAGTTGCGTCCGCACAGCGGCGATCGTTTGATGTTGATGCCGGGTCCCAGCAGTACCCCGATGCCGTGCGCGGCGGCCTCGACGGCGATCGCGCCGGCGACGCGGTGGGCGAGTTCGACGTCCCAGCTGCTGCCCAGGGCGACGGCGGGCGGGTAGCACGTCGCGGGGGCGGCGGGGCGCAGGTCGAGCTGTCCGTTCTGCGGGTCCTCGCTCTGGAGCCGCAGTCCGTGCGGGCCGTCGGACATGGTGACCGACGGGATGCCGGCCGCGTCGAGCCCCTTGGTGGTCATCTGTCCCGCACCGCTGGTCAGCGCGGCCTTGTCGGCGAGGGTGAGGTCGTGCTCCACCAGGCGACTCCGATCGATGGCTCCGTGGGCGGGCCGGGGAGGGCACCGCCCGGTTCGAAAACCATAAGGTGATCGGTTTTCATGGTCAAGGGTGCCCGAAAAGGGCGTCGGAATCCGCGTCCGACAAACGGCGACGACGCAACCGGGACCGGTCCCGTCGTCGGGACCGGTCCCGGGAACCGCCCTTCTCGGTGGCGCCGTTCCTCGGCATCGGCCGGTGGCGCTATTCCTCGGTGACGCGGACCGCGCCGGAGGGGCACAGGTCGGCCGCCTGGCGGGCGGCGCGGTGGGCGCGGGGTTCGGGGTGCGGCGTCAGTACGGTGACGAGGCCGTCGTCGTCCTGGTCGAAGAGTTCGGGTGCGGTCAACGCGCACAGGCCCGCGCCGACGCAGACATTCCGGTCGCCGCTCACCCGCAGCGCGACCCGTTCCGGGGCGGTCACCAGGTCACCGGGAGTTCGTTGACGCCCTGGATCGAGGCACCCGGCCGCAGTTTCAGGTCCTCGACCGGGACGGCGAGCCGCAGCGTCGGCACCCGGTCGAACAACGCGGCGATGACCACTTCGAGTTCGAGGCGGGCCAGGTTCTGGCCGAGGCACTGATGGATGCCGTAGCCGAAGGCGAGATGGTGGCGCGCCGAGCGCCGGATGTCGAAGGTGTCCGGATCCTCGAAGACCGAACCGTCCCGGTTGACGATGGAGTTGGCCACGATCACGCCGTCGCCCGCGCGGATCAGTTGTCCGTCGATCTCGATGTCGGCGACGGCCACGCGCCCGCCCGCGATGTCGGCGATGGCGAGGTAGCGCAACAACTCCTCGACCGCGCCCGGGATCAGGGTGGGATCGGCGCGCAGGGCGGCGTGTTGCTCGGGATGTTCGAGGAGGGTGATCACGCCGAGCGAGGTCATCGACGCGGTGGTCTCATGGCCGGCCACGAGCAACAGGACGGCCGTGTCCACCAGTTCGTCGCGGTCGAGCGCGCCCTTCGCCACGTACTCGGTCACCATGTGGGACAGCAGGCCCGGACCGGGGTCTTGTTCGAATCGGGCGATCAGTCCGCCGAGGTAGTCCTCCAGCAGGTCGCGCGCGGCCACCGCCTCCGGCCCGTCCACGGCCTGGAGTATGCGCCTGCTCGCGTCCTGGAACAGGTCGTGATCGGCGTACGGGACGCCGAGCAACTCGCAGATCACCATGGAGGGAACGGGTAAGGACAGCCGGGTGACCAGGTCGGCCGGCGGACCGTCGGCGATCAGGTCGTCGATCGCGGCATGCACGATCCGCTCCACGTCCGGGCGCATGTCCTTGATCCGCCGGACGGTGAACTCGCTGATGGTCATCCGCCGGCGCGGTCCGTGTTCGGGCGGGTCCAAGGCGAGGAAGCCCGGCTTGCGGTTGCGCAGCGCGTACAGCCGGGGTGAGGTCAGGGGGAAGTCGGGGTTCGCGCGATTCGAGGACAGCCGGGGGTCGGCCAATAGGGCGCGGGCCGCCTCGTACCGGGTCACCACCCACGCCGGGCGGCCGTCGTACAGGGTCACTCGACGCAGCGAACTCGACGCGTCGCGCAGCGCGTTGTAGGAGTCCGGCAGTCGGTAGGGACAGGTGCGGTCGCTCGGGAAGGCGGGGGCCTCGTCGGGGCCGGCCCCGGCCGGGAAGGTCGAGGATTCGTCGGTGGGGAAGGTCGCAGCGGTCTCGGTCATCGATCCCCTCGCAGCCTTGATCCGATAGAGAACGAGTGGTTCTCTGCTTGGAGGCTAGGCTCATCCCACAGAGAACACAACGATCTCTCGATAACTTTGAGGAGTCGACCTGTCACCGAATGTCGGTCCGGTGGTCGGGGTGACCGTCGACCACCGCAAGGGACCACGACGCCGCGGCGAGGAACTGGAGAACGCCATCCTGGCGGCGACGCTGGCCGAACTGATGGACGTCGGCTACGCCGGACTGACCATGGAGCGGGTGGCCGCCCGCGCTCGCACGGGCAAGGCCGCGCTCTATCGGCGCTGGTCCAGTCGTGCGGAACTGGCCATGGACGCCTGCAAGTTGATCGGGGCGGGCGAGAGCGAAGCGCCCGACACCGGGGCGCTGCGCTCGGACATGATCGCGCTGTTGCGGGAGATGGCGGCCAAGATGGCCGGTCCGCTCGGCGGCATCCTGCGCGGACTGCTCGCCGAGACCACGCACGACCCCGAACTCGCGCGCCTGCTTCGGGAACGCATGCATACGGTCGGCCCGGAGCGGACCCGGCGCGTGCTCGAACGCGCCGTCGAGCGGGGCGAGATCGACCCCGGGGTGCCGACCTCGCGCCGCGCGGCCGTGGCCACCGACCTGCTGCGCAACGAATTCCTGCTGTTCGGGGCGCCGATCGCGGACGAGGTCGTGATCGACATCGTGGACGAGGTCTATCTGCCCCTGGTGCGGATGCGTTCGGTTCCGGCGATCGGGCCCGAGTCGGGGGAGTGAGGGCGGGCGACCGGCGCATCGTGTTCGTCGCCCCCGGGCGGCCCGGGACCGGCGGCGTCCGCGTCTACACCGTCTCCACCGACGGCGCGGCGCTCCCGGGCGTTGCCCTGAGCCTGCTCACCTCGTTCGCCGGGTGGGGAACCCGCGGGATCCGAACGGGACTCGTCCCGGCCCGAACACGCGCGCCCCGGACCCGGAACGGCCATTACCCGCAGGGAATTGTCGGCCCCGCACGCGGAGCGGAGGATTGTCGTCATGGCCGCCGCGCCGGCGGACCGCAAACTCCCACCACCCCCCAGAGGTTCGCCATGTCCGAATTCAAGTCGACGGCCGAGGTCATCGCGCAGTTCAACGACGCGTTCACGAAGCACGACCCGACGCTGATCGAGGGTCTGGTCGGCGAGGGTTGTGTGATGGTCACGGTCCAGCCCGCCCCGGACGGGACCCGTTACGAGGGGCTGGAGGCGTGCGAGACCTTCTGGAAGGAGTTGGCGGCCGACCCGAACGTCGCCTTCCAACCGGAGGAGGTCTACGTCTTCGACGACCGCGCGGTGATCAAGTGGCGGGTGACGTTCACCCCGGGCGAGGTGAACGAGGTGTTCGGCGAGTCGCACGCCGGGTCCACCACCGTGGCGGGCGTCAACCTCATGCAGGTGCGCGACGGGCGCATCGTCGAGGGGCTGGGGTACAGCAAGACGCCGTGACCTCGGGGCCGCGTGCGTCGGGACCCGGTGACCCCGTGGTCGTCGCGACGCGGCCCGTGGCGGGCCCGGCACGGGGCGGGTCCGCCACGGGAGGCCGTCGACCCCGGGCGAACGGGGTCGACGGCGTGCGACGCCCGCCCGGCACAATTCCGGTATGACTCCCACCGCGCCGCACTATCTGACCCCGGCCGAGACGGCCGAGCGCTCCGGCTTCAGCCTGGACACCCTGCGCTACTACGAACGCATCGGCCTGCTCTCCGACGTGGGCCGCGCACCCAGCGGGCATCGCCGGTTCACCGAGCAGGACCTGCAATGGCTCGGCATCCTGCGCTGCCTGCGGGACACCGGGATGCCGATCGCGGACATGCGCCGCTACGCCGAACTGGCCCGCACCGGCGACCGGGAGTCGCTGACCGAGCGCATCGCCCTCCTGGAACGGCACGACGCCTCGGTGGAGGAGCAGATCGCGCTGCTGCGGGCGCAGCAGGGACACCTGCGGGGCAAGATCGACTACTACCGGTCGGTGCTGCCGGACTGAGCCCGCGCCGGTGGGCCCGGCCGGGTCGTGTGTGCTTCCGGCGGACGACGGATGACCGTGCGGCGTTCGATGGTGGAACGTTCCGTGTCGACAGCGCCGAAACCGGGCGCGACGATGTGCTCTCCCGATATGGATGTACGGGCACGGGCACGGGTACCGGAGCACTCCGGCCCGTCCGGACGCCGGGACAGGAGAGGGTCACCAACCATGACCGACACCGCCACCGACTCCGACAACTTCGACAACTTCGACGGTGACCGGTTGCCGCCGACCGTCGCCGCCGACCACCAGACGACGCTCCTGGAGTACCGCCGCGCCCGCGGCCGACAGCATGTCCGCGATTGGTACGCCGGTCTGCGGATCAAGAAGTTTCCCGAGGACCTGCGCGTGTTCGAGCACGTGCTGTGGTCCTCGCGGACCCAGGTGGTGGTGGAGCTGGGCACCCATCTGGGTGGCTCGACCCTGTGGTTCCGCGACCGACTGCGCACCCTGGTCGGCTACGGCCGCGTCCCCGAGGCGATCCGGGTGATCTCGGTCGACCTGGACCAGTCGCGCGCGGCGGCGCTGCTCGGCAGCGCCGATCCGCACTTCGCGCGCGACATCACCCTCGTCGCGGGCGACGTCACCGACCCGGGGCTCGCCGAACGGGTCGAGCGACTGATCCCGTCGGGCGCGCGCTGCCTGGTCGTCGAGGACACCCTGCACGAGTACGCCACGACCGCCGCCGCGCTGCGCAACTTCGCCCATCTGGTGCCCGACGGCGGCTACTTCGTCGTCGAGGACGGCATCGTGGACGACCCCGACCTGTGCCCGCCCGACATGCCGGGCGGTGTGGTTCCGGCGATCACCGATTGGCTGGCCGGCGACCAGGGCAGCGCCTTCGCCACCCGCCGCGACCTGGAGCTCTACGGCGTCACCAGCCACCCGCACGGCTGGCTGCAACGGGTCCGGTGCCGCCCGGCACCGTAACGGCGGGCCGAGCCGGGCTCAGTGGGTGTAGAGGTACACCAGGCCGCCGGGGCCGTCGGAGCAGAAGAAGCTCGGCCCCCAGAGGTTGTAGCCCGCCACGCCGGCCGCGTGACACTGGGCCGTCGTGTAGTAGACACCACTCACGTGGAATTCGCCGGCGGCGGAGGCACTGGTCGCGGCGGCGAGCGGAACAAGCGTTGCGACGGTGGCGGCGGCGAGCAGTCCGATGCGCTTCTTCACGTGCCAACTCCTTTTCATCGGGGCGACATTCGATTTCGGCGGATGTCGTCGGAGGTGGTGCGATGCCGCTCGGATGCTACCGGCGGAGTATTGAAGAGGTCTAGGCCAATGTCCGGATAGGTCTATGCCAATTCCCCGCCACGGGCCGGTCGTGCGGGAAAAGCGTTTGCGGGGGTCGGGTGTTGTTCGGTAGAAAGTGCGGCCGGACGCCCATCGGCGGATTGCCGCGGGGGACGTGACGACGAGAGGAGGGACACGCGATGTACGCAGTCATCACCGCGCCCGTGTCCTCCCGGGGGACCGACCGAGTCTGACCCCGGAACGGACGGGCGCTCTTCACTGGAGTGTGCCTTGACCGTGGAACAGCAGGATCCGATCATGCGTCCGATCACCGGACGCGACGAACTCGCCCTCTTCACCCGACTGCCCTACGTCCTCAACACCGAACTGTCGCACGACCTCGCCGCCGGCCGCCGCCGACCGGAATGGACGTGGGTCGCCCTGCGCGATGACCGACTCCTGGCCCGAGCCGCGTGGTGGAGCCGTCCGGGGGACCGGGTGCCGCGCTACCTGGACATCCTCGACGTCGACGACGGCGTCGACGGCGTCCCGGCGGCGGAGCGCCCGGAGTTCGCGGCGCGCCTGGTGCGCACCGCGTTGGCCGACATCCTGCCCGCCGGGACCCGCCCGCCGGAGTACACCCGCTTCGTCCCGCCCGACTGGCGCGAGGACCCGCTCGTCGGCCCGGCCGTCCGGGCTCGCATGACGGCACTGGAGGGCCTCGGTGCCCGGCTGTTCGTGGAGCGGCTGCGGTTGGAATGGCGCCCCGGGACGCCGATCCCGCAGCCGCGCGGCCGGCTGACGTTCCGTCCGGTGCACGATGCCGAGGAACTGGTGACGCTGATGACCGACGTCCTGACGGGAACGTTGGACGCGCACGGGCGGGACGAACTGACCCGAATGACGGCCCGTGAAGCGGCGGTTGCCCAGTACGACGACGAACTGACCCGCTACGCGAGCCCGAAGGAGTGGTGGCGCATCGCGACGCTGCCGGACGGGGAGCCGCTGGGATTCGTCATCCCGGCGCACAACGGCTACAACCCGGTGATCGCCTACATCGCGGTACTGCCCGCGCATCGCGGCAAGGGCTACGTCGACGACATCCTGGCCGAAGGCACCCGCGTGCTGGCCGCCCAGGACGTGCCCCGGATCCGCGCGGCGACCGATCTCGGCAACGTCCCGATGGCGAACGCGTTTCGGCGGGCGGGGTATGTCGACTTCGAGCGTGAGATCAACATGACCTGGCGCTGACGGGCCGGCGGGTGGGCGGGGACGGCGCATGTGCCGTCCCCGCCCACCCGCCGGGATCCGGCTCAGTGCGCGCTGTCCAGCCGAGTGCGCTGATCCGGCGTCAGTTCCAGGTCCACGGCCGCCAGGTTCTCCGCCAACTGCGCGACGGAGGAGGCGCCGGCGAGCGGGACGATCGGGAACGTGTGCCCGATCTGCCAGGCGAGCACGACCTGGTTCACCGTCGCCCCGATCTCCCGCGCGACCTCCCGCAACACCGCCAGCCTGGCGGGCGTGCCCGGGTGGTCGTAGTCCGGCGGCAGCGGCTTGTCGGGCCGCGCGTACGCACCGCCGAGGAGCGGCGAATAGGCGACCAGGGTCAGATCCGGCTCGGCGCGCAGGTAGCTCAGCAGCTCCGGGCCGGCGTGACCGAGGCTGCCCTCGGGGAAGAGCGCGTCGGGTATGTCGTATCGGGGGCGCAGGTGGCTGTGCTGATATTGGAGCACCTCGTACCCCGGCACCCCCGCCGCCGCGGCGAGCGAACGGGCCCGCTCCACGCGCCACACGGCGTGATTGCTCGCGCCCAGCATGCCGACCGTGCCCTCGGTCACCAACTCCCCGAAGGCCTCCACGGTTTCGCGCGGCGGCACGGTCCGGTCCTCGATGTGCGCGTAGAGCAGATCGAGGCGCTCCACCCCCAGCCGCTCCCGGCTCCGCTCCGCCGCCTCGCGAATCGCCTTCGCGGACAGGCCCTCGGGGTTGTCGATGTAGCCGGTGCCCGCCGCCAGCGGCGCCGCGCCCAGCTTGGTGGCGATCACGATCTCGTCCCCGACGCCGCGGCTGCGCCGCCACCGTCCGAGCAACGCCTCGCTCTGCCCGCCGAGTTGCCCGTCGATCCAGAAGGCGTAGTTGTCGGAGGTGTCGATGAACGTGCCCCCGGCCTCGACGAAATGATCCAACACCGCGTAGGAGGTCTTCTCGTCGGTCACCGACCCGAACAACATCGCCCCCAGCGCGAGCACGCTCACCTCCCGACGCGTGCCCGGATCGACCCCGATGGTGCGGTACTTCATGGTGACCCCCAACGACGCGGCCCGCGATGTCCCGGGCCCGAGGGCACGAGTCAACAACCTGGAGCGCGCTCCAGGTCAACCTGTCGGCGCAGGCCCGGGGGAATGGTGAACCGCAGTTCAGGGCGTTCCCAACCAATCTTCGGAGGCGACGGGGCGATCGTGCCCACGCGCGTCGCGCCCAGCCGCCGATAGAAGGCCTCCGCCGGGGGATGGGCGACCACGCGCACGGCGGTGAGACCGGCTCGGCCGGCCTCGCCGATCATGTGCTCGATCAGGATTCGGCCGACGCCCGATCCCTGTGCCTCGTCCGCCACGAAGGCCAGATCCAGCTCCGGCGGATCCAGGACGAGGGCGTAGAAGCCGAGCGGCTCGTCGCCCGCGTCGACGGCCGCGAAGACCCGATGCCGGGCGATGTAGTCGGCCGTGACCCGGTACCCGGCGATGATCGAGGCGTAGTGCCCGCGGTAGGCGCCGGACCCGCCCACCAGCGACGTGAGCCGGTCCGCGTCCGAGGCGACGGCCCGCCTGATGGTGATCGACTGCATCCGTCGAAGTCTAGAGGGCACAAAATCGCTGCCCGCGAGGCGGTCGAGTCGGGGCCCGCGTCGGTGGGGACCGACCGGGACCGACCCGAGCGCCTCGCGGGTGGTGCGTCAGTCGACCCGGAAGCCGTGTTGGCCGGCCAGGCGGGTCAAGGATCGTTGGCCGGGGATCCCATTGGCGTCCTGGCCGGAGTAGCCGAGGCGGCGTTGGTAGGCGGCGTAGGCGTGGATCGTCGCGGTCCCGAAGGAGCCGTCGACGTAGGCGGACGCGAGCAGGCCCTCGGCCTGGAGCGCCTGCTCGACCAGGAGGACGTCGGTGCGGTGCGCCGCCGAGCCCTGGGGAGCGGGTGGGTCGAGGCGCGCGGAGTCGAGGATGTTGGCCAGGCTGACGGTCGGGACCCCGCTGCCCCCGGGCGTCCCGCGCGGATCGTGCGGATCGGCCGTGGGTGGGCAGCCGTCCGGGAAGCGCGGCGCCAGGTAACCGCTCACCCGCGCGTCGGTGCGCCGAAACGTGTGCGAGTAGACGCCGTTGCCCTGGCCGCCGTCGCCGCCGCTCGGGATCGTGTTGCCGCCCTTGGTGTACACGTGGACGTCGTCGAAGCGGACCACGATCTCGGTGTGCGCGCCGTTGCCGAAGTCGACCCAGGCACCCCAACTCGGGTATTCCGACCACTGGTCGTGTGCGCGGGCCCAGTTCGCGAACGCGGTGACGTTGTCGACCTTGGGCACGATGTCCGCGAGGCCGACGTCGTTGTACATGCACCAGTCGAAGATGACGCACCACGGCACGCCGTCCTCGCCGAACTCCCGTCCCCACTTGGTCTGGTTGTCGTAACCGTCGCGGGCGTTCCAGCTCTCGTAAACGCCTTCCGGTACGGCTTGGAGATGTGCGATCAGGTCGTCCCATGTAGCCATGGGCGGCCCCCATTTCACGCCGGGTGGAACGTATTCTCGATGGCCGGGGTGGGAGGTCCCGTTCCGGTGGACCCGAGCACACCCCGGGCGCGTTTCGCGGCCGCGGCACGAAACGCGCACTGACGTCGATCGGGGCATACCCACTGACCTGCGACGTGTACCACGAGTATATGTTCGATGGCGGAGTGTAGTCATATGGTCGTATCATCGGACCAGAACCTCGGGAGCGACCGGGAGAGTTGCTACCGCGCGGCGGAGTCCTCGATCAACTTCAGGGCCAGTGCGCGCAGTTCGGCGTCCGCCTTCTCCGGGCTGCCGGTGTCGTACGGCGGGTCCGGGTCGTATTCGACCGCCAACTGCGCGGCCTGGGCCAC
The DNA here is from genome assembly GCF_002024165.1 of Embleya scabrispora. Lineage (NCBI taxonomy): Bacteria > Bacillati > Actinomycetota > Actinomycetes > Kitasatosporales > Streptomycetaceae > Embleya > Embleya scabrispora. The sequence continues at coordinate 1,133,518 of NZ_MWQN01000002.1, forward strand.
CCGGTCGTTCGTCAACCGGGAGGTGAGGTGCAGGGCCATGTCGATGCCGGCCGACACACCCGCCGCCGTGATGATCTTCCCGGCCTCGACGAACCGACCGGGAGTGTAGACGGCGCCGAATGTCGCCAGTTGCCCGCGCGAGGCCCAGTAGGTCGTGGCGGGCAGGCCGCGCAGCAGACCGGCGGCGCCCAGGATCAGGGATCCGGTACAGACCGACGTGGTCCACGTGGTGGTGCGGTGCATACGGCGGATCCAGTCGAGGGTCTCGGCGTCCCGGCTCGCCGTCACCATGCCGGGGCCGCCGCCCGGCACGAGCAGGACGTCGACGCCGCGCACCTCGCGCAACGAACGTTCGGCGATCAGCGCCACCTGCCCGGTGTCGGTGAGAATCCGCCCGGCCCGGCGCGCGACCATGCTCACCCGGGCGCCCGGAACCCGACACAGGACCTCGTACGGCCCGATCGCATCCAGCGCCGTGACCCCTTGGTAGAGCAACACGGCAACCCGCACCCGTCCCGAGGCGGGGTCGTCGTGGTCGGCGGCCCGCGGCTTCCACTCCTCCGCCGCCCCGGCCGTCCCCGACGACCCGGCGGCGAGCAGCCCCGCGCCCACGGCCGCGACGACCGCACCCTTCAGAACCCCACGACGACCCTCGCCCCGCTCGTCGATCACCATCAGGACACCTCTTACTCGGCACGTGCTCGGCGTTCCCCCCTCGCCCCACCAGTCGGCGGGCGAGCCGGGGAAGTTCCCGCGGCGAGTAAATTTCGACGCCAAGTCCCTTGCCATGAAGGGCTGTTCGCGACCGTGATCAGCCATGCGACCGGCTCGACCGACCGGCGGCTCGCCATGCCGTCCCGAATACCCCCAGAAATCTGGGATTTCGCCGCACCGTGCACAGTGGCGAGGATGGCGACAGTGCGGTGCACGCGAGCGCGACCGCGCGGTCCGGGCGGCGACCGGACCGGGCGTGTCGCCCGCGCGCGGGCACGGGGGTTGCCGAAGCGGCGACCTGGGGGCGGAAGTGGCGCGCGCGCCGACGAGGTCGGCGTCGTATCGAACGCGCAGGGGCCGTGCGATCCGACGGATCGACGTCTTCGGGGCGCGCGCCCTTTCGATCCGGGACACACATGCGCCGGACCGAACGCCGCGGCCCCGACTCTCCGTTTCCGAAGAGCCGGGGCCGCCGCACATGTTTGTTCGCTCAGCCCGCCGCAGCCGCCGAGCCCGGCTCCGCCCAGTGCGCCCCGATCGCCTCGATGATCCGCGGCCGCAACTCCCTTGCCTCGATCACCGCGTCCACCGAACCGACCTCCACCGCACGGCGGATGTCGTGGACCCGGTCGAACTCCGCGGCCACCTCGCCCAGCTTCTCGGTACGGACCGACGAGCGCAGTTCGTCCAACTCGGCCGTCAGCGTGGCCCGCTCCGCGCCGGAGGCCGCCGCCGCGCGCGACTCCAGGTCGCGCACCCTCGGGTCGGCCGCGGTGCGTGCGTTGACGTCGCCGGCGAAGACCACCGCCGCCGCGGGCGCCCCGCCGAGGACCGACGCGAACGAGCCCTCGATGGCCAGCACGGTCATGTTCGGGTTCAGCGCCTTGGAGAACACCACGAACGCGCCGCCGTGGTAGCGCGAGATGACGCAGAACACGATCGGCCCGCGGAAGTTCACGATCGCCCGGCCGATCTCCGCGCCGTACTCCAGTTGCAACTTCCGCATCGACTCGGGCGAGCCGTCGAATCCGGACAGGTTGGCCAGCACCACCAGCGGCCGGTTGCCGGACGCCGCGTTGATCGCCCGCGCGGCCTTCTTCGACGACTGCGGGAACAGCGTGCCCGCCGTGTAGGTGGCCGGCCCGTCCGTGGGCGGGAAGCCGCGCCGCGGCACCGCCCGGGACTCGATGCCGAGCAGGCACACCGGCATGCCGCCCAGGTGCACGTCCTGGACCGCCGCCGTGTCCGCGTCGGCCATGCCCGCCCAGCGCTCCAGGACCGGGTGGTCCTGGTCGGACAGCGCGCGCATCACGGTGCGGATGTCGAACGGCTTCTTGCGGTCGGGGTTGGCCTCGGCGGAGAAGATCTCGCCGACCGTGGTGAAGTCGCTGCCCTCCACCACGTGCGGGAAGGTCGACACGTCGCGGTCCGTCGGGTCGGTGGTGCCGGTGCGACGCGGCGCGAGTTCGCCCGGGGCGACGTAGGTGTGGTCGTAGTGCGACATCAGCACGTCACGCGCCGCGTTCAGGTCCGGCGCCCAGTACTGCGCCTGCCCGTTCGGGCCCATCACCCGGTCGTAGCCGCCGATGCCGAAGTTGTCCTCGGCGGAGACGCCGCCGGAGAAGTCGAGGGCGTGCTTGCCGGTGAGCACCATGGCCGAGTCGGGGGTCATCACGAGGATGCCCTTGGTGTGCATGAGCATGGTGGCCTCGGCGTTCCAGTACGGCTGCGCGCCGACGTTGATGCCCGCGACCACGATGTTGATCTCGCCGCCGTCCTGGGTGAACGTGACGATCCGCTTGAGCGCGGCGGCCACCCAGTCCATGTTCTCCGTGCCCGACTCCATCGAGATCCGGGCGCCGGAGGACAGCGCGTACCACTCGACCGGCACCCGCATCCGCTCGGCCAGGTCCAGCGCCGCGATCACCCGACGGCACTCCGGCTCGGACAGCGCCCCGAGCGACTTCGTCGGGTCGCCCAGCAGGACCACGCGGGTGACACCCTCGGGGTGCCGCGCGGTGGCGGTACGGACCACACCCGCCACGATCGCGGCGGAGTTGCCGCCCTTGGGCCGGTCGACCGGCACGAGGGCGTGCTCCTCGTTCAGGTCGTACTCGACGAAGTCGCCAAGGCGTTCGGTGAGTTCGTACGGGTAGACGGTGTTGCGGCTGCTCGCGCGCAGCACCTTCAACCGGTAGGCGTCCAGCGGCTCGACCGGCTCGTCCGACGGCTCGCCGATGGTCAGTTCGGTACCGCCGGCGGCGTCGAAGGGGATCCGTACCGCGATCTTGGTCAGCTCGCCGGTCTGCGGGTCGCGCTGGCGGGCGATGAACAGGATCTCCTCCAGGCCCGCACCCGCGGTGGTCGGCCGCACGCGCCCGGCGATCATCTCCATCTCGGCGTGCGTGAGTCCGCTCGGCGGCCACACGTAGACCACGACCCGGTTGGTGTTGAAGCGCTTCGCCGAAGGGCGCCGCGACTGGGCGCGGCGGATCGAGTCGAGGCACGTGGCGAGGATGTCCTCGGCGGTCGGCAGTGCGACCAATCGGCCTTCGTGGTCGCGCAGTTCGGTGAGGTCGCGGACCTGGGCGAAGGCGACGAGGCGGTCGTCGGCGGGGTTCTCCCGGGCCACGCACTGGAAGAGGTAGACCTCCTCGTCCGAGGACGGCAGCCGGGTGAGGTCGAACTTGCTCAGCCGCTCCAACTGCATGCGCTGCGCGATGTACGGGTGCAGACCCCGGATCAACCGCTCCTCGACCATCCCCGTGTCGGACGGGCGGAACGTGAAGTGGTGGTGCATCACCGCGCCGCCACGACCGGCCACCGTGGTGGTCAGTCGGCGGACCCGAGGCGGCAGCGGCTGTGCGGCGACCACCTCGTGCAGCGCGGCGGCCGTCGCGTCCGCGCTCTCCGGCTGGTTCTCCCAGGACAGGTAGATGTCCGCGTCGATCGGGTTGCCGTCGGCGGCCAGTTCGGCGAGGCCGCGCAGCGCGCCGCCCAGGGCCTCGAAGCCGACCGCGGCGGAGACCAGCGAGGAGCCGGCCCGCTCGGCGACCACGAACGTGCAGCCCGCGATCTCGCGGGTACGGACGTCGGTGAGGCCCTTGTTGCCGTAGTAGCGCCGGGTCAGCACCTCCAGCATGGTCGCGTTGTCGAGGTTGTCGCGGACCAGCCGCTGGCCGAGCAGCCGGACCAGGGGCTCGGTGCTGCGCACCATCTCGGCGACCCGCTCGGCGCGGTCCGGAGTGTCGGGGTGCGCGTCCAGGTGACGCAGGTGCTTGCGCACGCCGGCGTACACGCGGGCGCGGTTGCGGCGCAGCAGCGGCCGGCCGAACCAGTCGTAGACCACACCGCGCGCGAGGTCGGCGAGTACGGGGAAGCGGACCTGGGTGGCGGCGATCAGCCGCTCCAGGGCCAGACCCGCGGGCTCGTGCAGCGTCGCGTCCGGCGGCGCCTCGCGCAGCCAGGAGCGCAACAGGGTGGCGATGACGGCGGCGTCGGCGGAGGCGCGCTGCTGGGCGAGGAAGATCCGGAACACCGCGGCTTCGAGCTCGGCCGAGGGCTCCGGCTCGGTGACGCCGTAGTGGGCCAGGGCCTTGGCCAGCTTGGCCCGGAACGCGGGGGGCAGTCCGGCGCGTTCCACGTCCAGGCTCTGCAGGTAGCTGTGGAAGTACTCGCGGGCGCTGTGCAGATGGCCGTCGCCGCCGACGTCCTCGCCCGCGGGCCGATTGCGGCTCAGTTCGGCCAGGTCGGTGAACATCTCGACGAGTTCCAACTCGCGCACCAGCGGCCGGTGGCCGGCCTCGGCGGCGGCGGTGCGGGCGGCGAGGTAGTCGTCGAGCACGCGGCGCTCGTCGTGCGGGTCGACGTCGAAGCCCAGCAGCAGGCTGCGCAGGTCCTCCTGGCCGCGCCGGGTGCGCGCCCGCACGGGGACGGTCTCGGGCGCGGCGGGCAGGTCCAGCTCGACGGACGCGCCGCCGCTCGCGTCCTCGGCCTCGGCGTCGTCGTCGGCGAGCGGTTCCAGGCGCAGCAGCGGGGCGCCGGTCTCCACCTGGCTGCCCACGGAGACCGAGCATTCCTTCAGGCGCGCGCGGAACGGTGCGCGCAGCACCGTTTCCATCTTCATGCTCTCCAGCACCAGGACCGGTGCGCCGGCCTCGACCTCGTCGCCGATCGCCAGGGGGGTGGCGACGACCAGGGCGGGGGCGGGGGAGCGTACGACGCCGCCCTCGTCGCGGCCGACGCGGTGGGTGACGCCGTCGACCTCGACGAGGTGGGTCGGCCCGTGGGTGGCGGTGAGCAGGCGGTAGCGGGTGCCGTTGACCACGATCTGGCCGGTGTGCCGGTCGAACCGGTCGAGCTCGACATCGGCGGTACGCACCACCTCACCCGCCTCGATGCCGACGCGGAAGCGGTGTGCGCCGACGCGGGCGACGCGGACGCGGTAGCCGACGCCGCGCAGCTTCAGGTCGAGGGGGCGACCGCTCTCGTGCTGGACCTGCGGCCGGCCGCCGAAGGCGGTGGACAACAGCCGCTGTCGCTCGGCGCGCTCCTCCTCCTCGTAGGCCTCGATCGCGGCGGCGGCGAGGGCGACGGCGGAGTGGCGGTGCGAGACGAGGCGGCCCTCGCCGCGTACGCGGTCGATCCAGCCGGTGTCGGCGCTGCCGTCGATCACCTCGGGCTGGTCCAGCAGGTCGAGCACGAAGCTCTTGTTGGTGGCGCCGCCCTCGATGATCACCGTGGTCTGCGCCATCGCCCGCCGCAACCGGCCCAACGCCTCCTCACGGTCGTGACCGTACGCGATGATCTTGGCGATCATCGAGTCGAAATCGGCGGGGATCGTGTCGCCCTCGCTGACGCCGGTGTCCACGCGGATACCGGGTCCGGCGGGCAGGTCCAGGCGGGCGATCCGGCCGGGGGAGGGGGCGAAGTCGCGGTCGGGGTCCTCGGCGTTCAGGCGTGCCTCGACGGCGTGGCCGCGCTCGATCGGCGGGGAGCCTTCGAGCCGGGCGCCGCCGGCGATTCGCAACTGGGCCTTGACCAGGTCGAATCCGGTGGTGGACTCGGTGATCGGGTGCTCGACCTGGAGGCGGGTGTTGACCTCCAGGAACGCGAACAGTCGGTCGCCGGGGTGGTAGAGGAACTCGACGGTGGCGGCGCCGCGGTAGCCGACGGCGAGTGCCAGACGCTCGGCGGACGTCTTGAGTTCGGCGACCTGGTCCGGGGCCAGGACGGGGGAGGCGGACTCCTCGACGACCTTCTGGTTGCGTCGCTGGATCGAGCAGTCGCGCACGCCCAGCGCCCACGCGGTGCCCTGCCCGTCGGCGATCACCTGGACCTCGACGTGCCGGGCACCGGTGACCAGACGCTCCAGGAACACCACGCCGCTGCCGAACGCGCGCGCGGCCTCCTGGCTGGTGCGCTCGTACGCGTCGACCAACTCGGCATCGCCCGTGATCACACGGATGCCGCGCCCGCCACCGCCGGCGGTCGCCTTGAGCATCAGGGGGTAGCCGATCTCGGCCGCGGCCGCGAGCGCCGCGTCCAGGGTCTCCACCGCACCGCGGCTCCACGGCGCGACGGGGACGCCGACCTCCTCCGCGATCAGCTTCGAGCCGATCTTGTCGCCGAGCCTGCGCATGGCCTCCACGCTCGGGCCGACGAAGGCGATGCCCGACTCCCGGCACAACTCGGCGAACGCCGGATCCTCCGCGACGAAACCCCACCCCACCCACGCCGCGTCGGCGCCGGTGGCCACCAACGCCCGCTCCAGGGCCTTCAGGTCCAGATACGGACGCGCCGACGCCGGCCCCAGGTCGTACGACAGATCCGCCTCACGCACGAAGGTGGCCGTACGGTCGACGTCGGTGTACAGGGCGACGGTCTCGATCCGGGTGCCGGTCTCCGCGGCCAGCTCCCGGACGGCGTGGATGAGCCGCATCGCGGCCTCCCCACGATTGACGATGGCGACACGACTGAACACCCGACCGAACCTCCTGCAAACCAACGATTGTGCTCGCCGCGACGTTGCGGCGACCCCCGACAGTGTTCACCATTCCGTGAACCGGTCGGCAACGCCATGTCGCGGGCAGTGCACACTGAGCGGCGCCAGTTGTAGGAAACATCCAAAAGGGCCGAACGTCCGCGACCCGACCGGGACGGATCCGACGGGCGAAAAATGCCGATTCCTGAGCTTTGGTCCATGGCTTGAAGTACACGGTCGATGTGGACTTCGATACATGCGCCGGGCAAGGAGCGCACCCGGTCTCGCCGTCGTCCCGTCGGACGGGACTGGTCCACGGCGCCGACAGGAGCGTCGGGGGCCGCGACCGGCGTCGTCGACGCACGGACGCGAGGGATGTGCGAGCGGGCGGCGAAACGGGCTCGCATTTCAGGCTTATCACCGCTTTTCGCTCACGGGCATCCCGTGGCATGCCCGTGGCTTCTCATGCCGGGGCTATGGGTTTGCGATGGTCGGGCCATCGGTTCGCGATCGGTGGGCTTCGGTAGACAGCGCCCATGAGTGACTACGCGGGATCGAAGATGCGCCCGTCGCGGCGTTCCGTGATGGGGCTGGTCGCGGCGGCTTCGTTGGCCGGCGGGGGTGTACTGGCCGATGGCGGGTCGGCTGCGGGGGCCGTCGCCGGCTCCGGGGCGACCGGGGTCGGCCGGGTGCCGGACCAGTTGCGGCCGGGCGGGGCGTACGACCGGCTCGTCGCGGATCTGGCGGCGCGGGATCGATTCGCCGGGACGGTGCTGCTCGCGCATCGTGGGCGGCCGGTGCTGATCCGCTCACACGGGATGGCCGACCGGGAGCGGGAAATCGCGAACGGGCACGACACCGTCTTCAACATCGCCTCCGTGGGCAAGTTCTTCGCCGGTCTGGCCGTCACCCAGCTCTTCGCCCGCCGGCTGATCCGCCTCGACGGCACCATCGGGACCTGGCTGGACGGCTTCCCCCCGGGCGTGGCCGACACCGTCACCGTGCACCAACTGCTCACCCACACCTCGGGGTTGGGCGACCACCGGGCGGACCCGGCGTGGCGGGAGGCGGTGCGCGGATGGCGCACGCCGGCCGAGTTCGAGACGGGCACGCTGGACTTCATCCGCCGGCAGCGACCGCTGTTCCCGCCCGGGACGCGGCTGGAGTACAGCAACTCCGGCTTCCGGGTGCTCGGCGCGATCGTGGCGCGGATCTCCGGTGGCACCTACGCGGACTACGTACGCGAGCACATCCTCGGCCCCGCCGGGATGACGCGCACGGAATTCGCCCCGCTGTCGCGTTGGCAGACCGACCCCGCCTACGCGCACGCGTACGGGGAGCCGCAGGCGGACGGGCGGCGTCCCGACCTGACCGCCGCGATGCGCGGCGCGGAGATCGGGGGCGGCGACGGCGGGGTCTTCTCCACCGCCCCCGACCTGCTGCGGTTCGCGGTGGCGCTGCGCGAGGGACGGCTCGTGGGGGAGGCGCACACCGAGATGATGCTGAGCGGGAAGTATCCGTTCGGCCCGGGCGGCATGGCCTCCTACGGCTCGCTGATCTCGATCGTCAACGGCCGTCGGCGGATCGGTCACGGCGGGGGCGACCCCGGGATCACCGCGAACGTGTACAGCTACCCCGACGCGGACTGGGTGGCGCTGTTCGTCGCCAACCAGTCCCTCGTCGACCTGCGCCCGCTGATCGAACTGCCCGACCGGCTGATCCTCGACGACGGGCGGTGACGAGAGGTGACGGACGGTAATGGACGATAATGGGCGCTGACGGGCGCTTCGGGGCTTTTTCCTGTGGCTTACTTGTCGGCGACGAGGGTTCCCGGGGCGCCCCGGCTGTCCGTGGGGGTCTCGTGGATCCGGACCTGGACCGCCTCGGCCGGGGTCTCGTACGCCTCGACCACGGCGTCGGCGAGCCGGCGGACCGCCCTGCTGGACGGTGATGACGGGCACGACGGCCTCCGTCGTCGCGCCGCCGCCCGGTGTTTGCGGGCCGCTGTGCGGCGTGGGTGGAAGACGGTGCGGGTGGTGGACGGGATCTCGGCCCTGCTCGCGTGGAAGACCGTCCAGGTCGGCGGCCCGCCGCCGATCGCGGCCGGGCCCGCGTGTTCGGTGGCGAGCGGCGTGCGGGTAGGTGGCTGAACGCTCCAGGCGCCGGATCTGTCGGGGATCGTGGGCTGCGCGATGTGCGGTCGCTCGGCGGCCCGCGAGGTGCAACTCCTCGGCCGCCGCCACGAAGTACCGGATCCGGCGTGGTCACACGGATGCCGCAGGGGCGGGCATGATCGCCGTCCGGTAGGGAACTCTCCGCACCCGTCCGCACGCGGAAGCGTGGGACGTCCGCGGCGTGGAGCGCGTCCCGGCCGTCGTCTCCGGAGGCACATCATGGACACCCGTCGCCGGCTGACCGAGGCGTTCGACACCGTGTCCGCGTGGGCCGACGCCCATCGGGAGCCTGCGCCCGAGCCGGCCGGCGAGCGCGCCGCCGGCCGGTTCGAGGCGCACCTGGCCGCGCTGGCCGAGCATCTGCGCGGCGGCCGGCCGCTTCCGTACTCCGCGTACGCCGGGCATCCGGTCAGGCCGCCGCACCCGGCCGCGGTGGCCGGCCGGCTCGCCGTCTCGCTGGTCGGGCCGGAGGACCGGGTCTTCGACGGCGATCCGAGCACGGTCGCGCTGGAGGAGGAGGTGATCGCCGACCTCGCCGCGATGCTCGGGCTGCCCGGCGCCCACGGGCACCTCACCTCCGGCGGGGCCGTGGCCAACCTGGAGGCGCTGTGGGCGGCCCGCGAGGCGCACCCCGACCTCGGCATCGCGCACGGCGCCGACATGTACTTCGCACACGCGCACATGTGCGCCGTGCTGCGCACCCCCGCGTACCCGGTGCCGACCGACGCGGCCGGGCGGATGGACCCCGACGCGCTGGCGCGGGAACTGCGTCGGGAACGGGTCGGCACCGTCGTGGTCAGCGCCGGCACCGCCACGCTGGGCGCGGTCGACCCGATCGCCGACATCCTGCCGCTGTGCCGCGAGCGCGGGGTGCGGGTGCACGCGGACGCCGCCTATGGCGGTTTCTTCACGCTGCTCGTGGACGCGGACGAGTTGCGCGCGACGCCCGCGGCCCGGCATCTGCGTGCGCTCGCCGAGTGCGACTCGGTGGTGGTCGATCCGCACCGGATCGGCCTGTACCCCTCCGGCTGCGGTGCGGTGCTGTTCCGTGAGCCGGTGGACGGGGCCGGCGGGTGGCGGGATCCCCTGGCGGGCGACTTCTCCTCCGACGTGCCGCGTCCGGGTGAACTCGGCTTGGACCGCGCCCGCCCCGGCACCCTCGCCGCGGCCCTGTGGTTGACCCTGCGGGCCCTCCCGCTCACCCCCGAGGGGGTCGGCTCGGGGCTCGCGGCGAGCCTGCGCGGCACCCGGCAATGGTGCGAACTGATCGAAGCCGAAGCGGAGTTGATGCTCTTCCAGCAACCCGAGCTGGACATCCTGACCTATCTGGCGCTCACCGGCGAGCAGCACCCCCGGATGTCCCGGGTGGAGGCTTCCAGCAGGCATATTCTGCGGGCCGGCACCGCCGATGCCGAACACCTCGCGCACCCGAGCCACCTGAGCACGCTCTCGGTACGGGTCCTGGACTTCCTGCGCCGCCACCCCCGCGCGGTCGCCGACCGCAACCGCACGCTGGTGTTGCGCAGTGCCCTCCTCGACTCGGCCGCGGAGTCGCGTGTGGACGACCTGCATGCCCGGATCACCGCGCTGGCCGCCGCCGCGCCGCGCCGCGCGAGCGGCCCCGACGAGGCGGAGCCGGTGGCGGCGCTGCCGTAGCGGGCGGCGGTACCGCCGTCGGGCCACGCACGGACCCTCCCCGCCGGGCCGGGCCGGCCACCGGGACTCGCACCGGGCGCGGGGCCGGCCGGTGCGATCCGGGTGAGGTGTCGGCGCGGGTGTGATCCCGGCGGGGAGGGCGACTTCGGGCGTCAGGGACGCGGTGGGCGGGGCAGGAGCAGGGCCAGAGGGACGACGAGCAGGATGAGGAAGCCGTCGACCGCGAACGCGGTGTGATAACCGTCCAGGACGGCGGCCGGGTCGGTCGCGGAGTCCGGGGCGGCGACGGTCACCAGTACGGCCAGGCCGAGTGCGCCGCCGAGCTGGCGGGCGGTGTTGAGCAGCCCGGACGCGGCGCCCGCGTCGCGGGCCTCGATGCCGGCGGTCGCGGCGACGGTGACCGGCAGCAACATCAGGCCCACCCCGGCGCCGGCCACGACCGAGCCGATCACGAAGCGCACCGGGAAGCCGCCGTCGGCCGGGAGCCGGACCAGGAACAGCACACCCACCGCCGCCGTCACCGCGCCGCCGGCCAACAGCGCGCGCGGACCCAGCACGGCGATCAGGCGATGCGCGGCCATCCCGGCGCCGAGCATGGTCACCGTCAGCGGCACCATCGCCCCACCTGCGCGCAGCGCCCCGTAGCCGAGGATGCCCTGGAGGTAGAGGGACATGAAGTAGAGCGTGGCGGTCATCGCGGAGCCCAGCACGAGCATCATCAGGTTGCCGAAGCGCAGCGCCGGAAGCCGCCACATCTTCAGCGGCACCAGGGGGCGGGCCGCGGTGCGTTCGATCAGGACGAACGCGACCGTGCACAGCGCGGCGCCGGCGAATGTGCCCAGGACGCCGGGCGAGGTCCACGCGTGGGTGGTGGTCCGGGAGACGGCGTAGCCGAACAGGCCGGTGGCTCCGGTGACGGCGAGCGCGCCGCCGACATCGATCCGGCGCCGCTCGCCGGGATCGGCCGCCGGGGTGGACGCGAGGCCGAGGCCGGCGGTGAACAGCAGCGCGACGCCGACGGGGGCGTTGACCAGGAAGACCCAGCGCCAGCCGAACTGCTGGGTCAGCACTCCGCCCAGGACCAGTCCGGCCGCGGCGGCGACACCTCCGGTCAGGCTCCACAGGGTCAGCGCCCGGCCGCGGCGGATCGGGTCGTGTGCGTAGCCGGCGGCGATCAGGCTCAGACCGTTCGAGGCGAGCGCGGCGGCGCCGAGCCCCTGGGCGACCCGGGCCACCAGGAGGGTGGTGGTGTCGTGGGCCACGCCGCCGAGCACGCCGGCGGCGGTGAAGATCAGCAGGCCGGTCTGGAACACGCTCTTGCGGCCGAAGAGGTCGCCCGCGCGGGCGGCGACCACGAGCAGGCCGCCGAGGGTGATCAGGTAGGCGTTGACCACCCACTGCTGCCCGGTGTCGCTCAGGTCGAGCGAGGCCCGCAGGTCCGGCAGGGCCACGGTGACGATGGTCGAGTCGAGCACGACCATGAACTGCGCCACGCAGGCGACCAGGGCGATCACGTCGCGCCGGGCCGGGCGGGTCGGGCGCGGGGCGGGTTTCGCGAGCGGGGGCGCGGCGTCCGGTCGGCCGGGACTGTTCGCCATGGGGACTCCTGGGAGGTGGTGGATAGCATGGAGGCAGCTGGAAACGCCGTTCACCGTGAACGATGTTCACAGTGAACGTTGTTCACGTTAGGATCGGATCACGAGTGCTGTCAACGGCACGGAAGCGGGAGTTCTCGATGTTGCGACGGCCGGATGTGGTCAAGGGCGCGCTCGACCTGCTCGACGCCGAGGGGCTGGACGGCCTGACCATGCGCAAACTCGGCACCGCGTTGAACGTGCAGGCGGGCGCGATGTACCGGCACTTCCCGAGCAAGGAGGCGCTGCTCGACGCGATGGCGGAGCAACTGCTCGAAGGTGTCGCGGCGCCGCTCCCGGAGGTGTCCTGGGACGAGCAACTGCGGGTGCTCGGCGACCGGTTGCGCGGCGCGCTGCTCTCCCGCCGGGACGGCGCGCGCGTGGTCGCGGGCACCTACGTGCCGGACGCCAACACCAACGCCGCCGGCCGGCTCGCGGTGGAGGTGCTGTGCCGCGCGGGCCTCGCCCCGGAACAGGCCGGCTGGATCACGTTCGCGATGTTCTACTACGTCCTCGGCCACACCATCGAGGAGCAGGCCCAGTCCCGCCTGGCCGAATCCGACGACTGGGCCACCCGCCGGGCCGCCGCCGGCCCGGACGAGTCCGCCACGTTCGAAAAGGCCATGTCGGCCCTGATCACCGCCGACCCCGGCGCCCGATTCGCCTACGGCCTGGACGTCTTCCTGGACGGCCTCGCCCAACGCCTGCCCTGACTCTCCGGACCGGTCGGCCGGAGTCGCGGCCCCCGGGTGCTCATTGCGGGCCGCCGGTTCCGGGGCCTGCCTCGATTGTCATGCGGATGCGGTGGCCGTCGGCGAAGCGTTCGTCGACGGCGAGCCGGCCGCCGGTGCGGATCGTGCCCAGGGCCTCGGTCACGTAGCGGCCGCGGCCGCGCTCGCGGTGTGCTCGTCGGCGCAGGGGCAGGACCAGTAAGGCGCATACCCGAATGGCGATGGCCGCGTGTGTCGACACGTCCACGGCGTTCCCCTCTCCCTCGGCGGGCCCGAACGGCCCCTCGGGGGATGAGAGTCGCGGACGCGGGCGAACGTTAACCCGGGTTCCCCGATCTTCCCGCCGCACCGGCCCGGGCTCGGCCGGGCACGCTCGCCGCGTGCCCGGCGCGGGCGCGAGTGTGCGTCGGCTACCCGGGTGGCGCACGGCATGGGATACGCGGTCCGACGAGCGCGCTTCGGCGGGCTCAGCGGCCGCCGACCCCGCTCGCGCACTCGTGGTCGGCGGCGGGGACGTCCGGGATCGCGCCGAGGCCGATCGTGGTGAGCAACTCCGGTCCGAAGGTGATGATCTCGGTGATCAGGCCGTTGTCGATGCGCAGTACGTCGAGGGCCGTCGCGGTGAACGCGCCCACGCCCGGCCGGCGGACGTAGTGCCCCACCGCGGGCCGGCGGTTCATCGCCAGCGGCAGCGCCTCGCGCTCGCCGTGCCCGGGGGCATCCGCCGGGATGGGCCTGCGCATCTCCACGATGGCGGGCCGGCCGGTGTACACGAGCCGGGCCGGGGGGATCGCCTGGCGGGCGTCCGCGTGCAGCAGGGCCGCCAGTGCCGCCGGGTCGGCCCGGCGGGACGCGGTGATGTAGCGCTCCAGGCAGGCGCGTTCGGCGTCATCGGGCTCGGCCGGCCGGTCGCGGTTCGTCGGGTGGCGGTCGGGCAGTTCCTCGCGCAGGGTTCGTCGGGCCCGTTGCAGGGCGCTCTTGACGCCCGCGACGTTCATGCCCAGCGTGTCGGCGGTGTCCGCGGCCGGCCAGTGCACGACGTCGCGCAGGATGAGCGCGGCGCGTTGGCGGGGCGGCAGGTGCTGGAGTACGGCCACGAAGGTCGGGTCGAGCGTGTCGCGGCCGACGGCCGCCCCGTCCTCGGGTGTGTCCGGGAGGGGCTGGAGCCAGGGGACCTCGGCGAGGGCCGAACGCACCGGCTCGCCCGCGCCGTTCGTGGCGATCGCGATCTCCCGTCGACACCGCGCCGGGGCGGCCGCCGTGTCCAGGCACGCGTTGGTGGCGATCCGGTACAGCCACGACCGGAACGGCGCGTGCCCGGTGAACCCCCGGCGCGCCCGCCAGGCCCGCAGCAGGGTCCGGTCGAGGACTTCCTCGGCGTCGGTGAACGAGCCGAGCATGAGATAGCAGTGCACGCGCAGATCCTTGCGGTGGTGCTCCGCCAGTCGTACGAACGCCCCCTCGTCCTCGGCCCGAACCGCGGCCAGGACCCCCCGCGCTACATCGTCGGACGTACTCACATCAACCTCACAGCCTCCGCCGACCCCCCTCGGAGCGCCGAACGGTCCAGTCGCGAGCCCGATTTCCCGGCACGCGGCCCCCGCCCCCGGCATCCGGGACGCACGGCCTGCGCCCGGGAGCCGGCGGGCCGGCGGGACCGCCGAAGCCGTCGGGACCGCCCGGTCGGGCGGTCGTCCCGGCGGGGCGGCGGTCTGCGCCGCGCCTGCCGGCAGACCGGCACCCGGCGGCGCCGACGGTTCGCTGCGGACGGAACTCCCCCGTGTGAGCTCCGGTCGGGCACACCGGGGGACGGCGGCCCCCAGGTACCGACCGCCCACCGGTGTATGCGGACGACGGTAGGCAACCGACGCGTGCCCGAGCGTCAAACGCTCGGTGGGGATTTGGGGGGTACCAGGGGTGGAGAGGCCGGAGGCGACGGTCAACCAGCGTGGTAGGCAAGTCGGGGTGTTCCGGGACGTATCCGTCATGCTTTCGGCGCGTCGTTACCCCGGTCGCCTCGTTCAGCCGCGCCAGTCGGGGCCCTTCGGCGGGAGCGGCACGCTCGCGAACACCCGGAATCCGCCGCCCGGACGCGGGCCGACCTCCAGCGTCCCACCGTGCAGCGCCACCCGCTCCCGCATGCCCGTCAGGCCGTAGCCGCCGACCACACCGGTCGCGGGGATGTCGCCCGCGCCGTCGTCGACCACCTCGATCCGGACACGATCGGGCAGATGCCGCACCTCGACGCTGGTGCGCGCGTTGCCCGCGTGTTTGCGGGTGTTGGTCAGCGCCTCCTGGACGATCCGATACAGCGTCAGACCCGTGGCCGGGGGCAGTGGTTCACGCTCGCCGTATTCGCGGTACTCCACCGGGAGACCGGCCGCGCGGGACTCGGTGATCAGTGCGTCGATGTCGTCCATCCCGGGCTGGGGTTCGGAGGGCGCCTGCTCGGGACCGTCGTCGCTGCGCAGTACGCCGAGCAGTTGGCGCATCTCGCGCAGCGCGGCGCGACCGGACGACTCCAGCGTGAACAGCGCCTCCCGGGCGGTGTCGGGATCGCGCTCAAGGGTGGCCCGGGCACCACCGGACATCAGGTACATCGTGGTGATGTGGTGCGCGACGATGTCGTGCAACTCCCGGGCGATTCGGCGACGTTCCTCGGTGACGGCGCGATCGGCGAGCAACTGCCGGTTGAGCGCGACCTGGCCCTGCCACTTGGCGGTGCCGAGCCCGACGCCGATGATCAGGAGGGTGGTCAGCAGGTCGGCGCCGACCATCTGGGCGAAGGTCTCGAAGTCGTACGCGTCGCGCAGCGCCTGGACCGAGAACGCCCCGCAGCCGCCGATCCACAGATCACGGGTGCCGCCGAAGCGGGCCACCGTGTACAGCGCGACCAACAGGGCGCCGCCGAAGGAGTGGGTGGTCGAGGTGGTCAGTACGACCAGGCACATCTGGACGACGACGACCCCGGCGAGCACCCGCATCGGGTGCCGGCGCCGCGCCGGCAGGATCGCGGCGGCCAGCAGGGCCAGCACGATGCCGACCGGCACCCGCTTGGGCTCCATGCCTTCGTCGGGGACGAGATAGGCGAGGGCGTCGATGGTGCCCGCGACCAGCGCGACGATCAGGTTGACGCGGTGCCGCAGGAGGAAGACGATCGCCCGGTTGGCCCGAAGACGGTGCCACGCGGTGACGCCGGCCTTCCGCACGACGATGCGGCGCGTCGGTACGCGCGAATCGAGCCTCGGGCCACCCTCCATCGCGTTCATCGCATCCATCGCGTTCATCGCATCCATCGGGTTCATCGCGTCCATCGCGGGTGGCGGGGCGGCGGGTGGCGGCGCGGGTGCCGCCAGGCCGTGATCGGACCCCATGCTCGGGTCTCCTTCGATCGCGAGTGGATGGTGAGCGGTGGATGGGAACGGGGTCGGAGTTCGAGGACGCGAGTATGGAGCCTCCGTTCCATTTCACCGCCTTCGACAGCCTTGTCAGGCCGTTCGGCAGACGATCTCGGTCCGGGACCGGGGTCCCGGACCGACGCCTGCCCGGGACTGAGGTCCGGGGTGGGTCTCATCCCTGGGGTGGACGGGGGTCGATCGTCTCGATCGGCCCGGTACCGGGGCGGCACTCACGCCCTCCCCGGCGTCGTTTCGGCGCCCGCCGAAGCATCCGCGGGCCACGATGACCGCATGACGTGGCGAAACCACTCCCTGCTGACCGATCCCGCCTACACCATGCCGGTCGTCCCCGCCGCGCCACCCGCGGGTGTCGCGTGGCTGCGTGCCTCCGTCGCCCGGTTCAGCGACGGCGCCGTGCACGAGCGGCGGCGTGCCCTGGTGGTCGCCGACCTGGACCGGATCGATCCGCATCACCTCGGGGAGCGGGCCGCGCGGGGCGGCCGCGGACCGGTCGAGGTGTTGGCCGAGGCGCTCGGCCTGCCCGGTGAACTCGCCGCGGGCATCGCCGCCGACGTCGCGGTGGTGGCGACGGCCTACCAGCCGCACACCGCGATCACCGCCGAGGCGGACCGAGCCGTGGTGCGTTTGGTCCGGGTGTGCGGCGGCGTCGCCGACGAGGCCACCGCCAACCGCATCGGCCTGCTCGTCCAGGCATGCGACGCGACCAAGGCCCTGACCGCGCACCTGGCCGCCGGCCGCACCGACCCCCCGGTCCCACACACCCGCCGAGTGGCCCCGAACGGAACCACGATCAAGATCGACCTCACCGAATCCCCCTTCGGCCTCGGCCCCCACGCCTGCCCAGCCCAAACCCACGCCCATTCCCTCGCATCAGCCCCACTCAAAGCACCCACCCCACAACCCACCCGGACCAACCCCACCTAACCCCCAACAAAGCCCGTCACCCACGACCACGGCCGCCCCTGCGCCACCACCACGGCACCACCCAAGGCGCGTCAGCGCCCCCGACCCGGCCCGCCCACGCGATCGACGCGCGAAGCGCGGAGAGCGGCGGAGCCGCAAAGTTCGGGCCGGATGGCCCGGAGCGAAGCGGAGGGACAGCCGGCCCCGAGCGAGGCGCCGCTTTTCTGCGGAGGAGCGAAGCGGGGGAGCAGAAAAGCGGCGCCTCGCGAGCCGGCGCGAAGCGCCCAACAAAAAGCCGCCGCCGCCAACACGACCCCGGCGCGCCGACCCCACCCCGCGATTCAGGCCCGCGCGCCCCAACTCACGCGCCCAAGCCCGCCCCAGCCCGCGCGGTCCCATGCCGCTCGCCGAAGCCCGTGCCCTGAGCCGCGTGCCCAAGCCCATGCGCCAAGCCCGCGTCCCGGCCCGCGCGTCCCATGCCGTAAGCCCAAGCCCGTGCCTCCGCCGCGCGCCCAAGCCACGTGCCCACGCCCGCGTCCCGGCCCGCGCGTCCCATGCCGCGCGCCCAAGCCCGTGAGCCAAACCTCGCGTCCCGGCTCGCGCCTCCTAAGCCGTGTGCTCGTGCCCGAGCCGTGTGCCCCGACCGTGCGCCAAACCCGCGTCCCGGCCCGCGCGTCCCATGCCGCGCGCCCAAGCCCGTGCCCTGAGCCGCACGCCCAAGCCCGTGAGCCAAACCCCGAGCCCCAGTCCGCGCGTCCCAACTCGCGCCCAAACCCGCTCCAGCCCGCGCGTCCCATACCGCGCGCCCAAGCCCGTGAGCCAAACCCCGAGCCCCACGCCGCCCGCCCAAGCCGCGCGCTCAAGCCCGTGCGCCAACCCACACGCCCCAGCCCGCGCGCCCCAACCGCCGCCCCCAGCCCGCCCCCAGCCCCCGCGGCCTCAAGCCCGCACCGCCCTCCCCGGCAGTGCCTCCAGGCACAGCGCCCCGTCCCGCACCACCGGCACGCCGCCGACCAGCACATGTGCGAAGCCCAGCGAAGGGCGTGTGCTGTGTTCGTACGTTGCCCGGTCGGTGACCGTGTCCGCGTCGAAGACGATCAGGTCGGCGTCGCAGCCCGGTTGCACCCGGCCCTTGCGGCGCATCGCCGGCACGCTGTCCTGGAGGATCCGCGCGGGCCCGAAGCTGCTTCGGGAGACCGCTTCCAGGAGCGTGAGCGCGCCGAGTTCGCGGACGTAGCGCCGCAGCACCTTCGCGAACGTGCCCGCGGTGCGCGGGTGCGTGACCGCCGTCGGGGGCAACGGCCAGGCCAGCGGGGCGGGCTCGCCGTTCATCCAGGTCAGCGGCATCGCGTCGGAGCCGACCACGGTCGAGGGGTGGAGCAGGGCCCGGTCGATCAGGCCCTGTTCGAACGGGTCGGCCTCGTCGAGGAAGTGCGCGATGGCCAGGCCCGACGGGTCCTTGGCGCGCACCTCGCGCAGCCGTTCCGCGTTCGCCATGCGCTCGCCGGTGGCGGCGTAGACGATGCCGTCGGGGGTGATGCCGGTGGCGCCGAGCAGCTCGGGCGCGAGGAAGGCGGCGCCGATGGCGGTCATGCCCGCGCCGTACGGGTAGGCCTCGGTGGAGATCCGGCCGCCCTCGGCGCGGGTGTCGTCCATCAGCTGCATGACCCTGTCGCTGTGCAGCCGCGAGGTCGAGGTGATGTGGCAGAAGTGCGCGTGTACGCCGGTCTCCGCCGCGGCGCGGGCGATCTCCTGCGCGCCGTCGATCGGGACGTCCGGGGACTGCTCGACCAGGTTCCGGGCGTGCGTGTAGGTGGGGCGGCCCGATTCGGCGGCCAGGCGGGAGACGGCCAGGTACTCCTCCGGCCTGACCCGCGGCGCGTAGCCGACGACGACGCCGATCCCGAGGGCGCCGGCGGCCAGGTCGAGGCGCAGGAGTTCGAGCATCTCGTCGACCTGGGTCCCGGTGGCCTCGGCCTGCCAGGCGGGATTGCCGAGCAGGCCGAGGGCGATGTGCATGCCGCCGCCGTGCGGGAGGCCGCCGACGGCCGCCATCCGGGCCTGACACCACGACGCGGAGAAGCCGTAGTTGAGCGGTCGGCCCTCGGCGGCGGCCTGGCGATAGCCCTCGTCGACGGGCGAGAGGCCGGCTTCGAGGTCGAGCGCGGTGGTGACGCCGTCCATGGCCTGGAGCCGGTGGCCGGCCACGTCGTGCGAGTGGCTGTGCATGTCGATGAAGCCGGGCGCGACCACGAGGCCGCGCACGTCGATCGTGCGCCGGCCGACCAGCGGGCGCGCGGACACGGCGGTGATGGTGCCGCCGGTCACCCCCACGTCGGCGAGTGCGTCGTGCCCGGTCTCGGGGTCGAGTACCCGACCACCGCGCAGCACGAGGTCGTGGATCTGGGACGGTGGCCCGGCGGTTCGCGTCATGGCCACACGCTAGGAAGCCACCGGGTGCGGGGCGTTGTCCACCACGCCGAAATCTCCCGCACGGCTTCGTGTCGGAGCACAAGACGGGCCGGGTGGGTGGACCGTCGGGCTTGGGGCCCGTCCGGTCGGATGAGACCGTCGAATCGAACGCGACGGTCGCGTGTTCCATTCGGTTGTTCGATTCAGTGATTGCTTGATTCAGTGCGTGCTGTAACGTCTACGCGTGCATACCTACGAGGAGGACGGGCCGGCCGTCGTGGTGGACGCCGCCGCGCTGGCCCGGGTGGGGACCGCGCTCGCGGACGAGAGCCGGCGCCGGTTGTTGCTGGCGCTGTTGGCGGCGCCCGCGTACCCGTCGGAACTGGCCGAGCGGCTGGGGCTGACCCGGGGGAACGTGTCCAACCACCTTTCGCGCCTGCGGGACTGCGGGCTGGTCCGCGCGGTCGCGGTGGGCCGCCGGGTGCGGTACGAGCCGGCCGACCCCAAACTCGCCCACGCCCTCGCCGACCTCGCCGCCCTCCTGCCTCCGGCGGGCCGCGACGGGGGAGAGGCCAACCGGAATCGTGCGATCGGCGATGCCGACGACGCGGCGATACCCGCGGGGGTGCTCCGTGGGTGAGATCCGCGCCGGGAGTGCGCGCCGGGACTCCTCCGGTCGGGATGCTCCCCGCCGGGCCTCCTCCCGCCCGGGGTCGTTCCCGGTCGGCGCCCCCTCCGCACAGGTTCCGGGCTTGCTCGGCGCGGATCTCGTCGTCGGTCGGCCCGCCTGCCCGATTGTTCAGTTCGTCCCGCGGATCGCCCTACGCGCCGCCCCGAGTTCAGCCGAGGAGACGCCGATGCCGGTTCCGGTCGGGAAGGTTCCGTTGCCCGTGTTCGTCGAAGGTCTCGACGACGGACGGTCGTTGGTCGCGGCTGTCGGGTGCCCGCGGTCGCGGGGCGGGTGGGCCGCGTGACGGCGGTGGCGGTCCAGGTGCGGCGGAGGTTGCGAACCTGGGCCGGGGCGATCATGGCGGCCTCCGGTGGGCTGTTGCTCGCGCTCGCGTTTCCGCCGGTCGGGTGGTGGCCCACCGCGGCCGTCGGGCCGGCGCTGTTGTTGGCCGCCATTCGCCATCGGCGGGCCAAGGTGGCGTTCCGGCTCGGGACGCTGTTCGGGCTGACGTTCTTCGTTCCGCTGCTGTGGTGGCTGACCAACCTGGGCGTGCTGCCGTGGCTGGCGCTGAGCGTGGCCCAGGCGTTGTTGCTCGGGCTGCTGTGCTGCGCCGTGCCGGCCTTCGCCCGGCTGCCCGGATGGCCGCTGTGGGCGGCCTGCTGGTGGGTGACCACGGAGGCGGTGCGCTCGCGGGTCCCGCTCGGCGGCTTTCCGTGGGGGCGGCTCGGCTTCAGTCAGGCCGACGCGCCGACCCTGGGCTGGGCGTCCGTGGCCGGCGCCCCCGGCGTGAGTGCCGTCGTCGCGCTGACCGCCGCCTTCCTGGCCGCGCTGCTCACCGCGCCCCGCGCGCACCGCGTCCGGTTCGGCGCGGGCCTCGTGGTGGCCGGCACGCTCGCGTCCGGCGGGGTGTTCCTGCTGCCGAGTACGCACGGCGAGCACACCGCGAAGGTGGCCGTCGTCCAGGGCAACGTGCCGCGCGCCCGCAACATGGAGGAGCAGGCCCGGGTCCAGCAGGTCGCGGAGAACCACATCGCCGCCACCCGCGAGCTGGCCCGCGACATCAAGCTCGGCAAGGCCCCCCAGCCCGACCTGGTCCTGTGGCCCGAGAACGCCACCGACCGCGACCCGCGCACCGACGTCGGCCTGCGCGAGGGCATCTCGCTCGCCGCCCGCGAGGTCGGCGCGCCGATCGTGGTGGGCGCCATCCTCGACGCCTCCCACGACCGGATCCGCAACACCAGCCTGCTGTGGTTCCCCGACACCGGCCCGGGCCGCTACTACGCGAAGCAGCAACTGGTGCCGTTCGGCGAGTACATCCCGCTGCGCGACCTGATCGGTGGTCTGGGCGACCTCCAACTGATCCCGCGCGACTTCGTCGCCGGCTCCGGACCGGTGCGCCTGGACGTCGGCCCGATCCACCTGGCCTCCTCGATCTGCTACGAGGTCGCCTACGACGGCCAGGTCCGCGGCGCGGTCCGCACCGGCGCCAACCTCCTCGCCGTACCCACCAACAACGCCACCTACATGCGCAACGGCAGCCTCGCCGAGCCGAAGCAGCAGTTGGCCATGTCCCGGCTGCGCGCCGTCGAACACGGCCGGTCCGTACTGGTCGCCTCCACCACCGGGATCAGCGCGGTCATCGCTCCCGACGGCACGATCGTGAAGTCCACCGAGCCGTGGACGCGCAAGGTGCTGAACGCGACCGTGCCGCTGCGCAGCGAGACCACCCTGGCCACCCGCCTGGGCGAACTGCCCGAGGGCGGGCTGGTGTTGATCGCCGTGGCGGCGATGGCCGAGGGCATCCGCCGCACCCGGCGCGACCGGCGCGACGCGACTCCCGCGGCGGCGACCGCCGGCGACGCCGCTCCGGCGGCGGGCGTCGGCGCCGATTCGGCGAGCGCCCCCGCGACGGTGCCCGCGAGCGACACCGCGTCGGTCCCCTCCGCCGCCGCCCCGGAAGGTGCGGCCGGGGAGCGCTGAACCGCCGACGGCGCGGGGCGGGCGGCCTCGGTACGAAGGAGTACCGAGAGACCACCCGCTCCGCGCCGCGTCCCGCGTCCGCTACGGCGTGCAGTTCAGCGTGCCCGCCCGCAGTGCGTGGCCGCCGTCGTTGTCGTCGTCGGCCCAGACGACCGGCTTGCGGCCGGACACGCAGGCCGTCTGCGGGGCGATGGCGAAGCCCTCGTTGTTGTGGTTCGACAACCCTGTGGGGCGGTTGTACCGGGCGGTTATCGCGAACCGGCCCTGGGCGTCGATGCCGAGGGTGGTGCTGCGGCCCTGGCAGGTGTTGTCGCAGACCGCCCACAGCCGACCGGTCGCCGGCTCGAACTGCAGCTCCATCACCGCCGGGAAGCCGCTCGCGAAGCCGGCGACGCGGTGGTATCCGCCGCCGGTCCGGTCGAGCGCGTAGGCGTACACCGTGCCGTTGGCCTCCAGGCCGACGAAGAACAACCCGCTGCCGTGGTCGGGGTAGGCGGCCGGATCGTAGGCCACGCCCGTGTGTTCGTCCCGGAAGCCGTGTCCGGTGAGGAAGGTGTCGGGGATCCAGGTGATGCCCTCCAGGCCGCTGTTGGCCTCCACCGCGGGCAGGTCGGCGGTCAGGTTCCACTCGGCGGTCGCGTTCAGTGCGCCGGCCGTCGAGGAGGTGTCGAAGCGGACGATCCTCGGCAGGCTGACGTTGCCGTCGTCGTTGTCGCGTTCGGTGGCGACGAACAGCCCGTCGGGGGTGAAGGTCACACCCTCCGCGTCGGGATCGCCGGTGCCGTTGCGGTAGTTCAGCGCCTTGCCCGAGGCCCAGCCGCCGGTCGGATCCGGGCGCCACTTGCCGCCGGTGTCCGGCACGAGGCGGTACAGCGTGCCCGGTCCGTTCTTCACCGCCCACAACACGCCGGCGTCCTGGAAGGAGAGGCCGCTGAGGTTGGTGCCGAACACGTTCGAGCCGTCGGCGACGGTGACGGTGCTGCCGCCGGGCCAAGTGGCCCACGAGGTGGGGCACGCGTTCGGCGCGCCCTTGGTCGGCGCGGCGGTGGTGGTGAACGAGCCGGTGCCGTCGGCGCAGCGGCCGTATGTCGTGGTGGCGTGCGTGGTCCACTTGTACGAGTCGACGAGGGTGGTGCCGCCGGGCCCGAACAGCCGGGCCGAGTCGGAACCGCCGAGACCGAAGGACGACTCGACGTCGAGTGCCAGGTAGCCGCCGGCGGGCAGCGAGGTACCGGCGGCGATCGGGTAGGCATGCGCGTCGTCGTTGTCCTTGACGACCCACCCGGACAGGTCCGCCGCGGCCGAGCCGGTGTTGACCAACTCGACCCAGTCGCCCGGGGTTCCGTCACTCGACTCGACCTCGTTGATCCGCACGGCGGCCTGCCCGGCGGCCGGTGTCTGCGGCTGTGTCCGCGCGTGTGCGGACGCCGGCGCGCCCGAGAGTCCGAGGGCGATGAACGACAGTGCGGCGACGACGAGTTGCACTCTTCCAGGCAAACGCTTTCGCACGATGGCCAGTCCTTTGCTCGGGGATCGGCGGCGAGCGGCGCACTCGCCCTCGGATCGAAGCATGGGGCACACCGACGGCGCCACGCTGAACACCTCACGAACGCCGTGCGAAGCACACCGGGCGGGCGTCCGGTGCGGCGGGGTCCGGGGCGGGTCCGCGTGCGCCCGGCCCGTCCGTCACAAAACGGTGGCCTGGTTCGTCATAACGGTGATGGAGCGGGACCGCCCGGGCGTGGGGATGCACCCGGGCGGGCACGTCCCGGTCCGTTCCGATGGCCGACCACACCCGCCCGCCCCGGCGCCCGTCCGGGCGTCGACCCCGAGGAATCGATCATGCAGCTCACGACGCATCTCGCGACGCATCTCGCGACGCATCTCGCGACGAATCGACCACGATGACCGCGCCGCCGATACCGCGCGTCTCCGCGTATTGGGCGCCGTGGGAGCACGCGTTGCACACGTTCCTGGCGCGGGTCCACGGCGATCGCCGGTTGGCCGCCCGATTCCTGCCGGCCGCGACGACCGACCCGCCCGTGTCCGCCGTGGAGGCGATCACCGCCCACCTGCCCGTCACCCTCGAACGCCGCCTGGCCGCCCGGGCCGTGCGGCACGCGGTGGCGCTGTACGCGGCGCACCAGGGCTCCCTCACCGGCGGCCTGCACCGCCCGGACGGCACCTCGATCGGCGCCGCCTGCCGGGACCTGGCCCGACTGATCGCACCCGACCACACCCTGGTGCAACGCCGCGAACGCACCCGCTTCGACGGCGCGGTCGAGGCCGAGACCCTGGACGAACTGTCCACCCGCCTGCACCCGTTGATGGCCGACCTGGGCCGCCGCCGGATCGCCTTGGACCACGTGCGCCTGGCCAAGGACCTCCTGTGGTGGGAAACCCCGGTCGGCCGCCGCTACACCCGAAACCGCTGGGAGGAGGACTTCCACGACCTGACCCCCCAACTACCGCACCACGACGGCTGATTGATGTCACGCCACCCCGGCCCGCCGACTCGTGGGCCGGCCGGTCGACTTCCGGGTCCGGTGTCCGGGAGGCCGCCGGCATGATCGGGGCATGACTGTGATCGAGATCGTGCAGGGTGACATCACGCGCCAGGACACGGACGCCATCGTGACCGCCGCGAACGAGTCGTTGCTGGGCGGCGGCGGCGTGGACGGGGCGATCCACCGTGCGGCGGGTCGACGGCTCGCGGCGGCGGGGGCCGAGATCGGGCCGTGCGATCCGGGCGACGCGATGGCGACGCCGGCCTTCGACCTGGATCCGCCGGTGCGTCACGTGATCCACACCGTGGGGCCGGTCTGGGAGGGGGGTGACTTCGGCGAGGCCGAGGTGTTGGGGTCCTGCTATCGGCGTTGCCTGGAGGTTGCGGATGAACTGGGGGTGCGGAGCCTGGCGTTTCCGGCGATCGCCACCGGCGTGTACGGATTTCCGGCCGAGGAGGCCGCGCGGATCGCGGTGGCGACGATCGTGGGGACGTCCAGCGCTGTCGAGCGGGTACGCCTGGTGGCGTTCGATCGGGAAGGGCGGGACGCGCTGGAGGAAGCGCTCGCCTCGGTCGGCGAAGGGTCCGCGGTCACCTCGTGAGGACTGCCCCGCGGGCGGGCGGCAGCTTGGCGAGGTGCCTCCCGTCGGCATGGGCGCCGGCACGGGCCCCGGGTCTCACCTCGATACCGTCGCTCGGTACGTCTCGTTGCCGGCCAGCAGGTTGCGGTGTGTGTCCTCGGCGACGATCGTGCCCTCGTCCAGCAACAGGACACGGTCCGCGGCGTCCAGGAACGCCGGGCTGCTGGTGATCACCACGGTGGTCCGGCCCCGGCGCAGGGCGGCGACGTTGCGGGCGATCAGTTGCTCCGTGACCGCGTCGACGGCGGTCGTCGGGTCGGGCAGGACCAGGATCTCGGCGTCGGCCGCCAACGCGCGGGCCAGGGACAGCCGTTGCCGCTGGCCGCCGGAAAGGTTGGCGCCGCGGTCGCGGACGGCGTGGTCGAGTCCGTCACGATGCAGGGCGACGACATCGGTGAGCAGGGACGCCTCGACGGCCTCCGCGAGCAGTCGCCCGCCGCCCGACGGGTCGATGTTGCCGCGGAGGGTGCCCGCGAAGATCTCCGCGTTGGCGGGGTTCACCAGCATGTGCGCGCGGATCGTGTCGACCGACAGATCGGCGACTGGCGTGCCGCCGAGGCGCACGGTGCCCCGATAGGCGTCGTGGGGGACCCGCGCGGCCAGGAGCGCCACGAGGTCGGCCGCCGCACCCGCTCGGCGCGCGACGACGGCCACGAACTCGCCGGACCGCACCCGGAAGGACACCTCGCGCAGTGATCCGAACCCGACCGACTCGACGTCGAGGCCGCCCCCGGCGACCGGGGGCTCCGCCGCCGGCGGCGGCACGACCGGCGGCGCGGCGAGCACCAGCGCCATACGCTCGGCCGACGCGCGCGCGATCATCACGTACTTGGGCATGTTCGAGCACAGTCGCAGCGGCTCCATGATGAACTGCGCCAATCCGACGGCCATCACCAGCGTGCCGATGCCGATCCGACCCTCGAACGCCAGCCAACCCGCCGTCAGGGTCACGGCGGTGGCCAGAACGGCGTTCAGGGCCTGCGCCGTGCCCGCGTACGCGCCGTTGACCCTCGCGACCGCGATCGCCTGGCGCCGGGCCGCCGAGCTGACCCCCCGATACGAGGCGAACGCCGCGTGGTTGCCGCCGAAACCGTGCAGCGGGCGCAACCCGGTGATCAGGTCGGCGACCTTCGCGCCGGCCCGAGCGACCAGGGCCTGCTGCTCGCGGGTGCCGGCGTCGATCCGCTTGGCCAGCACGCTCGTCACCGCAAGGATCGCGGCGGTCCCGACGATCACCAACAGGCCGAGCGGAACACTGGCCAGGCCCAGGGCGATCGCCGCGACGAGCACCGCGACCAGCGAGCCGATGAGCACCGGGATCACCTCGATGAGGTCGGCGGTCTGATCGGCGTCGTCGGTGGCGATCGTCAGCACCTCGCCCGACTTGAGCTCGCCGCCTCCGGCCACGGGTCGAAGTCCGCGGGCCGCCACCCGCACACGCCAGTGATGCGCTTCGGTGGTGTTGGCCTTCTGCAATACGCGCATGCCGAACCGCCACGACAGCGAGACGGTCGCGCTGATCACGGCCAGCGCGACGATCGCCAGGGCGAGCGGTGTGAGGCCGCGATCGCGCAGCGCGTGTTCGACGATCAGACCCAGCGCGATGGGGAAGGCGGTTTCGCCGGCCTGGTACATGCCCATGAGGACGGTGCCTCGAGCCATGGCACCGATATTGCGGCGCAGGGTGGCCCGGACGATGTCGGGCCCGCTGAGGGGCCGCGGGCTTTCGGGAGTCGTCATCGAGTGGCGGCGCATCTCTTCCGGCGAACGTGGGCGTATGCGGGCGGGACCGATGGCGGACGGCGGACGGCGGTCACCGCGCGGGGCCTTGCGCCGCGTCGCTGCCTTCGCGCCAGGCCTGCCACAGCCGTGCGTAGCGGCCGTCGAGGGCGATCAACTCCTCGTGGGAGCCCTCTTCCACGACGCGCCCCGCCTCCAGGACGGCGATGCGATCGGCCGTGGCCGCCTGGGTCAGCCGGTGGGCCACCAGGAGCGTGGTCCGGCCCGCGCACGCCGCCAGGACGGCGCGTTCCAACTCGGCGGCGTGGGCGCTGCCGGCCTCCGCGGTGGATTCGTCCAGCACCACGACCGGGGTTCGGCGCAGCGTCAGCCTGGCCAGCGCGATACGGGCGACCTCCGTGACGTCCGGCCGCCGGCCGCCTTCGCCGACGTCGGTGCGCAGGCCCTCGGGGAGTGCGTACACCCACGTGTCGGCGCCGACGGTACGCAGCGCGTCGAGCAGTTCGGCGTCGCCGGCGTCCGGCGCGGCCAGGCGCAGGTCGTCGGCGAGCGGTCCGGAGAACACGTGCGTCTCCTGGGTGAGGATGCCGACGAGGGAGCGTGCTCCGGCCTCGTCCAGGTCGGCGAGGTCGGTCGAGCCGATGTGCACCGATCCGGCCTGTGGGGTGCCGATGCCCGCGATCAACGCGGCCAGGGTCGACTTGCCCGCGCCGCTCGCCCCGACCAGGGCGAGCGAACCACCGGCCGGGATCGTCAGGTCGACGTCGCGCAACACCGGCCGGTCGCCGTCGGGATAGGCGAACGTCAGCCCTCGGACGATCACCGGCCGGGGTGCGCCGTCGGCGACGGGGACGGCGGGGTCGCCGACGAGTCGGTCCGGGGTGGCCTCGCCCAGTACACCGACCAGCCGGGTCAGGCTCGCCCCCGACTTCTGTGCCTCGTCGAAGGTGAACATGATGGATCCGAGCGGCACGAACAGTTGGTGGAACAGCAGCGGGGCGGCGGCCACTTCGCCCAGGCTCGCCGCGTCCGCCTCCAGGAGGGCGTAGCCGACCAGGACGATCAGGGTCAGGCCGATGAACTCGGCGCGGTTCTCCCGGCCGACGAATCGGCCGAAGAGCCGGAACACGTCGATGCCCAGGTCGCGCACGCGTCGCGAACCGCTGTCGACCTGCTCACGAAAGGCCGCCTCCAGGCGGAACGCCCGGACCGTGTCGATCCCGTGCAGGCCGCTGATCAGCGCCTGCGCACGCTCCGCCTGGGCGCTCCGCTGCCGCCGGTACAGCGGCGCGGAACGCGGGAGGTACCAGCGCAGCGCGAGCGCGTACGCCGGAAGGGCGCCGGCGCCCGCGAGGCCGAGCCGCCAGTCGAGCCCGAACATGCCGGCGGTGGCGATGACGACCAGCACGCCGGCGGAGAACACGGTGGGGACGGCCACGCGGATGCCCTTGGACAGCACGGCCACGTCGTCGCCGACCCTGGAGAGCACGTCGCCGCGGCCGACCTGTTCGACCCGGGTACCGGGCATGCCCAGTACCGCGCGTACCGCGCCCTCGCGCAGTCGGGCGAGCAGGTCCGCGCCCAACCGTCCGATCAGGTGGGTGGACACCGCGGTGGCCGCCGCGCCGAGCAGCGCGGCGGCCACCAGCCAGGCCCCGATCACGACCAGGGTCGAGCGCGGTTCGCCCGCGACGACGGCGTCGACCACACGGCCCAGGAGCAGTACCGGGATCACCTGGAGAGCCGCCGCGGCCACCATGGTGAACACGCCGGCCGCGGTCGGCCACGGCCGGTGCCGAAGGTGCGCCACCACCCACCGGGTCGCCTCGCGCCCGGAGGCGGTGTGCAGCGCGGGCGCGGGGGGAGTCGCCATGACGGTCAGCCGATCGACTTGGCGGTCTCGTCGATGGCGTAGGGCAGGGACAGCAGGGTGGCCTGCGACATGGCCGCGCCGATCGCCGGGCCCTCGCTGTCGAGCAGGTACGACACCGTGCCGTTCTTGACGGCGGGCAGGTTGGTGAACAGCGGGTGGTTCTTCAGCGCGTTGATGTCGGCCTGGTCGTTGATCACGAAGACGCGGTCGACGTTGATCAGGTCGATGCGCTCGGGCGACAGCGGTACATAGAATTTGCCGTCGGCGAGCCGGTCGATCTCCGGCACACCCTGGAAGCCCATCCCGGTGAGCAGTTGGCCGCGCACGTCGGTGGTGGTGAACGGCGCGAGCTGGTCCTTGTACCAGGAGACCGCGACGGCCCTTTGCCTGGTGAACTCCGGGCGGGTGGTGCGGAGCGTGTCCAGTTTGGTCCGGATGTCCTGTACCAGCCGGGCGCCTTCGTCGGGCTTGCCGAGGGTTTTGGCGATGTGCAGCGCGTTGTCCTGCCAGGGTGCGCTGAACGGCTCCTTCTCGCCCTTGGTGCGACCCACCGTCGGGGCGAGCTTGGCGAGCTTGTCGTACGCGGCCTGGTCGATCTCGGAGTAGACGGCGATGATCAGGTCCGGGCGCAACTGGGCGATCTTCTCGTAGTTGGGGCCGGAGTCCCCGTTCTTCATCACGACTTCGGGGCGGGCGCCGCCCCACTTGTCCTTCGTCCAGGGCCACTGGGTGTTGATGTCGGGGGTGGTTCCGGGCGGGTTCGGATACTGGTCGACCATGCCGACCGGCTTGTAGCCGAGGGCCAGGACCGCCTGGTCGTCGGTGTAGCCGACGGTGACGATGCGCTGCGGCGCCTTGCGTATCGTCGTCGACCCGAACGCGTGCTCCACGGTGGTCGGGAAGGCCCCCGCGGCGGCCGGCGGCGGGGTGTTGCCGGCGGCGGCGCCGTCGGCCTTCCCGTCGGCCCTGTCGGAGCCGCATCCGGCGAGGAGGCCGATGCCGAGGGCCGCGGCGGAGGCCGTCGCGGCCAGGCGCCGCCAGGGCTTCGTACGTGTGGTTCCGGGGAGGTGCATGAGGGTTCCTTGGTCGCAGACGTACGCATCACCCGACTTAGGGCAGGCTTACCTTACTTGATCGGGATCAGGAGGAGTCGGCGGAGTGACGATCCTCATGCGCGGCGACGTCGGTCCGCTTTCCCGCCCGGACATGGGCCCGGCCGATCGGCACGACGAGCGGTCGGTCGCCGACCGGGTCGTCGATCACCGTCGCGGTCAACCCGAAGGCCTCGCGCAGCAGTTCGGCGCTGATCACGTCGCGGGGGTGCCCCTGGGCCAGGATCGAGCCCGCCCGCATCACGACGAGGTTGTCGCTGTACCGCGCCGCCAGGTTGAGATCGTGCAGCACCATGACCACCGTGCGGCCCGCCTCGTGCAGGTCGTCCACCAGGTCGAGGACGTCGATCGCGTGCGCCAGGTCGAGGTAGGTGGTCGGCTCGTCCAGGAGCAAAAGGTCGGTTCCCTGGGCCAGGGTCATCGAGATCCATACGCGCCGGCGCTGCCCGCCGGACAGCGAGTCGACCGCGCGGTCGGCCAGGTCGGCCACGCCGGTCATGGCCAGTGCGCGCTCGACCACCGAGGCATCGTCGGACGACCACTGGCGCAGCCAACTCTGGTGCGGATGGCGGCCCTTGGCGACCAGATCCGCCACCGTCAGCCCCTCCGGCGCCACCGGCGCCTGGGGCAGCAGGCCGAGCTTCTTCGCCACGTCGCGGGTCCTGAGCGTGGCGATGTCCTCGCCGTCCAGCACGACCGCGCCCCGCGTCGGCTCGAGCAGCCGCGAAAGGGTGCGCAGCAGCGTCGACTTGCCGCAGCCGTTGGGCCCGATGATGGTGGTGACCAGGCCCGACGGGATCACCACGTCGAGGCCGTCGATGACCGTCGCGCCGCCGTAGCCGACGGTGATCCCGTGGGCCGTCAGGCGCGGGATCCGGTCGACCCCGGACGCCGTCCCGGCCTTGCTCCCGGTTTCCTTCCCGGCTTCGCTCCCGGTCTCGGTCATGCGCTGCGCGGCCACGAACACCCCTCGGATCGCCTGTCCATTACGCCCGCTGCCGGAGGTTGGCCCGCACCAGCAGGTATACGAGGAAGGGGCCGCCGATGGCGGCGGTGACCACGCCCACGGGCAGCGCGACCGGCAGCGCGGTGCGCGCGACCAGATCCGCGCCGATGAGCAGCAGCGCCCCCACCACCCCCGAGGCTGCCAACGGGGGCGTCGGGGTCCCGACCAGTCGCATCGCCACCTGGGGCGCCATCAGCGCGACGAACGGAACGGGCCCCGCCGCGCTCACCGCGGCACCCGCGAGCAGGACCGCGCACAGCAGAAGTACCGCGCGTACGGCGACATATCGCACGCCCAGGCCGGCGGCGACCTCGTCGCCCAGGTGCATCGGCTTGAACTGGAAGGCGATCGCCATCACGACGAGCATCAGCACGAGCGTGCACCAGAAGGCCACCCGCACCTCGTCCCAGGAGCGGTTGTCGAGCGAGCCGACCAGCCACGCCTGGGCCCTGGCCACGTCGCGGATGTCGGCGGTGGCCAGCAGCCAGGTCGTGACCGCCTGCGTCACCGCGTTCGCCGAGATGCCGATGAGGATGAGCCGCAGGCCGTCGATGCCCCGGCGCCAGGCCAGGGCGTAGACGAGCAGACCGGTTCCGAGGCCGCCCGCGAGCGCCGCGGTGGACAGTCCCACGGAGCCGGCGATCGCCGCGGACGCTCCGCCCGACACGGTCACCAGGAACACCGCGACCGCGCTCGCGCCGCCGGTGATGCCGAGAACGTCCGGACTGGCCAGCGGATTTCGGGCGAGCGACTGGGTGAGCGCCCCGGAGACCCCCAGTGCGATGCCCACGATCAGGCCCGCCAGGGCCCTCGGCATGCGCAGGTCCATGACGACGAACTCGTCGACCGCGTCGCCCCGGCCGAGGATCGTCGCGATCACCCGGTCCAGTCCGAGCCGGAAGTCGCCGACGGCGATGGACACGCAGAACAGCAGGAAGGTCGCCGCGATCAGCGCCAGCGTCACCACGACGACGCGCGGTCGCCAGACGAACGACACGTGCCCGAACCGCACCCCGGGGCGGGTCGAGGAGCGGATCAGGGGGCCGACTTCCGCGCCGCTCACAGGCCCTTGATCCTTCCGCGCCACACCAGCACCGCGAAGGACGGGGCGCCGAGCAGGGCCACCAGCACACCCGCGTCCAACTCGCCCGGCCGCACCACGACGCGTCCCACGATGTCGCACAGCAACAGGACGAGCGCGCCGAGCAGGCCCGCGTAGGGCACCAGCAGGCGATAGTCCGGGCCGGTCAGGTATCGGGCCACGTGGGCCACCATGAGACCCAGGAAGGCGATCGGGCCGCATGCCGCCGTCGCCGCTCCCGCGAGGACGGTGACGGCGACGATGCCGGTGACGCGGGTCCGCACGATGTTCACCCCCAGGCCCCGAGCCACGTCGTCGCCCAGGCCGAGCAGGTTGAGCGCGGGCAACGTGGCGAGCGCGGCGACCAGTCCGAGTGCGACGAGCCCGGCCACCGGCCCGATCACGTCGAACCCGACGCCGGCCACCGAGCCCGCGTTCCAAAAGCGCAGCGCGTCCATGGCCGCCTTGTCCGACAACGACACCGCGGTCGTCATCGCGGCGAGGAAGACCGTGACCCCCTGGCCGGCCAACGCCAGGGTCAGCGGGTTTCCCGCTCCCCGCCCGATGCTCGCCAGCCCGAACACCACGGCGCCGGCGACACCGGCCCCGGCGACGGCGAACCACACGTACTGCGTCGGCTCGGCGAACCCGAACACGGCGATGGCCGTCGCGACGGCGAACGACGCGCCGGCGTTGACCCCCACCAACCCCGTGTCCGCGATCGGATTGCGCGTGTATCCCTGGATCAACGCGCCGCCGACGCCCAGCGCGATGCCCGCCACGATCGCGAGCACCGTACGCGGGAGGCGCACGGTCTGCACGATGAGCCGGACCTCGTTGCGCCGCTGGTCCGGGTCCGGCGCCGCGAACAGACCGTGCCACACCTCGGACGGACTCAGCGCCCGCGCGCCGACGGCCAGGGACGCCACCACCGCGAGCGCGAGCGCGGCGATCAGCACGCACAGTCCGACCAGGCGCCGCCGACGTACGTCCGCGGTGGCGGGGGCGGGGCCCGCGGGCGCGGTTTGGCGGAGGATGATGTCCGTCATGCCGGACACCCTCCGGAAACCCACCATGCGTCAGGAACACCCCGTGCCATGCCACTCCCGTCGTGCTGCGGCTCACCACCGGGCATGCGGCAACACCCGGGGATGGGCGCATCGATAGAGCGGCACGCCGAAGACTTAGGTTAGCCTAAGCTGACTTCGCCTTTGTTGTCGAGCACCTCGGGCGCACCCCGACCCGGGTGGAGCGCTACCCGATGTGTGGGCGGCGGATCGTCGCCGGCCGGGGGTGGCGGGGAACGGGAGGGGGATCGGGGGTGGGGTCTATCGCGAAGACGCTGCGGCCGGAGGTGGCTTCGCCGATGCCTCCGCGTTTGATCACGCGGTAGTGGACCTCGGCGCTGCTGCCCTCGCAGGCGCGTACCCGGTCCAGGGGGATCTGCGCCGAGCCGTCGCCCCGGGCCCGTTCGACGGTGAAGCGGGTCTCGAACGGCTCGACGCCGGACGGTCGTGGGGTCCAGGTGACGACGACGGTGTCGCCGCTGTCGACCGGGACGTCGTCGTACGGCACGGTGACGGTTGCGCCACGCGCGTCGAGTCGGTCCAGGCTGATGTGTCCGTTGGTTGCCTCGGTGACGTCGGCGAAATCGAGCAACGGCGGGTATTCGCTGACGCATTCGACGACGGCGCCGCTGGGTGCCTCCAGGGTTCTGCCGTCCGGTTTGATCAGTCGGTAGGTCACCTGCACGGCCGCGCCCGCACTCCAGCAGACCTTGGCGTGCGGCAGGGGAACGTAGACGGCGCCGACCCCCGCGACGGCGGTGTGTACCTCGAACGCCCCGACGAGGGTGGGGGATCGTGGCGCCCACGTCACCACGAGACCGTCGCCGGGCCGGCACACCGCCGCCGGGGCGGTGATCCGTACGGTCAGGTCCCGCCGCCCGTGTCGATCGAGGTCGACGCGATCGTCGACGGCGTCGCACACCTGCGGCGGCGCCAACAGCTCGCAAACGGACATGGTGGACGTCCCTTCCACGAACGAAGATCACTCGTCGGCCACTTCGCAGCGTAACCAGGAAAACATCCGGCAACACCTCATTGCCGGGACGAAGATGCCAGGTCGAGATCTTGCGTCGGTCGAGGCTTCGCCGGGTCGTCCGAGTGCCGGGGTCGGCACGGCGGTTGCCTCGTTCGCGCCGG
Source organism: Embleya scabrispora (assembly GCF_002024165.1). Taxonomy (NCBI): domain Bacteria; kingdom Bacillati; phylum Actinomycetota; class Actinomycetes; order Kitasatosporales; family Streptomycetaceae; genus Embleya; species Embleya scabrispora. The sequence continues at coordinate 1,167,957 of NZ_MWQN01000002.1, forward strand.
GAGCGGATCGCCTCGCCCCGATTCGTGACCGCTGCCTCGATCGTGCGGCGGGTACGGCTCCCACGCGTCGTGGAGATGTGCCGGCGCCCCCGTCGCGGCGCAGTCGTGGCGTTCGGTCGCGGCTTCAGGATTCGCCCTACGATGTGCGCATGAGTTCGGGCGAACGACACGCAGGTGCCTCGATGACGCGGGAGTCGGCCACCGGTGAACGCCTGGAGGTCGCCGCTTCGGTACTGGCCCTGCTCGCGGACCGTACCCGGCTCGCCCTGCTCGACCGACTCGGCCGGGGCGAGGCCGACGTCACGACGCTGACCCGGGACTGCGCCGCGCCGCGCCCCTCCGTCAGCCAGCACCTCGCGAAACTGCGACTGGCCGGCCTCGTTGCCGCCCGCAAGGACGGGCGCCGCGTCGTGTATTCGCTGCGCCACGGCCATCTGCGTCGACTGGTGGACGAGGCGCTCCAGGTGGCCGACCACACGATCGGCGAACTGCCGCCGCACGATTGACGCTTGCGGGGCCTGGGGTCTCCGGCGGGTTTCGTGATGATCAACGCGTGCATGCGTGCGCACATGATGAGTACGCTGGTCTCGCCCCTCGACGGTGCCGAACGGGACGAGGCCGATGCCGATGCTTGCCGTATTACGAAATCGCACCTATCGCCGTCTGTTCACCGCGCAGGTCGTCGCGCTCGTGGGTACCGGACTGGCCACGGTCGCACTGAGCCTGCTCGCCTACGACATCGCGGGGGCGGACGCCTCCGTCGTGCTGGGCACGGCGCTCGCGATCAAGATGGTCGCGTACGTCGTCGTCTCGCCCGTCGCCGGCGCGCTCGCGCATCGGGTCTCCCGGCGGGGACTGCTGGTCGCGATGGACCTCGTCCGTGCCCTCGTCGCGCTCGCGCTGCCGTTCGTCACCCAGGTGTGGCAGATCTACGCGCTGATCCTGCTGCTCCAGGGCGCGTCGGCGATCTTCACGCCCACATTCCAGGCCGGCATCCCCGAACTCCTGCCCGAGGAGGGCGAGTACACGGCCGCCCTGTCGATGTCCCGGCTCGCCTACGACCTGGAAAGCCTGTTCAGCCCGGCGTTGGCCGCTTTGTTACTCGAACTGGTCTCGTATCACTGGCTGTTCGCCGGGACGACGGTGGGCTTCGTCGCCTCGGCCACCCTGGTCGTCTCGGTCGTGTTGCCTCGGCCCGCGCCGGCGGAGCGGGCCCGGGACGTGCGCGGTCGATATGCGCAAGCGGGCCTCGGGTTCCGGTTGTTCCGCGATACGCCGGGGCTGCGGGCGCTGTTGGCCCTTGATCTGGCGGTCGCGGCGGCGAGCGCGGTCGTCTTCGTGAACACGGTCGTTCTGGTTCGGGAGCACTTCGGGCGGAGCGCGGGTGCGGTCTCGTTGGCGCTGGGTGCCTATGGCGGGGGTTCGATGGTGGCGGCCCTGCTGCTGCCGCGCCTGCTGCGCCGCTTTGCGGATCGGGGCGTGATGTCGGTCGCGGCCGGTGCGCTTCCGATGCTCTTGGCCGCCGTCGCGGGGCTTACGGCGGTGGCGCCGAACGCTCGGTCCTGGGTGCTGCTCCTGGTCGTGTGGGCGGCGATCGGCGCGGCGTGTTCGCTGGTGCTCACGCCGGCCGGGCGGGTGATTCGGCGGTCGGCGGGGGCGGCGGACCTGCCCGCCGCGTTCGCCGCTCAGTTCTCCCTGTCCCACGGGTGCTGGCTGGTGACCTATCCGCTCGCCGGATGGTTGGCCGCGGGCGCGGGCATGCCGGTCACCGCGACGGTGCTGGGCGGCATCGCCCTGGCGGGAGCGGTCGGTGCGGCGGCGTGTCGGCCCCGTCGAGGGGGCGCCGAACTCTTGCATGTGCACCGCGACCTGCCCGCCGACCACCCACACCTGGTCGACGCCGTGCCCTCGGCCGGCGGATGGCGGCATCGACACGCCTATGTGATCGACCGGCACCACGGCCACCGGCCCGACGCGCTGTCGGAGCGTGCCTGAACTGGGCTCGGTCATCGATGTGCTGCTCCTGGGTCTAGTCTGGATACCGGCGTAGGGTATGGGCGACGCGAGGCGGAGGGTGGGTACGTGACGGCGCGCACTGCGGGATCGGTGGCACGCGGGCCGCGTGGTATCGCCCGTGTCCTCGTGCGTGGCCTGCTCCTGCTGCTGCTGACGCTCGGTGTCATGGGCATGCATACGCTCGGCCATCCGGCGTCGGCGGCTGCGCCTGGATCGGCCCCTGGATCGGCCCCGGTCGTGGCGGCCGATCCTGCCGCCGGCATGGCCGCGGATGCGGCCGGTGCGGGTCGCGGCGCGATGGAGCCGATGGCGCCCGACCGTCATGGCGGTTGCCCGGATCGCGACTGCTCCGCCGACGGCGGCCCGCACCACGATTCCGACCCGACCACGATCTGCCTGGCCGTGCTGCTCGCGGGCCTCGGCGTCGTGGTGGCCGCCCTGGCCGTACTCGCCCTGCGTCGTGCCCGGACCCGGCGCCGACGTCGGCCGCGAGCCCGACTGGCGGCTTTCGTACTGGGGTTGCCGCCACCGAGGACACCCGACCTCACCCTCCTGCGAGTGCTGCGCAGATAGGCCGACGCCCCGTCCCGGGCCACGGCCGGGGACTTCGCGCCCTGTTTCGCATCGCCGAGCCCGCCGTACGGGCGGGCCGCACATTCCTAGGAGAAGCACGACCATGAAGCGATTCACCCGTACCCGTACCCGCGCCCTTGCCCTGACCGCCGCCCTGTTGTCCGGTGCGCTCGTCCTCGCCGCGTGCGGCAGCGATGACGAGGACAAGTCCTCGGCGAAGGCTTCCACTTCCGCGTCCGCTCCCGCCTCGGCCTCGGCTCCGGCTCCGGCGGGTGCGTTCAACGACGCGGACGTGATGTTCGCGCAGATGATGATTCCGCACCACGAGCAGGCCGTGGAGATGGCCAAGGAGGCGCCGGCCAAGGCGGCCGACCCCGAGGTGAAGCAGCTCGCCGCGACGATCGAGGCGGCGCAGGCCCCGGAGATCCGGCTGATGAAAGGTTGGCTCACCACCTGGGGCAAGCCGACCTCGGCTCCGGGTGGCATGAGCCATGGCGGCGGCATGATGTCCGAGGCGGACATGATCGCGTTCAAGGCGTCCACCGGTGCCGACTTCGACCGGCGGTTCCTCGCCATGATGATCGAACACCACAACGGCGCAATCGCCATGGCGGAGACGGAACTCGCCCGGGGCGTCGATCCCGCCGCGCGCAAGTTGGCCGAGCAGATCAGGAGTTCGCAGGCAACCGAGGTGCGGCAGATGCGGCAACTGCTCGCCGGCAAGGGCGGCACCACTCCCGGTTCGCCGTCGATGCCGGGGATGAACCACTAGCCGGCTCCGAACGCCGCCGTCCCTCCGCCGCCGATATCCTCTGCGGCGAGGGGCGGCGGCCCATGCCACGACGTTCCCGACGACCTCGGACCGGGCCGCCGCCGTGCGCCCGTAACGCCGCCCCCGCTCAGTTCGGGGTCGGGGTCGTGGTGGCGTCGCTGTCGTCGACCCGGCGGACCTCCGGGGCGGGCCACTCCTCGAGGGAGTAGCAGACGGCGAAGTCGTCCACATCCATCCAGCCCACCGCATGGCGGGGGTCGTCCTCGGCGTCGGCGATCAGGATCGCCGCCGTGCCGTCGCGCGGATGGGTGCCGTGCGCGTGTCGGACGCCGAGGACCAGGACCAGGCGCGGCGAGAAGTCGGCGTTCGGCTCGAATTCGTCGCGTAGTCGCCAGGTTTGGCCCGGCGCGGCGATCAGCCACGGTGAGAGGTCGGCGATCCGGTCGCAGGCCACCCGAGTGGCCGCTGCTCGGTCGAGGTGGTCGTCGGTGATCAGGGCGTCGATCCAGGCGTTGACGAGAGCTCCGGCGCCGAAGGCTCCGAGGAGATGGTCGATGCGCTTGTCGTTGGGGTTCATTGTCAGAACCCACGAGTGTGGACGGGGTATTGGTTCTCGTCGGACCGGTTGGAGGTGGGATCGGGATTCTGATGGGTGGTACGGGTGGTGTGCATGAGGCTCGGCGCTCCCTGTGGGTCGGTCGACGGCGGGTGGACGGCCGGGCGGACGATCGTGGACGTCCTCCGTGGGTGTGAACCGGAATGGACGCCCGGGTATGCCGGGGTGGAGCGACATGATGGAGCGGATGCCGTCCGCGCTTGGTTTGCGCGCGGTCCGGGTGCGACCGGCGCGCGACCCGCGCGCGGGTGCGGCGACGTACGGCCCGATCACGAGCGGTTTGTGACAGCCGGCCGAGGATGGCCGGCCGGCGCGGTCACAGCGGCCACCCATGGTCGTGCATGGGGCGCCCATGAGTACGCGATACGCGGTGATTTGCTGATTTACCTGACGAACCGCCCATGGTGGTGTCAAGCTTGAGGGTCCGAGTGGAGGCATGCCGACGACGTGGCGGGGGATCCGATGGGTGAGTGGTCGCAGGGAGTGGAAGTCGGTGTCGGTGGGATCCCGCCGGTGCCGAGCGAGGACGGTGCCGGCGTGGGTGCCGGTGCGCGGTCCGCCGAGCGGGCGTGATCCCGGAGCCGCAGGGGGCCGAGGCCCTCCCCTCGACTCCCGCCCGAGACGCCGCCTCCGGCACCGGCTCGACCCCGGCGAGCCGCGCCGCGCGGTCGGCCGCCAACGGGGCCGGTCGCCCCGACGACGCACCCACGCCGGCCCGGCGACGACTGCTCCAGGTGCTCACCCTGGCCGAGGCGGGCCTCGAACGCCTCGACCGCCGAGGCCCCCACCGGGAGTCGGCGGCCCGTCCCGACGCCGGCCGCGGCGCCGGCGGGCAGTTCGTCGTGGAGACCGCCCGCCTCGTGCTGATCGCCGACCGGATCCCGCACGCCGCACCGGAGATCCGATCCGCGCTCCACCGCATCGCGACTCTGCTGGCCCCGCTCGCCCGCACCCCGGAACGCATCGCGCTGCTCGTCCGACACCCGCGTACCGCCGTGCCGTTCGCCATCACGCATCTCGCCGTGGAGCAACTCGGCGCCTCCGACCCCCACTTCACGGCGACCCTGCGTCGGGCCTTCGCGACCGGCCACGTCGACGCCGTCGAACGGCCGCCGCATCGCCGCCTGGAGGCGGCCTGGCTGCGGGCTCAGTGCGGCGGCGAACCGGTCGACCACACCGCACACCGCCAGGGTTCGATCCTGGCCGCACACCCGCACCCGCTGCACATGAGCCTCGCCGACCTGCACGCGCTCACGCACACCCTGTTCCATCTCACCGACTTCGGTCGCCGCGAACTCCCCGACGAAGTCGACCCGACCGAGCTGCGCAGCGTCCTCGACGCCTGCCTGCTCTGGCACCTCTTCGAGGAAAACACGGACCTGGTGGCGGAGTTGCTGACCGCCGCACTGCTCCTGCCGGGTCCGGTGTCGCGCACCGCGCTGCTGTGTCGGGACGCACTCGACGCGCTGTGGACCGAGGTGGGCTTCCTGCCCGGGCCCGGCCCCGGCCGGCAGCCGAAGCTTTTCGGCACGATCACCGGCACGGAACGCGAGACCTACGCCTTCCGGCACGACTTCCACACGATGTACGCCGCCGGCCTGATGCACGCGGTGGCCCTCGGCCGCGCGCCGCACGACGTGTGGGCGCGGCCCGGGACGCCGGCCGACCCGGGGCGGGTCGGCGTGTACTCGGACCGATGGCCGCTGTGGATTCGCCTCGTCACGCGCGACGGGCCGGGCCTGCCCGTCGCGCCGGCCGCCGAGGCGGCGATCATCCGGGCCGGGCGCGACGGCGCGTACGCCGAGATGGAGAACGCCCTCCTGTCGGCTCCCGCGCACGGCGTGTCCCCGCTCACCGTCGCCCACGCCCGCGACCTGCTCGACCGCCACCTCACGAGCGAGCGACCCGACATCGACGCGCGGAGATGACGCCCCCGCGTCCGCGCCGCCCTCGCCTACCGCACGCCGGCCAGTACCACGAGCGTTTCCGACGTCAGCCGATCGCCCCGAGTGTCCGTCACCTCGTAGTGGATCCGCGCCGAACGCACGGGGACGCGGGTGACCACTTCGCGCGGGATGTCGAGGAGGGGCAGTTGCCCCGGCGGCGGGATGGGCACCGAACATCCGGAGACGCGGGCGACCACTTCGCGCGGGATGTCGAGGAGAGGCGGGTGCCCCGGCTGCTTGCCCTCGCCCATGACGTGGGTCAGGGTGAACGCCGTGTCGGCGACAGGATCCGCGCCCTCGAAGTCCCGGCAGCCGAGGTAGTGCAGCGTGATCGTATGGCCCGGCGGGGGAGCGTAGGGGATCTCCACCGTGACGACGGTGGCCTCGGGCCACAGCGTGATCGCCTCGACGCAGCACTGTGTGGCCGACGCCACCATGACCATGGTCGGCAGGTCGAGGGTGGGCTTGGGCAACTTCCGCTTGGGATCCGGGTGTTGCAGCCACCACTCGCTCATGCCGACCTCCACGCCGCGACCTGGCGGGCCCGCTCCACATCGGGCCCGCGCCAGTCTGGCACAGCCGCTACCGCACGACCGGCCCCGCGTCCGTCGGTGATTCCGCCGTGGTGGTGGCGTCGTGCGCGCGCGCCAGGGCATCGACCGGCAGCGGCTTCACCGGCGGACGCGCGGTGAAGGCGCCGATCGTCTCCCTCGGCACGCCGGTTTCCCGGTGCAGGAGTTCGAGCAGGGCCGGGCCGCACATCCGGCCCTGGCAGGGGCCCATGCCGGCGCGGGTGAGCAGCTTGACCGCGTCGGCGGTGCCCAGGCCCGGGTTGTCCGCCAGCGTGCGGCGGACTCCGCCGAAGGTGATCTCCTCACAGCGGCACAGCACGGTGTCGTCGTCGGCGAGCGCGTGCAGCCCGGCCCGGTGGGGTGCGCACGTGTGGTCCAGGAACGCCGCCATCCGCCCGGTGGCGGCCAACTCGGCCTCGACGGGGCGCAGTTCCCGGTCGTGCACGGCGGATTCGAGCAGGCCCAGGCTGCGGCCGATGTCGAGGCCGGCGCGGCGTCCGGTGGCCACGGCGTGTTCGGCGCCGGCCACGCCGGTGAGTTCGCCGGCCGCCCAGATGTGCGGCAGCGACGTGCGCATCGCGTCGTCGTGGTCGAGCACCCAGCCGCCGGCCGGGCCGTTCCAGTGCGCCGCGCAGCCCGCCTGGCGGGCCAGCTCGGTGGAGGGAACGAAGCCGTATCCGGTGCCCACGGTGTCGCAGCCGACGGTACGGGCGCTGCCCGGGACCGGGCGCCAGTCCTGGTCGACGCGAGCCAACACGGCGGCGGCGACGTGCTGTTCGCCCTCGGCTCGCAGCAGCAGTGTGCGGGTGTGCACCGGTACGCCCGCCCGACGCAGTGTGCGCAGGGCGGCCAGGCCCTCGGCGACCTTGGCCCGGTTCCCGGGCAGTGCGGCGACGGCGCGGATCAGGTCGGCGGGGGCGGGCAGGTGCTGGGCGAAGGCGACTTCGGCCACGTCCGCGCCCGCGCGCACCAGCTGCGCGGCGGCGATCAGCAGCAGCGGGTGTGCGCCGGCCAGCACGATCCGCCGACCGGCGAGCGTGCGGTGGCCCTTGAGCAGGGCCTGGATGCCGCCGACGGTGAGAAAGCCCGGGAGGGTCCAGCCCGGGAGCGGCACCGGCAGGTCGTAGGCGCCGGCGGTGAGCAACAGGGCCCGGGGCAGCAGGACTTCGACGCCCTGGGGGCCGTGCACCGCGACCCGGGGCCCGGCCGGGACGGGTGTGCCGGGCGGCGCGGCCCAGCCGTCGGGTGCGGTGCGGGTGGCGAATACGCCCCAGGCGGTGGTGTGGTGGGCGAAGTCGATGCCCGGATGCGCGGCGGCGCGGGTGAGCAGCGCGCGACCGGCCGCGTACGCGGGGGCGGAGAGCGGGTCCGGGCCCGGGTTGGCCGGGTCGGGGCGGCGCCAGATCTGGCCTCCGGGGCGCGGCTGTTCGTCGACGACCAGGACCCGGGCGCCGTGCGTGGCGGCGGTGACGGCGGCGGCCAGCCCGGCGGGTCCGGCGCCGACGACGAGCAGGTCGGGGGTGGTGGTGTTCATCGGGCTTCCTCGCCGGTGGTGTCCACGCTCATGCCGGCGCGTACGGGTTCCTGGCAGGAGCGGATCAGGGGCGCGCCGTCGACGGTGACGGTGCACTCGAAGCAGACGCCCATCCCGCAGTAGGCCGCGCGCGGCCGGCCGGCGCGGTCGTGCCGGGTGACGGGTTCGTCGATCGCGATCAGCGCGGCGGCGAGCGAGCGACCGCCCGGCACCTCGCGCGGGACGCCGTCGAGGGTGATGGTCACCTGCCCCGGCCGGCCGGAGGGGGAGTGGTCAGACAAAGTTCAACGCTCCGAACCGTGCGGGGGAGTAGTCGTCCAGGGGCAGGGCGGTACTTCCGGTCAGGATCTGTTCGGCGAGCAGGCGGCTGTAGGTGGGGCCGAGGGTGAAGCCGGATCCGCCGGTGGCGACGTACAGGTCGGGGCGGCGCGGAACGGCGCCGAGCAGCGGGAGTTGGTCGGGGGCGAGCGAGGTGGCGCCGGACCACACGCGCAACACGGGCAACCGCTGCACGGCCGGCACCACGCGGGCGGCGTCGGCGCCGGCGAAGACCGAGTCCAGGCGCAGTTCGGGGCGGGCGTCCAGGTCCAGGGTGCCGGCGTGTTGGACGAACTTGGCGGCCCGGCCGCCGCCGATCAGGATGTTGCCCTCCGCGCTCTGCTTGAGCGAGAGCCGTCGGCCGGCGTGTTGCACCAGGTGCGGGACCAGTGGCCGGGTGGCGGCGGTGACGGTCATGGTCAGCGCGACGGGGACCACGGGCAGTCGGATGTCGGCCATCGCGGCGACCTCGGCGGTCCACACGCCGGCGGCGACGACCACGGCGCGCGCGCTCAGGCGCGGTCCCGCGGCGGTGTCGGCGAGCCAGTGCCGGCCGTCGTGGCGCAGCGCGGTCAGTCGTACGCCGGTCTCGATGCGGGCGCCGAGCCGCCGCGCGGCGCGGGCGTAGGCGTGGGTGACGAGCCGGGGGTCGGCCTTGCCCTCGCCGGGACACCACGCGGCGCCGACGACCCGCTCGGACAGATACGGCGCCAACGCGTGCGTGGCACGGGCGTCCAGGAGTTCGACGTCGAGGCCGTGGCTGTGCTCCAAGTGCGTCTTGTGCGCGAGCAGGGCCAGGTCCTCGGGCGTCTCGGCGAGCATCAGACCGCCGCCGCGGCGCACGCCGCACGGTTCGCCGAGTTCGTCCTCCAGACCGGCCCACGAGTTCATCGCGTCCAGGTGCAGCGGCAGTGCCTCGGCGGCACGGGCGGCGACGGCGTGGCCGTGTTGGATCATCCGGTATTCGAGTTGGAAGTGCAGGCTGCCGGCGTTCTGGCCGGAGGCGTGCCGGTTCAGCTGGTCCTTTTCGATCAGATGCACGCCGGCACCGCCGCGGGCGAGATGGTAGGCCACCGCGCAGCCGAGCAACCCGCCGCCGATGACCAGGACTTCGGTACGTTCCATCAGGAGACGAGTCCCAACTCGGCGAGGGTGGCGTGGACTTGCTCGGCCTCGGCGGCGGTGAGCGGCAGCAGTGGTCGGCGCGGGTGTCCGGCGGGCACGCCGCGCAGGGTCAGGGCGTGCTTGAGGATGGCGGGAGCGCTGGCGAAGCGCGGCCCGTAGTCGGGGGTGAACCAGGCCCGCATCAGCACCCGGTCGCGGGCACCGACGGCCAGCGCCGCGGCCTCGTCGCCGGCGGCGAGGTGGGTGAAGAACGCGGGGTGGTCGCGGCCGAGCACGGCTCCGGCGCCCATCAGGCCGTCGCCGCCGATGCCGCGCATCAGGGCGGCGCCGACCGCGTCCGTGGGAATGCCGAAGTAGCGCACCCGCTCGTGCAGGGCGACCAGGCCGCGGACGAAGCCGCCGAAGTCGCCGGTGGAGTTCTTGATCGCTACCACGGTGGGCAGGTCGGCGATCGCGGTCAGGGTTTCGGTGTCCAGGTCGACGCCGGTGCCGCGCGGCCAGTTGTACACGCACAGCGGGATGTCGACGGCGGTGGAGACCTCCTCGTAGAAGGCGATCGTCTCGCGCGCGTTGGGCACCACGTACGGCGGCGGGGTGAGCAGGATGCCGTCGAGGCCGGCGGCCCTGGCGGCGCGGGCGTGGCCGATCGCGGCGGCGGCGGTGTAGGCGTTGCAGCCGCCGAGCAGGGTGTATCGGCCGCGGACCCGGCGGGCTGCGTGGGTGAACAGGGTGGCGCGTTCGGTGGCGGTGAGCGTGTACCACTCGCCGGTGGTGCCGGCGATGACCACGCCGTCCAGGCCCTCGGCGGCGAACCATTCCAGTTGTTCGTCCCAGGCGGCCAGGTCGAGGTCGCCCTGGGAGGTGAAGGGGGTGGTCACGGCCGGTATGTAGCCGTGCCAGTCGACGGTGGTGCGGTCCATGCCCTCGATCCTTTCGGGGACACAAACCCGGGATCCGACCCACGCGGGCCGTTCGGCGCCGGTGGGCCTGGTACGTGCGGCACGCTCCGGCCGTACGGCGCGGTCGGCCGGCGCGTCCGGGGTGTGGGGGAGCGACCACACCCCGGACGCGCAAGCCGACCGCGCCGCGCGCCGTGGCGACGCGAGGCCCGCACGTCGCGGGGCGTCGAGGTGACCCGCGCCTACGGCGACGGGTGTACCCGCGGGCCGTACGGCGCGGGCAACCCCCGTGCCGTACCACCTCGGGAGCACCCGAAGTCGCGATGGCCCGAGAGCCCCGCCGCGCTACGGCAACGGGCGTACCCGCGACCGCCGGCCCGCCGGGACCGCCCGCCGCGCTACGGCGTGGGAAGTACCCTCGCCCCGGTGCCCCGGGCGCACCCGTGCCTCACGGCATCGGAGGCGTGACCGCGACCAGTAGCCGTGCCGGGGCGTCGGAGTTGTTGACGAACCGGTGCGGCAGACGCGAATCGAACGTGATCGCGTCGCCCTCGTGCAGGTGGTGGACGCGACCGTCCACCTCGACGTCGAGTTCTCCGGCGAGTACCGTGGCGCATTCCGTGGAGGGATGGCTGTACGGCTCGTCGGAGGAGGCCTGGCCCGGCTCGATGTCCGCTTCCAGCACTTCCAGATCGCCCGTTCCGGGGGTGAGCCTGGAGTAGGTGATGTGCTGACGGGCGGCACCGAGCCGCATGCGCCGCTCACGCGTGGTGACAGCCACGCGCGGTACGTCGGGGTCGTCGAACAGGGTGGCGATGGAGGTGTCGAAAACGCGGGCGAGCTTGCGCAAGGTGCTCAGACTCGGTTCCGCGGCGCCGTTCTCCAACTGGCTGAGCATGCCCGCCGAAATACCGGCTGCGGCGGCCAACTGACGCAAGGTCAGATCGTGCGCCTGCCGTAGTTCGCGCAGTCGGTCACCCAGCATGGTCCGATCCCGTTCGCTTCGCTGCCGAGTACCCTCGACTCGTGGATCCTGGCTTGTGCTATCGACTTGTTCAACGTGATTGAACGCTTCGGGGCGAAGATAAGCACGGTGCCGACCCCCCGTCAAGATCGATTGGCTCGGTGTGGGGGTGAAGCACGCCCTCCCGACGTACCGCGGGGGAAGTACGCGTCGGGAAAAGCGGGTTCGCCGCTCCCCGCTCGCCGCCGTCGGCATTTGTCCCCGACAACGCCTGTGAGCAGTCATCGAGCGGATGTCGAGCAGTCATCAAAGCGTTATCAAAGCGGAGAATGCTCGCTCCATGTGGATCCTTGATCACCAAACATAAATTTTTGGTCCCACATGTCGAGATGTGGAAAAAAGTCATTGACCGCCACCTCGACCCGCGCCTACTTTCGAGCCCACCGTTCAGCCAGATCAAACACTCGGTTCCGTCATCGGCCGATCGGGTGCCTTGAGAAAGGTGCGCCATGCAGGGCAATCAAGCCATCGGGGACAACAGCGGCAGCACGACCGCGGGCAGGTCGGCAGGCAGCAGATCCGCCCGCCGCCGGGCCGTGCGACGCGCCGCCGCGCCCGTCGCGGTCACCGTGGCCGCCGCCATGATGCTCGCCGCGTGCGGCGGCGCGAAGAAGAACACCGACGACAAGGGCGGAGGCGGCGGAGGCACCCTCGTGGTCGACACCTCCTTCAGCCTCAAGACCGCCGACCCGGGCCGCACCTTCGAGCCCACCGGCATCATGGTCACCCGGCCCGTCTACGACACGCTGCTCACCTTCGCCAACGGCGATGTGACCAAGCCCGTGCCGCTGCTCGCCTCCTCCTACGAGGCCTCGCCCGACGCGAAGACCTTCACCTTCCCGCTGCGCTCGGAGGCCAAATTCTCCGACGGCACCCCGGTCACCGCGAAGGATGTCGTCTTCTCCTTCAACCGGGTCAAGAACCTCAAGGGCAACCCGGCCTTCCTGCTCGACGGCGTGACCGCCACCGCCAAGGACGAGCACACGGTGGTGCTCACCACCGCGGCCGCCGACCCCGCGCTGCCCTTCCGCATCGCGACCCCGGCACTCGGCGTGGTCAACTCCAAGACCGTGGCCGCGCACGGCGGTTCCGACGCGGCCGGCGCCGACCAGGGCGACAAGGCCGAGCAGTTCCTCAACGGCGACTCGCAGGGCAGCGGTCCGTACAAGATCACCAAGTACGACGTGTCCACCGAGGTCATCCTCACCCGCAACGAGAACTACTGGGGCGCCAAGCCCAAGTACGCCAAGGTCGTGGTGCGCAACGTGCCCGCGAACACCCAGCAGTTGAACGTGCTCAGCGGCGAGAGCCAGATCTCCCTCGACATGTCGCCCGACCAGGCGGTCAAGGTCAAGGGCCAGGCCCAGGTGCTGCAACAGCCCACGCCCACCACCGCGTTCCTGTTCACCAACGACAACCCCGCGATCTCGCCGACGACCTCCAACAAGGACTTCCAGGAGGCCGTGCGCTACGGCCTCGACTACAAGAGCCTGTTGGACGTGGCCGGCGCCGGATCCGCCCAGGCGGCCGGCATCGTGCCCAGCTTCTTCACCGGCGCGCTCGACCCGGGCAAGGCCATCCAGCGCGATGTCCCGCGCGCCAAGGCCGCGTTGGCCAAGGCCGGGCTGAACAACCCGAGCGTCGACCTGTACTACGCGTCCGACGTGACGATCAACGGCATCAACTTCGGCGACCTCGCCGCCCGGGTGCAGGCCAACCTCAAGGAGGTCGGCATCAACGTCAACCTCAAGCCGGCCCCCACCCAGACCGCGCTCGACTCGTACCGCAACGGCTCCGAGGCGATGGGCCTCTGGTGGTGGCAGGCCGACTACCCGGACGCCAGCGACTACCTCGCCTTCACCCCCGGCGAGCTGGTCAGCCTGCGCGCCGGCTGGAAGGCCGAGGCCAACCCCGAGGTGTCCGGCCTGGCGCAGAAGGCCAAGACGGCCACCTCCGACGCGGAACGCGTCACGGCCTACAAGCAGCTGCAGGAGTCGATGAACAAGACCGGCCCCTTCATGCCTCTGCTCCAGCCCGCCCAGGTGATCGCCGCGAACAACTCGGTCAAGAACCTGCGCTACAACCCGATCTGGTACATCGATGTCGACAAGCTCGGCTGACCCCACCGCCCGACCCGGCACCTCCCCGGCGGCCGCATCCCCCAGCGGGGGTGCGGCCCCCGGGCCCCGGGCCGCGCGCGGCTCCCACCCCTTCGCCAGGTTCGTCCTGGTGCGCCTGTCCATCGGCCTGCTGCTGTGCGTCGGCATCACGGTCCTGGCCTTCGTGCTGACCCACTCGGTGCCCGGCGACCCCGTCGCCGCGAACCTCGGCGACCGGGCCCAGAACGACCCGGCCGCGGTCGCCGCGTTCAAGGAGAAGAACGGGCTCAACGACTCGCTGCCCTCGCAGTACTTCACCTACCTGGGCAACCTGCTGCACGGCGACATGGGCACCTCCCAGCAGACCCACCGCGCGGTCTGGGACGACCTGGGCGACAAGATCCCCGCCAGTCTCGAACTCGCCCTGTTCGCCATCGTGTTGGCCCTGGTGATCGGCGTCGGCTTGGGTATCGTCGCCGCCGTCACCCGCAACGGGTGGCCGGACCGGGTGATCCGCGTGGTCAGCCTCGCGGGCGTGTCCATGCCGGTCTTCTGGCTCGCCCAGGTCGCCTTCTACCTCTTCTCGTTCAAGCTCGGCTGGATCCAGGCCGGCGGTCGGCTCTCGCCCGGCGCGATTCCCCCGGACGAGATCACCGGCCTCTACACGCTCGACTCGCTCCTGGTCGGCGACACCGGCACCTTCGGTGAGGCCTTCTCCCGGATGATCCTGCCCGCCTGCGTCCTGGCCGCCTTCAACATCGGCGTGCTCACCCGCTTCACCCGCGCCGCCGTGCTCGAAGCCCTCGGCAACGACTACGTGCGCGCCGCCCGGGCGAAGGGACTTCCCGAGAGCACGGTCATCCGTCGGCATGTGCTGCGCCCCGCGCTCACCTCGATCCTGACCGTCGCCGGCCTCACCTTCGGCGGCATGCTCGCCGGCACCGTGCTCGTCGAGAACGTGCTGTCCTGGCCGGGGCTGGGCCAGTACGCCTACAAGAGCGCGCTCAACCTGGACCTGCCGTCCATCATGGGCGTCTGCCTGTTCGTCGCGGTCGTCTACGTCGTGATCAACCTCCTCGTGGACCTGCTCTACGGGGTCATCGACCCGAGGATTCGCCTCTCGTGAACGCCACGCGCCTGTTCCTCGGCGATCGGCTCGGAGCCGACCGCACCCTCAGCCCGGACGACGACGCCCCCCGGCGCAAGCCCCGGCGCGCCGGGAAGTCGCCCTGGCGCAGCCCGTTGGCCGTCACCGGCCTCGTCATCATCGGCGTCTTCCTGATCGCCGCCGTGTTCGCCTCGCTGATCTCCCCCGAGGACCCCCTCGCGCAGAAGTGGCCGAAATACCAATCCCCGTCCGGGGACCACTGGTTCGGCACCGACCAACTCGGCCGCGACATCCTGTCCCGGGTCATCCACGGCACCCGGATCTCGCTGCCGCTGGCACTGCTCCTGGTGGTCCTGGCGATGGTCATCGGTACCGTCCTGGGCGCGGTCGCCGGATACTTCGGCGGCTGGATCGACATGGTCGTCATGCGCTGCGCCGACCTCGTGCTCGCCTTCCCGGCGATCATCCTGGCCATGGCCGTGGTCGCCGCGCTCGGGCCGAACCTGACGAACGCCGTCCTCGCCGTGGTGATCGTCAGCTGGCCGACCTACGCCCGCGTGGTGCGCGGCCTGGTACTGACGCTGCGGCAATCGGA
Organism: Embleya scabrispora; assembly: GCF_002024165.1. NCBI lineage: Bacteria > Bacillati > Actinomycetota > Actinomycetes > Kitasatosporales > Streptomycetaceae > Embleya > Embleya scabrispora. The sequence continues at coordinate 1,183,154 of NZ_MWQN01000002.1, forward strand.
CTTCGTCCAGGCCGACCGACTCCTGGGCGCCTCCGGATGGCGGGTACTCGCCGTGGACCTGCGGCCCAACCTGGCCGGGCCGGTCGCCGTGCTCGCCGCGCTCGACCTGGGCAACGCGGTGCTGCTGCTGTCCGGACTGTCCTTCCTCGGTCTGGGCGCGCAACCGCCCGCCGCCGAGTGGGGCGCCATGGTCAACGCCGGATCGGCGAACTTCGACGCGTGGTGGGTCGCGGTCTTCCCCGGCGCGGCCATCCTGCTCTCGGTGCTCGCCTTCAACTTCCTGGGCGACACCCTGCGCGACGCGCTCGACCCGCGTACGGCCCGGGCGATCCGAAAGTGACTCCGAAAGTGACGGAGATGAACGAGAACCCCGCTTCGACGCCCGACGCTTCGACGCCCGACGCTTCGGCACACGAGAAGTCGATACCCGGCGCGGAACCCGTGTTGGCGATTCGCGATCTGGTCGTCGAACTGCCCGGCCCCGACGGGAGTCCGCTGCGCGCCATCGACGGCGTCGACCTGACCGTCGGGCGCGGCGAGATCGTCGGCCTCGCCGGTGAGAGCGGCTCCGGCAAGACGATGACCGCGCTCGCCCTGCTCGGCCTGCTGCCGCAGGGCGGCACCGCCGCCGGACAGATGCTCGTCGAGGGCGACGACGTACTGAAGATGACCCCGCGTCAGGTCCGCGACCTGCGCGGCAACCGGGTCGCGATGGTCTTCCAGGACCCGATGACCTCGCTGCACCCGATGCTCAGCGTCGGCAAGCAGCTCACGGAACACCTGCGCCACCACAAGAAGTTGGACAAGCGCGCGGCCAACGCGCGCGCGGTGGAACTGCTCACCACGGTGCGCATCCCCGACCCCGAACGGGCGCTCGGCCGCTACCCGCACCAGTTCTCCGGCGGCATGCGCCAGCGCATCGCGATCGCCATCGCGCTCGCCTGCGACCCGGCGCTGCTGCTCGCCGACGAGCCCACCACGGCCCTGGACGTCACCGTCCAGGCGGGCATCCTGCGCCTGCTGGACCGACTGCGCCGGGAGAACGGCCTGTCCGTGCTGATCATCACGCACGACCTCGGCGTGATGTCCGCCCTCGCCGACCGGGTCAGCGTGATGTACGCGGGCCGCATCGTGGAGAGCGGGCCGCGCGCCGACGTGCTGCGCGAACCCCGACACCCGTACACCCGGGGCCTGTTGGACGCGCTGCCGCACCCGGACGGGGGCAACGCCGCGCTGGTGCCGATCGTCGGCTCGCCGCCCAAGCTCGGCCAGGCGCCCAGCGGTTGCGCGTTCCACCCGCGCTGCCCGCACGCCGTGGCCGCGTGCGCCGAGGAGCGGCCGAACCTGCTCGCGCTGACCCCCACCCACGCCGGGGCCTGCCCGATCGACCCCCTGGCCGTCACCGCCTCGAAGGTGGGTACCCCATGACCGCGCTCTCCGCCACGTCCAACCTCACCGTCACCAGCAAGGACGTCGGCCTGCGGCTGCACGATCTGTCCGTGACCTACCGCTCGCCGGGCCGCCCCCTGGTGCGCGCGGTGGCGGGGGTGAGTCTGGCGGTGGCCCCGGGGCAGGTGGTCGGTCTGGTCGGCGAATCCGGCTGCGGCAAGTCGACCCTCGGCAAGGCCGCGGTCGGGCTGCTCAAGCCCGCCGGCGGCCGGGTCACGTTCAACGGCCGGGCGGTCGGCACACTGGGCCTGCGCCCTCGGCCGAGCGACCAGCGCGGCCTGCAGATGGTCTTCCAGGACCCCTACGCCTCGCTCAACCCGCGCCGCCGGGTCGGTGAACAGATCTCCGACGCCGTGGTGTTGGCCGGCGGCACCCGCGAACGCGGCCGCGAGACGGCCCGCGAACTGCTCGATCGCGTCGGCTTGGCCGCCGAGTTCGTCGACCGCTTCCCGCACGAGTTCTCCGGTGGGCAGCGGCAACGCATCGCCATCGCCCGGGTGTTGGCCGCGGAACCGTCGTGCATCGTCGCCGACGAGCCGATCGCCGCCCTGGACGCCTCCGCGCAGGCGTCGGTGGCCAACCTGTTGCTCGACCTGGCCCGCGAACGCAACGTCGGCCTGCTGTTCATCTCGCACGACCTGTCCATCGTGCGGCAGATCGCCGACACCGTCGCGGTGATGTACCTGGGCACCGTGGTCGAGAGCGGTCCCACCGCACAGGTGTGGGACGACCCGCGCCACCCGTACAGCAAGGCGCTGATCTCCGCGGTGCCGCGCGCCGACGGCAGCGGCGAGTTGCCCGTCGACCTCCCCGGCGACGTCCCCGACCCCGCCTTCCCGCCCACAGGCTGCCGGTTCCACCCGCGCTGCCCGATCGCCACCGACGCCTGCGAGGTCGACGAACCCGCACTGGTGGAATTCCTTCCGGAGCGCAGGGCCGCCTGTTCGGTCCTCGCTCCCGCTCTCACGAAAGTCGGGTGACCGCACCCATGTGGTTGACCAACTGTCACGTCGTCGACGTCGTCACCGGCGAGGTCCTGCGCGATCGCAGTGTGCACATCGACAACGGCGTCATCGTCGAGGTGGCCGCCGCCGCGCCGGCGGACGCGGACGTCCACGACCTGGGCGGGCGGCACCTGCTGCCCGGGCTGATCACGTGCCACTCGCACATGTCGATCGTCTTCCCCTTCTCCGAGACGCGCGAGGACGAACCGGCCGAGTTGACCGCGTTCCGCGCCGCACAGCGGGCCGCCGACGCGCTGCACGCCGGGGTCACCACGATGCGGTGCGTGCACGAGCAGAACCGGATCGACTTCGTGCTGCGCGAGGCGCGCGCCCGGGGCTGGATCCGCGCGCCGCGCGTGTTCGGCGCCGGTCGTGCGCTGTCCACGCCGGGCGGCCACGGCGAGGGCTCGGACTGCGTCTACGTCAAGGGCGCGGACGCCTTCTACCACGCCGCCGTGGGCGAACTCGAGGCCGGCGCCGACCACATCAAGATCTTCATCAACTCCGGCCTGGCCCGCGAAGGCGAGGACTTCGAACACGCCGAGATGACCGACGCGGAGATCGCCGCCACGGTCAAGGCCGCCGACGAGCACGGCGCCTACGTGGTCGCGCACGCCGGCGAGTCCGCCGCGATCCGCCAGGCCGTCGAATTGGGCGTGCGCTCGTTCGAGCACATCTACGCCCTCGACGCGGAGACCGCCCGCCTGCTCGCCGAGCGCGAAGCGTTCGTCACCCCGACGCTGTGCGTGACCAACTCGCTGGGCTGGATGCGGGACAACCACTTCGACGAGGGCTCCGTCGTCAACGCCAAGAACGCCATCGCGCCGCACCAGGAGAGCTTCCGGCGCGCGGTCGAGGCGGGCGTACAGGTGGTCAACGGCACCGACGTGCCGCCCGGCGACCGGGTCGACGGGGTCTCCGCCGTCGTGCACGAGATGTACCTGATGGCCAAGGGCGGCCTGGACAACCTGCGCGTGCTCCAGGCGGCCACCGTCACCGCGGCCCGGCTGATCCGGGCCGAGGACCGGCTCGGCCGGATCGCCCCCGGCTACGCGGCCGACCTGATCGCCGTCGACGGCGACCCGCTGAGCGACCTCGGCGCGATGGGCCGGATGTCCTTCGTGATGCTGGAGGGCGAGGTCGTCCGCGAGGACGTACCGGTCTGACCTCCCGCGTGCCGCCCCGCCCGCCCTCTCCGATAGGACCCGCATGACCACCCCTTCCACCTCCCGCGACGCCTACCGCCCCGCCGGGTCGGCCGAGGACCGCGCCGCCGTGTGGAGCGCCCTGCTCGACATCTACGCCGGCTTCACGGCCGGCGACCGGGAGCGGATCGACCGCCGGATCCACCCCGAGGCCACCATCTGGGACTCGGCCGCCCCGAACTGCTCTTCGGCCGCGCCGACCTGGACCGCATCCGGGCCGAACGCCCGGTCGGCCCCGACGCCCCGGTGGTCACCGGGATCCACGCGAGCGACGAGGTGATCGACATCTGGGACGACACCGCCCTCGCCCGCTACAACCTGCGCGTCGACTTCGCGCCCGCCGCCGACGGCACGGTCCCGCCCTCCGAGCACATCCGCAACACCGCCGTGGCCCGCCGCTTCCCCCAGGGCTGGCTCGTCGTCCACAACCACGAGGACGTCCTCGCGTAGCGAACACCCGGCGGGCGGATCGGACCCCGCCCGTCCCGGGGCGTCGGCGCCGGTCCGCGCGGCGGGGGACGTGGCAGGGCTTGCCAACGTGTGCGATCGCTCGATCCGCGCGGACACGAGGAGCATGCCTCGGCGTGCGCCGACGCCGCTTCGGTCACCCGCCGGCATGAGCCGTTCGCGGTCCGGTGAGAATTCGGGTGGTCGGGAATGGGCGTGTCCGGTGTCGGATCGGCGCGGCAACGGCCATCCTGGGGTCGGCGGATCCGGTCGGTGCGGAGGAGACATCGGGTGGGCGATCGGGGCGAGGACACACGGGACGCGGCGACCGAAGGCGGCAATCCCGGAAACGGGTTCGCCGACGGGGACGGCCATCGGGCGCGGCCCGGACGCGACTTCGGCGGTGTCGCCCTCGCACCCGCGCCGACGCGCCTGATCCCTCGACAGATCCCGCCCTCGCATCGCGACTTCGTCAACCGCGACGCCGAACTGCGCGCCCTCGAAGAGGTCCTGGCCACCGGACTGCGCGGCCCGGGCCCCGGCGTGGTCGCCCTCACCGGTCTGGGCGGCGTCGGCAAGACCGCGCTCGCCGCCCACTGGGCCGCAGGCGCCGCCGGCCGATTTCCCGACGGACAGCTCTATGTCGACCTCGGACAGAGCCGGTTCGAGGGCACGATCGACGTCGGCAGCGTGCTCGGCGCGTTCCTGCGCGACCTGGGCGTCGACGAGGCGTACATCCCGCCCACCCTGGCCGGGCGCGCCGCCACGTTCCGCTCCGCGACCGCCGATCGCCGACTGCTCGTGTTCCTCGACAACGCCCGGCACGCCGCGGAGGTCCGCGCCCTGCTGCCCGCCTCCGGCATGGTCATCGCCACCAGCCGGACCCGCATCGACGGGCTGATCCTGGACGGCGCCCGCGCGGTGGTCCTGGACCCGCTGAGCGTCCCGGCCGGGACGTTGCTGATCCGCCGTTGGCTGGGCGACGGCCGCGCGGCGGACGGCGAACTGGCCGAACTGGTCCGGCTGTGCGGGGGGCTCCCGCTGGCGCTGCGCGCGGTGGGCGCGCGCCTGATCCGGCGCCGGCGGCTGAGCGTGGACCGCGTGCTGACCGAACTCGCCGACGCGGAGCACGGGTTGGACGCCCTGGCCAACCACGAGGGGGTGCACGTGGAACGGGTCTTCGACGCCGTCTACGACAGCTTCTCGCCGGCGGCCCAACGGCTGTATCGCCTGCTCGCCGCCCACCCCGGCCCCACCTTCACCCCGGCCCTCGCCGCGGCGGCGACCGGCGAGCCCGACGCCGCCGCACACCTGGACGAACTCGTCGACGCCCACCTGGTCGAGGAGATCGACCCCGAGGGCACCGGCGAGGAGCGCCACCGCTTCCACGACCTGGCCCGCCTGCACGCCCGGCGGCACGCCCTGCGCGATCCGGAGCCGGAGCGGGAGGCGGCGCTGCGCCGCATCGTGGCGTATCACCTGGTCGCCGCCGACGCCGCCGACCGTCTCGTGCTCGGCTCCCGGCTCAGGCTCGGCGGCGGTACGACCACGGCATCGGCCGGTACGCCCGTCGCTCCGCGGTTCGCCGGGCGCGCCGAGGCGCTGGACTGGCTGGACGCCGAACGCGCCGACCTGCTCGCCGTGCTGCGGGCGGCGGCGAGCCGGGGATGGCACGACGCGGTGTGGCGCCTGTGCGAGTCGTTGTGGGCGCTGTACCACAGCCGCAAGCACTACGCCGACTGGATCGAGAGCCACCAACTGGGCATCGTGGCCGCGCAATGGGAGCGCCGACCCGACGCCGAGGTCCGTATGCGCAACCAACTCGCCCGCGCGTTCCACGAGTTGCGTGACCACGAGCGGGCCGAGACGGAACTGCGGCGGGCCGAGGAGCTGTTGCCGATCGTGTCCGACCCGCGCCTGAGCGGGGTGGTGTGGGAGACCCAGGGCCTGCTGTACCTCGCCCGGTCGAGTCCCGAGGACGCGGTGCGTGCGTTCACCCGGGCCCGGGAGGCCAATGCCGGCGACGCGCACGGCATCGTGGTGCAGAGCTACAACCTCGGCCAGGCGCTGCTGGCCGCCGGTCGGCCCGACGAGGCACTGCGGGTGCTGGACGAGGCGCTGGCCACGGCCGAGGCGGCCGGCGACGAGGCGATGCGGCCGAGGATCGCCATCGTGCGCGGCCGGGTCCTGCACGCGCTGGGTGCCACGGACCGGGCCGTCGCGAGCCTGACCGAGGCGGTGCGGGCGGCCGCGAGGCTGGGGCAACACGTCAAGGAGGCCCAGGCGTTGGAGGCGTTGGTCGAGGTGGCGGTACACGTGGGCGATGTCGACCTGGAGCACCACGGTCGGGCCCGTCTGGGCGTGCTGTACCGCGAACTGGGCGTGCCCGCGCCGGAGGCGGGAAACGATCGGGCCTGAGCGCCGGGTCGGGCCGGAGCGGCGACCGCACCGGATCCGGGCTTCGAACCGCCGTGCCCCGAACCGCCGCGCCCCGAACCGCCGCCGCAGCGATGCCGATCAGCCCCGGCGCGGCCCCGGTCCCGGCCCCCGGGAGTCCGTGGTGAACGCGACCGCCACCTCCCGCTCGCCCGTGCGAATCCGGATGCCGTCGCCCAGCGTCGCGGGACGGCCGCCGGCCATCGCCCACAGGTGCAGCGCGCAGCCGAGCACCACGGGGTCCAGCTCCGGCCGGTTCGTTCCCCACGTGCGCACGGCGGACGCCTCCAGCAGGATCCCGCCGCGCAGGCGCACCAGATGCCGGCCCTCGTCCAGTGCGGCCACCGCCACACTCAGCCCCGGCAGTTCGCCCGCCGTCTCGGCCGCCCACGCGGGCGCGGCCGGTTCCGCGAACGGGTCCGTGCGTACCACCACCTCCGCGCCGGCCCGGTGCCGCAGGTCCACCTCGTCGGCGGTCACCGCGTAGAAGCCCCGCGCCTCCTCGTGCCCGGGCAGCACCGGGAACCGCCGGACCGTCACCGTCGCCACCGCCGCTCGCGCCGAAGCGGTCGCCTCGTCCATCACCACCGAACCCGTCACATCCCACCGGGTGGGGCCGGGGCCGAACTCCGGGCGCGGATCGGCGACGGGCCGTACGACCGGCTCCTCGGCGGAGGCCGGCAGGCCGAGCTGCGCGTAGAGCAAATCCCGCAGCAGGCGCGGCGATTCGTCGACCGCCCCCAACGAGCGCGCGGTGATCGGGAGCAGCGCCCCCGGCTTGTGCTCCTCGGCGGTCCGCAGCAGCTGCGCGTACAGATCCCCGTCGGGATCCAGCCGGGGCGCCTCCCGGGCGAACGCGGCCGTGGGCGAGGCCGGATCGACCTCCCCCTCCCCGGTCGCCGCGAGCAGCGTCACCCGGTCCAGGCCCGCGCCGTAGAACGAGACCGAACCGTGGTCGCCGACCACCCAGTCGGCGGCGATCAGCGCGGCCTGCCAGCCCCGTTCCGGCGGCACGATCAGCAACCCGGCGTCCAGCGCGTCGGCCAGGAGCCGGTCCCGCACGTTGAACGGCCCGTGATAGTTCCACACGTTCGGATGCAGCACCACCGCCACCACGAACTCGTCCGCCGGCAACTCGCCGATCAGCCGCAGCGGCAGGTCCGGATGCCGACCCAGCAGCGAATGTTCGCTCCAGGTCGAGCTGACCACGACCAGCCGCCGGCCGTGCAACGCGCCGAACGGCTGCCGGTAGCGGCGCCGCCGGGACAGGCTGAGCACGATTCGGGAGAAGCACGGATCGCCGATCACCACCGAGACCGGCAGTGCCTCGGGGCACGTGCGGGCGAGCAAGTCCCACTGCTCCTCGTGGGACAACCCGATCGCGGCCGGGAACACCCGCCCGTCGTGGGTCAACTCCCGCCGGGACAAACCCGCCGGCGACTCGCCGTCCCCCGTCGAGGCCGGCACCAGGCGGTTGTACCCGGCCCCGTGCGGCATCACCACCAGCGGCGCGTCCACGTGCCGCATGTCCGCGTGGACCGCCGCCGCCACCGCGAGATCGAAGCGGCGACTCGTCGCCTCGGCCCAGGACAACACCCGCACACCGAGCGAACCCAGGTATTCCGGCAGTCCGTCGGCGAACGCCGAGCCGGGGTTGATGGTGAACGACACCTGGATGCCGTGCTCGGGACGCAGCAGGGGAAGCACATCGAGCAGACGCGTGGCCGAGGTGAGCGTGCGGACGACGGCGAGCACTTCGAAGTCGGTCCGCAGGGTGCCCCAGCGGGAACCCTCGGGGCTATCGGATACCAGCAAAGGTCACTCCGGGCGACGACGCGCGTGAAGACGGGTGATCACGATGCTAACCAAGTCCGCCGCGCCCCCGGCTCACCGGACCCCGCCACGCCGAGCCGGCCCGCCCCGGCGGCCGGGTATCGGTGGCTCCGAGCCGGGTTCGGTCGCGGGGGCCTCGCCGGAAGGCGCGGGTGCCCTTCGGCACGCGAGCGAGGTGAACCTCCGGCGGAGCGGCCGGATTTCCTGCGCGGGGGAGCGCCGGACGGCCCGGCGCGTCGGCGGCACTCGTGGCGCCGTCGGGCGCCCGGTGACGCGCAGGAGTCCGGCGGGAACGACCTTTCCCAAACAGGGATCTCTCAGGCAATGCGCCGTGTACCGTTGCTTCCCGATCGACTGCGTACGGCGTGTCATCGAGCAATGACACTGGGTGATCAGGGGGTTGGGGACGTGAAGACTTCGGGTGCGCGCCGGGTCACATGGGCCGGCGGATTCGCCGCGGTGGCGCTGATCGTGGCCGGACTGCCGCTGTCCGGTTCGGCGTTCGGCGATCAGGACGGCTCGCCGCCGCCGACCGCGCGGTCCCGGACGGGAGGCGAAACACCCGATCCGGCACCACCGCCGCCGGGCTCGGCCCGGATCCGGGCCGCCGGCGCCGGTTCCGGGTCCGTGTCCGGGCCGGGCTGGGCGTCGGGCGGAGCCACCCGGCTGCTCGCCGACGGGTACGTGATCCGGTTCCTCGACCGCAGGGCCGCCGAGTGGTTGGGCCCCTATGTCCGGGCGTCGGCGGCCGAGTTGGCCCGGATCACCGGCCTGTCGATCTCCGTCGATCCCGAACCGGCGGGCTACGCCTATCCCCGGAGCAGGGGCGAGATCGTGGTCGGCGCGCTGGCCGGCCCGTGCGTGGTGCCCGCCGACGGCGGCGCGTGGCGGGCGGTCACGGACGGTTCGGGTACTCCGGGCTGGAGTTGCGGGTTCCACGCGCGCGGCGTGCCGGACACGGTGACCGGCGGGCACGCGTATATCGACACGTCCTTCTTCACCGCCGAGGGCAAGCCGATCGCCCGCCTCGGCGAGGCCGGGATGCGCAACCACATCAGCCACGAACTGGGTCACACCCTGGGCCTGGGACACGCGGACGACGCGCCCGGGGGCTGCGTCCGGGGCGCCGACTCGGGCGAGGCGCCGGTGATGTGCACGGTGTCCAACGGCTACCAGGACTCCCGGGCCGGCCAGTACGTCCAGCAGTTCGACGTCCAGGGCCTGCGGGCGCTCGCCGAGGCCGGCGGCGCGCCGGTGCCGCCGCAGGGGAGGGTGACCGGGCTCGGCGGCCGATGCCTCGGCGTGGCGGGCGGGCGGCCCGCGAACGGCACGCCGATCCGGCTCCGCGACTGCGACGGGGGTGTGGGGCAGTCCTGGATCGTGGAGAAGGACGGCACGCTGCGCGCGATGGGGAAATGCCTTGACGACCTGGGCAACGGTGCCGCCGACGGCAACGGGATCGACCTGTTCGACTGCAACGGCACGGCCGCCCAGAAGTGGGCGGTCGACGCGCGCGGACGCCTGGTCCACCTCGCGAGCGGCAAGGCCCTGGACCTCGCCGCCGCCGGCTCCACCGACGACGGGGCGGTGGTCCTGAACACCCCGGGACGGGGCCGGGGGCAACTCTGGACCGTGCCGAAGTAGCCGCCGCCGGGCGCGTTGCTCACGTGTGACCTGGATCTCCGGGGGATCCCGATGAGTTCGCGGTGGCCCTGCGGTCCTATCCTCGACGACATCGGAACGATCGCGTGAGGGATACGGACATGAGTGACAAGCCGAAGGGCCCGGCGACCTATTTCCCCTCGATCGAGAAGAAGTACGGTCGGCCCATCGAGGAGTGGCTGGACCTGGTCCGCTCCTCGCCGCTGACCAAGCACATGGAACTGGTGTCCTGGCTCAAGACCGAGCACGGCCTGGGCCACGGCCACGCCAACGCACTGGTCGCCCACGTGCGCGCCGAGCAGCCGGCCGCCGGGTAGGCGTCGATCCTCGCGACGGGGGTCAGGCGCTCCCCGGCGGCGGCGGCGTGGTGGGGCGGGCGCGCAGGTGGGCCCGCTCGCCCTGGGTGCCGAACAGGCTGAGGAATTCCACCGGTCGGGCGTCGACCGCGTCGAACCAGTGCGGCACGCGGGTGTCGAACTCGGCCGCCTCGCCGGGCGCGAGGACCAGATCCCGCTCGCCCAGGATCAGCCGCAACCGCCCGTTGAGCACGTACAGCCACTCGTAGCCCTCGTGGGTCCGCGGGTCGGGCTCCCCGCGCAGGCCGCCGGCGGCGATGACCAGTTTGTACGCCTGGATGCCGCCCGCCCGACGGGTCAGCGGCACCATGGTCATGCCGAAGCGGGTGATCGGACGCAGATGGATGCGCGGGTCGCCGGTCGGCGGGGCGTCGACGAGTTCGTCGAGGGTGACCCCGTGTGCCCGGGCCAGGGGCAGCAGCAGTTCGAGGTTGGGGCGGCGGGAGCCGGATTCCAGGCGGGACAGCGTGCTCACCGAGATGCCGGTGGCCGCCGCCAGGTCACCCAGGGTGATCTGACGGTCGCGCCGCAATGCCCGCAGGCGTGGGCCGACGGCGGTGAGGATTGAGTCGAGATCGTCGTCCATACCGTCGAGTTTGCCATATCGGCAAGTAACGTTGCCAGGATCGAAGATGCGTCGCAAGGTCGTGGGCGGAGGTGGTCACGATGACCGATCGGCTGATGGACGGCTATGACGTGGTGGTGATCGGTGGCGGTGCCGCCGGACTGAACGGGGCGCTGATGCTGGCCCGGGCGCGCCGCTCGGTGGTGGTGATCGACGCGGGCGCGCCCCGCAACGCCCCGGCCGATGGGGTGCACGGATTGCTGGCCCGGGAGGGCATGCCGCCGGCCGAACTGGTCGAGCGGGGCCGAGCGGAGGTGCGCGGATACGGGGGCCACGTGGTGACCGGCGAGGTGGACGCGGTGGCCCGGGAGGCCGACGGGTTCACGGTGGCGCTGGCCGACGGGCGTACCGTGCGGGCCCGGCGGCTCCTGGTGACCACCGGGCTGGTGGACGAGCTGCCCGAGGTCGCCGGGCTGCGCGAGCGGTGGGGGCGGGACGTGCTGCACTGTCCGTACTGCCACGGCTGGGAGGTGCGCGACGGGGCGATCGGCGTGCTGGCGAGCGGGCCGCTGTCGATGCACCAGGTGTTGCTGTTCCGGCAGTGGAGCGACGACATCACCTTCTTCTCGCACACCACGGCGCCGCCGACGGAGGAGGAGGCCGAGCAGTTGGCGGCCCGGGGGATCCGGGTGGTGGCCGGCGAGGTGGCGTCGGTGGAGGTCGTCGACGACCGACTGGCGGGTGTGCGGCTCGCGGACGGGACGCTGATCGAGCGCGACGCGCTGGCGGTGGCCACGCGCATGGTGGCGCGCGCCGACTTCCTGGCCGGCCTCGGCCTGCGGGTGACCGCGCATCCCTCGGGGGCGGGCGAGTACGTCCCCGCCGACCCGACCGGACGCAGCGAGGTGCCCGGGGTCTGGGTCGCGGGCAACGTCACCGACCTGATGGCCCAGGTCGGCGCCGCGGCGGCCGGGGGCGCGGCGGCGGGTGCGCAGATCAACGCCGACCTGGTCGCCGAGGACACCCGGCGCGCGGTGGCGGCGTACCGGGACGTGTTCTCGGCCGCGAGCGAGGCGCGCGTGTGCGAAGAGGTGCTGGGGGAGCGGCGGCACGGCCTGTGAGGGCCGGCGGCGTCGGTTCCCGCCCCTGACGAACCAGACATCGGCCCGGCGTGTGCCGGTCAGGCGTGTCGAGTCCGGCTCGCGCCGGTCCGGGGCGTGAGTCCGGCGCGTGCCGGTCAGGGGCGTCGGTCCGGTGATTCCCGAGGTGTCGGGTCGGTGCCCCAACTGGCCAGCAGGCGCAGGTTCTCCGCAGCGATCGGGTCGACCGGGACGTGATGGATCGTCAGACACTGTTCGGGGTCGTCGGGCAGACGCAGTGTCTCGAACGGCAAGGTCAGCTCGCCGACCACGGGGTGGTGCAGACGCCGGCTGCCGTGGCTCTGCTCCCGGACGTCGTGCCGGGCCCACAACCGGCGGAACTCCACGCTCCCGGACGAGAGTTCCGCCACCAGCGCGGTCAGCCGAGGGTCGTCGGGATAGCAGCCGGCGTCCAGGCGCAGGGTGCCGACGACGTCCACCGCCTTCGACTCCCAGTCCACGAACAGGCGGCGGTACCCGGGATTCAGGAAGACCAGCCGACCCCAGTTGCGCTCCCGGTCCGAAAGCCCGTCCCAGTCGCCGAACAGGGCTGCCGCCGGGCGATTCCAGGCGAGGATGTCCAGGCGCCGACCGGTGACGTACGCGGGCATCGTGTCCATGGCGGTCAGCAGTGCCCGCAGGCCCGGACGCACCTGTTGGCGCTGCGACGCGGTGTAGCGCCGGTGCGGCTGGTGCCGGCACTTGGACAGGTGGGTCAGGTGGGCGTGCTCGGTGTCGGTCAGCCGCAGCGCCCGGGCGATGGCGTCGATCACCTCGGTCGACACGTTGTGGCCCTTGCCCTGTTCGAGCCGGGTCAGGTAGGCGACCGACACGCCGGCCAACCGGGCCAACTCCTCGCGGCGCAGCCCCGGTACGCGCCGGTGCCGCCCGGACACCGGCAGCCCGACGTCCGCCGGGCCCAGCCGGGCGCGCCGGGTGCGCAGGAACTCGCCGATCCCGTCGCGCGGATCGATCGACCGCGCGCCGCCGGGGCGCGCGGCCTCGTCCGTACCGATGCGATCGTCGACGCCCTTCGTGCCGTTCATGTCGTTCATTGTCCACGGCCGGGCGGGCGAGCGCGGGCGCCGAGACTGACCCTGGCAGGAGTAGGAACGGCGGTCCTGAGCAGAACGGAGGTCTGGAAGCGCGGGCCCGAGGCGGGCAGGGTCGGGTGCAGGTACATGCACACGACCGCTGCGCCTACCGCTTCCCGCTTCCGCTTCCGGTGAAGGAGCCCCATGCACTCCCCGCTGCTCGATCCCTATCGCGGCCCGAACCTGCACCTGCCCAACCGGGCGGCGATGGCGCCGATGACCCGCTCGCGCGCCGACGACGTCACCGGGGTTCCGACGCCGATCATGGCCGCCTACTACGCTCAGCGCGCCGCCGCCGGCCTGATCGTCAGCGAGGGCATCTGGCCGCATCGTCTCGGCAAGGGCGGCCCCGGCGTGCCCGGCCTGACCGACCCGGCGCAGGTGGCCGGCTGGCGGGAGGTGACGCGCGCGGTACACGCCGAGGGCGGGCGCATCTTCGCCCAGCTGTGGCACGTCGGCCGGGTCAGCCACCCCGATCTCCTCGACGGGGCGCGGCCGGTCGCCCCCTCCGCCGTGGCGATCACATCCGGCGCCGTCCACACCGCCGACGGCCCCAAGCCCTATGTGCGCCCGCGCGAGTTGTCGACCGCCGAGGTCGCCGCGTCGGTCGAGGCGCATGCCGAGGCCGCGCGCAACGCCGTCGCCGCCGGCTTCGACGGGGTCGAGGTCAGTGCCGCGTACGGCTATCTGCTCGCCCAGTTCCTCGCCGACAGCGCCAACCGGCGTACCGACGGCTACGCCGACCATGTGCGCTTCCCGATCGAGGTCGTCGAGGCGGTCGCGGCCGCGATCGGGCCGGAACGCACGGCGCTGCGGATCTCCCCGGACCACACGCAGCTCGACATCGTCGAGGCCGATCCGGCGACGCGCTACCGCCGACTGGTCGGCGCGCTGGACGGCACGGGGCTGGCGTACCTGCACGTGGTTCAGTCGGGGGCCTACCCGGCGCTGGCCGACCTGCGGCCGCGCTGGGGCGGCACGCTGATGGCGACCTACGACGGGCCCGAACCGGGCGGCCACGAACGGGCGGAGCACGCGGTGCGCACCGGGCTCGCCGACGTGTACGCCTTCGGCCGACTGTTCCTGGCCAACCCCGACCTGCCCCGACGCCTCGCCGCCGGCGCCGGGTTCAACCGGCCGCTGAAGACCGGCCGCTACGGCGGCGGCGCCGAGGGCTATCTGGACTACCCGCGCCTGGACGGGTGACCGGGGTCGGACCCGGCCCGGGGCGACGGCGATTCCCGGAGTCGGGCACGGGGGAGGATTCCGGGCATGACCGACTCCGGGCAATACCTCGACGGTGCGTTCGAGCAGTTCGACGCCATGGTGGACCTGTTGCGCGACCTGGTCACCTGCGAATCCCCCTCCGAGGACCGGCGGGCGCTCGACCGCTGCGCCGATGCGGTCGCGGCGGCCGGGGAGCACCTGCTCGGGCGGCCGCCGGAGCGGGTGCTCCGCGAGGGCATCACCCACCTCGTCTGGCGCCCGGGCGGGAAAGGGCCGCTCCTGCTCGGGCACTACGACACGGTGTGGCCGATCGGCACGCTCGACGAGCTGCCCTTCTCGGTGCGGGACGGCATCGCCCGCGGGCCCGGCGTATTCGACATGAAGGCCGGGATCGTCCAGATGATGTACGCCGCGGCGCTGTCCGGCGCGGCCGATCGCATCGGCCTGCTGCTCACCGGCGACGAGGAGACCGGTTCGCCTACCTCCCGCACCCTGGTGGAGGAACTGGCCGCCGAGTCCGGGGCGGTACTGGTGGGCGAGCCGAGCGGGGACGGCGGGGCGGCCAAGACCGCCCGCAAGGGGGTCGCGCGTTTCCGGGTGGCGGTACGCGGGCGCGCGGCGCATGCCGGCCTGGAACCCGAACTGGGGGTGAACGCGACGGTGGAACTCGCCCACCAGGTCCTCACGATGGCCGGCGCGTCCCGGCCGGACCTCGGCACCACGGTCACCCCGACCGTCGCGGCGGCGGGATCCACCACCAACACCGTGCCCGACGCGGCGACGCTGTCCGTGGACGTACGCGCCTGGACGCGGGGCGAACTCGACCGCGTGGCGCGGTACATGCGCGAGTCGAGCCCGGTGCTGCCCGGGGCCGAGTTGGTGGTGACCGGCGGGGTGAACCGGTATCCCCTGGAGGAGGCCGTGTCCGCCGACCTGTTGTGCCTGGTCCGCTCGGTGGCCCGGGACCTGGGCATGCCGGAGCCCGACGCCGTCCGCTCCGGCGGCGGCTCCGACGGCAACTTCACCGGCGCGCTCGGGATCCCCACCCTCGACGGCATGGGCGCGGTCGGCGGACACCCGCACGCCCGGGACGAGTTCGTGGACCTGGGCCACCTGCCCGGCCGAACCGCGCTGCTGGCGGCGGTGCTCGCTCGGCTGTGCGCGAACCGGCCGAGCCCGGCGGCGAGTTCGCGCACGGCGGCCGACCGGTAGGGCCGGGCGGTGATTCGCGAACCGGGTCACGAGCCCCGAGCCCGCCGGCCGACGACCGGGCCGTCAGCGCGAGGCGCCGGTCCGTTCGGAGGCGTCGAGGTAGGTGTGCAGCGCCCGGCGGGTGTGGGTGAGCGCGTCGATGCGCTGGTCCAGTCCGTCCAGGCGGGCGCGCAGGAAGTCGGTCAGTTCGCCGCAGGGGGCGAACTCGGGGGCCGTGCCGATCGCACAGGGCAGCAGATACGCGATGTCCTCGGTGGAGAGCCCGGCTTCGAGCAGGCTGCGGATCTGGGTGACGGTGAGCACGGCGTCGGCGTCGTATTCGCGATAGCCGTTGGCGCCGCGCGCGGGTGCCAGCAGGCCCTGGGCCTCGTAGTAGCGCAGTTGGTGGGTGTGTACCCCGGTCCGTCGACTCAGTTCCCCGATCAGCACGTGTGCGCTCCTGGTTGACCTTCATACCGGTATGAACGTCGATGATCCTGCCACAGGCATCGCGTCACACGAAGGAGCCACGATGGGAAGGCACGACGTCGACCGCACACCCGTGACGGTCATCGGTCTGGGGCACATGGGTCGGGCACTGGCCGACACCCTCCTGCGCGAGGGATACCCCACCACGGTGTGGAACCGTTCGCCGGCCAAGGCCGACGACCTCGTCGCGCGGGGCGCGCGGCTCGCCCCGTCGGTCGCCGACGCCGTCTCGGCCGGCGCGCTCGTGCTCGTCTGCGTCACGGACTACGCCGCCGTGCGCGAACTGCTCGACCCGCCGGCCGCGACGTTGTCCGGCCGGACCCTGGTCAACCTGACCACGGGCACCTCGCGGGAGGCCCGGGAGACCGCCGCGTGGGCCGCCGGGCATGGCGCGAACTACCTCGACGGCGCGATCCTGGGCGCGCCGACCGCGATCGGTACGCCCGAGGGGGTGATCCTGTACAGCGGCCCGCCGGCCGCCTTCGAGCGGCACGAGGCGGCGCTGCGGAGCCTGGGCGGCGGAACCGCGTATCTCGGCGCGGACCAGGGCCTGTCCGCGCTCTACGACGCGTCCATGCTCGGTCTGATGTGGGGCATCCTGAACGGTTTCCTCCAAGGGGCCGCGCTGCTCGACACCGCCGGGGTGAGCGCGGGCACGTTCGCGCCGGTCGCCCGGCAGGGGTTGGCGACGGTGGCCGAGTGGCTGGCGGGCTATGCCACGCAGATCGACGAGGGCAGGTATCCGGTACTCGACGCCAGTATCGACACGCACCTCGCGTCGATGGAGCACCTGGTGCACGAGAGCGAATCGCTGGGCGTGGACGCCGCGTTCCCGAGGCTGGTCCGGGCCGTGGCCGAGCGGGCGGTGGCCGACGGGCACGGCGGCAGCGGCTACGCCGCCCTGATCGAACAGCTCCGGGCGCCGGCCGGGACCCGCCCGTGATCGGCGAGCGGGCCCGGCGCGAGGGGAATACGCGGCGCCCGATCGGGAATTGGGCCCTGACATGACCACCTCATCGTTCGACCCGCATTCGCTGCTCGCGCAGAGCCGCCTCGGCGTCCTCGCGACCATCAAGGCGGACGGCCGCCCCCAGCTGTCCCCCGTGATGCCCTTCTACGATCGAGCCGCCGGCGTACTGCACGTCTCGATGACCGAGGGCCGGGCCAAGACCGCCAACCTGCGCCGCGACCCGCGCGCGACCCTCGAGGTCACCAGCTCGGACGGCGGCTCCTGGGCCACCGCCGAGGGCGTCGCGACGCTGATCGGACCGGGCACCGACCCGGACGGTCCCGAGGTCGACGCGCTGGTGGACTACTACCGCGCGGCGGCCGGGGAGCATCCGGACTGGGCGGAGTACCGGTCGGTCATGGTGTCCGACCGTCGGGTGCTGATGACGATGACGGTCGATCACGTCTACGGGGCCAGAATCCGCTGACCCGCCGGGCTCGTCGGCCGGTCCGTGTGCGGCGCGGCCGGGACCGTCACCTCCCCGGCCGCGCCGCGACGCCCGGCCGACCCCCGCCCGTTCGGCGCAATCCGGTGACGGCCGCGGCCACACCTTGTCGTCGATCGCCCGAACGTTGTGTGCCTTGGCCCGTTTCCGGCCCGCCGCTCGGAGCCGTGGGCGGTGGAGGGGGTTCGTCCCGCACTTTCGGGTCAGGGCAGGCGGGGGGACTTGCGGCAAGGCCCCCGTGCGGGCCCACAATGCCGACTCACGGTGATCGGGTACCGGCTGATCGTGACCGTGGCGGTGCCGGGCCGGCCGGGTCCGAGGGCGGGGTGGGAGAGGGAGTTGCGATGCAAGTGTTGTTGTCGACGATCGGGTCGCGGGGCGATGTGCAACCGATCGTCGCGTTGGCACTGGAGTTGCGCGACCTCGGGGAGGACGTGCGGGTGTGCGCGCCGCCGGACTTCCGGGCCTGGCTCGAAGGACTCGGGATCGAGTTCGTGCCGATCGGTCCGGAACCGGCCGGCACCGGGAAGGCCGACCCGGCGGCGGGTCCGCCCACGCCCGAGCAGCGGCGGCTGATCGAGGGCACGGTCGCGACCCAGTTCGAGACCATCCCGGCGGCGGCCGCGGGCTGCGACGTCATCGTGGCGGCCACGGCCCTGCAGATCGCGGCGCGTTCGGTGGCCGAGTCGATGGGAATCCGCTACGTCTACGCGAGTTATTGTCCGATCGCCCTGCCGTCCACCCGGCATGCGCCGCCCCCGATGCCGGGATGGCCGCCGAGCGAGACCGACGCCGACCACGCCGCGCTGTGGGCCGAGGACGCACGGCGCCTGAACGACCTCTGGGGGCCGGCCCTCGACGCGCATCGCGCCGGCCTCGGATTGGGCCCGGTCGACGATGTGCGCGGCCATATGTTCACCGAACAGCCGTGGTTGGCCGCCGATCCGACGCCGGCGCCCTGGCCCGGGCCGGCGGACTCCGAGGTCGTGCAGACCGGCGCCTGGATCCTGCCCGACGAACGCCCGCTCGCCGCCGAGGTGGAGGCCTTCCTCGACGCCGGCGAACCGCCCGTGTACTTCGGCTTCGGCAGCGTCCGTGCGCCGCACGACCTCGGCAAGAGCATGATCGAGGCGGCCCGGGCGCTCGGGCGCCGGGCGATCGTGCTCCGCGGCTGGGCCGAACTCGCGCTCCCGGACCGGGAATCCGATTGCCTGTCGATCGGCGAGGTGAACCAGCGGGCGCTGTTTCGCCGGGTGGCGGCCGTCGTGCACCACGGCGGGGCCGGCACCACCACCGCGGCCGGTCGGGCGGGCGCGCCGCAGGTGATCGTCCCGCAGCACTACGACCAGCACTACTTCGCCCGGCGGGTGGTCGAACTCGGCATCGGATGCGCGCACGCGTCCGGGACGCCGACCACCGACTCGCTGGTCGCGGCACTCGACGGGGCCCTCCGGCCCGAGCCGGCGAAGCGCGCCGCGGCGGTCGCCGGCGAGGTACGGGCCGACGGTGCGCATGTCGCGGCGCTGCGATTGCTCGCGCAGGAGCGCCGGGGGCCGTGTTGACACCGCCGCCGGATGCGTCCGCCCGCGTCGGCGGCCGGCCCGCGTCGGCTAATCGACGCCCGGGTAGCGCACCCCGATGTGCTCGCGGACGGTGTCCAGCGTGCGCATCACGGCCAGCGTGCCCGCCAGTGGCACCAGCGGGGACTCGGTCTCGCCCGCACGCAGGCAGCGCATGACCTCGATCGCCTCGTGCCGCATCGTGCCGCGCTCGGGATCGTCGGTGACATCCGCGAGCAGCACGGTCCGCGGCTCCTCGCCCCGGCGGTGCACGACGAACCGGTCCGGGTAGAAGAAGCCGTCGGCGAACTCGATCCGGCCCAAAGTGCCGGCGACGGTCGCGGGCGCATCGGTGTCGGCCGTCATGGAGCAGCTCAGGGTGGCCACGGCACCGCTGTTCCAGCCCAGGACGATGCCGGTGTTCGCGTCCACCCCCTCGGGGGTCCGGTGGGCCCAGGCCCGGACCGTATCGGGCTCGCCGAGCAGCAGCTGGGCGAAGGAGACCGGGTAGACGCCCAGGTCGAGCAGCGCGCCGCCACCCTGCGCCGGGTCGCGCAGCCGGTGCTCGGGCGGGAGGTCCCAGGCGGAGCCGAACGCGGCGGACACGCTGCGCACCTCGCCGATCACCCCCTCCCGGACCAGTTCACGCATCCGGCGGATCAGCGGGTGGCAGTAGGTCCACATGGCTTCCATCAGGAACAACCCGCGTTCCCGGGCCAGTTCGACCAGTTCGTGGGCCTCGCGCGAGTTCAGCGTGAACGCCTTCTCGCACAGCACCGCCCGCCCGGCCGCCAGACACAGCCCCGCCGCCTCACGATGCGCCGAGTGCGGGGTGGCGACATAGACGATGTCGACGTCGTCGTCGGCGGCCAACTCGGCCCAACTGCCGTACGCCCGGGGGATTTCGTGCCGCTCGGCAAAGGCCTTCGCACTCGCCGTGCTGCGCGACCCGACGGCGATCACCTCGGTGTCCGGCAGGCTGCGCAGCGCCTCGGTGAACTCGGCGGCGATACCGCCGGTCGCCAGGATGCCCCAGCGAATGGTTCGTACGGCAGCGCTCATCGTCGCACCTCACCCTTGGTTCCCGCAGCCCCGTCCCCGCCAGGATAGGCAGCCCCTCGGCGCCGCACTCCGATGGGGGAGGGGCGGCGGCGGTCGCGGCGGTGCGGGCTCGAACCGCCGGGCGGGAGTCGTTCGTCGCGCGTCACCCCGGCCGGCCGATGCGCCTCCGGGGCACGCCCGGCGCGCGGTGCGGTCGAGCTGACGAGGGCGCGTGTCGTGGGGGTGTCCGGTGCCGGTCGATCGGCGGGGCCGGGCAGCGAATCGTTTGGTCGAGCGCCCGTTCGAGGCGCCCGATGCGGCTCCGCGCCTCGCTCTCACACCGGTGCGCTCTGCCGGGGTGTCACCCCACCGCACCAGCATTGGCGGACGCTCCGCCGAGCCATCCCACCCCCACGATCGGAAGGCGCCGTCGTGACCGCGAAACCCGCCGGAGAAGATCCCACCCCGCCGGCCGAAGCCCGCTCGAAACCCGGGCCGAACGCCATCCCGCACCAGAGCGCCGCCACACCCGAGGTGCCCGCCGAGACCTCGCCCGAGGTCCCCGCCGAAGTCCCGATCGAAGAGCCCGCCGAAGTCCTGACCCAAGCCCCGACCCAAGCCCCGACCCAAGCCCCGACCCAAGCCCCGACCCAAGCCCCGACCGAAGTCCCGACCCAAGCCCCGACCGAAGTCCCGACCCAAGCCTCGACCGAAGTCCCGGCCGCCGACGAACGCCCGGACCAGGAACTGGCGTTCGCGCCCCCGGGCCGGGACACCGCCGTCGCGCTGACGAAGATCACCACCCGCGCCATGGCCGCCCGCCTGCCGCATCTGCTGGTGCGCGCCATGCGCCTGGCCTGGAAGGCCGATCCGCGGGCCCTGATCGCGCTGATGGTATGTCAGGTCCTGGCCGGCGTACTCGAAGCCGGCGGACTGCTCGCCACGACCGGAACGATCACCGCGCTGATCTCGTCGGGTGACGTCACCGACCGGTTGCGTGACGCGCTGCCCTCGATCCTCCTGCTGAGCGCGGCGGTCGGGGTGCGCGCGGTGCTCGGCATCGCCGTGGTGGCGCTGTCCGCACGCGTGACACCGCGGCTGACCCGCGAGTCCGAATGGCTGCTGCTCCAGGCCGCCTCCCGGGCCGAGTTGGCCGCCTACAACCACCCCGGCTATCAGGACCGGTGGGACGCCGCCGACCGGGGCCTGCAGTCGATGCGCGGTCTGATGCCGCAGTCCCAGGACGTCCTCGCCGCCTGCGCCTCGCTGATCGCCGCCGCGTCCGTCCTCACCCTCCTGCACCCGGTGCTGCTGCCCCTGCTGCTCCTGGGCGCGCTGCCGCGCGGGGTGGCGGCGGTGCGCGGGGCGCGGGTCGAATACCTGACCACATTGCACACCCAGGACGAGCGGCGGCTGCTCAACATGCTGCGTTGGCACATCTCCGATCAGCGCTGGGCCGACCAGCTCCGGGCCGGCACCATGGCGCCGTTCCTGCTCGGCCGCTACGCCGTCGCGGCCGATCGGGTCCAGCGGGTCACCCAGTCCGGCGCCTGGACCACCGCCAAGATCGGCCTGGTCGGCGCCGCCGTCGGCGGGTTGGCGGCAAGCCTGGTGTGGGCAGCGCTGGCGTACCTGCTGTCCACCGACCGCATGTCGGTGGCCGCCGCCGGCACCGCGGTCATCGCGCTGCGCACGGTCGGTACGGCCCTGGGCGGCCTGGTGGTCTCCGGCAGTCGGCTCTACAGCGTCGGCCTGTACCTCGACGACTGGGCCCGCTTCCTCGACGAGGCCGGCGGTCACGCGATGACGCGCGGCGACCTCGTCCCGAAGCCGCCCGTCGTGGTCCGCGCCGAGAACGTCACCTACCGCTACCCCGGCAAGGCCGCACCCGCCGTCGCCGGCATCAACTTGGAGCTGCGCAAGGGCACCATCCTGGCCCTGGTGGGGGAGAACGGCTCCGGCAAGTCGACCCTGTCCCGCCTGCTGTGCGGCCTGTACCTGGCCCACGAGGGCCGGGTCACCTGGAACGGTGACGACGTGGGCGACCTCGACCCGCACGCGGCCTGGTCCCACGTCGGCTACGTCCCCCAGGAGATCGCCCGCTGGCCGCTGTCCGCCCGACTGAACATCAACCTCGGCCAACCCCGCGAGGACGACGACGAGGCGATCGAGCGCGCGGCCGGCGCCTCGGGCGCGGACGACGTGATCGCCGGACTCCCCCGCGGCCTCGGCACGCTCCTGGCCCGCGAATGGTGGGGCGGCGTCGACCCGTCCGTGGGCCAGTGGCAACGATTCGGCATCGCCCGCGCGCTGTACGGCGAGCCGGCGCTGATCTGCCTGGACGAACCCACCTCGGCCCTCGATCCCCGAGCCGAACACCGCATCTTCGCGGGCCTGCGCGAGATCGCCCGGGACGGCGCCGTCGTACTGGTCACCCACCGACTGGCCAACGTCGCGGTCGCGGACCACATCGTGGTGATGGACTCGGGGCGGGTGATCCAGCAGGGCACGTTCGACGAACTCCTCGCGGAACACCACGGGTTGTTCGCCGAACTGTGGCGGCTGCAACAGGACCGGGGCGCCGAATCCGCGCCGCGCGCGTAGTCGGCCCACCCGGACGGAGGAACATCCCATGGACATCGGTACCAGGGTCGAAGCGATCGGGGATCTGGGCGGCGGTCTCACCCAATCCGTCCCCGCACGGGCCCAGGGCGTAGTCGTGGGCAGCCGGTTCGACGGCCGACTGGAGGTCGCCTTCACCCTGGCGGGCCTCCTCGGCGGCACCCGGTCGGTGACGGTCGCGGTCGCGCCGAACGAGGTGAAGCCACTGTGAGGGCAGCCGGGGCGATCGGGGACACCCACCGAAGCCGCCGTACCGGGGCCTCGACCTCTTCCCGGCGCGACCCGGCCGTGCCGCGGCGACCGGCGCCGGAGACGGACGCGGGCGGGTGCCCGGTCCGGGGGCGGGCGGCGCGCGGTCGGTGTCCGGCCCCGGGTGCGGGTGTGGCGGTTTTCCGGTGGCCGGGTACATTCCTGCCATGCACATCGTCGCCATCCTCGCCCTGGACGGGGTGATCCCGTTCGACCTGGCCACCCCGATCGGGGTGTTCACCCTCTCCCGGCTCCCGGACGGTCGGCCCGGCTACGACGTGCGGGTGTGCGCCGAGGAGCCGGAGGTCGACGCCGGCCTGTTCACCCTGCGGGCGCCGTGGGGGCTGGACGGGTTGGCGGACGCGGACACGATCATCGTGCCCGGGACCGCCGACCCGCTGACCCCGCTCAGCCCCGCCGTGCGCGAGGCGCTGCGCTCGGCGGCGCGGAACGGGGCCCGGATCGCGTCGATCTGCGTGGGCACCTTCCCCCTGGCCGACACAGGGCTCCTGGACGGTCTGCGCGCCACCACGCACTGGATCGCGGCCGACCTCCTGGCCGAGCACCACCCGTCCGTCGAGGTCGACCCGGACGTGTTGTACGTGGACAACGACCGCATCCTCACCTCGGCCGGCGCCGCCGCCGGGATGGACCTGTGTCTGCACATGATCCGCCGCGACTACGGTTCGGCGGTCGCCGCCGACGCCGCCCGGCTGTCCGTCATGCCGCTCGAACGCGAAGGCGGGCAGGCGCAGTTCATCGTGCACGACTACACCCCGACACCACAGGGTTCGGCCCTGGAACCACTGCTCGCGTGGTTGCAGGACAACCTGGACGCCGAACTCACCCTCGCCGACATCGCCGCCCGGGCGGGAACCAGCACCCGGACCCTGATCCGCCGCTTCCGCGAGCACACCGGCACCACGCCGCTGCAATGGCTGCACCGCGCGCGCATCCGCCGGGCCCAGCACCTCCTGGAGGCCACCGACCACCCGGTCGAACGCATCGGCGCCCAGGTCGGTTTCGGCTCCCCCACCGCCTTCCGCGACCGCTTCAAGAAGACCACCGGCGTCAGCCCCCACACCTACCGCCGCACCTTCGGCGCCGCGCAACCGGCGTACCCCTGACCACGCCCGGCATCCGGCCCCGACTCCGCGGCCCCGGATCGTCCGCCGGCGTCGGCCGTCCCGGGCGAGGTTCGCGGCGAGGTCAGGCGGGCTCGCGGGTTGTGGTGAGGGTCAGCGTGGCGTAGTCGACGGGGACGTTGCCGCCCGCCGCGTCGATCGCGGTGCCGAGGGCGGTCAGGAGTTCGGCCGAGACGTCGGGGGCGAGTCGGGTGTAGACGCCGATGGTGGGTACCTGGTCCAGCCACTCGTCCCGGGTGTACACGTGCCGCCAGTCGAGCCGCCACTGCTCCGGTTCGGCGAACCCGCCCGCAGCCCGCAGGCCGTCGGCCGCGTGGGTGCACATGGTCGTGTACGCCCGGTCGATGTCCGCCGGGGTCGGCAGGGCGGCGGGGGAGTCGGGCAGCAGTCGGTGGTGGATCTCGGCGAAGGAGGCGGCGAGTTCGGGCTCGGGGCAGGCGGCGTTCCAGAACAGGGCGAGCCGGCCGTCCGGACGCAGCACCCGTGCCGCCTTGGCCGCGCCCGCGACCGGGTCCACCCAGTGCCAGGCCTGGCCGCAGACGAGTGCGTCGAAGGTGCGTCCGGCCGGATCCCAGTCCTCGAACGTGGCGACCTCGACGTCGAGTCCGCGTCCGTGCGCCCAGTCGGCCATGCGCGGGTCCGGGTCGACGCCGAGCACGGTACATCCGGCCGCCCGGAAGCGGCGGCCGACGATGCCGGTGCCGCAGCCGACGTCCAGCACGTCCGGGCCCGGGGCGGCGGCGACGATCCGGTCCACCAAGGCCTGCGGGTAGCGGGGACGGGTCCGGTCGTAGCGCTCGGCGTCCACGCCGAACGACTCCGCCGTCTCGCGGTGGCGGTGGGGTTGGATCGGGGGTTCGGATCG
This sequence comes from Embleya scabrispora, assembly GCF_002024165.1. Taxonomy (NCBI): domain Bacteria; kingdom Bacillati; phylum Actinomycetota; class Actinomycetes; order Kitasatosporales; family Streptomycetaceae; genus Embleya; species Embleya scabrispora. Next base: position 1,208,186 of record NZ_MWQN01000002.1, read on the forward strand.
GGGGGTGTGCCCCGACGGTATAGTGGGCATGTGCCCACTGTGAATGGGCATCTGCCCACTCGTCAATGAGCCGGAAGGGGCGAGTGACGATGCCGACCGGAGTGGCCCTGCGCGACGTGCGGGAGCAACTGTTCGACGCGGCCGAGCGGGTTCTGCTCCGGGACGGGCCGAGCGCGCTGACCAGCCGGGCGGTGACCGCCGAGGCCGGCTGCGCCAAGGGCGTCCTGCATCGGCACTTCACCGACTTCGACGACTTCCTCGCCGAACTCGTCCGCGATCGGGCGGCCCGGATCGAGGGGCGCGCCGCCGAACTGCGCGGCGTGGCCGGGACGGGCGACATCGCCGATCACCTCGCCGAGGCGCTGAGCGACCTGTTCGGATCGGTCGCCGTCGCGATCGTCGGCCTGGTCGTCTCGCGCGACGAACTGCGCGCCCGGCTGCGCCGCACGACACCCACCGGTGTGCCGATCCTGACCGAGGCCACGGCGATGATCGCCGGCTATCTCGCCGCCGAACGCGCCTTGGGCCGGCTCGTCCCGGACGCCGATCCCGACACCCTCGCACCCATGCTGGTCGGCACCGGGCATCTGCTCTTCGCCGACCGGAAGGGCACGCCGCCCACGCCCGAGACGGTGCATCGGGCGGTGCGTGCCTTCCTGGCGGGCGTGGTGTCGCAGGCCCCGCGCTGATCGTCGGTGCACGCCTCCGAAAGAAGCGTTCCGGAATTCATTGACGCGGGTTTCGGAGCGTCCGATGCTGGGAGCAGACCAACCCGACAGATGTCGACGAAAGACGCATACGGTACGCAAGGGAGTCGGCCATGTCTCGACGACCGCGTCGCCCCGCGCCCCGCGGCGGGGGTGGATCCTCCGCACCACCGCCGCGGCCGAGCCGACCCGAGCGGTACCAACAACCCGTGCCCGCCTCGGAACTGCTGCGCCTGAACGTCACCGCCGACAGGGAGCCGGTCCTGCTCCGGGTCGCCGGCGAGATCGACGTGGCCACCGGTCCGCGACTGTGCCGGGCGCTCGGCCGGGTGCTCGACAGCGGCGCGAGAAACGTGCACGTCGACCTGGCGGACGTGACCTTCTGCGACAGCACGATCGTGCACGCGCTGTTGCACGCGCGCACGCGGGCGGGCGCGCGGGACACGACGCTCACCCTGGACCCGGGCGAATGGGCCCGCCGCCTGCTCGACATCACCGGGACGACGCATCTGTTCACGCTGCGCCGACACCCCGAGGCGCCGCGTTCCGAGCCCGCCGACTCCTGACCGAGTCGCGCCCTCGCCCGCTGCCGCCTCAGCCGCAACAGCCGTCCCGCTGCAACTCCAAGGCGATGGCCAACCAGCCGTCGGGGGGCCGGGGTTGTTCGGGGTCGGCCGCTCCGGGCGGCGTCACCCGGGCCCGGCCGGCGGCGGGCGCCGGGAAGGAGCGGACCAGGTCGTCCCGGTGGAAGGGGGTGCCGCCGCGTACCGCCGAGACGGTGCGGACCAGGGTGTCGAAGTCGGTGAACGGATCGCCGTCCACGATGGTCAGGTCGGCCAGTCTGCCCGTCTCCAGCGTGCCCAGGTCGCGGTCCACGGCGAAGAGTCGGGCCGGCAGCACCGTGGCGGTGCGCAATGCCTGGGCGGCGGACAGACCGTGCGCGTGCAGCGCGCGCAGTCCCAGATGCAGATGCAGACCCACCGGGACCAGTGGCGCGTCGGTGCCCAGGGCGACCCGGCCGCCGGCGGTCAGGATGCGGCGGTAGGTGGCCATCTCGGTGGCGAGCGCGGCCAGTTGGGCGGGCGTGGGCGGGCGGTCGGCGAGTTGGCGCACGAGCGCGGTGTGCCAGGGCGGCATCAGCGCGGTGACCCGGTCGTCCGCGGCCAGGGCCGGATCGGCCCCGATCAGGGGCAGCGCGGTGAACGGCGTGGCGATCATGGCGAAGCCGCCGGTGGTGTAGATCTCGTGCACGTCCTGGTACGAGTGGCCCGTCACGGAGACGGCGCGGCCGAACTCGATGCGCTGGGTCGCGTTCAGATGGGTCGTCAGGTCCTGGCCCACCTCGATTCCGGGCGAACACAGGTGACTTCCGGCGGCTACGCCCAGCTCTTCGTGCGCGTACCGCGCCGCCTGGGCCATCAGCCACGTGGGGGCGCGCACGTACGTCTTCACGAAGTCCCAGTCGAGCGCGGCGGCCCGGGCCAGCGAACGGGCGAGCCCGGCCGGCGTGCGGTGGCTGCGGCCCATGCTGTACGCCACCCGCGCCCCGTCCAGGAGTTCGCCGGTGCTCAGCAGGCGGGGGCCGGCCGACTCGCCCGCGTTGATCGCCTCCTTGAGCCGGGCCTGCTCGTACGCGAAGCCGCCGAGCGAGACGGCGGTGGTGATGCCGTAGGCGAGTTGGGTGGCGGTCTGTCGGCCGCCGAAGGTGTACTGCCACGGGTGGGTGTGCGCGTCCCACAGGCCGGGGAGCACGGTGCGCGCGGACGCGTCGAGGGGCGGGGCGGCGGACCGGCGGCCGGGGCGATGCGGTTCGATCGCGGTGATCCGGCCGCGGTGGACGAGGATGTCGACGTCGTCGCGGGTGTGCTCGCCGGTGCCGTCCCACAGGCGTCCGGCGTGGACGACGAGGTCGGCCGGGGTGGGGTGGCGGTGGTCCAGCGGCACCCGGACGGTGCGGGCGGTGCCGGCGGCCACGTCGAACAGGCGCAGCCGCCCGGCGGACAGGTAGAGCAGGCGGCCGCCGTCGGCGGACCAGGACGGATGGTCGGCGGCCTCGGTGGTCAGCTGTCGCGCCTCGCCGTCCGGGGTGCCGTCGGCGCGAACGGGCAGCAGCCACAGGGCGGATTCGACGATCACCGCCATCGAGCGCCCGTCGGGGGACCAGACCGGCCCCGAGTCGTAGCGGTCGGCGAGCGAGGTGTGCGGGGCGACCGCGTACAGCCGGCTCGCGCCGGGCGCGTCATGCGCGTCGCCGGCGGGCGCGTCGACGTCGATCACCCGGATGAGGTTGTAGCCCTCGCGGAAGCGCCGGTTGAGCCGGTTGCGGTCGCACAGCGCCACGCGGCGGCCGTCGGGCGACCAACTCGGCCGCCCCGGCAGTCCGCTGCCCGACAGCGGCGGCGCGAGCACCCGTTCGGTGCCGGCGGCGAGTTCGGTCAGGACCAGGTTGCCGGACATGTCGAGGCTGACGAGCCGGCGGCCGTCGGGGGACAGGGCCGGGTGTGCGCGTCCCCCGCCGGCCAGGACCGTTTCGGCGCCGGACGCCAGGTCGAGGCGGCGTACCGCGTAGAGGCCGTCGCGGTCGTCGGCGAATACCAGGCTCCGGCCGTCGCCGGTCCAGGTCGGCGCCATCACGTAGCGCGTGGGCGCGGCGGAGAACACCCGGCGCGGCACCGCGCCCCCCGAAATCGGCGCGACCCAGAGCGAGTTCAGCGCGGCGAAGGCGACCTCGCGGCCGTCGGGGGACAGGGCGGGCAGGTGGATGCCGCGTACGGGTCGCACCCGGTCGGTGTCGAACTCACGGTGTTTGGCGCGGTACCGCGGCCGGTCGAGCGGCAGCGTGGCGTCGAAGGCGAGCTCGGCGGCCGTCGTGGGGTCCTCGGGGCGGAGCAGTCGGAATCGCCCGTCCACGTTGAGCAGCAGTTCGCCGCCCGCGCTCCAGCGCGGCGGCACCGGCAGCACGTCGCCGTCGATCGGGATCCGCACGCCGTCGACGATCAGGGCGCACTCCCCGTCGGGCCGTGCGCTGTCGGGCCCGCCCATGGTGCGCAGATACGCCAACCGCCCGGAGGCGGACAGCGCCGGGGTCATGATCTGCGTCCCGGGCGTGGTCTCGGTGTGCTCGACGGTCACCGGGCCGGTGCCGTCGGGGTGCACGCAGGCCACGGTGCGGGCGTCGGGGGACGCGCCGCCCGCGGCGGCCCGGACGAACAGGATCCGGGTGCCGTCGGGGGCCCAGGTCGGATCGAAGTCCTCCCACGGCCCGTCCTGGAACGGGCCGTCCTGGCCGGGCAGTCCGGTGATCCGGGTGAGCGCGCCGCCGCGCACGTCGAGCACCCACAGCCGGTACGGGCTGCCCGTGATCGGGTCGCCGTCGCGTTCGGACGCGAACACCAGCCTGGCGCCGTCCGGGGACCAGGCGGGCGCGCGGTCGTCCCACGGGCCGTCGGTGAGTTGCCGGAGTCCGCTGCCGTCGGGGCGCATCGTCCAGACGTGGAATCGGCCGTCCCGATAGGCCGAGAAGGCCAGGAGGCGGCCGTCGGGGGCGAACGCCGGTCGTCCGGGCTCCAGTTCGGGCGAGGTCAGCGCGCGGGCCGGGCCGCCGTCGGGTGGGATCGCCCACAACACGCCCTGCACCTCGGCGACCAGGCCGCCGCCGACGGGGTCGAGGGTCGCGGCGCCGTTGGTGGCGGCGGTGAAGGAGAGCGAGTCGTGGCCGGCGGCGACCTCCGCGAACGGATCGTGGGGAGACCGGGCGTCGGGCCCGATCGCGTCTCCGATCGACGCGCCGCCGACCGCGATCCCGCCGGCGGCGATCACGAAGCGGCGCCGGGTGAGTCCCGAACGGGAGGAACGGCCCTCGTCGGCCAGGTCGATGGTGTGCACGGAGCCTCCTGGTGGACGACGTGCGAGGTCGGGAGGGCGGACTTCGGCAACGTATCGATTTGTCCGGTACGGCGGTTGTCGATGCGGCGCGGGAGGCCGAAGAAACCATCCCAATGGCTGAGTCGCGGTATGCGCTCGTGGGTCGATCGGTGTGTGCGGGCGAGCGAACGCCGCAGGGATGCGTTACCCAACTCGGGCGTGATGCAGCCGAATTGGCTTGTGAGCCGAGAGATCGTGAGCATCGGCGGGAGCGCCCGATATGGCGTTGGCATCTTTGGTTAGGTAAGGCTAACCTAACTCGTACACTGCTCAATCCGTGCGGTCGGGTGGGCGCCGCGCGTGACGTGTCGAGGCCCGGGCCGGCCGCGGTATCCGAGGACGGTGCATCCCATGACCATCGACTCCGCCGCCACCACCACCGCCGCGCCCCCCGATGCGGCCGCGACCGACCCGCGCCGGCTGTGGGTGCGCCGCGAGGGGGAGTTCGATCCGCTCGACGTCGTGGTGCGGTTGGCCGAGGCCGGGGGGTTCGACGAGTCGGTCGTCTACGAAGGCGAGGGGCGGTGGTGGTTCGCCGGCGGCGCCGTCGCGGAGGTGGCCGTGTATCCGGATGCCGTGGTCGGGACGAGTGCGGGGCGATGTACCCGGGTGCCGTGGGTGGGGTCGCCGGCGCGGGCGATCGAGGCGGTGCTGGCCGGGCTGCCGATCGAGGACTGGCGGCTTTACGGGTGGGTAGGCTTCGAACTCGGGCGGGCCGTGGCCGGGTTGCCGGTGGGGCCGGATCTGCTCGGGCGGCTGACGGTGCCTCGGGTCGAGGTCGGCGTGGACGAGAGGGCGCTGACCGTGTGGGCGTGCGACGTCGAGGGGTTGCGGCGGGTGACGCGGATCGTGCTCGACGGCGATCGGGCGACGGCCGCGCCGAGTTGGCCCGTGGACGTCGAGGACGACGATCCCGCGCCGTTCGCGGCGGCCGTGGCAAAGACGGTGGGGCGGATCCGGGCGGGCGAGGCGGACAAGGTGGTGTTGTCGCGACGGGTGGCCGTGCCCTATGCCGTCGACTTTCCGGCCACCTACCTGCGGGGGCGTCGGGAGAACGCGCCGGCCCGATCGTTCCTGCTGGATCTGCCGGGACTTCGAGCCGTCGGGTTCAGCCCGGAGACCGTGGTGGAGGTCGCCGGCGACCGGACCGTCACCGTGCGACCGCTCGCGGGCACGTGTCCGCGCGATGGCGACCCCGCCTTCGACGCCCGACGGCGCGGCGCGCTCCTGCGGGACGCCAAGGAGGTACACGAGCACGAACTGTCGGTCCGTGCGGCCGAGGCCGAGCTGCGCGCCCTGTGCGAGCCGGACAGCGTCGGCGTGGACGAGTTCATGGTGGTCCGGGAGCGGGGCAACGTGCACCACATCGGCTCGCGCCTGTCGGGCCGACTGGCACAGCCGTACAGCCCGTGGGACGCGTTCGTCGCGACCACCCCCGGCCTCGCCGCGACCGGCGTCCCCAGGGCGGCGGCCTACGCGGTGATCGACGCCCACGAGTCGGGCCCGCGCGGCCTGTACGGCGGCGCCGTCGTCCGAGCCACCCGGCTGGGTGAGTTGGACGCGACCCTGGCCCTGCGGATGGTCCACACCCGGGACGACACCACCTGGCTACAGGCCGGCGCCGGTATCGTCGGCGACTCCCGCCCGCCCCGCGAATACCGCGAGACCTGCCACCAACTGTCCACGACGGCCCCACACATCGTCCCCCTGTCGCACGGCGCCGCGAAGCTCCGCTGACCCTTCGTGGGCGCGCTCGCCGGTCCGTGGCGGATCGTGGTCTTCGTCACCCGGGAAGGGGAAGCGACCGGTTTCGGGGCCGGTCGGGCCTGCGGCACCCGGGGCCTTGTGCGGATCGCCGAAGTCTCGGTTGCAGCATGTTCGCCTCGACCACTGTCCGTCGCGTGGGGACATGCCGGAGAATGTCCCGGAGCACTGGTTCGCGAGTCGGCGGGAGAGGAGCAGGTCGTTGATCGGTTTCGCGCACCGCGCCAAGGGCGGGGCCGTCCTGGGGGCCGCTCCGGGCCACCACGGGCCGTTCGGCGCCGACGCCCCGAGCGGCACCGGCGACATTCGCCTCGTGCCGCGTCCCTACACGCATCCCGACACCCAGCGCCTGCTGCACGCGCTCTACGCCCAGCAGGTCGCGCTCTACGGCTTCGCCGATCACCCCGACACCACCGAGCCGCGCGATCTGGAGCCGCCCGAGGGCCTGTTGGTGGTGGCGTACGCCGGCACCGAGCCGATCGGCTGCGGCGGCTGGCGTACCCTGCCGAGTCGCACGGCGGAGATCAAGCGGCTCTACGTGGTGCCCGAACACCGGGGTCGCGGTTGTGGTCGCCGCCTGCTGAACACCCTGGAGCACACCGCCGCCGAGGCGGGGGCGCGGCGCCTGGTGGTGGAGACCGGTGCGCGCAACATCCGTGCGCTCGCGCTGTTCGCGGCGACGGGATATACGCCCCGCATCCCGTATGTCGAGGGCCGTGACCCGGCGGTGAACCGGGCCATGACGAAGGAGTTGTTCCGCACCCTGGGCACGCGCCCCCTGTCGGCACCACCGCGCTGAGCGGCGGCGGCGCGCCGAACGGCGGCGCGCCCGGGCCGGGGTCAGCGTCGGGGAGTCCCCCGGGCCGTGGCGACGGCGAGTTCGCGCGGGAGGGTGGGATCGGGCACGGGTACCTCGCCGAAGTCGGGCGCGGCCGCGTCCACCGGAAGGCCGTGGATGACCCGTTCGACGGCCGGCGGCAGTCGGGGGTCGGCGCCGCGATGACTGGCGGCGATCAACGCGTGCCGCACGGGATCGGTGAGCAGCGGGCGGGCGGCGCACGGCACTTCGCACGGTGCGTCGGGTGCGGTCATGCGCTCGGCCCGGCGGCGCCAGTGCACGGCGTCACGGGTCTGGCCGTGGCTGCGGTGCAGGAGGTACAGGCAGTGTGCGGCGGTGCGGTTGCCGCAGCCGGCCGCGACCTGCCACCAGAAGCGGGCGCCGTCCCCGTGATGGGCCAGGTACAGCAGCGAGGCGAACACCAGCGCGCCGTCCGGCCCGCCCGCGTGCAGCGTGGACAGCCGCTGGAGCGCGTCGGTGGCCTGGTCGGCGTTGAGCACCACGGCCGCGGCCAGGGCGAGTTCGTGGGCGGCGCGCTCGCGGACGGCCCGGGGACCGGCCTCGGCGTCGGTGTCCGTACCGGCCTCGGCCGGGGTCGACGCGCCGAACAGGGCATCGACGATGGCCCGTTCCGCCTCGGCGTGGTCGTAGTCGTCGTATTCGTGCGCGAGGACGCCATCCGCGCCCAGCATCTCGTCGATGGTCGGCCGGTGTTCGCGACGGTCGGGGCAGGTGCTCACGGGATGTCCTCGCTGGGGTCGGTCGTGCCCGGATGGGTGGCCGTTCGGCGCAGCGCCCACCGCAGATCGCAGCGCACGCCGTCGGCGGTCGTACCGAGCAGGTCCGCGACCTGCTCCGCGGAGCAGCGCAGTCGGGTGCGCAGGATCAGTACGTCGTAGTGCCGCCCCGGGAGCGCCGGAGTGTGCGGCGAGGCCGCGACGGCGATCCGCGTCCGGTGCGGGCCGTGCTCGTCCAGATGTCGCCGGAACAGGGCCCAGGCGTACGCGTGCACGTTGGGGCGGCGCAGCGCGTGCGCCCACGTGAGGGCGAGGTCGAGGAGCGCGCGGGCGACGAGGGTCCGGGCCCGGTCCGGGTCGTCGAGGTGCAGGCGCGCGTAGTCGAGCCAGGTGTCCGCGTGTGCCTGGCGGTAGGCGTGGAACGACACGGGCAGCGTGCGGGGTTCGCCGCCGATCGCGGCGTCGGTGGGGCTCATGGGCGGGTCGGAGGGGGACGGTCTGGGCGCCGATGGTCGCTCACGGGTGTCCTTGCCTGTTCGGGGCGCGTGTCGAGGCCGGATCCGCGAGGTCGCCGATGCGGACATCGACAGGACTTCGGGATGCGCTCGAGGGGACTTGGCACACAGCCAAGCGGACGCGGAGGCCGTCTGTGCAAGTGCACGGCAAGTATTTTGTCCCATCCGGGGGGTTCGCCGTGCGGAACGGCGGACCGCGGCCCCCGGATGCGGGACACTCGGTACCCGCCCGGCGCAACCGCGTTCGCCGGGTCGTCCGACCGCCGGGTGGTGGTCCCCCGCTCGGCGTGCGATCGGCTCGCGGCCGCGGTGTGGGCGCCAGGCGCCGGGGCTCTTCGATCCTGGATAAATGATCGTAAACATGCCAAAACAAGGCCCGTTCGATCAACGGACAGCGCATATGCACTCACGTGCAGTTAGCCTTCATCTTGCACAACCGGGCTCTGCACCGGGTTTGCTGTGCCTGGGAGCGCGCCGCGCCCCGCATCGACGCCCCGGCCCGCACGGGCCGGGGAGCCAACAGAGAGGTCTCCGCGTGGAGACGCAGAACCACCCTCTGCGGGCCCTCGAACCCGGCTCGCTGATGCCCCTCCCCGGGCCGGGGACGGGAGTTCCCCGCCGGACCCCACCGCGCAACAGGAAGGACGGGTCGTGACGAACCCGGGGGAACGATCCGCCGAAGGCCAACTGCCGCCCGATTTCGTCCGGTTCCATCGCAGGCACGCCACCCTGTGGTTACGGGTCGCGCACCTGGAACTGGGCGCGCGCGAGCCGGCCGCGGAAGTCGTCGAACAAAGCCTGATCGAACTGGCCACGGTATGGGAGCGCGCGTCGGGACCCGTGGAACCGCTCGCCTGGCGCATGTTGCGCCGGCACATCGTCCGCCACATGCAACGCACGGGCCAGACCTCGTCGTTCGTGTCCACCGCCGCCTTCGACCCGGCCGCCTTCGAGGCGCTGCGCCTGCCGCCGAAGGTATTCGACACCCTCGAACACCGCATCGCGCTGTTCACCGCCGTGCACGAACTGCCACGGGACCACCACGAGGTCTTCCTGCTCACCCGGGTCCTCGGACAGAGCAACCAGGACGCCGCCCGGCTGCTCGGCATCCGGGAGAAGACCGTGCGCGAACTCCGGCGCGACGCGATCGCGCTGCTGATGCAGGGATTGAGCGAGGACGACCCGGACACCGCGACAGCCGCCCGCCGGGTACTGCACCTGTCCCGCGACCAGCTCGCCGAACTGGAGGGCCCCATCGGCCTGTTCCGGGCCATCGCCCGGCTGCCGGACCGGCAGTTCGAGGCGATGACGCTGCGGTACGTCCTGGAGTACTCCGACGAGACGGCCGGTCGCCTGCTGGGCATGACCGCCGCCACCGTGCGCTCGAACGTTCGCCACGCGAAGGAGACGATCGCCCGGACCCTGGGCCTGCCGGAGATCCCGGACCCCGACCGACGCGCGACGCCCCCCGATCGCGGGTAGTTTCCCGATGTGCCCCGCGGGCGGGGCCGGTTCGCGATGATCGGGCGGACGACGACCGGTACCGCGCGGAGGATCCGGTCGGCAACCAGGGGAGACGACGGTGGCGGACGAGCCCGGACGCGGCACGGACAGGTCCTTGGAGATCGGGATCGAACGAGCCCACCCGGCCCGGATGTACGACTACTACCTCGGCGGCAGGACCAACTTCGACCCCGACCGCGAGGCGGCCGAGGCGGCGCTCGCGGCCTTCCCCACCCTGCGGATCACCGCCGAGGAGAACCGGGGGTTCCTGCTGCGCGCGGTCGAGCACCTGGCCCGGGCCGGGATCCGGCAGTTCGTCGACGTGGGCAGCGGCATCCCGGTCGCCGGCCGCAACACGCACGATGTGGCCCAGGCCGTCCGGGCCCAGGCCCGGGTGCTCTACGTGGACAACGACCCCATCGTGCTCGCGCACGCCCAGGCCCTGCTCACCAGCGGACCCCGGGGGCGTACCGCCTACCTCAACGCCGACCCGCACAGGCCCGAAACGATGGTCGAACACCCGGAGTTCGTGCGCTCGGTGGCCTCCGACGAGCCGGTCGCGATGCTGCTCGTGGCGATCCTGCACTTCGTCGCCGACCACCAGGACCCGATCGACCTGCTGCGCCGGCTGACCCGACGACTGCCCTCGGGCAGTCGGCTGGTGATCGCGCACGTCACCGGCGACTACGACCCCGAGGGGTGGGCCGGCCTGGTCCGCGCCTACGCCGACGCGGGCATCACCGTACGCCCGCGCAGCCGCGCGGAGGTGGCCGAACTCCTCGACGGCTGGGACGTGGAGGAGCCCGGCGTGGTCCCGGTGTCCCGGTGGCACCCCACCGTCGAGCCGTCCGCCGAACCCGCGCTGGTCTCCTGCTACGGGGCGGTGGCCCGCAAACCGTGAACACACCGCGGACGCGCCCACGAGGTGGGTCGCCCGCACTCCGGACGCTTGCGGGCGCAGGGCGCGCTCGAATGCACGGGAGGGTCGGCACGGTGCCGCCGCCCGTGGCCGAGATGCGTATCCCGTGGCCGAGTCGGGCCACGATCGGGCCCGGGCGGATGGACAGGGCCTGCGCCGAGAGGGCTCAAAGCCGGACGCGGGCCCGGGCCGAGGCGTGCCGGGGAACGGCCGGTGGGGGCCGGCGGGCCGGGCCGGAAGGCGCGAATCCGCCCACGCGGTACGGCCGGACGTCCCGCGGGGCGGCCCCGACCGGACCGGGCGGCGACGGGGTGCGGCACGGCCGATTCCGTCCGGCGCGCAGGATGGACCGCCGTGCTTCGGGACGCGAGCGCACCACCCCCGCGCGCCCTGCCGCCGACCCGTGACCGGATGGTGCACTGGCGGGACGGCGGTGAGCCGAGCGGGTCGTTCCCGCCGTCGACCCTGCCCGCCAGACATCCCGCACGGCTGCCACGTCGGCGGCGGCGCCGCCCGTATACGGCCGGTCGGCGTCGCGCGGAACAGGAGTCGACGATGCCCCTCGGTCCGGCCCGCTTCCTACTCGCCACCTCCCGATCCCTGCTGCGGGCCCATCCCGGGCCGCCGCTGCGGGTCCGGCCCGGCCCGGGCCAGTTCGCCCGCGTCGCGCAGACCGCCGAGCGGGCCCTGCGGCACGCCGGTCCCGGCCGGTGCGTGGTCGGCGCGCTCCCCTTCGACGAGAACACCCCCGCGGTGCTCGCCGTCGGTCGCATGTACAGCACGGCCCGTACCACCGTCGCGACCTGCGGAGCGGCGCCGCCCCGGCGGGCCGGACCGTCGGCCGCCGACCCCGCCTACCTGGCCGCGGTCGCCGAGGTGGTGCGGCGGCTGCGGGCCGGCGACGCGCGCGGGGTGATGCTGGCCCGCAGCCTGACCCTGGCGGGCCGATTCGACCCCACGGTGACGCTGGATCGGCTGTACCGAAACAACCCCGGCGGACACGTCTTCCGACTCGACCTCGACCCCCGCGCGCCCGGACCCGACGCACACCGCCCCGGCGTGCGCGGGCCCCGGCGCATTCTGGTGGGCGCGTCGCCGGAACTGCTCCTGTCCCGACACGGCGACCGACTCCTGCTCAACCCGATGGGCGGCAGCGCACCGCGACACCCCGATCCCGCCCTGGACCGGGCCCGAGCCGCCGAACTCCTGGGTTCGGCCAAGGAGCGGCGCGAACACGCCCTGCTGGTGGATGAGTTGCGCCGAGTGCTGAGCCCGCTGTGCACGAGGCTGGACATCCCCGAACGGCCGGACGTGGTGGCGACCGCACGGGTGTGGCACCTGTCCACCCGGATCCAGGCCAGACTGCGCCCACCGGTGCCCAGCGCGCTGGCGCTCGCGGCGCTGCTGCATCCGACCCCGGCGGTGTGCGGACTGCCCCGCGCGGCGGCCCGGACCCTGATCGACCACCTGGAGACCCACCCGCGCGGCTACTACAGCGGCCTCGTCGGCTGGATGGACCGGCACGGCGACGGCCGCTGGATCATCGCGTTGCGCTGCGCGGTGATCGGCCGCTACGGCATCCGACTGTGGGCGGGCGCGGGCATCCTGCCCGAATCCGACCCGGAGGCCGAACTCGCGGAGACCAGCGCCAAGTTCGCCACCATGCTCGACGCCCTCGGCCCGCTCCCGGTGGAACACCGCCTGGTCCCGATGCCACCGCGCCACGCGTGAGCGCACGCCGGCGCCCTCACCCGTGCCAACCGGACGGTTTCGGCGTGGTGGGCGCCCGGGTGCTCCCGGTCCCGTTCGCGCAGGTCGTCGGGTATGTCGGCAACCGGCGGTAGCGTGGTCCGCATGACTCCGGAAGAGCTGGCCGATCTGGCCCACCTGCGGCGTGCGCGGGACCTGATCGACCGGGACTACGCCCGACCGCTCGACGTGCCGACGATGGCCCGCCGGGCGCTCATGTCGCCGGCGCACTTCTCCCGGCGGTTCCGGGCCGCCTATGGCGAGACGCCCTACAGCTACCTCATGACCCGTCGGATAGAACGGGCGATGGCGCTGCTGCGCGGCGGGATGACGGTGACCGAGGCGTGCATGGCCGTCGGCTGTACCTCGCTCGGCTCCTTCAGCTCACGGTTCACCGAGATCGTCGGCGAGACCCCGAGCGCCTATCGCGGCCGGGAGCACCCGGCGGTGGCGGCCATGCCCGCGTGTGTGGCCAAGCTGCAGACCCGGCCGAGCCGGGGCGGACCGAGCAGGATCCGAGAAGCGGGCCCCGCCGACGCCGGCTAGCGTGGGACGCATGAAGATCGCCCTCCAGTACTGCCACATCACCGTCAACGACGTCGACGAATCGCTCGGCTTCTACCGTGACGCGCTCGGCCTCGAACTGCGCAACGACGTCGCATCCGGCGACTTCCGCTGGGTCACCCTGGGCAGCGCCACGCAGCCCGACCTCGAAATCGTGCTCTCCGAGCCGCACGCCGGCCGCTCCCGGGCCGACGGCGACGCCCTTCAGGAACTGCTGGTCAAGGGCATGCTGCCGATGACCGTCTTCAGCACCGACGACCTCGACGCGACCTTCGAGCGGGTCCGGGCGTCCGGCGCCGAGGTCCTGCAGGAGCCGATCGATCAGCCCTGGGGACCGCGCGACTCCGCGTTCCGCGACCCCTCGGGCAACATGGTCCGGATCCAGCAGGCCAAGGGGTAGCACATCCGACAGGCCGAGGGCCGGCGCCGCTCGCCCCCGGCCGGCTCAGCGCAGCCGGCCCACACCCGCGAACATGTTGGTGTCCTCGACGCCGACCGGTTCCTCCCCTCGACGGGGTGCCAGTGCTGCATCGGCACGACACCCGGTTCGACGAGGTCGTACCGGTCGGCGAACAGGGCGGTCAACTCGTCCCGGGAGCGCAGATACATCGGCACGCCCCGGCGGTTGTACACCTCGGCCAGCGCGGTCGAGCCCTTGGCCAGGTCGGCCGTCGCGGCGGTGATGGCCAGGTAGCTGCCGGGGGCCAGCGGCGCGGTCAGCTTCTCGATCAGCCCGGCGGCGTCCTCGACGAACTGCAACATCGCGATGACCGTCACCGCGACCGGCCGGCTCAGGTCGAGGGTGTTGCGCAACTCGGGGCTCGAGAACAGCGCGTCGGGCTTGCGCATGTCGGCCTCGACGTACGAGGTGCGGCCCTGCGGGGTGCTGCTCAGCAGCGCGCGGGCGTGCACGAGCACGATGGGGTCGTTGTCGACGTACACCACCCGCGACTCCGGGGCGGTCTCCTGCACCACCTCGTGCAGGTTCGGCGAGGTGGGGATGCCGGTGCCGATGTCGAGGAACTGGCGGACACCGGCCTCGACGGTCAACCAGTGCGCCATGCGGCGCATCACCGCCCGGTTGACCCGCATGCTCGTCCACAGCCCCGGCCACACCTTCAGGGCTTCCTCGGCGGCCTCCCGGTCGACGAGGTAGTTGTCCTTGCCGCCGAGCACGTAGTCGTACATCCGTGCCGAATGCGGCACCGTCGTATCCACCTGAACCATCCTCGGCCACTCCTGACTTCCGACCGGTAACGCGCTGGGGCCGATAGGCATACGATCCTGCATCACAGGAACGTATAAGCGAGTTTCGAATCCGACAACCGCGGCGGGGTGTTCGTCCGCTTTGCCGGCCCCGTCGGGCGCTCAGGCGGCGCGGCGGCAGTGGAAGATGCCCCAGTTCATCCGGCCGCTGCGGCACGCGTCGACCCACAACGGCAGGTTCTCCTGGAGGGCGGCGAGGTAGCTCGGGTCGATCACGCCACGGAGTTCGTCGGCGCGCCGGTGGGTCTCCTCGGTCAGGCGCAGGTAGTGGGTGAGCGCCTGGTCGCTGCGGTCGTCGAAGTCGATGTGGGTCAGGCCCAGCGCGGCGATCTCGCGGAGGTAGAACGACGGCGTGGCGAACTCCGCCACCTCGAGCCGGGCCAGCACGGAGCGCAGCGCCTCGGGCGGGGTGCCGTCGGCGGCCATCAGGTCGGTGAAGACCAGGTCCCCATCCGGGGCCAGTACACGAGCGGCCTCGGCCAGGAGTTGCCGCCGATCACCGCTGTGGCAGAACGCCTCCTGCGACCACACCACGTCGAACCGCCCCGCCGGGTACGGGATGTCCTGGAACGAGCCGGTGACGACCTCGATCAGCCCGTCCAGACCGGCCTCGACGTTGGTGTCGTGATGCCGGACGTTCTGCGTCGGACTGATGTTGAGCGCGACGACCCGACACCCGAACCGCCCGGCCAGGTAGCGAGCCGGCCCGCCGTACCCCGAGCCCAGGTCCAACACCGTATGCTCCGGCCCGAGCCGCCCGGCGACCCGATCCGCCGCGAGCTCGACGGCGCGGCGGGACGCGACCGCGACCGATTCGTCGGCGCGGGCGTACACGCCGGTATGGATGTCCTCGCCGCCCCACACGGCCCGATAGAAACCGTCGACGTCGCCGGTGCCGTAGTAGCGCCGCGCCGCCTCGGCAGCCGCGACCGCGCTCTCGGAACTCATCACCGCCACCCTCACCCTTCGCTCGTGCGCCACCGCCGGGGGACCCGACGGCAGGTTCGCTCGAATGTGCCGAATTCGACGTTAGTCGGCTTCGTTACCGGTGACCGGGATTCGGCAATCATCAGCTTTTTGGGGGTGGACGGCCCTCGATGTTCGCACCGTCCGAGCGACCGAGCGACCACCGCCCGACCGCAGCGTGTCCTTCGCGGTGTCCGAGTCAGTCGAAGTAGTGACGCCCCAACGTGCCTGTCCGAAGCGCGAATCGGGGGACGGACGACCCCGCGTCACCGCGCCGCCGGGTTGATCCGAAACCGTGCGATCGCCAACGTGAAGCCCGGTTGTTCTCAGGGGAGTTCGCGCTACGATCCAGCGATCGTGGCGATGAGCGGGGGAAACGTGGGGCGTTGCGCCTGGTGGCGAACGGTGGTGTCGCGGGCCGTGCGCGGCACCACACCGGCTCTGGCGGCCGTCGTGACGATCTCCTGCTCGGTGTCGGGGGCCGACTTCGACCGCCCGTGGCACGACACCACGCGCGACTACCTGCACGCGGTCGCCGCCGGCCGACCGGCGGCCGCGTTCCACGGCACCTGCGACGGCGCGCGCGAGGAGGACACCCGCCGGGTGGTGGCGGGCGAGGGCGCCGACTTCACGTTCTCGTTCGTCGATTCCACCCGGGAGGACGACCTGGCCACCGTGAACGTCTCGATCACCGGCTCCGACCACTCCCCTTCGCCCTACTCGGTCGACCTGCGCCGAGAACACGGCAAGTGGTTCGTCTGCCACCTGGCCACAGGCAACACCGCCATCGACGCCGGCCTCCCGGGAAACGCCCCCATCGGCTGACCGGGCCCGGGCCCACAAACCTTCGGCAACCAAAAGCACCATCCTGGCCGCACATGCAGACCCAACACCCAAGCCACCGATCGGCCTTGCCAAGACACGGGCGCCGGCGCTGCGGCGCTGCGGAGCTCCGGCGCCGAGGCTTGGCAAGTCGGGTGGCGTACGCGGGGAGGACGGGCGGGCGGGTGGTTGGGCCGAGTCCTCCGGAGGGCCTTCCCGAGCGGGTCGGGCGTTCCCGGCGGTGCGTTGCGCTTTCGGCTGCGGGCCGGCCGGTGCGGGGTTGGTCCGAGTCGGTGATGGGCCGCCGCCGGCGTTCGGGGCTCCGAGGCTTGGGACTCCGGTGAGGCGGGTGCATTGGTCGGCGAAAACCGGCTGGCAGCGGGGGGCAGGGTGGGTGCTCGGGTCCAGTCCTCCGGGCAACCTTCTCGAGCAGGTCGGGTGCTTTCGGCGCCCGTTGCGCCTTGGGCTGCGGGTGGCCGGTGCGGGGTTGGTCCGAGTCGGTGGTGGGCCGCCGCCGGCGTTCGGGGCTCCAAGACTTCGGGCTTCCGACGAGACGGGTGTGTTGGTCGGCGAAAACCGGCTGGCAGCGGGGGGCAGGGAGGACGGCTGGGTCGAGTCTTCCGGAGGGCCTTTGCGAAGGGGTCGGGCGTTCTTGGCGCCCGTTGCGCCTTGGGCTGCGGGTGGCCGGTGCGGGGTTGGTCCGAGTCGAAGGTGGGCCGCCGCCGGCGTTCGGGGCTCCAAGACTTCGGGCTTCCGACGAGACGGGTGTGTTGGTCGGCGAAAACCGGCTGGCAGCGGCGGGCCGGGAGGGCGGTCGGGTCGAGTCCTCCGAGGAACCCTGCTGGGTGGGTCGGGGCGCTTCGGGGGCGTTTGGAGGGGAGTTGGGGTCGGAACCGGATCGCGATCGGCCGTAATGGGTTTCGAGTTTCGGTGACCTGCGGTTTTGTGGGATCGGGGTGGAAAGTCGGGCGCCGAGTGCCGGTTTCGTGCGCTTCGACCCCCTCAACGCCGGAGCGGAGACCGAAACCGCCCCATCGGGCCGACTTCGGGCGCTGCGACCCCACGGAAGGACGTCGAGGAGACCGAAAGTGCCCGGTGAGAGCCGAAACCGGATTCCAAAGGCATCCGAAACAGCCGCCGTCCGCGCTGACCTGCGATCTTCTCTCACGCCAAGACTCCGGCGACCCATGCGATCCGGGTTCGTAAACTTTCGTCACCCACATGCCACCGCCCGCCGAAAACACGCGGCCCACTCGGGAAGGCGCCCCGGAAGACCCGACCCGAGCACCCACCTCGCCCCCGCTGCCAGCCGGTTTTCGGCGAGCAAGACGCGCGTCTCGTCCGGGGCGCGGAGTCTTGGAGCCCCGAACGCTGGCGGCGGCCCATCTTCGACTCGGACGGGCCCCGGACCGGCTACCCGCAGCCCAAGGCGCAATGGGTGCCGAGAACTCTCGACCCGCTTGGGAAGGCTCTCCGGAGGACTGGACCCGGCCGTCCTCTCTGCCGCCCGCTGCCAGCCGGTTTTCGGCGAGCAAGGCGCGTGTTTCGTCGGGGGCGCGGAGTCTTGGAGCCCCGAACGCTGGCGGCGGCCCATCTTCGACTCGGGCGGGCCCCGGACCGGCCACCCGCAGCTCAAGGCGCAACGGGCGCCAAGAACGCTTGACTCCATCGCAAAGGCCCTCCGGAAGACTCGACCCGGCCGTCCTCTCTGCCGCCCGCTGCCAGCCGGTTTTCGGCGAGCAAGGCGCGTGTTTCGTCGGGGGCGCGGAGTCTTGGAGCCCCGAACGCTGGCGGCGGCCCATCTTCGACTCGGGCGGGCCCCGGACCGGCCACCCGCAGCTCAAGGCGCAACGGGCGCCAAGAACGCTTGACTCCATCGCAAAGGCCCTCCGGAAGACTCGACCCGGCCGTCCTCCCTGCCCTCCGCTGCCAGCCGGTTTTCGCCGAGCAAGGCGCGTGTTTCGTCGGAAGCCCGAAGTCTTGGAGCCCCGAACGCTGGCGGCGGCCCATCTTCGACTCGGACGGGCCCCGGACCGGCTACCGCAGCCCAAGGCGCAATGGGTGCCGAGAACTCTCGACCCGCTTGGGAAGGCTCTCCGGAGGACTGGACCCGGCCGTCCTCTCTGCCCCCGTTGCCAGCCGGGTTTCGCCGAGCAAGACGCGCGTCTCGTCGGGAGCCCCGTGTTTTTGGAGTCCCGAACGCCGGCGGCGGCCACTGGCTGCCTGCGCGGCCCGAGGGGCAGCGTGTGCCGGGGGCCTTCTGCCTGTTCGGGCAGGTTTTCGGCGGGCTCTTGCTTCGGTTGCCGCCGCCCTGGTCCCGTCCCCGGAGCCGCGTGTGCGGGGGATACTCGCGGCGTAGAGTCCGACCACCTTTGGGAGGGCCGGTGAGTGTGGGGTGGTGGACGGGTGGTTGAGGGGGAGGGGGCTGCGGGGGCGGCTCGGATATTGGTTGTGGATGACGATCCTGCCATTCGGCGGGCCCTCGAGCGGGGGCTGCGGTTGGCCGGCTATCGGGTGCAGTTGGCCTCGGATGGGGCGGCGGCGTTGGCTGCGGTCGGGACCGGAGAAGGGCTCGGGGGGCAGGCGGCGCCGCAGGCGATCGTGCTCGACGTGGCCATGCCCGGGCTTACCGGGATCGAGGTGTGTGCCGCGTTGCGTGAGCGCGGGGTGGATACCCCGGTGCTGATGTTGTCCGCTCGGGACGAGACCGTCGACCGGATCACCGGGCTGGAATCGGGTGCGGACGACTACCTGGTCAAGCCCTTCGACCTGCGCGAACTCGAACTCAGGCTGCGTGCGCTGTTGCGTCGTCGACCGCCGGCCCCGGTCGGGGATCGGGTGCTGCGGGCAGGGCCGCTGACCCTGGACGGTGCCGCGTATCTGGCCACCTACGAGGGTGAGCCGGTGAACCTGACCGCTCGCGAGTTCGCGCTGCTCGACGTGTTCGTGCGCAATGCCGGGCTGGTCCTGACTCGGGACCAGTTGCTGGCCCGGGTATGGGGCTACGACTTCGAGGTGCGGACCGATGTGGTCGACACCTTCGTGAGCTACCTGCGCCGCAAGTTGGAGGCCGGTGGCAGGCCGCGCCTGTTGCACACCGTGCGCGGGGTGGGCTTCGTGCTTCGCGTGTCGGACGGCCGGCGGTGAAGGCGGCAGATGTGGACCGGGCGGTGAACGTGGCCGGCGGGGGTGCGCCGTCCGCGCCCGCCGGTGGACCCGTATCCGTCGAGGCCGGCCGCCGGCCGTCGGGCGCCACCTCCCCGGCCCGGCGCCGGCGACTGTCGATGCGGTTGTCCACCCGGATCGCGCTCGCCGTCGGCATCCTGGTTCCCCTCCTCGTGATCGCGGCCGGAAGTCTGGTTGTGCGGTGGGTCACCGCTGATGTGACTCACCGTCAGGACGTCACGTTGCGGCAGCGCGCCGATCGGCTTGCTCCGGATGCTCGGGCGCTTCTGCGTGCCGTCGAGAACGATCGGGAGAATGCCGTGCGGGTCCGGGAGACCAAGCTGTTCGACGGGGCGCTCGACGTCGGGGTGCGCGTCGAACTGCCCGGCGGGCCGGTCGCCGCCGGGCCGCAACCGCCGCCCGAGGTGGCGCTGCCGGAGAATCGGCGGTCCGGGCCTGTCACCGTGCGCTCCGGCGGCAAGGCCTGGCGCGTGATCACCCGGCCGCTGGGTGCGACGCGCTCCGGGGCGTCGGCGACGCTTCGGGTGTTCCAGCCGACGGCGGAGACCGAGGCCCGTACCGCGCTGCTGCGCCGCCGGGTGTTCGTGGTCGCGCTGTTCGCCGTACCGATCTCCGCCCTCGCCGGCCTGGTCGTCGCCGGCACGACCACCCGCTCGTTGCGGGCGCTGCGCCGACGGGCGGCGGCGATCGAACCGGACGACCGGGAGCGGCCGGACGTACACGTCCCGTCGGGTGTGGCCGAGGTGGACGAACTCGGTCGCACTCTCGCGGACGTGCTCGGGCGCTACGACGTGCAGACCGCGCGGACCCGGGACGCCCTGGACACGGCGAGCGCGTTCGCCGCGACCGTCGACCACGAACTGCGCGGGCCGCTCACCGGGATGCGAACCGACCTCGACGTGCTCGTCGGCTACCCCGACCTGGCGGCGCACGAGCGCATCGAGGTACTGGCCGACCTGACCGCCGGCCACGAGCGGATCCTGTCCCTGCTCGCCTCGCTGCGCGCCCTCGCCCAGGGCGACCTGGCCGACGCGCAATCCTTCGAGCGGGTGGACCTGGTCGAACTCGCCCACGAGGCGGCCCACGACGCGCGGATTCGGCAGCCAGGCGCGGAGGTCGAGGTGGTCGGCTCCGGCGAGGTCCGGGTCGACGGCCTGCGCCCGGGACTGCGCCTGGTCGTGGACAACCTGATCGGCAACGCGCTGGTGCACGGACGCGGCCCGCACGGGCCGACCCCGATCCGGGTCGCCGTCGAGGCGGTGCCCGACGGCGTCCGGATCCGGGTGGACGACGCCGGCCCGGGGATTCCGGTCGACCGCCGCGCGGCGGTCTTCGAGCGCTTCCGGCGCGGACCGGACAGCCCGGGAGCCGGTCTGGGGCTGACCCTGGTCGCCCAGCAGGTCGAGCTGCACCGGGGCCGGGTCACGGTCGCCGACTCGCCCGCGGGCGTCGGTACGCGCGTCGAGGTCGTGCTCCCGCTACGGCACCCGGCGGCGGACGCGACCGGCGACGACGGGATCCGGCACGACTGGCTCACCCGCGAACCGGAGGCGGTCGACACCGCGAAGTGAGCCTCCAGAAGCCTCGGAGACCGCCAGACCGCCAGACCGCGAAACCGGGAGACCGGCGGACCGGGCGCCCCCCGGCCGAGTCCCGCTTCACAAAAACCCCACAGACGGCTCACAAGAACCCCACAGATCGGCGACCTACTCTCGCGGCACGCCACCCCGCAGCGGGGCGGTGAACCGTGAACTCGGGAGATCCACCATGTCTCGCCGTACCACCACTTCGCGCGCCCGCGCGCCCCGGCGCCTCGCCACTCTGGGCGCCCTCGCCGCCCTGACCACCGTCGGCGCCCTGGTCTCGGCACCCGCCGCCCAGGCCGGACCGATGCCCGCCGGCGACAAGCACAAGCCGGCCATCTGCAAGCGTGTCCCGACCGTCGACACGCGTCTGACCAAGGCGATCGAGCGGCTGGGCGGCGACGCGACCGTCAAGGGGTCCATCGCACACCTGCAGGCGCGCATCGCCGAGGCGGACAAGCTCAACCGGCCGGCCGTGAAGACCTACCTGAACGACAAGTTGACGACGCGTCAGCGTCTGTTGCCGGAACTCAAGCAGCGCAAGGCCGACCTGGCGAACGTCAAGACGTGGTGCGACACGCAGCCGTCCGCCGCGGGCAAGTGACCGGCGCGCGCCGCCGGATCGGCGGACTCGTCGTGGCGGCGCTCGCCCTCGGTGTCACCCTGACCGGGTGCGGCGGCTCGGACGGCGGCGACAACGGCTCGAAACCGGCCGGCAGCCGGGCCACGCCCGCCGACGCGCCCTCGGACATGGCCTCGGCGGTGGCCGAGGCGGAGAAGGCCGCCGACCGCGCCGACCAGGACGCCACGGCGGCCGAGGCCCCGCCGGGCTGACGGCCCCACCGGTCCTCGCAGGCCCCGGGAGCGCACGGGCGCACCGAGCCACGGCGATCGGTACGTACACACCGGCGGGCCGCACGAGCGGCCCGCCGGCCCCACGCCCACCCGCCGGCCGCCTACCGCGCGTTCACTCCGGCGACGGGCTCGTCCGCCGGGACCCGTACGGCGAGGAAGGTCGGGGTGTGCCGCAGCCGGAAGCCCAGCGACTCGTACAGCCGTATCGCGTCGGCGTTCCCGGCCGAGGCATGCAGGAACGGAGTCTCGCCCCGATCCCGTATCCCGGCCACCAGAGCCAGGACCAGCCGCGTCGCCAGTCCCCGTCCCCGGTGCGCCGGATCGGTACACACCGCGCTGAGTTCGGTCCAGCCGGGCGGATGCAGGCGCTCCCCGGCCATCGCGATCAGCGCGCCGTCGTGGCGGACGCCGAGATAGGTGCCCAGTTGGATGGTGCGGGGCAGGAACGGCCCGGGCTCGGTACGGGCGACCAGATCCAACATCTCCGGTACGTCGGCGGCGGTGAGCCGGACCAGCGAGTCGTCGGGGATGCCCACCACGACGTCGCCCAGGAGTTGTACGCCCGCCAGTCGCATCACCACGTCCCAGTCCTCGGGCGGCCGCAGGGTCTGCCCATTGGCCAGTGGTATGACCGCGCCGGGACCGGCCAGGGCGGCCAGATCCGCCCAATCCGCCGCGTCCGGATCGTCCGGCAGCGCCGCGAACGGCGATACGTCGACGGGATAACGCCGCACCCGCCCCTTGCTCTCGGCGAGGCCGGCATGCGGTCCGGTCAAGGACGTGTAGGCCACGTTGTCCAACACCCGCAGGTCGCTCACGCGGCACCGCCCGGCCATCGGGACTGAGACATGATCCGCAGGCTACGAGCATGTTCCCGCTCCGTCAAAGGGTGTTCACGGTTCGAAACGACGCCCGGGGCCGGCCCCGACCGGGTCGATGGACAAGACCGGACGGGCTGCGTTAGCGTCGCGATGTCGACCGATGCAATGTCGACCGATACCGGGGGAACGATCGCATGAGCGGGTGGATGAGTACGGCGAATCGCCGCGCCACACCTGCCGCGTACCCCCGCACCGCCGCCGGTGCGATGTCGCCTCGGGCGCGGTTGACCCGGCGCCTGTTCATCGATCTGCGCCGCTCCGCCGGCTCCCTGTGTCACTGACCGGGTAGCACCCTCCGCCCACCCGGGCCCACACGGCCGCTCCACGAAACGACCCGTTCCGCACGCGACATCGCGCGCGGCAGGACTCGTGGTCGGTCGATTCCGCGCATGAACCGCCGCCCGTGGCAGGCAACTTCGGCATGCCCCCCTGCGGGCCGTCCGGCGACGCCGCGTGCCCGGGCGGCCGACTCATGGCGTGCGTCGCCCCGGCAGGGATCCGGCTTCGCCACCGTCATTCACCTTCGCCACCGTCATCCGCCGTGCCCGTCGAAAGCGAGAACCGAACCCATGTCATCCGTACCGAACCCCGCGACCCCCCTCCACCTGGCCGTGGCTCTCGACGGCGCCGGTTGGCATCCGGCCGCCTGGCGCGAACCCGACTCCCGCGCCGACGAGTTGTTCACCGCCCGCTACTGGACCGACCTGGTCGCGGAGGCGGAGGCCGGACTGCTCGACTTCGTCACCATCGAGGACGCGCTCGGCCTCCAGTCCACCGGCTTCGATCGCATCGACGACCGGATCGACCAGGTGCGCGGTCGACTGGACGCGGTGTTGATCGCCGCCCGCGTCGCGCCGTCGACCCGGCACATCGGGCTGATCCCGACGGCGACCGTGACGCACACCGAGCCGTTCCACGTCTCGAAGGCGATCGCCACCCTCGACTACGTGAGCCTGGGCCGGGCCGGCTGGCGGGCGCAGATCTCCCGGCCGGTGGACAACGCCCACTTCGGGCGGCGCGAGCAACCGGCGTTCACGTTCGCCGACCTCGGGAAGCCCGAGGCGGTGGCCGCGGTCGCGGAAACCTTCGCCGAGGCGCGGGACTTCGTCGAGGTGGTGCGCCGACTGTGGGACAGCTGGGAGGACCACGCGGAGATCCGTGACGCGGCGACCGGCCGCTTCATCGACCGCGACAAGCTGCACTACATCGACTTCGTCGGGCCGAGGTTTCGGGTCCGAGGCCCGTCGATCGTGCCGCGCCCGCCGCAGGGTCAGCCGCTGGTCACCGTGCTGGCCCACGACACCGTGCCCTACCGGCTCGGCGCCGACTCGGCCGACGTCGTGTACGTGACCCCGCGCGACCACGACCACGCGCGGGACATCGTCACCGAGATCCGAGCCGAACAGCGGCTCGCGGGACGGGAGTCGCAGACCGTGCACGTCTTCGGCGACGTGGTCGTCGTCCTCGACGAGAGCACCACGGCGGCGCGCGAGCGCAAGGCACGCCTCGACGACCTCGACGGCGCGGAGTACGCGAGCGACGCGCTCGTATTCACCGGCACCGCCGTCGAGTTGGCCGACCTGCTCCAGGACTGGCAGCACGCCGGGCTGACCGGATACCGCCTGCGCCCGGCCGCGCTGCCCCACGATCTGCGCGCCATCACCCGCGAGTTGATACCCGAGTTGCAGCGTCGCGGCGTCTTCCGCACCTCCTACGACGCGGGTTCCCTGCGTTCCCGCCTCGGCCTGCCGCGTCCCGCGAACCGCTACGCCGCGCCCGCGCCGGCCGCCGCCGCGTCGTGACTTCGGCGCACCCACTCGTCGCACCACCCGTCTCGCCACCGGTCTCGCCACCCGTACGAAGGAACCCATCCCGATGAGCAAGCCACACAAGCAGATCATCCTCGGCGCCTACCTGGGCGGGGTGAACCACCACACCCTGTGGTCCGATCCCGAAGCCGGCAGCCAGATCGACTTCGCCTCCTTCCGGCACGCGGCGCAGACCGCCGAGCGTGGCCGGTTCGACTTCTTCTTCCTCGCCGAGGGCCTGGCGCTGCGCGAACGCCTCGGCCTGATCTTCGACCAGGACGTCGTCGGCCGCCCGGACACCCTGCCGGTGCTCGCCGCGCTCGCCGCCGTCACCGAACACCTGGGCCTGATCGGCACGATCAACGCGACTTTCAACGAACCCTACGAGCTGGCCCGCCAGTTGAGTTCGCTCGACCATCTGTCGGGCGGCCGGGCCGGATGGAACGTGGTCACCTCGTTCGACGCGTTCACCGGCGCCAACTTCCGCCGCGCCGACTTCCTGCACCGGGACGAGCGCTACACCCGAGCCGGCGAGTTCCTGGCCGCGGCCCGCGAACTGTGGGACTCCTGGGCGGCGGACGCGGTGGCCGCCGACCGGGAGGCGGGGGTCTTCCTGCGCGATGCCAAGGCCGGCGAATTCGCGTTCGACGGCGCACAGTTCGACATCTCGGGCCGATTCACCACGCCGCGCAGTCCGCAGGGCAGGCCGGTGATCCTACAGGCCGGCGTCTCACCGCAGGGGCGCGACTTCGCCGCCGGCGGGGCCGACGCGATCTTCTCCCCGTACCACCGCCTCGACGAGGCCCAGGAGTTCTACCGGGACATCCGGGCCCGGGCCGCCCGACTCGGCCGCCCCGCCGACGCGGTCAAGCTGCTGCCGCACGCGTCCTTCGTACTGGGCGAGAGCGAGGCCGACGCGATCGAACGCCATCGCGACATCACCCGGCGCCAGATCGGCGGACGCACCGCGCAGATCCTCCTGGAGACGGTCTGGAACCGCGACCTGTCCGGGTACGACCCCGACGGGCCGCTGCCCGATGTGGATCCCGACCCCGAGGGCCCGCCCGTGATTCGCGGCCGGGCCCGGATCGCCGAGGACGCGCACCGCAGGGTGGCCGAATGGCGTGCGCTCGCCGAGGCCGAGTCGTACTCGCTGCGCGATCTGGCGATCCACGTCTTCGGCCGCACCGAGTTCGTCGGCACACCCGAGCAGGTCGCCGACCGGATCGACACGTTCGTCCAGCAGGACGGCTCCGACGGGTTCATCCTCGGCTCGCACCTGACCCCCACCGGCCTGGACGAGTTCGTCGACAAGGTCGTGCCGCTGCTCCAGGAACGGGGTTCGCTGCGCACCGACTACACCGGTACGACGCTGCGCGACAATCTCGGCCTGCCGTACCCGAACGCACACCCGGACGTACAACCGAACGTACAACCGGACACGACCCGGGTGGCCTGAGCCACGACGTCCCCATGCCCGGTCGTCGCGGACGACGACCGGGCATGGGGACGCGCGAGGGTGGGTCAGCGCGAGCCCGTCAGGTGCGCGAACAGGATGGTGTTGTCCTGGTAGCCGCCCTTGTCGGCGTCATAGTCGCCGCCGCAGGTGATCACCCGCAACTCGGCGCGGTTCAGGTCGCCGTAGACCCGCTGGGTCGGGAAGTCGGTCTTGGTGAAGCGTTCCACCGCGTCGACGGTGAAGATCGCGGTGCTCTGGTCGGCCCGGCGGATCTCGACGGTGGCGCCCGGACGCAGGTTGCCCACTTCGTAGAAGACGGCGGGACCGGCGGCCGAGTCGAGGTGGCCGACCAGTACGGCCGGGCCGAGTTCGCCGGGGGTGGGTCCCTGGTCGTACCAGCCGGCGCGGCGCTCGTCCTCGGCGGGCGGTACCTGCACGGCACCGTCGGCGTCGAGACCGACCGAGGTCACGGGAGCGTGCACGCCGATTTCCGTGATGTCGACCGTGACCGGCTCGGAACGGGCCAGGATCGGTCCCTCCGGCGGTGCCGGCGCCGCTGCGGAACCAGCGGGATCGCCGAGTGCGCCGGCGGCCGGGGAAGGGGCCGCCGTGGCAACGGACTTGGGCGCGGCCGTGGCCGTCGCGGGCGGGCGACGGTTCTGGTAGCCGATCACGCCGAGTACGACACCGCACACCACCGCCGCGACGGCCACCACCAGCAGGAGGCGGCGGCCGACGCGACGAACGAAGGACGTGTCAGCCACGCAGGCTGCCCCGACGCAGTGCGAACGCACCGGCGCCCGCACCCGCGACGGCCAGCGCGCCGCCCAGGGCGAGCAGACCGGCGTCGGACTCGGTGGTCCCGCCCGAGCCACCGGCGACGGCGCCGACCGGCGTGGTCTTCGTCTGCGTCCCGTGGTGGGCCGCCGGCTGGACCACGTGGTGCGGCTTGGTCGTGTCGTTCTTGTGGTGCACGTGCTTGGGCCGATCGTGCTTCGGGCGCTCGTGCTTGGGGTGTTCGGGCTTCGAGTGCGCGGGCTTGTGGTTGTGCACGATGTTCGTCGTGTGGTTGTTGTTGATGTTCACCGTGTTGTTGGTCGTGTGATTGACCGTCACGTGCGACGTGCTCACGGTGGTGTTCGTGACGTGGTTGATCACGACCGGCCGGTGGATCGGCTTGTGGTCGGGCTTGCCGGCCGGCTTGTGGTCGGAATTGTGGTCCGGCTTCCCGGACGGCTTGTGATCGGGCTTGTCGGCAGGCTTGTCGGCGGGCTTCTCGGCCGGCTTGTGGTCGGGCTTCCCGGCCGGCTTGTGGTCCGGCTTCCCGCTCTGGCAGTCGTGCGTGGGCCGGGGGCAGCGGCCCACGCCGTCGGCGGTGCGCGCGGCCTGGTCGTCGTCGGACCCAACACTGGTGCCGGTCGCCGGGGCCTTGAGGGTCTTGCTCTGCGGGCCGAGGCCTTCGGCCGCGGCGGCCGTGCCGCCCATGGCTACGGCCAACAGGCCGGCGGCTACCGTGGTGCTAAGGACACGAGTGGTACGCATCAGCGTTGTTCTCTCCTTCGCGGCCGGCGCGTGATCGGTGATCCGATGGGGAACGCGGCGGCGCATCGGAGGGTTGCCTCGCTTAGTGCGAATATCACTCTTTGTAGCTTTTTTGACACATATGGACGATCGCGCCGCCGGCCGGGGCCGCGCCCTCGGCAACGACCTTCCGCGTGGATCACCGCGAGCACCGTTCGTATCTGCTTGGCTACTGAGCGACGTGAAAGGCGCGTCGGTATCCGGGAGGCAGCGATGAGCACAACCGAGTACGAGCAGACCAACCCCGCCGTCCGGCTGGACCTCGAACCCGGCCGGATCGTCCAGGAATTGGGCTACGACGACGACGTCGACCACGACCTCCGCGAGGGCATCGAGTGGCTGACGGGCCACGACCTCGTCGACGAGGACTACGACGACATCGCCGACGCCGTGCTGCTCTGGTTCCGCGCCGAGGACGGCGACCTCGCCGACACGCTGCTCGACGTCGTCGGCCTGCTTCCGGAGGACGGCGCCGTCTGGCTGCTCACGCCCAGGCCCGGCCGGGACGGCGCGGGCGAGCCCGACGCGATCGAGGACGCCGCGCGCAACACCGGCCTGAGCCGGACCCCGGCCGTCGACGTCGGCGCGGACTGGGAGGCAACCCGGCTGACCGTCGCCGGAAGCCGGCCGTCCTGGGGCTGACCGCCGACGCCTTTCGAGCCGGGCCCGGGAGCTGCCGCGGCCTGCCGTCGACCGTCGTCACTCGGGATCGGCGGCGCTGCGGGGCTTGGCGCGTACGTGCATACGTTCGCCCTGGCGGCCGAAGAGGCTGAGCACCTCGACCGGCCGTTCGTCCGCGCTGCTGAACCAGTGCGGGACCCGGGTGTCGAACTCGGCGGCCTCGCCCGGGCCGAGGACCAGATCGTGCTCACCGAGGATCAGCCGCAGCCGGCCCTCCAGCACATACAGCCACTCGTAGCCCTCGTGGGTACGGAAGGCGGGCTCGGTGCCCCGGAACGGGATGATCATCTTGAACGCCTGGAGCGGGCCGGGGGTGCGGGTGAGGGGGATGAACATACCGCCGCTGGGCAGCGGGTGCGGGTTCAGCCGGATCCGGGGATCCCCCACCTCCGGGGCCCCGACCAGATCGTCCAGCGGCACCCGGTACACGCCCGCCAGCGGCAGCAGCAACTCCAGCGTGGGCCGCCGTTGCCCGGACTCCAGTCGGGACAGCGTGCTCTTGGAGATGCCGGTCGTCTCGGACAGCGCGGCGAGCGTGAGACCACGCTCGGCCCGCAGCCGCCGAAGGCGGGGCGCGACCTCGTCGAGGACCGCTCGGTAGGGGGGTGCGTCGTCCGTCATGCGGGCATTCCACCGTGCCGTCCCCATCTTGGCAACACGAGTTGCCGGGGTGGGGGAGCCGGTGCAGCCTCCTCGCCATGACCTCAGAGATTTCGCGGGATGTGCGGGTGACCCACGATGTGCGGCCGGCGTCGGGCTCGGTGCGGTGGGCGCTCGCCGGGCTGTGCCTGTCCATGTTGTTGTCCTCGCTGGGCACGAGCGTCGCCAATGTCGCGCTGCCGACGCTGGCGGATACGTTCTCCGCCTCCTTCGCCCGGGTTCAGTGGATCGTGCTGGCCTACCTCCTGGCCATCACCACCGTGATCGTCGGCGCCGGCCGACTCGGCGACCTGATCGGGCGCCGCCGGCTGCTCCTGGCCGGGATCGGCGTGTTCACCGGGGCCTCGGTGTCGTGCGGCCTGGCACCGACCCTGGAGACGCTGATCGCCGCCCGCGCCGCGCAGGGTCTGGGGGCGGCCGTGATGATGGCGCTCACCATGGCGTTCGTCGGCGAAACGGTGCCCAGGGAGCGGACCGGGAGCGCGATGGGGCTGCTCGGCACGATGTCCGCCGTCGGCACCGCGCTCGGTCCGTCGCTCGGCGGCGCGCTGATCGCCGGGCCGGGGTGGCGGGCGATCTTCCTGGTCAACGTGCCGCTGGGGATCCTGGCCCTGTTCCTGGCACACCGGCACCTGCCGACCGACCGCCGCGAGCCCGGGGCCGACCGACCCCGCTTCGACCACGTGGGCACGCTGCTGCTGGCCGGGACGCTCGGCGCCTATGCCCTCGCGATGACCGTCGGGCGCGGCGGATTCGGCGCGCTCAACGCGGCGCTGCTCGTGGCGGCCGGGCTCGGCGTCGCGCTGTTCGTACGGACCGAGGCGCGGGCGGCGTCCCCGCTGATCCGGTTGGCGATGTTCCGCGAGCCGGCGCTGAGCGCGAGTCTGGCCACGAGTGCGCTGGTGTCGACGGTGATGATGGCCACGCTCGTGGTGGGGCCGTTCCACCTCGCGCGGGCGCTCGGCCTCGGCGACGCGCTCGTCGGACTCGTCATGTCGGTCGGCCCGGTCGTCGCCGCGCTCACGGGGATACCGGCCGGCCGGATCGCGGACCGCTTCGGCGCACGGCGGATGACCGTCGTCGGGCTGATCGCGATATCCGTCGGCGCGTTCGCCCTGGCGCTGACCTCGGGACACCTCGGACCGGCCGGCTACCTGGCCCCGATCGTGGTGACGACCGCCGGATACGCGGTGTTCCAGACCGCGAACAACACCGCCGTGATGGCCGACGTCCGGCCCGACCGACGCGGGGTGGTCTCCGGCATGCTCAACCTGTCGCGCAACCTCGGCCTGATCACCGGCACATCGGTGATGGGCGCGATCTTCGCGCTCGCCTCGGGCGCACACGACGTGACCACGGCACGCCCCGACGCGGTGGCGGCCGGCACCCGGATCACCTTCGCCGTGGCGGGAGTCCTGATCGTCGCGGCGCTCGTCATCACGCTCCTCGCCCGACGCCCCGCCGCCGGCCCCGCCCCGACCACGTGAACCGGACCGCGTGAACCCACCCGCGCGGCCGGGAACTTTGTCGGTCGGACGGACGACTGCTCGGGTGGAACGACGAGGGCGGGGGCGTCCCGGCGGCGCCATCGACCCCGCCCCGATCCCTCCGCAGCCGACGCCTCGACCGAAGGACGGATCACGCATGTGTGGAATCGCCGGCTGGGTGTGCCTCCGGCCCGACGGGCGCCCGCGCCGAACGGTCGTCGAGGCGATGACCTCGACCCTGACCCCGCGCGGCCCGGACGCGGGGGACGTATGGGCGGGCGCACACGCGGCGTTCGGTCACCGCCGCCTGGCCGTGCTCGACCTCGCGGGCGGCACGCAGCCGATGGGAGACCGGCCCGAGGACCCCCGAGTGGTCCTCGTGTACAGCGGCGAGGTGTACAACCACCACGAGCTGCGGGCCGAACTCCGCCGTGCCGGGCACCGGTTCCGCACCCGCAGCGATACCGAGACGGTGCTTCGCGCCTACCTCGAATGGGGCGACGCGTGCGCGGAACACCTGGAGGGGATGTACGCGTTCGCGATCTGGGACCTGCGGTACGACCGCCTGGTCCTGATCCGCGACCGATTCGGCGTCAAGCCGCTGTACTGGGCGCGCGTGCGTGACGGCATCGCCTTCGCGTCCGAGCCCAAGGCCCTGTTCGCCCACCCCGAGATACGACCGCGCGTGGACGCGGACGGACTGCGCGCGGCCTACGGGCTGCTCTTCGACACCGGACCCACCGTCTGGACCGGGATCCACGAGCTCGAACCCGGCTCGATCCGCACCCTCGACCGCGCCGGAACGCGCGAACACCGGTACTGGCAACTGGCGGTAGGCCCACACCACGACGACCGCGACACCACCGTGGAACGGGTGCGCGCCCTGGTCGAGCACGCCGCCCGCAGCCAACTGGAGGCGGACGTACCGGTGTGCAGCCTGCTGTCCGGCGGCCTGGACTCCACCGTGGTCACCGCGCTGCTCGCCGACGAACTGCGGCGCCGCGAGGGCCCCGACGCCCGGATCCGCTCCTACGCGGTCGACTACACCGACCAGGCCGACACGTTCACCGCCGACATACTGCGCACCGGCCACGACACCCCGTACGCCGCCGAAGCGGGCCGGTTCATCGGCACCGAGCACGACACGGTGGTCCTGGACCCGCGTTCCCTGCTCGACCCGGAGCACCGACGCGCGGTCGTCGCCTGCCGCGACTCGCCGATCGGCGTCGGTGACATGGACACCTCGCTGTACCTGCTGTTCGGCGAGATCCGCCGGCACGCCACCGTCGCGCTGTCGGGAGAGGCGGCCGACGAAGTCTTCGGCGGCTACCCGTGGTTCCACAGTCCCGCCGCACGCGCCGCCGACACCTTCCCGTGGCTCCTGGTCACCGGCGACGAGGCCGCGATGCCGCTGCATCCCGACGTCGCGGGCGCCCTGCGCATGGGCGAATACCGGGCGGACACCTACCGCACCGCGCTCGCCGCCGTTCCGCACGCCGCGCACGAGAGCGCCGAGGAGCACCGGCTGCGCGAACTGCGGCACCTGTCGCTGACCCGCTGGCTGCGCCAACTCCTGCACCGCAAGGACCGGTTGAGCATGGCCCAGGGTCTGGAGGTGCGGGTGCCCTACTGCGATCACCGCCTGGTCGAGTACGCCTACGACGTGCCGTGGTCGCTGCACTCCTTCGACGGTCGGGAGAAAAGCCTCTTGCGAGCCGCCGCCGGCGAGACACTCGCTCCCCGCTCGGTCCGGGAGCGGCCCAAGAACC
This sequence comes from Embleya scabrispora, assembly GCF_002024165.1. NCBI lineage: Bacteria > Bacillati > Actinomycetota > Actinomycetes > Kitasatosporales > Streptomycetaceae > Embleya > Embleya scabrispora. The sequence continues at coordinate 1,240,410 of NZ_MWQN01000002.1, forward strand.
ACTACCCGGCCACCCATCACCCCGACTACAACCGGGGATTGCAGGACCTGGCCCGGGACGCCCTCGACGGACACGGCGGACAGGTCCGCGCGCTCGTCGACGAGACGGTGATCAAGTCCTGCCTCGACACGCCCGCGCACGAACTGCCGTGGGGACACCGGCTGCGCCTGGAACGAGTGGTCGACCTGGGCCTGTGGCTGGACGTGTACCGACCGGAGATCACCATCTGAGCCCCGACCGGCACCCGATCCACACCGCTGCCCAACCACCGCCCCCGCACCGCACCGCACCGCAGGAGACGCACCCCGTGACCCGGATCGAACCCGGTACGAACCGCCCCGACCGCACCGAGAACGCCCCGCACGCCGTCGAGTTGTACGGGCGCGAGTACAAACGCGACCCCTACCCCCTGTACGCCAAGCTCCGCGCCGCCGGCCCGATCCACCGGGTGCGCTTCCCCAGCGGGGTGGGCGCCTGGCTGATCACGGGCTACGAGGCCGCGCACGCCACCCTCAATGATCCCCGGCTGGGCAAGAACCACGACCTGGGCAACGACCGTTGGCGGGCCCTGGCCTCGATCATGCCCGAGCCGCAACACACCGAACTCCAGGTGCATCTGCTCCACCAGGACCCGCCCAAGCACACCACCATGCGCCGCCTGGTCACCGACGCCTTCGCACCGCGCCGGGTCGACGCGCTGCGACCCCGGATCCAGGAGATCGCCGACGACCTCGTCGACGCCATGCCGGCCGGCGGGGGAGCGGACGTCGTGGCCTGCTTCGCGGCCCGCTTCCCGTTCCGGGTGCTCGCCGAGGTCATCGGTCTGCCCGAGGGGTTCGCGGCCCGGTTTCGGCGCGAGTGGTGCAAGGTGGTGCAGCCCGTCGGTCCGAGAGACCCGCGCCGGGCCGGGTACGAGGCGCTGCTGCGCGAACTCCAGGGCTATATCGCCGACCTCGTCGCCGATCGCCGGGCCGATCCGGACGACGACGGCCTGCTCGGCCGACTGGTCGCCGCGCACGCCGCCGGCGAACTGACCCGGGCCGAGCTGGATTCGATGATCTTCCAACTCCTGGTCGCCGGACAGGAGCCCGTGACCAACCAGATCAGCACCGCCCTGATTACCCTCCTGCGGCACCCCGGACACCTGGACCGACTCCGCGAGGACCCCGCGCTCCTGCCCGCCGCCGTAGAGGAACTGCTGCGCTACGACAGCGCGTTCGAACTCACCACCTGGCGCTTCCTCGCCGCGGACGACGATCTGCACGGCACCCCCGTACCCGCCGGCGACTCGGTGATCGTCTCACTGTGCGCGGCCAACCGGGACCCGAGACGTTTTCCCGACGCGGACACCCTCGATTTCGACCGCAGCCCCAATCCGCACCTCGCCTTCGGCCACGGCATCCACTTCTGCCCGGCCGCCGCACTGGCCCGGGTCGAACTCCAGGTCGCGCTCGGCACGCTTGTCGCCCGCCTGCCGGGATTGGCCCCGGCCGTGCCGGTCGACGACGTCGAGTGGATCCCCGCCGTGCTCGCGCGCGGTGTCGACGCGCTGCCGGTCACCTACACCGAGCGGGCCTGACCACACCTCGGCCCCCGAACCACCTTTTCCCACAGGCACATTCGCGCGCCCCGGCCGGCACCGCGCCGGGGTGCCCCGCTGTCCTGCGCCCACCAACCCGCCGCTCAGCCCGTGGAGAGCCGACGCCATGCACGCCATCGACCGCCGCGACCGCCCGGGTCCCACGCAGACCGCCGCGATCAGCGCCGCGATCCTGGAACTGCTCCTGCCACACCGCCGTGCGGCGGAACGCGACCTCGACCCGGGCCGCGAATCGGTCGCCGACTTCCCCGAACAACTCGACCGACTGGCCGACTTCGTCGCCAGGGGCGAACCCGTGGTGTTCGCGCTGCCGGGCTTCCCCTGCAAATCGCCCAACCCGGCCAAGGTCCTGGGACATCTGCCCGACGAGGGCGAACGGCTGAGCCTGGCCTTCCTGGACGGGCTGTGCGCGTCGGTGGCGGCCGTACACCCGCCCGGCGCCCGGATGTTGATCTGCTCCGACGGCCACGTCTTCGCCGACCTCGTCCGGGTCCCGGACGCGCACGTCGACGCCTACACCGACGAACTGCGCGCCGTCATCGCCGACAACGACCTGGACCGGCTGAGCGTGTTCGACCTGCGCGACGTGCTGGGCGACGATCCGACCGGCCGGACCGGCCCTCGCACACACGCGGACAAACGTGCCTGGCTGCACGCGCGCCACGCCCCGACCCTGGCCGAATTGCGGGCCCAAGTCCGGTCCGACGAGGACACGTTGCGGCTGTACCGGGGCATCACCCGGTTCCTGTTCGAGGACACCGCCGACTTCCCCGGCACCCGTTCCGCGCTGCAACGCGACTGCCGCGACCGCGCCTACGGCGTCATCCAGCGCAGCCGGGCCTGGAGCGACCTGATCGCCGAACACCACCCGCGCGCGGTACGCCTGTCCATCCATCCGCAGCGGCGCGGCGCCGACAAGTTCGGGATCCGTCTGCTGGACGCCCCCGACGTATGGGCCACCCCGTGGCATGCAACCGTGCTCCGCCGGCCCGACGGCCCTCCGCGCCTGCTCCACCGCGCGGAGGCCGCGCGCCTGGGCACCCTGATCCACCACGACGGCCGCCCCAGCCACTTCTCCCAGGCGGCCCACTGACAACGGGCTACCCCGCCCGCACCGCATCCCGGTCGGCCAGTGATTCCAGGGTCCGGTAGGCCCGTTCGAGAGACTGCTCGGCGAGCGGCTTCAGGGCGGACATCTGCGGCACGACGGCGGCGAGCGTCAACTCGGCGGGTACGAAGGCGGTCAGGTCGTCGGTGAGGCCGATGGCCCGCAGGACGGCGCGCAGATAGGGCTCCTGGTGGTCCCAGCCCGCGCGCGGCGTGCCCGGGGCGTACGAACCGCCCCGAGGACTGATCACGATCACGGACGTGCCCGCCAGGGGGCCGGGTTCGCCGCCGGGCACCGCCATGGTGGCCGGGGAGACGACCCGGTCCAGCCAGGACTTGATCGTGGACGGGATCGAGTAGTTGTACATCGGCACGCCCATCACCACCGTGCTCGCCGCGCGCAACTCGGCGTTGAGCGCGGTGGTCAGCGCCCATTCGTCCGCCGGCGCGCCGTGTGCGGCGCCCGGGTCGACCAGCGCCTCGCGCACCGCGTGGGTCAGGTGCGGGATCGGCTGGGCGGCCAGGTCCCGGTAGGTGTACGCGCCGCTCGGGTGGCGTTCGCGCCAGCGGGCGGCGAAGTGGGCGGACAGGTCCCGGGATACGGATCCGGTCCGACGCATGCTGGCGTCGAGATGCAGGAGGGAGGGCACGCTCGGCCTCGAATCGTCGCAGTGTCGGTTCGGCACGGTGCCGGAAGCCGTCGCGGGAGGCGATCCGACTCGGGATCGGCCCTGTGCGGCGGCCGGCGAGGACGACCGTAGACATTGACGCCGGCGTGAAGGCAAGCGTGCCCGGCGGGCTCAGACCAGGTGTTCGCCGAGTACGGCGAGTTGGGTCGCCCGGGCCTGCTCGTGCAGGGCGCGGCCCTTGTCGGTGGCGATGACGAAGACGCCCCGGCGGTCGCTCTCGCACATCGCGCGCTGCACCAGGCCGCACTTCTCGAGGCGGGCCACGGCGCGCGAGGACGCGCTCTGGCTCAGGTGCAGATCGACGACGAGATCGTGGATGCGGGACTTGCAGCCCTCCGCGTCGACCAGGCGGTCGAGGACCTCGTACTCACTCATCGTGAGGTCGTGTCGGGCCTGAAGAGCGCGATCGAGTTCGTGCGCCACCCGGCTGTACCGCGACAACAGCTCGCGCCAGCTCTCGATCAGCGGGTCCTTCGTCTTCATTGCGTCACGGTAGCGCCGGCCGCCGTAACATGCAAGCAAATTTATTGCACCCACATTTAATGCGTAGACATTCAATGCGTGCGCATGTACGTTCTTGCCCATGGCTTCAACAGTCGAGACCTACGCGGGACCGTCCTCCCGCGAGCACTCCGTCCCCTCGTCCTCCTCGTCGGCCGAAACACCGTCCGGTTCGCACTGGACCCCCAGACTCTGGGGCGTCCTGGCCGTGCTGTGCCTCGTGCTCTTCCTGGATGGCCTCGATGTCTCGATGGTCGGCGTCGCGCTGCCGTCGATCGGCCACGAACTCGGCCTGTCGGCGACCTCTCTGCAATGGATCGTCAACGGCTACATCCTCGGCTACGGCGGCCTGCTGATGCTCGGCGGTCGCACCGCCGACCTGCTCGGGCGCCGTCGGGTCTTCCTGATCGCCCTCGCCGTCTTCGCCGGCGCCTCGCTGCTCGGCGGCATGGTCGACAGCGGCGGCCTGCTGATCGCCACCCGCTTCATCAAGGGCCTGGCCGCCGCGTTCACCGCGCCCACCGCCCTGTCCATCCTCACCACGACGTTCCCCGAGGGCCCCGCCCGCAACCGGGCGCTGTCCGTCTTCTCCGTCTTCGGCGCCAGCGGCTACTCCTCCGGCCTGATCCTCGGCGGCCTGCTCACCGAGTTCGGCTGGCGCTGGACCTTCCTGATCCCCGTGCCGCTCGCCATCCTGGCGCTGATCGGCGGCTGGTTCCTGATCCCGCGCGACCGTCCCGCCGACTCCGGCGGCCACGACGTGGTCGGCGCGGTCACCCTCAGCGGCGGCATGCTGCTGGCCGTCTACACCGTCGTCTCCGCACCCGAACGGGGCTGGGGCGCACCGCTGACCCTCGGCTCGATAGTCCTGGCCGCCGCCCTGCTCACCGCGTTCGTCCTGGTCGAGAAGCGCATCGCGCACCCGCTCGTGCGGTTCGGCATCCTGCGCGTCGGCACCGTGGTCCGGGCCAACCTGAGCATGGTCGCGCTGATGGGCTCCTACATGAGCTTCCAGTTCATGATGACCCTCTACCTCCAGGACGGGCTGGGCTGGTCCGCGCTGCGGATGGCGCTCGCGCTGCTGCCCGCCGGCCTGGTCGTGGCCTTCGGCTCGCCGTTCACCGGCAAGCTGATCAACCGCTACGGCACCGCGCCGCTGCTGATCGCCTCGATGGCCTCGATGAGCCTCGGCTACGTGTGGTTCCTCGCCACCGCCGGCACCACGCCGAACTACGCGTTGGCGGTGCTGCCCACCATGCTGCTCCTGGGCGGCGGCTTCGCCTTCGGCTTCAGCGCGATCATGGCCCAGGCCACCGAGGGCATCGAGGACTCCGAGCAGGGTCTCGCCTCCGGCCTGGTGCAGACCTCCGGCCAGGTCGGCGCGGCCCTCGTGCTCGCCGTGGTCACCGCGCTGACCACCGGTGCCAAGGCCGGCGACGCCGACTTCGGCTCCTACCGTCCCGGCGCCAACCTCGTCACCGGCGTGGCCGTGGTCGGACTCCTGCTCAACCTGGTCCCGCTGCTCGGCGCCAAGCGTCGCGGCACCGACGCGGACGACTCCATCGCGAACGTCCGGTAGCCCGGACGGCGCGCGGACGGCTCGACATCCGCAACGGCGAGGCGGGTGCCGGCCCCGGATTCGGAACACGAATCCGGGGCCGGCACCCGCCTTTTCCGCTCATCCGGGCGCTACGCGTCCGGATCGATCAGCCCGACCCACGCGCGCCGCAGGTCCGCGAGCGCGACCCGCTCGGCGGGCGCGGCGCCGACGGCGCACAGGGTCCGTGCGTGCGCGTCGGCCAGGGCCACATGCGCGGCGGTCGCGCGCCCGTTGGCGACGGCGTCCTCCCGGGCCTGACGCAGCGCGGATGTGCCCAGGTCCAGCGCGACGGCGACGTCGTACTCCCGCGCGGCCTCCAGGATCGTCACCCACCTCGCGAACACGGCCGGGAAGCCCGGCGGGATGCGCCCGGCCAAGTGCGCGGCCTGCGCGACGAGTTCCCGGCGCCCCCGATCCACGGCCGCGTCCCGCGGCTGCTCGGCGAGCCGCTCCCGGACGTTCGCCAACTCCAGAAGCATCAGTTCCAGCAACCGCTCGTGCCGCTCCCGCAGGAGATACGCGGACCGCGGATAGGCCGCGATCCCGTGCCTTCGGCCCCGTCCGAACACCGCCACGCACCCCACATTGCTCCCTGTGACCGGTCGGCGACAAGCCGATTCGGAAGGATGGCGGGAGTAGCCGGAATGTGCCGATGACCGCCGCCGGCCTTGACCGCGCCCCGACGGGGTGTGAACGTGTCGCTCGCGCGACGAACCCGCCTTCCACCCGGGGAGACCGGATGCATCGCACCACGCTGACCATCGGCTCGTGCCTGGCCCTGGTGATCGCCCTGCTGCTCGGTACCACGCAGAGTTCGAACGCGGACCGCCTCCGATCGACGCCCGCCGCCGCACTGGTGTCCGGGACCGGACACGGTGCGTGGAACGGGCCCGACCCGCTCGCGATCGACACCACGGGCACCGGCGGGTCGTACTCGCTGCGCGACCCGAACCGGTTCAATCTGCTCTGCAAGAGCTACCGCACCGGCAACGTCTACACCAAATCGGTCAACGACTGGGGCGACGGCAACCCGACCAGGCTGGAGACCGCCTGCGTCGACGCCATGTGGGCGGCGCAGAAGCAGTTCGACATGTTCCGCAACTGGCTGGGCCGCAACGGGCAGAACGCGCAGGGCGGGGCGTGGCCGCTGCGTGTGGGCCTGCCCGATGTGGGCCTCTACTGGAATTCGACGAGCAAGACCATCGACATCGGGCATACCGGCCCCACCTACGATACGTGGGTCACCCAGATGGATCTCGTGGGCCGCGAATACGGACACGCCGTCGACGAGACGGCGCCCGGTTGGCCGTTCCGGGATCCGGGACTGGCCGAGGGCTTCGCCGACATCATGGGCACGCTGACCGAGGCGTACGCCAACGAGCCGCTGCCGTACGACGAGCCGGACTACCTGATCGGCGAGAAGGTCAACCTGCTCGGCACGGGGCCGCTGCGCTTCATGTACGACCCCTCGCTCGCGGGCCACGAGAACTGCTACTCCTCGGCGATCCCGACCATGGAGGAGTACCGGGCATCGGGCGTGCTGAACCACTGGTTCTACCTGCTCGCCGAGGGCAGCAGCCCCGGCGGTGGCAAGCCGACCAGTCCGACCTGCAACAACTCGACGGTCACCGGGGTCGGTATCCGGATGGCCGGCAAGGTCGTCCACCAGGCGCTGCAGATGCGGGTGAAGGGCACGGGTTACGGGCGCGAGCGCCTACTGACCCTCGCCGCCGCCAAGCAGTTGGATCCCACCTGCGTCGTGTTCCGGGCCACGCAGGCCGCGTGGAACGCGGTCCGCGTCCCGGTCGGGCCCGATCCGCTGTGCCCCTGAGCAGGGCGGCGCCCGGGTCGGATCCGCCGCCCGACCTCAGCCGGCCAGGTCCCAGACGGTGACCTCCATGCGTACCGGGGTCTCGCCGGCGGGCACCGAGGTCAGCTTGAAGTACGCGGTGCGGCCCTCGTCGGTCACGGCGCAGAAGCGGGAGCCCAGGGCCAGTTCGCCGCCCAGGTAGGAGCCGCGTTTGCGGACCGCCTCGGCGCAGTCGGCCGCCGTCGGGTCGGGGCTGCCGGCGGGGAGC